>DAOUAE010000027.1:0-24753 GCA_034433795.1 Chloroflexota bacterium
GGACTGTACTCCTTCCTTCTCCCTTTGCCTCGCCCCGTCGCGATCCTTCCCAATAAAAGCCTCCCGCCTAACGCCTCGCTAGTCCGCTACTTTTCTTATCTCCAAATCCCTGCCGACGGGCCGGGCTGCTTGACACGCATGAGGGGGAGGGATATAGTGCCGTGGGAGACGGCGGGGACTGTCGGATTGCCGACAGTCTGATCTCGCCCTGGCCGGGGATACTTCCGGATGATCCGAGGTGAGGAGGAGCGCATGGGGAGCGGGTGCTCGCGTCGGGGTTTTCTGCGCATGGTCACGGCGGCCGCGGTTGGGACCGTGGTTCTGGGCTGCGCCGCCCCGCCCGCGCCAACGCCGACCGCCGCGCCGGCCACGCCGACGGCAACGGCCGCACCGGCCGCCGCCCCACGGGGCAAAACGGTGACGGTCGCCTCGCCCCTGAAAGGGGAGATGCTGACCAAGGCGGCCCAGGACTTCGGCCGTGAGGCGGGCCTGGAGGTCAACGTCCAGTATCGTCCAGTATATGGGCTCGACCCAGGTGCTGGCCAAGCTGCGGGCGGAGCGGGCCCAGCCGCGCACCGATGTCTGGATCGGTGCGGGGGGTGTGATCCCGTTTATGGTGGCCAAGAAGGAGGGTCTGCTCGAGCCCTATCAGTCGCCGGAGTTCCGGTTTGGCGAGACCCTGGGGAATATTCAGACCCGCGATCGGGAGTGGTACTGGGTCGGAGCCTACGTCCTGGCGCTCGGCTGGGCCTACAATACCAAGAAACTGAAGGACGAGGAGGTCCCGACCGACGTCGAGGCCCTGACCACCAGCCAGTGGAAGGGGCAGGTCGAGATGGCCAACCCCGAGGCCTCCGGGACGGCCGCCCTGTTTATTCTCAGCACGCTCGATCGGTATCGCCGGAGCGGTCAGGGAGAGGACGCTGGCTGGAAGCTGCTGGAGAAGTTTGCGGCGAACGTCAAGCGGTTCCCGGAGAGCGGAGGGGCGCCGGCCCAGGATGCTGCCAAGGGGGATATTCTCGTGGGGGTCAGTTTTGACCAGCAGGCCAATCTGCTGAAAGTGAAGGGTGAGCCGGTTGAGTTCAAGCTGCCCAAGCAGGCGGTGGTGCTCGTCGACCCGGTCGCGCTGGTGAAGGGGGCCCCGAATCCGGAAGGGGCCAGGAAGTTTATTGATTTCCTGCTCTCGCAGAAGGGCCAGTCGCTGCTGCAGCTCGACGCCTACATGTCGATGCGCAGTGACGTGCCGCCCCCGAAAGTCAGCCGGTACACGATCGACGATTACATCAAGGCCTCGACCACGGTGGACTTCGAGTGGGCGGCCGAGAATTTCGACCGGGTGGTCCGGCGCTTCCGGGACCTGACACGCTGAGCCGGCGGTCGTCGCCATGCGGGTCATCCTGCAGGATCTCCGAAAGCGGTACGGAACGGTCGACGCGCTGAAAGGTGTCAGTCTGACGCTTGAGGAGGGCGAGCTTTTCACTCTCCTGGGCCCCTCCGGCTGTGGCAAGACGACCACGCTGCGCTGTCTGGCCGGTCTGGAGCAGCCCGATCAGGGGCGCATCTTCATCGGGGAGACCGAGGTCACAACCATGCCCGCCTATCGGCGGCCGTGCGCGATGGTCTTTCAGAACTACGCCCTCTATCCTCATCTGAGTGTGTACGAGAACATCGCCTATGGGCTCTGGGCGCGTCGGTACAGTGCCGCCGGCCTCGTGGGCAAGGCCGCGCTCCTCGTGCTGCCCGGCCGTCTCCGTTTCGACCGGGAGATCGACCAGCGGGTCCAGCGGGTCGCCGAACTGCTCGATCTGCCCAAAGAGGCCCTGCGGCGCCTGCCGAGCGAACTCTCCGGTGGCCAGCAGCAGCGGGTCGCGCTGGCCCGGGCGCTGGTCCTGGAGCCGAAGGTCCTGCTGCTGGACGAGCCGCTCTCCAACCTGGATGCCCGGCTGCGGGTGCGGGTCCGCTACGAAATCCGTCGGATCCAGCAGGCGCTGCGGATCACCACCCTCTACGTGACCCACGACCAGGAGGAGGCGCTCGCCATCTCCGACCGGGTCGGGGTGATGCGCGATGGCGTGCTTCTCCAGGTGGGGACGCCGGTCGAGGTCTACGAGCGCCCGGCGACGGCCTGGGTGGCCGATTTCCTGGGGTTTGTGAACATCTTTCCGGCGCGCGTCGAGGCCTACGAGGCGGATGGCTTGCTCCGGGTGCGGCTGAGCGAGCACCTCGTTCTCCGGGCGCTGACCGGCACAGCGCGCTACCCGGTCGGGGCGGCGGTGACCGTCGTCCTCCGTCCCGACGCGTTCGCCCTCGCCAGCACGCGCGCCGGCCTGAACCGGCTGGTCGGGACGGTGCGGTTCCGGACGTTCCTGGGGGCGACGGTTCGGTACATGGTCACGGTCGACGGCCTGACCTGGGCGGTTGACCTGCCGTTCTCCGCCGGGGCGTACCCCGAGGGGACCGAACTGGCCCTGACCGTCGAACCGTCGGCCGTTCTGGTCCGGGAGGAATGAGATGGCGGTTTCCCGTGCCGTGCCGATGGAGGCGACTCGCCGTCTGGCCGGTTTGCTGGTCGGTCGTCTCCTGGCCGGGGCGCTCCTCGTCGGGCCGCTGGGTCTCTTTCTGGCTCTGCCGCTCTTCTCCGTCCTGGTCGTCTCGGTGGTCGGTCGGGAGCAGCCGATTCTCCTGTTCCTCAGCCGGGGGCAGATCGGCGATCTGCTCGTCCTCTGGGGGCGCTCGGCGACGCTCGAGTACTGGCGAGGGCTGCTGGCCACCGACCTCTACTTTCTCTCGCTGATCAATTCGCTCAAACTGGGGCTGGCGGTGAGTGGCACCGCCACGGTCCTGGGCTTTCTGCTGGCCTACGGGGTCACGCGCACGGCGATGCCGGGGCGGCGTCTGGTCCGGGCGCTGGCCGTCATCCCGATGATTATGCCGCCGTTTATCGGCGCCTACGCCTTCACCCTGCTGCTCGGCGACCGGGGGTTTGTGACCCGGATCGCCGAGGTCTACGGGTATCATCTGCCCCTTGACATCTTCACGCCGACCGGTGTCTGGCTGGTGCAGGTCTACGTCTTCACCCCCTTTGTGTTCCTCACCACCGCCGCGGTCCTCGACCGCAGCGACCCGGCGTTGGAGGAGGCCAGCGAGAGCCTGGGCGCTCCCGGTCTCTACACGTTCTGCCGGGTGACGCTGCCGCTGGCCACTCCCGGCCTGGCGGCCGGGGCGCTCCTGGCGTTCATCGGCTCGCTGGCCGATTTCGGCACCCCGGTGGTTCTGGCCCCACGCCGGTTTCCGCTCCTGCCGGTTGAGGCCTACCGGGAGCTGGTCTCGTACAACAACTGGGGGATGGCGGCGACCCTGAGCGCGGTCATGATCGTCCTGGCCGTCATGGGGGTGCTGGCCTACCAGAAGGTCGTGGCGGGGGCCCGGTTCGAGACCATCACCGGCCGCCGTCGGCGCACAGCGCGTCTGGTCCAGAACCGGGCGGTCGTCCTGGGGTTGACACTCTACGCCGGGCTCTTTCTGGCCGTTCCGCTGGCGGTGCTGGCGGTCATCGGGCTGATGGCGGTAACCGAGGTGTGGGGGACCGAGATCTTCCCGAGCCGGTATACCCTGGAGCACGTGCAGTACGCGCTGGTGACCGGTCCCGCCGCCCTGCGGAACAGCCTGGTCCTCAGCGGCCTGGCCATTGTGATAACAGGGGTGTACGGTGCGATCCTGGCGCGGCTGATCCACCGCCGCCACCTGGGTGCCAGCCGGTGGCTTGACGCTCTGATCATGGTGCCACTGGCGATCCCCGGCACCGCCGTCGCTATCGGGCTGATCCTGACGTTCAACGCCGGGCCGATCACACTGGTCCAGACCCCGTGGCTGCTGCTGGTTTCGTACTGTGTGCGGCGTCTGCCGTACGCGGTCCGGGCGACGCTCGCCTCGTTGCAACAGATCGAGCGGGGTCTGGAGGAGTCAAGTCTCAGTCTCGGCGCCTCGCCTCTCTTCACCCTGCGGTGGGTCATTTTCCCGCTGGTTCTGCCGGGCATTCTGGCCGGAGCGGTGCTGGTCCTGATCACCACGATGGAGAGCATTTCCGACGCGATCTTGCTGTATGCCCCGGGGTGGGCGCCGCTCTCGGTCGAGATCTACACCCGCGTTCTGGCCAGCGAGGTCTACCGGGCAGCCGCCTTCGCGGTCGTTTTGATCGCCACCGCCGGCCTCCTGCGGATCGTTATCTCCCGGCTGACCGAGCACGACGCGCTGAATGTCTAGGGACACGCCTCCGGAGGAGGGGACCGCGCCGGCATGTCCCATCAGACGGCCCGGCGGGCGCATGGGTGCTCTTGACAGGCCGGGCCGTCTGGGCGTAGCATGGGGCCAGAGGCGACCGGGCGGGTGCGGCCGCCGCGCGCCGGGCCTCCGGTCGCCGGCGGGGTGGGGTTCTGGTGGACGGTCGGATCGGCGAGGTCATCGAGGCGACGACCACCGAGTTCATCGCCGAAAGTTACGTCCTGCATCAGGCGCCGTCCCTCGGCGCCCTGGTGCGGGTGAGCGACCGCGAATACGATATCTACGCCCTGACCGGGCTGGTCAGCACCACCAGCATCGACCCCGGCCGCCGTCCGGTGGCCCGCGGCCAGAGCGAGTCCAGCCCCGAAGCCCTCTACGCCCATAACCCTGAGCTGGCCAGCCTCCTGCGGACCGAGTTCCACTGCCTGATCGTCGGCCACCGACCGGTCGGCGCCCCCGCGATCCGCCACTACCTCCCACCCCGTCCGCCCCAGATCCACGGCTTCGTCTACCCGTGCACGCCGGAGGAGCTGCGGGCCTTCACCAGCCGTCTCGATTTCCTGCCGGCCCTGCTGGAGGCGCCACCGCGCTTCCCGGTCGACGAACTGGTCGCCGCCTGCCTGCGCCAGGCCAGCCGGGTGCATCCGGACCCTCTGGCCTTCTGCCTGGCCGCCGGCCGCCGGCTGGCGCTGCTGTTGACCGACCAGCCGGCCCGGCTGACGGCGCTCCTGGCGCGTCTCAAACCCGAAGGGGGTGAACCGTGAGCGAACGAGACCTGCCGACCGGGCGCCGGCTGGGCCAGGTCGTCAGCGGCGCCCTGAGCAAAGGGCTGACCGTCCGGCTGGAGGGGGGCGTCTCGGTCGAGGAGATGGCGGTCGGGCGGTATGTGGTCATTCACGGCCAGCGGCGGACGTTCTTCGGCATGATCACCGATGTCCGGCTGGAGCTGGCCCACCCGCACCTCGGGGTGGCGCCGCCGGATCTCAGCGACCCGTTCATCGCCGCCGTGGTCCAGGGCACCAGCCTCTACGCCACGCTCGAGGTCCTGCCGTTGCTCGTCTTAAGCGAGACGGGCGCCCCCCAGCCGGTCAAGACGGTCCCCAGCCATTTCGCCCCGGTGGCCGAGGCCACCGAGGGCGATGTCCAGCGGGTCTTCGGCCCGGAGGATATCCACCACTTCTACATCGGCCAGCCCCTGGATATGAACGTGCGGGTCTGTCTCAACCTGCCCCGGCTGGTCGAGCGCTCCAGCGGCGTCTTCGGCAAGTCCGGCACCGGCAAAACCTTCCTCACCCGGCTGCTCCTCATCGGACTGGTCCAGAAGAGCCCGGCGGTGACCCTGGTCTTCGATATGCACAACGAGTACGGCTGGGCCGGGACCTCGGAAGACCACGGCCGGCCGGTTAAGGGCCTCAAGCAACTCTTCGGCGCGCGCGTGGCCATCTTCTCGCTCGACCCGTCCTCGACCCGGGCCCGGGGCGCCAGCCCTGACTACACGGTCGAGATAGGCTACCACGAGATCACGGCGGACGACATCGATCTGCTCCAGGATGCCCTCGGCCTCTCCCCGGCCGCCGTCGAGACGGTCCGCCGGCTGGCCCGCCACTACGGCGACGACCGCTGGTTCGAGGCCTTCCTCGCCACCACCCCGGAGGAGCGGGCCGACCTGGCAAAGAGCCAGGGGCTCAACCCCGGCACGCTCGATGTCCTCCACCGCAAACTGGAGAACCGCCTGCAGCGCCTGCCCTTCCTCAAGCCACGGGTGACGGAGAGCGCCGTCCAGCGGATCCTGGAGTACCTGCTCAAAGGGATCCACGTCGTCCTGGAGTTCGGGCGCCACCATTCGCTCGACGCCTACCTTCTGGTGGCCAACATCCTCACCCGGCGCATCCACGAGCGCTACGTCGACCTGACCGAACGCGCCATGGGCGAGCGAAACGCCGAGCCGCGCCCCCTGGTCATCGTCATCGAGGAGGCCCATAAGTTCCTCAACCCCCGGGTGGCCGACCTGACGACCTTCGGGACCATCGCCCGCGAGATGCGCAAGTACAACGTGACCCTCCTGGTGGTGGACCAGCGGCCGAGCAGCATCGCCGACGAGGTGATGTCGCAGATCGGCACCCGCATCACCTGCCTGTTGGACGACGAGAAAGACATCACCGCCGTCCTGGCCGGCATCCCCAACGGCCAGGCCCTGCGCAACGTCCTGGCCAGGCTGGAGACCAAGCGCCAGGCCCTGATCCTGGGCCACGCGGTGCCGATGCCGGTGGTCATCCGGACGCGCGAGTACGGCAGCGAGCAGTCCTACCGCGAGATCATGGCCGCGACGCCCGGTCAGCGCGACGGCCGCCACTCCCTGGAGTTCCTGCAGCGGCTGGCCGACCCCTGAGCCCAGCCGCCGGACCGGCGCCCCGGTCGACCGGCGCCCACCGCGAGGGCCTTCGTCGCCTCCGGCCGTCGGGGCTCAGGCCGGGGGTTTGATCTCGTTGATCCGGGCCCGGACGGCGGCCGGGTCTTTGTACCAGAGGGCGTTGAGGGTGATGAACTCCCGCTGGTCCTCGGGGACGGCCTCCTCGGGATAGATGGCCGTGACCGGGCAGACCGGCTCGCAGGCGCCGCAGTCGATACACTCGTCGGGGTTGATGAAGAGCATGCGGTCAACCCCTTCTTCGTGGTGGATGCAGTCCACCGGGCAGACCTGGACGCAGGACTGGTCCTTCACGTCGATGCAGGGCGAGGTAATCACGTAGGTCATCGAGCACCTCCTGGCCGCCGGACCGCCCGGTCCGGGGCGCGTGTTCTCGGCTTTAAGCGTA
This sequence comes from Chloroflexota bacterium, assembly GCA_034433795.1. GTDB lineage: Bacteria > Chloroflexota > UBA6077 > FW602-bin22 > DAOUAE01 > DAOUAE01. Next base: position 7,098 of record DAOUAE010000027.1, read on the forward strand.
CCATACCATACCCGCTGGGCGGGCGTCTCGGGTCAGTTCCAGCTAGCGGGCTGTGGTATAATGGCCGGGAAGGAGCGGACGGTCAGTACCCACGCGAAGGAGGCCCCGATGGCGCATCCCAAGTACGTCTGGCTGGATGGGCAACTCGTCCCCTGGGAGCAGGCCACAGTCCACGTCAGCACCCTCGGCTGGTCCACGATGTCGGCCGTCTTCGAGGGGATCAAGGCCTACTGGAACCCGGAGCAGGCGGAGCTCTACGGCTGGCAGTTCCGCGAGCACTACGCCCGCTTCGCCGCCTCGATGCGCTTTATGCGCATGACGCCGGCCTTCAGCCCCGAGGACCTGGTCCAGGCTTCGCTCGACCTTCTGCGGGCCAACGAGTGCCGGGAGGACACCTACGTGCGGCCGCTGGCCTTCTTCCGCGACGCCACCTGGTTCGGCGCGCTGGAGGACTCCCCCACCAGCATCGTCATCACCACCGCCCCCTTCACCTCGGTCCTGGGCTCGGGCCGCACCATCCGGGCCTGCGTCAGTTCCTGGACGCGCCTGGGCGATAACCAGATGGCCCCCCGCATCAAGTGCATCTCGAACTATCACAACAGCCGGCTGGCCCTGGTCGAGGCCCGCCAGCACGGCTACGACCAGCCGATTCTGCTCAACAGCGCCGGCAAGGTGACCGAGGGCCCGGCCTCCTGCGTCTTCATCGTCCGCAACGGGGTCGCCATCACCCCGAGCATCACCAGCGGCATCCTGGAGAGCATCACCCGCACCACCATCCTGCGCCTCTGCCGTGAGGTGCTGGGCATCCCCACCCAGGAGCGCGAGATCGACCGGACCGAACTCTACCTGGCTGACGAGATCTTCTTCTGCGGCACCGGGGCGGAGGTCCTGCCGGTCGGCGAGATCGACGGGTACGTCGTCGGCGACGGCCGCATCGGACCGGTCACCGCCGCCATCGAACGGCTCTTCCACGACCTGGTCCGCGGCCGCGACAGCCGCTATCCGGAGTGGCGCCTGCCGGTCTACCGGCGGGCCGAGCGCCCACTCTCCTCGGTCCCGGCCTGATCGCCCGGCGCCGATGGTGACCGTCGCCCTGGTCCAGCGGCCGCGCGGGCGGGTGGCCGGGGGCTGGCGGCTGGCGGCCCTGGGGCTCCTCTGGCTGGGGGCCGGGCTGCGCCTCTGGGACCTGGCCCGCAAGCCCTTCTGGGTTGATGAGGCGTTCAGCGTCTGGATCGCCGGTCAGCCGGTCGGGGCGCTGCTCACCTGGGTCGGCGCCATCGATCTCCACCCACCGCTCTACTATCTGCTCCTGGCCGCCTGGCAGACGGTGGGCACCGACGAGTTCGTCGTCCGCTGGCTCTCGGCCGCGCTGGGCCTGCTCAGTCTCGCCCTGGCCGCCTCCCTGGTCGGACGGCTGGCCGGCCCGCCGGTGGCCCTGGCGACGCTGCTCCTCTGCGCCACGGCTCCCCACCTGGTCCGCCACAGCCAGGAGGCCCGGATGTACGCCCTGAGCGTGGCGGTGGCGCTCATGGTGCTCAATCTCTGGGCCCGGGCCGTCGCCTCTCCCCAGAACCGGCTCCTCTGGGCGGCCCACAGTCTGGCCCTGGCCGGGGCCTTTCTGACCCATCACGTGCTCCTCAGCCTGGCGGGCGCCGAGGCGCTGGTCCTGCTCCGCTGGGGGCGGGCGGTCCGCCGGCCGGCCCTCGTCAGTCTGGCCGGGGCGCTCGTCCTCTGGTCGCCCTGGGCCCCGGCCTTCTTCCACCAGCTGCGGGTCGTCTCGGCCGACTTCTGGCTGGAGAGTCCCCAGGCCGCCCGCGCGCCGACGGCGGTCCTGGCCTTTCTGGTGGGCGAGGCCCTGCCGGCGGTCCTGCCGGCGGCGCTCAGTCTGGCCCTGGCGGCGGCCCTGGGGGTGCTGGCGCTGTGGGGAGCCCGGCGTCTGGGCCGCTGGGGGCTCTGGCTCGGACTGGTGGTGGGGCTGCCGGTCGGGGTGGAGCTGGCCGTCAGCCTGGTCCGGCCGCTTCTTTTGCTGCGGACGCTCGTCTTCACGCTGCCGGTGGTGCTCATGGGGCTGAGCGCCGGGCTGCTGGCCCGGCCCGGCCGTCGCCTCCGCGGCCTGGTCCTGGGGGGCCTGCTGGCCGCCCAGACGGCCGGGCTGCTCCAGTACTACCAGACCCAGCCGCCGGAGGGCTGGCCGGAGGTGGCGGCCTTCATCGCCGCCAACTGGCAGGCCGGCGACCTTCTGCTCTTCAACGCCGCCTGGACCCAGATCCCCTTCGACTACTACTTCCGCCGGACCGGCCTCGACGCCGATCGTCGGGGGCTGCCGGTGGACATCTTCGCCGCCGGCCTGCGCGAGCCCAAGGTCACCCCGGCCGACCTGGAGCGGCTGGACGGTCTGCTTCAGGGGCGCCGGCGCGTCTGGCTGGTCCTCAGCCACGACTGGTACACCGACCCCGGCCGGCTCAGCCAGGCGGCCCTGGCTACGCGCGGTCAGCCCGTCCTGACCCGGACAACGGCTGGGGTTGAAGTCGTGCTCTATCGCCTCTGGGGCCCGGACCAGCACCCCGGCGGAGGCGGGGCCAGCGCCCGTCTGCAGTAGCGCTCAGTAGAGCGTGCGGCCGGTGCGCGGGTCGAAGAGGAAGGCGTTCTCCAGATCGACCGTCACCCCGACCCATTCGCCGCGCCGTACCGGCCACTCCAGCGGCACCGTGGCCACGCCGCTGAAGGCCCCCTGGCGCAGATGGACCCGCTTCTGGCGCTCGGGCAGGAGCGTCTCGACCAGTTCGACCTGCGCGATGAGCGGGGCGTTTTCGGGGCTGACGAAGTGCAGGTGGTCGGGCCGCAGGCCGATGACCAGTTCGCGCAGACCGCGGGCCCGGGCCAGCAGGCTCGGCACCACCGGCACAGTGAAGAACGGCGTCTGGACCCACTCGCCCTCGATGCGGGCCGGGTAGCAGTTCAGCGCCCCCCGGTGGATGAACTCGGCCACGAAGCGGTTGACGGGGCGGGCCCAGACGCCCTGGGGCGTCGAGACCTGCTCGATCCGCCCGGGGCTCATCACCGCCACCCGGTCGGCCAGGGCGAACGCCTCTTTATCGTCGGGGGTGACGTAGACCACGGTCGTCCCCAGATCGCGGAAGAGGCGCTTGAGGTGGTAGCGGCTGATGAGGGCCATCTTGGTCTCGAGGTTGGAGAGCGGCTCGTCGAAGAGGTAGACCCGCGGCTGGCGGATGACCGCCCGCCCGATGGCCACCCGCTGCTGGTGGCCGACCGCCAGCTCACGCGGGCGCCGGTCGAGCAGGCTGACCAGGCCGCTGCCCAGCTCCTCGGCCGTGCGCACCACCCGGCGCTCGATCTCGTCCTCCTGCATGTGCAGGAGATAGAGGGGGAAGCCGATATTGCCCCGGACGCGCAGGTGGGGGTAGAGGGCGTAGGTCTGGAAGACCATCGCCACGTTGCGCTTGTGGGGGGCCAGGGCGGTCACATCCTCGCCGTCGAAACGGACGGTGCCGCTGTCGGGCCGCTCCAGCCCGGCGATGGTCCGCAGGAGGAAGGTCTTGCCGCAGCCCGAGGGCCCGATGACCGCGAAGAACTCCCGGTCGCGGATCTCCAGACTGATATCGTCGAGGATGATCCGGTCGCCGATGCGCTTGGTGATGCGCTCCAGGGAGATGCTGGCCATCGCCGCCCCCCGACGGCCCCGGGCCCTGTCGGCGGCTCCCGGTCCCATGATAGGCGAGCAGCCAGGATCCGTCAAGTCTGGCGGCAACCCCTCTTGGCGCCTGGCTGGCCCGGTGCTACGATGAGGGCGCGGCCGGCCTCCGGCCGGCGGGCAAGGTCAGCGAGGAGGGCGCGATGAAGATCACCGATGTGACGATGGCGATCTACGAGTGGCCACGGCCGCGACCGATCCGCAACGGCCGCTATGTCTACAGCACGGTGACGCTGGGAGTGGTCCGCGTCCACACCGACGCCGGTCTGACCGGCCTGGGGCTGGGCGGTGGAGGACGGGTGGGCCAGGCCCTGGTCGAACGACTGCGGCCGCTGCTCATCGGCGAGGACCCGCTCGACCACGAGCGCCTCTGGCACAAAATGTGGCAGCCCAAACTGGTCGGCCGGCGGGGGCTCTCGACCCGGGCCATCTCGGCCATCGATATCGCCCTCTGGGACCTCAAGGGGAAGGTGACCGGGCTGCCGCTCTACCAGCTGCTGGGCGGGTACGCCCGCGAGGTCCCCGCCTACATCGCCGGCGGCTACTATGAGGAGGGCAAGACCCTCGACGATCTGGCTGCCGAGATGGTGGCCAACGTCGACATGGGCGCCCGGGCGGTCAAGATGAAGATCGGCGGCGCCCCCATCGCCGAGGACGTCGAGCGCGTCCGGGTCGTCCGCGAGGCCATCGGCCCCCAGGTCAAACTCATGGTCGACGCCAACAACGCCTACCGGGTCTACGAGGCCATTCAGATCGCCCGGCAGATCGAAGAGTATGACATCTTCTGGTTCGAGGAGCCGGTGGCTCCCGACGATTACCACGGCCATCGCAAGGTGGCCGAGAACACCATCATTCCCATCGCCACCGGCGAGAACGAGTACACTCGCTACGGCTTCCGCGATCTCATCGAACACCAGGCGGCGGCCATCCTCAACGCCGACGCCCAGATCCTGGGCGGCATCACCGAATTTATGAAAGTGGCCGCCCTGGCCCAGTGCTACGACCTGCCGATCGCCCCGCACGGCAGCCAGGAGGTCCATGTCCATCTGGTGGCCGCCATCCAGAACGGCCTCATCGTCGAGTTCTACCGCGACACGGTCGACCCCATGTGGGGCCGGGTCTTCACCGAGACGCTGCGTCTGACCCCACAGGGGACCCTGCGGCCGCCCGATCGGCCGGGCCTGGGCATTGACCTGAACGAGGCGGCCCTGGCCCCCTATCGCGTCGCCTGAGAATACCCCGATCCGCTCCTCGCCGGGCGGGAGGCGATCCTCTGCACTCCCGCCCGGTTTTTTATCCGCTGGCCCGAGGCGCTGTCCCCCGGGCGTCCAGCGGCACGCCGGTGGCGGCCGCGCCCGGCTGCTCGCGACCCGCCTTTCTGAAGTCGAAAGACCCCTCGGCGGACGAATCCGGCTGCGACCGCGTTAAACACTGTCCGGGCCTGGAGGACCGCTCGTCCTGTCTCCTCGTCTGAGGGCTCGGGCCGGTCTCCGGAGCGACGCGCCTCACCGGCCCCCGGTGAACCCGGCCGGATCTGGCAACACCTGTCTGGAGGACGCGGCCGACAGGGCCGCCGCGCGTCACCTCCCGAGGAGGTGGCGACAATGCGGTCCGCCCTGAAAAGAGTGATACGCGCCGGTGGCAGCGCTCCGCGGGCCGCCGGACCGTGAGCGCGCGGCGCGGCGGCCTGGCGGGCGACGACCTGGACGGTGTTGCGCCGCTGGGACCGTGAGCGTGAGGGGCGACTCCGGCGTGTCGGCCTTTACGGGGTCTCGTAGTCGTCGTCCCGGCCCGGCGACCCCGGGTGTGCTGTGCCGGGCGAGGTGGCGACCGGAAGGGCAGGCTGTGACGGAATACCCTCAGCTGTACCTAGGGTGCCCCTGTACTGGCGAGCCCGCGAAATTGCGTACTCTCTCCCCTTCGGCGAAGGGAGAACCCCACCTGTCAGGCGTCGCGCCAGGCCGTAGCCTCTGGGTAACGCGACCGCTCAGGTCAGGGCCCGGCGCCACCGCGCCGGCCGGTGGACCGGGCTCGTCGGGCTGGACGGTTGTGGTGAGGCTGGCGGGTGGAGCGCTCCTGGTCGCGACGTTCTCCTCTCCCAGTCGATAACGGCCGCGGCTTCATCTGGCGGGAAGGAGGCAGAAACCGATGCACCGACGCGATAGTCCCCTTCGTGCTGCTGGCTGGTGGGGTGGGGTGGTGGCCCTGGGGTTGGGGCTGCTGCTGGTGTTCGTCGCCATCCGGCCTGACGGATCCGTCCTGGCCGGCCACGGCAACGGCACGCCCGAGGTCACCCCGACCGTTGTCCCTGGTAATCCTGAGTGCCCATCCGGAACGACTGAGGTCAAATTTGAGGATGTGAGGCAGGGGGCAACGCTGGGGGGAGTAACCCTTCTCACGGTGAGTGGGGACAAGACCACCTTTAGCTTTGAGATCACGACACCGGGTGTCGTTGCCCGCCTGGTTATCGTCAAAGGTGGGCCCCAGGCCAACGTCTACGATTACAGTGGTCTGCCTGGTGGGGGCATTGCCCACGACGACGGTCTGATGACCGCGCTCAAGGATAGCAACCGGCCGGAGATCAGCCATATCAGTTTCTGTCTGACCCGCGTGACCCCGACTGCGACGCCGACCGCCACTCATACAGCAACCGTGACCCGCACCCCGACGCCGACCGCCACGGCGACGGCCACGCCCACGGTCACGCCGACTGCCGCGCCCACCGGGACGGCGACGGCCACGCCCACGCCGACCCTCACGCCGGGGCCCGGCACGCCGACTGTGACCCCGACGGCCACCCCCACGGTGCCGCCGACCCGCACCCCGACGCCGACCGCCACGGCGGTGCCACCGACTCCGACGCCGACCGCGACCACCGCCCCCGGGCCGGCCGCGCCGACGGCCACGCCCACGCCGACCCCGGTGCCGCCGGCGCCGCCGCCACCTCCGCCGCCCCCACCGCCACCGGCCGTGGCCCCGGCGGTGGCCACGCCGACGCCGATCGTGGCCGCCGCGGTGGCCACGCCCACACCGACGCCACGGCCGGCGCCCCCGCGCACGCCGACGGCCGTCGCGCCAGCCGCCGCCCTGCCACGGGCCGGTGGCGCCCCGGTTGAGGCCCTGGGCCTGCTCGGTCTGGCGCTCCTGGGTCTGGGGACGCTGGCCCGCACTCTCGGCTCCGCCCGGCGCGATCCCCGGCTGCCCGGTGACGAGTAGCACTGGCTGACGGTTGTCTGGCCGCCGGGGCGGTCAACCCTGACCGCCCCGGCTTTTTTCAGCGGTCAGTACTCAGGTACGGTGAGTATCCGCCCGGGAGGCAGAACCCGTGAAAACCCGTCCTCTCCCAGGGGGAGACCCCACCTGTCAGAGCGTGGTGACGGGCCTATGCTCAACAGCGATGGCGGCTCCTCTTTATCGGCGCTCAACGGATGAGACTTCCTCGCGGCTCCTCCACGGTCTTTCGCGGCGTTGCCATCCGTGGATGGCAGAGGCTGCCACGGTCTGGCCAGGGATCTTACTCTGTTTGCTCTGTTCCACTATAGTACACCCCGATCATCGCGGCAGGGGAGGAGATGGTGGCCTCGGTGACAGAGTCCGCTCCGGCGGTCTGGCGGCGCTCGCCTGAGCGTCTGTTCTCCGGTCCCTCGGTGCTGTTTGCGGCGATTCTGGTCTTTGCCCTTTTATTGCGCTTATCGTTTCTCGGCTCCTCTGATTTTCCGTTGAATGATGGGGGCATGTTTCTGCAGGCTGTCCGTGATGTTCAACAAAATGGCTATCGTCTGCCTCACGCGATGTCGTACAATTCTGCCGCCATTCCCTTCGCTTATCCGCCACTGGCTTTCTATCTGGCAGCACTGCTCGACGATTTCACTCCACTTGATATCCTCCAGATCCTTCGGATTGTTCCGCTGATCTTCAACATCCTGACGGTCGGTGCGGTTTGGCTGCTGGCCCGTGCGGTTCTACCGACGACCGAGACGGCTCTGCTGGCCACGGCCTTCTTCGCGTTCAGTTGGGAGTCCTATGGCTGGCAGGTCATGGGGGGCGGTCTGACCCGTTCGCCGGGCCTCTTCTTTGCGGTTCTGGCGATCTACGCTCTCTACCGGCTGTATGTCTGGCAGGAGCGTCGCGCGCTTCCTGGGGCTGTTCTCTTGGCCAGCCTGGCGGTACTGACCCATCCGGAATCAGCCTGGTTTGTGGCGACGACGACCGCCCTGCTCGTGGTCCTGTACGGACGGCGTCGGGCGGGGATAGTCCACACTGCCCTGGTGGCGGGCGGCGTCCTGCTGCTCACCGCGCCGTGGTGGCTCGCCGTCGTTGTCCAGCATGGGCTGTCGCCCCTGCTGGCGGCCTTCGGGACCCGGGGTGATCTCAGTGAGGTTCTCTGGACATTCGTGACCCTCAGTTTTGTCGACCATCTTCTCCTGTACTTTGTTATCCTTGGCACGATCGTGGCGATGGTACAGCGACGCTGGTTCCTGCCGCTGTGGTTCGTCGACATCTGGCTCATGAATCCCCGGACTGCTCACACCTTTGCGACAATCCCGGCCGCTTTTCTCGCGGCAGAAACTGTTCTGCTACTGCTTCTTCCCTCTGTGCAATCTGCTCTGGTTGCTGGCGGAAAGCATGTTCGCTTTAGCCGGGTCATCATAATGATTATCCTTCTTCCGGTTATCTATGCCTCGTCTCTGGTCAATAAGAGCCTGAATCTTGTGCTCTCTCCGAATGAACGTGCGGCGATGGCCTGGGTGGCCGCGAATGTGCCAGAGGAGGCGCGATTTGTAGTCGTTTCTGGTAAGATATGGGGTGGAGATTCCTCATCTGAGTGGTTCCCGGTGCTGGCTCGACGGGTGAGTGTGGCAACCGTGCAGGGTCATGAATGGGTTGGTGATTTCCGGGTTGCAGTTGCCCGCTATGTTTCCCTTCAGACCTGTTATGTGTCTGATACTCGCTGTCTGACCGAATGGCTGGCCACGATTGGAACGCCGGTGACCCACGTGTACGTACGGCGACAGTCTGATCGAGGTACCGGCTGCTGTAGTGCGATCAGTATCGCTCTTCGGACGGATCCTCATTATCATCTCGTTTTTGAGAATGATGATGTGGCGGTTTATGAGAAGATTTGGTGAGTGGAATCTCCGGCCGGATGTGCGATTTGTCGGCTCATTTGCGCGCTGGCTGACCATTTTTGTTTTTGCTTATGTGTACTTATCACAGTTTAAAGGTGCCATGATTGACGATGCTTACATCACGCTGCAGTATGCTCGCACTCTTCGTGATAGCCTGACATGGGGGTTTTACGCTGGGTATCCAGCTAACACGGCGACATCACCACTTAACGTCTGGTTGCTGTCTGTCGCTGGCTTATTAATCCACGACATGCCCACAGCTGTGGTTTTTCTGTCTTCGATTGAAAGCGTGGCGCTCATTGCACTTCTTGGTCGGCTGTCGGTTTACACTGGTGGACGAATTTTCTCTTTTGGCGCCGCTCTCGCGTTGCTTGGTAATCCGCTGATCATATCGACGCTCGGTCTGGAGTCGCTTCTTTTTGCAGTGTTGCTGGTTGCCGCTGTCTATTGTTTTGTCTACCGTCGATCTATCCTTCTGGCTCTGACGCTCGCCTGTCTTGTTCTGACGAGACCGGATGGGGTCCTGGCCGCTCTTGTGTTTATACCCCTGTATGGACGAGGATGGTGGAGGCCAGCTATCCTCTATCTGGTAGCGCTCGCGCCATGGTGTCTCTTTGCCTGGATCTTCCTTGGGGGAGTAGCCCCAGATACTCTGCTTCTTAAAATATCTCAGCGATCGTGGGGAGGGTGGACTTTCGCTACCGGTCCCGTGTTGTACGCGAAAGCCTATCCTGCGGAGACATTAACAGCGTTTGCCTTGATCCCATTTGCCTCGTTGATGCCGTTGGTTAAAGACCAGAAGGTTCGTCGCTTGAGTCGCTCTTTGATTCTCTACGCCCTTCTCTTTTATGCTGTTTACTCTTGGCTCGGTGTTCCACCATATCACTGGTACTATGCGCCGGTTATTGTGGCATTCACTCTGGCAGCTGTTCTGGGGTTGATGTCCCTCCGCCTGCCACGATTCTCTGGTGCTCTTCTGTTTCCGGTTTTGATTCCGGTTCTTGGTCTTCTAAACTATCTTTTTCAATCAGGGATACCTCCAACTGAAATGCCGATTCATACAAATTGGGCACAGGCTATCAGGTATGCCGAGATTGGAGAATGGCTGCGAAAGAATCTGCCAGATACCGCTCGAATCAGGCTCACTGGTGAAATTGGCACGGTCTCTTACTACGCGGAAAGATACCTGTTCGACGAATTCTCCTGTCGTCACGAACAGCTTCCTATGCTTCGATACATTACAGCCAATGATCGTCTTTTTGCAAAGGTTTTGTCCTTTAATTACCAATGGTGGGAACCTGGTCCGCCTTGCGGACCATATTCTCATTATCTGATCATGATCCCGCGCGCAAGTTACACTGTTCCGGCAGACGGCGAGATTCTCGCTCACTGGGTGATACACAGCCGGTGGGTGAGAGACGGACACGTGCTGCTCGTTCAGAACAGTCGCTCCACAACGGTATCGGCTGCTGGGCCGAGCCGTCGTAACGAGGGCTTGGCCGGAGAGCACGCTGAGTCTTCGGGGGAGAAGGATGCCTTCTGAGCCGCGCACCATACCGATTTCCGATTTGTGGCCCCCCTCCAGCCCGTTCCGCTGGCTCTCATCGGCCCGCCTCCGCGAGGCTCTTCTCCTCGCGCCGCTCCTGCTGTTTATCGCCACCCGTCCCCTCATGATGCCGACCGATCCTGACTACTGGTGGCACGTGCGCACCGGCCAGCTCATCGTCGAGACCGGCGCCCTGCCCCGTGGCGACCCCTTCTCCCACACCGTCACCGGCCAGCCCTGGGTCACCCACGAATGGCTGACCGAGGTGCTGTTCTTCCTGGTCGCCCGCCAGGTCGGCTATGTCGGACTGGCCGTGCTCTTCGGTCTGCTGGGCGCCCTCACCTGGTTGTTTGTCTACCTGACCTGTCGGCAGTGGGGCGTTGGCGAGGTCGGCGCGCTGCTGCTCGTGCTCTGGGGCTGGGTCATCGCGATTGGAGTGGCCAACGTGCGTCCGCAGGCCCTGACGGCGTGTCTTACGGCGGTCTTCGCCTTCATCCTGACGCGGTACCGGCAGGGGGCATCGTCCACCGGACGATTTCACGGGCGGTCCCTCTGGCTGCTGCCGGGGCTGATGGTGCTCTGGGTCAACCTCCACGGGGGCTACCTCATCGGCCTGGTCCTTCTCGGGCTGGCCCTCATCGGCGAGGCCGTTCGGCGCTGGCTCTGCGGGGCGGAGACGCCGCCGCTGCGCCCGCTTCTTCGGGCGACCGTTCTCACGACTGTGGCCACGCTGCTCAACCCCCATGGTTTCGAGGCGCTGCGCTACCCCTTCACCTACGCCGGCGCGGCCAACGCCTCGATGCGCTATGTCGCCGAGTGGCAGTCGCCGAACTTCCACGAGCCGCTCGGCCTCCTCTTCGCCAGCAGTCTCCTCGTGGCCCTGGTCCTCGGCGTCGGCCGACGCCCCCTCGGTCCGGCCGAGGTCCTCTGGACCCTCCTCTTCGCGGCCATGGGGCCGCAGGCGGTCCGCCACCTCGCCCTCTACGCGGTCGTGGTCACCCCGCTCCTCGGGGCCCGTCTCCAGGCCGAGATCCCGGCTTTCCGACGGCCGCTCCGCGCCTGGCGCCGACCGGCGCTGCTTTTCGTCACCTGGCTCCTGCCGGTCGCCCTGCTCCTGGGCCTCCTGCTCTCGCCCGAGCGGCGGGCTGACCTCCAGCTGGGCCGGGAGCCCCTCTCGCGAAACTATCCGGCCGGGGCGGTAGCCTATCTGAAAGCCCACGATCTGCCGGGGAACCTTTTCAACGACTACGACTGGGGTGGGTACCTCATTTACCATCTGTTTCCGCGCTGGCCGGTGTTCATTGACGGGCGCATGGATGTCTACGGTGATCATTTCCCCGAACAGGTCTATTTCGAGGTCGTCGGGCTGCAACCCCGCTGGCGGGCGATCCTGGATCAGTACAACATCCGCCTGGTCCTCATTCGCAGGACCAGCGCGCTGGCCACGGTCCTGAGCGCCGACCCGGCCTGGCAGTCGGTCTATACCGGCGAGATCGAGCAACTGTTTGTGCGGAAGGAGGCCGGGCCATAAGGTCGCTCCCGGCTGTCCAGCCGACCAGCCTTCGGCGGCCCCGGCCGCCGAAGGCGTCATGGTGGGCCGTTCCTACGTCACCGGCCGGTACTCAGGTAGAGTGAGTACCGGCCCTACCTCCAGAACCCGCGAAAACCCCTCGGCCGCTTAGGGCATGCACCACCTGTCAGGGCCTCCGGCTGACGGTATCCTCTCCGGTGACAACAGCGATGGGTCAGGAGATGTTCGGAAGCGCAACACCGGCCAGCCTGCTGATCACCGCCCGGAACCATGCTCTGCGGGCGACCCTCGGCCGCTACCTGGCCGGGCGCCTGGCGGGACCGGTGCTGACGGCCGAGACCACCACCGAGGCCCTGCGCCTGGCGGCTGAATACCGGCCCCGCCTGGTGGTCTTCGACCCGGCCCTGCCCGGCGCCACGACTGAGTTCGTTCAGGCCCTGCGTCAGCGGGCGCCGGGGGCGCGGGTGTTCGCCCTGGTCGGCGAGGGCGACCTGGTCTATCTGCCGGCCCTCCGACGGTCGGGGGTGGCTGGCTGCCTGCCCCGCGAGGACCTGGCCCGTCATCTCCGGGCGGCGACCGGCGTCCGGACGCCGCCCTGGCGGCACTGCCTGGCCAGAGCCCGTCAGGTCGAGCGGCGGCTGCCGTTCGCCCGCAAGCCGCGCCTGCGCCTGCTCTACCTGGCCAACGTCGCCGGCTGGCTCTGGCTGATCCTGACCATCCATCACCTGCCGGTGACCTGAGAGGGGGCGACGAGAATGGCCCGTGCGACGAAGCGGTCCCCGGTGACGGTCCTGCCGACGCCGGCCCCGGCCGGGGCCGGCGGCCCGGCCAGCCTGGCCGCGCTCCTGGCCCGGCTCGACCAGCGTCTGCAGACCACGCCCACCGCTTTCCAGGCTCTGCCGACCGGCTTCGAGCCACTCGATGAGACGCTGGGGGGCGGGCTGCGGCCCGGCGACCTGGTGCTCATCGCCGGCGGTCAGGGCACCGGCAAGACCACCCTGGCCCTGCAGATCGCCCGCAATCTGGCCAGCACCAATACCGCCCGGGGCCTCTTTGTCTCGTTCGAGCACGACGAAAACGAACTGGTCCTGCGGCTGCTGGCCATGGAGGGCTGGCTGGCCGACCAGGAGGCAGCCCTCAGCCTGCGCGATCTGCAGCAGCTGCTGGCGGCCGCCGGCCGGCGCGGTCAGCCGCTGCCGACCCTGGCCAAGGACCGGCCGGCCCTGGCGGTGGCTCTGGAGCGTCTGGCAGCCTGCCACGAGCGTCTGTTCCTGACCAAGGGCGGCAGCCAGACGACCACGGTCGCGGCCATCGCCGACCTCCTGGAGCGGGTGCTGGCGGCCACCGCCGGACCGGTGGTGCTCTTCATTGATTATCTCCAGAAGGTGCCGGCCGAAGGCGCTTTCGCCAGCGAGGCCGAGCGTATCGGGCGGGTGGCCGAGGCGCTGAAGGACCTGGCCCTGAGCCGGGCGGTGCCGGTGGTGGCGGTGGCCGCCCTGGACAGCGAGGGGCTGCGGGCGCCGCGCGGGGCGGTCTACCACCTGCGCGGCAGCGCCACCCTGGCCTACGAGGCCGATACCGTCCTGATGCTGGCCGAGAAGGCCGACTGCGTGGCCCGGATGGTCCTGGAGTTCCAGCCCCAGAAGCGGCTGGTCTTCCGCGACTGGACGGTGGTCTCGCTGGTCAAGCACCGGGCCGGCCGGGCCGGGGTGGATCTGGAGTTTCGCAAGCGCTTCGCCTGGAGTTGCTTCGACCCCAGCGGGCGCTTCGTCAGCGAGCCGCTCGTGGACGAGCGCCTCTATCGGGAGTAGCCGGAGGGGAGGTGAGAGAGCGTGTGGACCGTCGCCGGGTGGCACAAAGAGAGCGCTCACGGGCCTCCGGGGCCGCCCGCGAGCGCCGAAGGGAGGTGAGACCCACTGAGGACCAGTGAGTCGCAAGCCCTGGTGAGTCCAGTATACCACGGTGACTCGGAAAACACAAGTCCTTTGCGGAGGGAGATTTCCATGGAACTGCTCTGGCGTCTTCTGCGTGACGAGTCTGGCCAGGACGTGGTCGAGTACGCCCTGGTCCTGGCCCTCATCGCCCTGGCGTCGTTTGTACTGATCATGGCCGTGGGCGGTGGGGTCAATACGATCTGGACGAAGGCCAGCGATGCGGTCAACCAGGCTGCTAGCAAGGCGGGACCGTAAGGACGGATCAACACCGTTCTGACTGTTGCTGAGCAGGGAAGGTGAGGTGAACCGATGGAGTGGCTCTGGCGCCTGATCGGTGGTGAGAATGGGGAGGACGTGGTGGAGTATGCACTGGCCCTGGTGCTCGTCTCGCTGGCGGCCTTCTCGGTCATCATCGCCACCGGCCAGAGCGTCGGAGCCCTCTGGGTCGGCGTCTGCCAGCCGATCAGCCAGGTCGCCGGGGGAGCCGTCCCCTGCAGTTAGTCCGAGCGCTGGTCGGTGACGGACCGGAGAGGAGGGAGAGACGGTGGTCGAGAGGCTGGTGATTCTGCACGGTGGGGCGCTGGTCCTGCTGCTGGTCGGGGCGCTCTGTGACCTGCGGACCCGGCGGGTGCCCAACGCCCTGACGCTGGGTGGGGCGGCTCTCGGGCTGCTGGTCAACCTCCTCCTGGCCCCACCGGATGGGCTGACCTGGGCCCTGAGCGGCTGGCTGCTGGGGCTGCTCCTCCTGATCGTTCCCTTCACCCTGCGCGGGATCGGTGGCGGCGACGTGAAGTTGCTGGCCGCCGTCGGGGCCTGGGGCGGTCCACCACTGGTCCTGGCCACTCTCATCGCCGGCGGCCTCATCGGTGGGGTGGTGGCCCTGGGGATCATCATCGCCCGCTCGGCGCCGGGACGGCTGCGCTGGCGGAACGCCCCGCGCACGCTCCCCTACGCCCCGGTCCTGGCGCTGGGCGGGCTGGTCGCCGCTTTGGGGAGGTGGCCGCTGTGAGCCGCGCACTCCGACCGCTAAGAGCCAGCCCCTGGCTGACCGCCCGGCGCGGCAGCATCCTGGTCGAATTCACCCTCATCTTCCCCTTCCTGCTGAGTCTGGCGGTGGCCGTCTGGGAGTTCGGCCACATTCTGGATGCGCTCCTGGTCGTCACCAACGCCGCCCGCGAGGGCGCCCGCTACGCCGTCGCCACCACGCCCCGCGACCCGACCACCTTCCCGAACCAGGTCCGCGACCGGGTGATGGCCTATCTGGCCGATGGCTACGGCGCCCGGATCGGCCCCGGCGGCGACATCATCGTCGACCGAAATCAGATCCGGGTCGAGTTCTTCGACGACAACGGCAACCCGGGGCCGCCGCTGCCGGGCTACCGGGTGGTCGTCACCGTGCCGGTCCAGGTCCGGGTCACCATCCAGGGGCTGGCGCCGGGGCTGGACGCGCCGACGGTCGGCCTGGCCGGCCGGGCCACGATGCGGCTAGAGTGAGGAGGGGACGATGCGGAACGCGCGTGGTCTGATGGCCCGGCTGGCCGGCCGGCGCGGAAACGCGGTCGTCGAACTCTCCCTGGTCTTCATCCTCTTCTTCCTGACCATCGGCATGCTCATTCAGGGCGCCTGGCTCTTTCATATCTGGATCACGCTCACCAACGCCGCCCGCGAGGGCGCCCGCTACGGCGCGGTGTGCTGGGGACGATCTCTGCAGGCGTGTGATCAGAACGCCATCGTCAGCTTCGTCAAAGGGACCAACCCCTGGAACCTCTGGCTGATCGATCCGAATCAGGTCCAGGTCACGGTCAGCCAACAGGGGGATCTGCTGGTGGTCCGGGCCACCTACGAGGTGCCGCTCATTATGGGCTTCGCCGGCTGGATCCTGCCCGAGCGGATGCCCATCTGGGCCGAGTCGGCCATGCGGCTGGAAAACCAGCCGGCCGTAGGGTCGCCGGCTCCGACCCCGACACCGACGCCGAGGAAATAGCAGCCTCATTCGCCGCTACCGCGGAGGGGGTGCTCGGCGATGGCGCGGCCGGCGTGGGCCGGGGTGGGGTGGGGCTCCGCCCCACCCCGGGGGAATCCGCGGCCGGTTCGGCCAGCGACGCTGTGGAGGGCGCCGGTCCGGTCGCGAAAGGAGGCAGTCTGATGCGTCAACAGATGTTCCGGCGGCTGCGCGATGAGCGCGGGGTCGTCCTCATTCTGTTCACGGTGATGTTCATGCTGCTAATCGGCTTCGCCGCGCTGGTGGCTGACATCGGGCTCCTCTGGTGGTACCGGCGGGAACTCCAGAACGCCGCCGACAGCGCCGCCCTGGCCGGGGCGGTCTACCTGCCCGGCGACCCCGATCAGGCCCGGAGGGTGGCCGTCGCCTACGCCCAGCGCCACCTGGTCGGGACCAGTTTGCTCACCCCACCCGAGATCACGGCCACGGTCGGGACGCTCTTTAACACCAACGACGCCCTGACCGTCACCGTCCGGCGGCCGCTGACCTTCGGTCTGCGCTACATCCTCGGCGCCGGCGACCTGCCGGTGGCCGCCAGCGCGACCGCCATCGTCGCGGCCATGAACGGGGGAGACCTCTGGCCCTGGGGCGTGACCAGCGACACGCTCTGCCCCACCAATGTCGACTGTGAATTGAAACTGGGAGCCCCCAACGGCCAGGACGGCAACTACCGCGCGATCGCGCTGGGGGGTACCGGTGCCAATACTTACCGGGATAACATCCTGCAGGGCTACACCGGCCCCGTGCCGACGCCCGTCCCCGGCAGCAACCCACCTCGCTGGAACTGGGTGGTTCCCACCGAGCCCGGCAATATGGCCGGCCCGACCCGGGACGGCATAGCGACCCTCTTCGCCTGGGACCGGGCCAAACTCTGCGATGGCGGCCTTGGGGACTGCTCACCGTTCTACCAGACCCCACCCGGCCCCGGCTACAACCCCGTGACCCCCGATGGCACGGTCTGCGTCGGGACGACCCCGGATGGCAAGACCGTGGGCAACACCCGCTGTCCGCGGGTCGGGATCGTGCCGCTGATCGCCGAATCGTGGAATGTGGCCAGTGGCCGGTCTGAGGTGACGATCGTCGACTTCGGCTGCTTCTACATCACCCGCTACGACTTCAATCAGTCCACCGGACAGCGCTCGGTCTACGGACGCTTTCTCAACTACTGTCGGGAGGTGGGCGGAGGCAAAAACCAGGCCCTCTATGGGGCGCCACTTGATACGACCGGTCTGATCGGCGTCTTCCTCTGGCGCTGAGATAAAGGAGAGAGCATGAACCGCCGTGACCATCACGTTGGGAGGATGGAGGGGCATCGGCGATGATCCGACGCAGTAAACTGGGCATCGTCTTCGCGCTCATTCTGGCCGGGATCGCGGCCCTGCTGGTCTGGAACTACACCCAGCGCCTGCAGACCCAGCTGCGCGCGGCCGAGGAGCGGGCCCGCCGGGAGGAGGTGCCGGTGGTGGTGGCGGCCCGCGACATCCCGGCTCGCACCCGCCTGACCACCGAGGACGTCACCATCATCAAGGTTCCGCGGGAGGCCCGCCACCCGCAGGCCCTGACTCAGGTCGAGGAGGCGCTGGATAAGACCGTCCAGGTGCCCATCGCCTCGGGCGAGCAGATCCTGGCCAGCAAGTTCATGGCCGCCCCGGCGCCCACGGGGCTCTCGGCGATGATTCCCCCGGGGAAGCGGGCGGTGGCCATCCAGGTGAGCGAGGTCATCGGGGTCGGGGGGCTTCTCCAGCCCGGCGATAAGGTCGACATCCTCGCCCTCTTCGACAAACAGACCTACGGCAAAGATG
>DAOUAE010000028.1:0-10557 GCA_034433795.1 Chloroflexota bacterium
GGAGCGGCTCGCCCGCTTCCCGCACTGGGGCCGCCTGGCGCCGCAAGGTTCCTGAGGGCAGAGGAGGGGAACGATGTCGGGAGAGACCCCGCTGCGGGTGGCCTTCATCGGCTGTGGGAACATCGCCACCCGCCAGCACGGCCCGGCCTTCCAGACCATTCCCGGCGTCACCATCGTCGCCGGCTGCGACCTCCTCCCCGAGCGGGCCCAGGCCTTCACCGCCCGCTTCGGCGGCCGCCCCTACACCGACCTCACCACCATGCTGGCCGCCGAACAGCCCGACATCGTCGTCGTCTGCACCCGCGAGGACCAGCACGTCGAGCCCACCCTCGCCGCCCTGGAGGCGGGGGCCCACGTCCTCTGCGAGAAGATTATGGCCCACACCCTGGCCGGCGGCCAGGCGATGCTCATGGCCGCCCGCCGGACCAGCCGGCTCCTCGGCATTAACTACAACTACCGCTTCTTTCCGCCCCTCGTCACGCTCAAACGCCTGCTCACGGAAGGAGCCCTGGGCGAGATCGCCTTCCTCAGTGTCACCGCCCACGCCTTCTGCTTCCACCACGCCCTCGACCTCCTCCGCTGGCTGGGCGGGGAAGTCGTGGCCCTGACCGGCCAGGTCAGCGTCGCCGCCGACCCCCAGGTCCACTACCCGGTCCGGTGCCCCGACTTCGTCTACGTCCCCTCGCGGGCGGCCAGCGTCGTGGTGCGCTTCGCCTCGGGAGCGCTCGGGACCCTCACCGCCACCCGCTACGAGCACCTCACCACCCGCCTCCTGCGGCTGGAAGTGGCCGGCGCCCGCGGACGGCTGGTGGTCGACGGCCTGACGCTCGACGATATTGTCGGCCGGCTCACCCGCTGGCCCGAGGGCCAGGAGATCCCGACCGGCGCGGGGCCGGAGCGGGGGTTCGCCCTCTCCTTCCAGCAGGCCGACCGGGCCTTCGTCGCCCGGGTGCGGGGCGCAGAGACCCCGGCCGCCACCGGTGAGGACGGTTACGCCGTTCTCCTTCTGGAGCGGGCCCTGGTCCTGGCCCAGACGACCGGCCGGACCATCGCCCTGCCCTCCCTCACCCCCGTCGCGGAGGTCGGCCGATGACGGGACCGCTCCTGGCCTGTACCACGCACTCCTTCGGGGTGGTGCCCCTGCCGGCGGCCCTGCAGATCATCCGGGCGCTGGACTTCGCTGGCGCGGACCTTATCGCCGCCACCTTCCCCGCCCAGCTCGACCCCTACGCCCTGGCCGCCCAGCCCGACCGGGAGGCCGAGCGGATCGGGAACTTAGCGGCGGCGGTGGGGCTGCGGCTCACCGGCTGCTTTGTGGGCTTCCGGGAGCGGCTGGCCAGCCCCCAGGCCGCGGACCAGGCCCGCCTGGCAGACCTTCTGGCTGGCGTGGCAGCCTTCTGCCAGCGGCTGGGCATTCCCCACCTCCAGATGGGGGTGGGGCGGCCGGAGCCGGGGCTCGCCCCCGCCGAGCAGTTCGCGGTGGTGGTTGAGAACGTCCAGCGAGCCCGGCGGATCGCCCAGGCGGCGGGGGTCGAACTGCTCCTTGAGGCGCAGCGCGGGGCGGCCATCGCCACCCCCGACGACCTGCGGCGGCTGCTCCAGGCGGTGCCGGGGCTGCGGATAAACCACGACCCGGGCCAGTTCGCCTGTCAGGGGTTCGGGCCGGAGAGCTATGAGGACCTGTATGCGGTGACGGCGCACATCCATCTGCGGCAGGCCCGGCCGGGGGCGCTGCAGACCCGGCTGGAGGAGGGAACGGTGGACTTCCGGCGGGTGGTGGAGCGGCTGCAGGCGGCGGGCTTCCAGGGCGTCTACGCCACCGAGTACGTCCACTTTCCCCAGGTCCCCGACTGCGCCACCGTCGATGTGGTCACCGAGACCGTGAAGATGCGCGACCTCGTCCGGAGCCTCCTGGCTGCGACCACAGCCTGAGAGAGCCGGTGAGTGGGAGCACGGGCTAGCGCCGCCAGCCTTCCTAACCGCTCTGAGTGATGCGGCCGCTCCAACAGCCGCCGGTAGTCGGTGGTGGCGAAGGCGAGGTTCCACCGCTGCTGCGTGGCCTCGAGCGCCTCCGGACGCCGGTCCGCACAGCCCACCACCCGGTAGCCCGCCTTACGATACTGTGGCAGATGGGCGCTGTTGACCACGCTCCCCGCGCCGATAAACCCGATCCCCAGCGGGCAGTCGCGCGGCAGCGGCACCGGCACCATAAACGAAGGGATGACCCCCACAGGCTGACTCATCGCTCCCCTCCCGCCGTCGGGAGCAGCCGGCGCAGGAAGGCCAGGCTCTCCCGGGCATAGGTCAGTGGATCGGGAAAGAGCGGCCGCCAGATGGCCGTGGCCGCCGCAATCTCGGGTATCTGCCCGTTGAACGTCTCGCAGACCAGCCAGCCCCGGTAGCCCACCGCCCGGAGCGCCGCCAGCACCTCCCCCCACGGGAGGTGCCCGCTCCCCACGATCCCCCGGTCGTTCTCCGATAGATGCACGTGCCGCAGCCAGGCCCCGGCCGCCCGAATGGCCCCGGCCAGCGATTTCTCCTCGATGTTGAGATGGAAGGTGTCCAGATGCACCCCCAGCCAGGGACTCCCCACCTCCGCCACCAGCCGACAGGCCTGAGCGGCCGTGTTCAGAAAATGGGTCTCAAACCGGTTGAGCGGCTCCAGCGCCACCACCACCCCGGCCTCCGCCGCCAGGGCCGCCACCACCCGCAGCCCCTCGACCGCCGCCCGCCACTCGGCCGCCGTGGGCGGCGCCCCGGTCCGGACCCCCACCGGCGCGTAGAGAGGCCCGCAGAGCACCGACGCCCCCAGCGCCCGGGCCACCCCGAGACACTGCCTCAGAAAGGCCAGGGCGGCCGGCTGCGCGTCCGGAACGAGCAGACTGGCCCCCTCCGGCAGGGCGCAGGCAAGCGTGCACTCCAGCCCGCTGGCCTGCAGCGCCTCCCGGACAGGAGCCGGGTCGAAGGCCGCCGGGTGGAAGAGGGGCAGCTCCACCCCCTCGTAGCCCAGGGCGGCGAGCACGGGGAAGAGGGCCCGTTCGGCCGGACCGACGGTGGCCGACCAGGCCATCAGGTTGATCCCCAGACGCACCGCTTACCTCCGGGCGGCCAGGTTGGCGTTGGCCTCGTCCACCAGCCGCCGGACCCAGGCCAGGCTGCGCTCGAGGAGCGGGCCGCCCTGGCCCTCGCATTCGATGCTCAGGACCCCATCGTCGCCGATCGCCACCAGCATGTCGAGACAGCGGGCGGAGGATGCAGCCAGTCAACCCTTGCCAGGCGCCAGGCGAGCGGGTACAATAGCCGGCGTCGAGCGGGTCTGTGCGCCCCGCCAGCAGTCCGCGCGGGCGGTCACCACGGGGAGAGGAGAGCGTGCTGCGGTACAGTAACGTCTGGGTCGGAAGCCTCATCGCCTTTATCGCCAGCGGCTGCACGCTGGTCATCGAACTCATCGCCGGCCGGATCATGGCCCCCTACATCGGCGTCTCCCTCTACACCTGGACCAGCATCATCGGCGTGGTCCTGGCCGGCATCAGCCTGGGAAACTACGTCGGCGGCCGGATCGCCGACCGCCGGGCCACCCCCACCACCCTGGGTCTCCTCTTCATCGTCTCCGGCCTCGCCACCCTCTTTATCCTCTTCGCCACCCAGCTCCTGGCCAACGGCACGCTCCCGCGCACGATCCCGCTCGTCCCCCGGATCGTCCTCTACACCACGATCATCTTCTTCCTGCCCAGCTTCCTCCTCGGCACGATCTCCCCGGTCGTGGTCAAATTGACGCTGAACGATCTGAATCAGACCGGCAATGTCGTCGGCCGCATCTACGCCTTCTCCACCGCCGGCAGTATCGTCGGCACCTTCCTCACCGGCTTCGTCCTGGTCGAGATGATGGGCACGCGGGCCATCGTCTGGAGCGTGGGCATCCTGCTCATCTTTATGGGCCTGGTCATCGGCCAGTTCTGGCGCGGACTGGCCCGCCAGATGACCGGGGCGATGGTGGTGGCCGGACTGGGCGGCTTCCTCTGGCAGTACGGCGGACACTTCCAGGCCCCCTGCCTGAAGGAGACCAGCTACTACTGTATCAAGGTCATCGACCAGGAACTGCCCGAAGGGATCCCGGTTAAGGCGCTGGTCCTGGACCACCTGATCCACAGCTACAACTCCGTCGAGGACCCGACGGTGCTGGGCTACGGTTACGAGCGCATCTACGCCGAGATCACCACCTACGTGGCCGAGAAGAAGCCGGCGCTACGGGCGCTCTTCGTCGGCGGCGGCGGCTACACCTTCCCCCGCTATCTGGAGGCCGTCTACCCCCAGAGCCAGATCGATGTGGTCGAGATCGATCCCTGGGTGACCGAGATCAGTCATCTATACCTGGGACTCCGCCGCGATACCCGCATTCGCACCTTCAACCAGGACGCCCGGCTCTTCTTCATCGAGCGCCAGCCGGAAAAAGAGTACGACGTCATCTACGGCGACGCCTTCAACGACCTCTCGATCCCCTACCACCTGACCACGGCCGAATTCGCCGGCCAGCTGCGCAAGAGCCTCAAAGACGACGGCCTCTACATCGCCAACGTCATCGACAACTTCCAGACCGGCGAGTTCCTGCGCGCCTACATGCGCGCCCTGAAGGTCCACTTCCCCTATCTCTACCTCTTCGGCATCGGCCGCTCCTGGGAGGTCAACGCCCCCAACACCTTCGTGGTGGTGGCCGCCCTCCAGCCGCTGGACCTGCAGGCCTGGCAGGAGACCGTCGCCCGCAAGAACGGCGGCCGCATCACCAGCGCGGTCCTGCCAGCCGAGGACCTGGCCCGCTACCTCCAGAGCGGCCGGCCGATCGTCCTGACCGACGACTACGCGCCCGCCGATAACCTGGTGGCGCCGCTCTTCATCCAGCGCGAACGGGTCAACTGAGACCGAAAGGAGCCGGGAACGGGCGTGGAACAGTGGCGCAGCCCCCACCGACGCCAGAGCTGGCGGATCGTCGGCGGGCTTCTACTGGGGCTGGCGGTCCTTCTGAGCGCCTGCACAACCGACCTCGACGAACCACCCTCCCCGGTCGAGCCCGGGCCTGAGCGCCGGCTGGAGACGGTGGTCCAGACCCTGAACCTGGCCTTCCAGTACCTCCAGGAGCGCTACGCCGAGCCGGTCGACTCCGGGGCGCTCTTCCGGGCCGCCAACCGGGGCCTGCGCCAGGGACTCTGGGGCGTCGGGCTGCTGACCGCCGACGTCCGCGACCTCTACGGACCGGACCCGCGCCGCAACTGGCAGGTCTTCCACCAGCAGTTCCTGAACCTGGTGCTGTCGTACGGGCAGAAAACGCCCCCGCAATGGCTGGCCCACCGGGCGATCCGGGCCGCCGCCGCCAGTCTGAACGACTGCCACACCGTGTTCCTGGACCCGCAGCAGTACGCAGAACAGCTCCAGCGGCTGAGCGGGCAGATGCAGTTCGGGGGGATCGGGGTCATCCTGGGACGCCGCGAGGCCCCCAGCCCGCTGGTCATCGCCGAGGTGTTCGACGACAGCCCGGCCGCCCGGGCCGGCCTCCAGCCCGGCGATGTCATCGAAGCGGTGGACAGCCAGCCGACCCGCGACCTGGAGACCGAGGCCCTTGTCCAGCGCATCCGGGGGGCCGTGGGCACACCGGTCCGGCTGACGATCCGCCGGGAGCGGACCGGCGAGCGGTTCGAGGTCACCCTCCTCCGGGCGCCGATCCGCCCGCCGGTGCTGCGCAGCCAGGTGCTGCCGGGCCCCATCGGCTACATTCGGATCTACAGTTTCCCCCAGACGCTGCCCGCCGACCTGGACACCACCTTACAGGCGTTCGACCGGCAGCGGGTCCGGGCGCTCATCCTCGATCTCCGCGACAACAGCGGCGGCGACCTCCAGGCGGTGACCGCCAGCCTCAGCCGCTTCGTCCGCGCCGGCCCGCTCTTCCACCAGGTCGCCCGCACCGGCGAGCGGACGACCTACCAGGCAACCCAGAGCTACTGGCTGGGGGCGCGGCCGCTGGTGGTGCTGGTCAACCAGGGCACCGGGTCGGGCGGCGAGATCTTCGCGACGGCGATCCAGGAGCACGGTACCGGCCGGGTGGTCGGCACCCGGACGGCCGGCTGCGTCTCCACCGGCCAGGTCTTCCGGCTGCCCGACGGCTCGGCCCTGGAGATCGCCACCGCCCGCGTGCTGACCGGTCTGGGCCAGCGCGAACTCAATCGGGTGGGCGTCCAGCCCGACGACGAGGTCCCCATGACCCCGGCCGACCTGGCGGCCGGCCACGACCCCCAACTCGACCGGGCCCGCACCCTCCTGGGCGGCTAGCCGCTCGCCTGACCATCGGGCCCGCTGATGGCGAACCGGCAGCGCGTCTGCTCCCCCACCTGGCAGGCCGCGTGCACCCGCCCCTCGGGGAAGAGGCCGCTTAAGAGAGCGTGGCTGAAGGCGCAGGCCTCGGGGTAGGCGGCCACCACCTCCTGGAGGGGGCAGCTGTAGCCGGCGATGAGGTAGCCGGCCACCGGGTGCGCCTCAACCTCGGCCACCGCCCCCATCTCGCGCAGGAGATCGGCCACCGCCCCAACCCGCTGCGGGAGCGGCAGCCCGGCCAGCCGCGACCAGACCTGACGGGCGAACCGCTCGCCGATGCGCCGGAAGAGATCCGCCAGCCGGTCCCGCCCCTGGGCCTGGACGATCTCGTCGGCCAGCGCCCGCAGGACCGCGCCGTAGGGCTTGGCCAGCAGACGGGCGGCGGCCGGCGTGCAGGCGTAGGTGACCGCCGGCCGGCGCCGGCTCGGCCGGCGGCCGCTCGGGGCCACCAGTCCGTCACGCTCCAGCGCCAGGAGCTGCGCCCGAACGGCGTTGGCCGTCAGCCCCAGCGCCCCGGCCAGTTCGTCGACCGTACGCTCCCCCCGCCAGAGAAGCTCCAGGATGCGCCGACGGGTGCTCTCCCTGGTCTCCACCACCGTCCCCACGCCGCGAAGATGCTGCCCTCATTCTACCAGATTCGTCCCCAAATATATACAAAAAGTACTTGACTTTTTGTGGTTTTATGCTAGACTGAGGGCGAGTCGCCGGGAGGAGATGAGGACGATGCGCCGGAGGCCCGACGGTCCCTCAGGGGCGTTCGCCCTCGGCCTGGGGCTGACCGGGCTGGGCGGCCTGCTCGACCTGCTGGCCCACCTTGGCGGGCGGCTCGTCGACGAGCCTCTGGCCCACGGACTGACCCTGGCCGGAATGGGGCTGACCATGGCCGGCACCGGGCTGGCCGGCTGGCGGCTGGCCCGCGCCCGCGGGCCGTGCGGTCCGGGACCCGCACGCGCAGACTGCCGGTTCCCAGTCGCCGGCCCTCGCTCCGACCGCGCGCCCTAGATTTCTCTCACGGAGGGGTTCTATGCCGTTTGGTGAGTTTATCAACTATCTCCCGCCGGCGTTCTTCATCCTGGTGCACCTGGTGGCCTTTCTCATCGGGGCCTACCTGGCCTACCGCGCCTACAACGCCGGCGCCGGGCTCTTCGGCAGCGGCTTCGCGCTCTACGCCCTGGCCGAACTCGTCTACATGACCTACCACCTCAACTGGACGGTCTTTCTCTTCGCCCACACCCTGGCCGAGGTCCTGGACCTGGTGGCCTTTGTCGTCCTCTTCGTCAGCGCCGCCCAGCGGCTGGCGGTCGCGGGGCGGACCTCCTGAGGCGACCGATGCGGCGAGGCCTTCGCCGGCGGACCCTGCTCCTGGGGCTGGGGGCCCTGGTCGTTGTGGCCTGCCAGGCGGGCCCGCCCGCGGGCGCGCCGGTCGAGACCGACCGGGTGCTGATGCCGCCCAGCTACCGCTTCGACCCACCGGTCATCCGGGTGCGGGCGGGCACGACGGTCACCTGGGAGAACCGGGACCACTTCCCCCACACCGTCACCCTGCTCGACGGCAGCGCCGATCTGGTGGTCCAGCCCGGCCAGTCGGCCAGCCTGACCTTCGACCGGCCGGGCGACTATCCCTACACCTGTCGCTTTCACCGCCAGGCGATGAACGGTCGGGTGATCGTGGTGTCGCGCTGACGGCCGTGGCTCCCTCTCTCGCCGGAGGGGGCCACGGTTGTGTGGGTCAGCCCCGGGCGCCGGTCGGGGCCGGGGTCGGCGCCGCGACCACCCGCTCGACGCCGGGCAGGGTGAAGCAGAACGTGGCCCCCCGCCCCGGCCCCTCCGAGGTCGCCCAGATCCGGCCGCCGTGGCTCTCGACGATCGTCCGGGCGATAAAGAGCCCGAGCCCCAGCCCCCGGGTCGGTCGTTCACGGTAGAGCCGGGACCAGGGCTCGAAGATCACGGCGAGCTCCTCGGGCCGCAGCCCGATCCCCTGGTCGCTGACGCAGACCCGGGCCGTCGTCTCCTGGACGGTGACGCGGACCCGGACCACGCCCCCCTGGGGGCTGTAGCGGATGGCGTTGTTGAGGAGGTTGTTCAGGACCTGGGCCAGCCGGTCCGGGTCCCAGCGGCCCTCGACCACCTCCGGCGCCTCCACCACCAGCTGGTGGCTGCTGGTGGTGGCCTGCGCCTCCTGGACCGTTCGCCGGATGATCGCGATCAGGTCGCAGGGCTGGGGGCGGAGCCGGAAGCGGCCGGCCTCGATGGTCGCCACATCGGCGAGATCGTTGGCCAGCCGCTGGAGGCGACGGACGCTGAGGGCGATGCTCTCGACGGCCTCCCGCCAGCGGTCGCTGGGGGGCGTCTCCCGCCGCAGCATCTCCGAGTAGACCAGAAGCGGCTGGAGCATCCCCTGCAGGTCGTGGGCGATGGCGGCGGTGAAGACCACCCGGCGCTGGCGGGCCTCCTCCAGCTCCTCGGCCCGCTGGCGGGCCTCGTCGTACAGCCGGGCCACCTCGATGGCCAGGGCGATCTCGTTGGCGGCGTCAGCGGCGAAGGCGACCTCGTCCTCGGTCCAGCGGTGGGGGCGGGTGGTGTAGAAGAGAAAGAGCACCCCGACCCAGCGCTGGCGGGCGATGAGCGGCAGGACCAGGAGCGACCGCACCCCGAACTGCTGGATATAGGCGGGGGGAACGCGCGGGTCGGCGGCGGCGTCGTCGATGGCGATGGGGCGTCGGGTCTCCAGAGCCTCCTGAGCCACCGGGAAGGCGGCGAGCGGTCCGCTGATCGCCTGGATCGCCACGGCGCTCAGCCCGTAGGCGGCCTGGCCGACCAGCTGGCCGGTGGTCGGGTCGTAGGTGACGATGGCCCCGGCGTCCACCGGCTGCATCACCCGGACCATGTCGCTCACCGCCCGCTGGAGGGTCTGCGGCAGTTCCAGGACGGTCAGGATATCGCCGATGATGCGGGCCAGGGCGGCGCTGCGCTCGGCCCGCTGGACGGTCTCGGCGTAGAGGCGGGCGTTCTCCAGGGCCAGCCCGGCCCGTTCGGCCAGGACCTCGAGCAGGCGGACCTCGTCGGGCGCGAAGGGGCGTCGCTCGTGGTACATGCTCTCGACCACCCCCAGCAGGCGTCCGCGGGCCCGCAGCGGGACGGCCAGGATGGCCCGGATGTTGTGGGCGACCACGTAGGGGGTCCGGGCCCAGGGGATGGCCTGGGCGTCGGCGAACCAGAGGGGAGCGTTCATGGCGGCGACCCGTCCGGCCAGGCCCTCGCCCAGCCGCACCCGCAGACCGGCGATCTCCTCGTCCGGGATACCGACCGCCTTCCGGACGGTGAGGACGGCCGGCCGGTCCGGCTCGATGAGATAGAGGACGACGGCGTCGGCGCCGGTGATGGCGGCGAAGCGGCCGAGGAGCTGAATGAGCAGTTCCTCCAGGTCGAGGGTGGCCAGGCCGGTCTCGGTGATGCTCTGGAGGGCGGCCAGTTCGCGGGCCTGGCGGGCCATGCGGCCGGCCACCCGCCAGAGGAGAGCCAGCAGGCCCAGGCTGAGACCCGAGAGGCCCAGAGAGAGGGTGAGCAGGCCCGGTGGGGCCGCGAGACCGCGTCGGTGGACCATGCGTGCGTCCTGACGTTATCGGTGTGCTCTCTGGCCGGATTCTAGCACAGCGGCGGGGTGCCCGGCAGTGGGGTGCCTGTGCTATAATTGGGCTATAGCCCACGGTACAGTCCCCGGCCGCGACGCCGGGGAGGCGCGGCCAGCGTCGGCGATGACGGCTGGCGAGCGGAAAGGAGGCCCGATGGAACACCCGGAGTACACCGAGCCCGAGCAGTGGCCCCCCCAATGGTCCGCTCGCAGCCTCTTTCGTCGGCCACGCCGGTACACCCCGCCCGCGGCCGGCCGTCCCCGTCCGCCCCGGGTCCGGCGTCGGCGGCGGAAACTCTCCCCCTGGACCACCGTCAGTCTGGCCGAGGTCGCCGCTCACCTGACGCCCCGCCAGGCGGTGGTCTGGCTCCTCAACCTGGAGGCGATGATCCGCCTCTACGAGTCGATCACCGGGCGGGCGCTGGCCCGGGC
The DNA here is from genome assembly GCA_034433795.1 of Chloroflexota bacterium. Classification (GTDB taxonomy): domain Bacteria; phylum Chloroflexota; class UBA6077; order FW602-bin22; family DAOUAE01; genus DAOUAE01. The sequence goes on from DAOUAE010000028.1 coordinate 10,424, forward strand.
CGAGCGGGCCCAGGTCGAGCAGACGATCCGGGCCATCATCGCCCGGCGCGATGGCGCGGCCCCTTAGTATTACAGTTCCCTTTCTTGTCTCAGGCGGCGTCGGCGATGACACTCCTGGGCGATTTTCTGCTGGC
>DAOUAE010000029.1:0-134715 GCA_034433795.1 Chloroflexota bacterium
CGGATGAGGCCGAGCAGGAGGTGCTCGGTGCCGATGTACTGGTGATTGAGGCGGCGGGCCTCGTCCACCGCCAGTTCGATGACCTTCTTCGCCCGGGGAGTCAGCCCGATCTCGCCCAGGACCATCTTATCGCCCCGGCCGATGATGAACTCGACCGCCGAGCGCACCTTATTCAGTTCGACCCCCATGCTGGCCAGGACCTTGGCGGCGACGCCCTCGCCCTCCCGGACCAGGCCAAGCAGGATGTGCTCGGTGCCGATATAGTTGTGGTTGAAGCGCTGTGCCTCCTCCTGAGCGAGCATCAAGACTCGGCGTGCGCGCTCGGTGAATCGCTCGAACTTGTCCGCCACCGCTAACTCCCCCTTACCCTACGAGGCGTTCCCGCCTCAGCGACGACCATACAGTGGATTTCGGGCCAGTGGAGCCGCCCGTTACTCTTCCGTCCGGGGCACATCCCGCAGGCTCAGGCCAAGTCGCCGCCGCTCCGGTTCGATCCGTAAGATCCGGGCGGTCACGACATCGCCCTCTTTGACGACCTTGCTGGGATGGGTGACGTGGGCGGTGCTCAACTCGCTGATGTGAATGAGACCCTCGACCCCATCCGGGATGCGGGCGAAGGCCCCGAACGTTGTCAGCCGGGTGATGACCGCCGTCACCAGATCGCCCGGTCGGTACTTCTCCGCCACCCGTGTCCAGGGCTCCGGCTGGGCCCGCCGCAGGCTGAGGGCGATCTTTTTCTTCTCACGGTCCACCGCCAGGACAACGACGGTGACCGTGTCGCCCACCTGGACGACCTCACTGGGGTGGTTGACCGGCACCCAGGAGAGTTCGGAGAGGTGGACCAGCCCATCGGCCCCGCCGATGTCGACGAAGGCCCCGAAGGCGCAGAGGCTGGTCACCCGTCCGGTCCGGACCTCGCCGGGCTGGAGCGTGGCCAGCAGTTCCTCCTTGCGCTGGGCGCGCTCCTCCTGGCGGGCCACCCGCTCCGAGAGGATCACCCGGTTGCGCTTGCGGTTGACCTCCAGGACTTTCAGTCGGAGGGTCCGGCCCACCAGCGCCGCCAGCTGGGCCCGGATCTCCTCCTCGCTCTGCCCGTCGTGGCGGATGCTGGCCACCTGCGAGAGAGGCACGAAGCCCCGAACCCCGGCGGCGTCGACGATCAGCCCCCCTTTATTATAGTCAACGACCTCGGCCTCCAGCGTCTGCCCCTCCTCCGCCAGCCGCTGCAGCAGCCGCCAGCCGTGCTCGGCGCGGGCCCGTTTCAACGACAGCACCGCCTGCCCTTCGGCGTTCTCCGGCTGGACGACGTAGACCAGCACCTGGTCGCCCACCCGGACGCGCCCCTCGGCGATCAGTTGCTGGGCCTCGTGGCCGGCGATGATGCCTTCGTATTTCAGGCCGATGTCGACCAGGATGCCGTCGCGGTCGACGCGGACCACCGTCCCCTCGATCACCGCTCCCCGGCGGAGGGTGACCGGCGTCGCCTCGACCAGCGCTTCCTGCAGCGCGAGCAGGTCGGTGGCCTCGAGCGGTGGGGCGGTCAGGGCACCACTGCCGGAGGCCGGCTCTTTGCTGGGCTGGGCCATGACGCTCTTCCCCGCTGCCGCCTCCCTGTACTATTATACAGGTGGCTTTCTGTGCGCTCCGTGGGGCCGGCGCCCCGATCCTGCCGCGCGGAGGCGGTCCGGAACGCACGGGCGGCAACTAGTAGCCGTATTATAACAAACGCGGGAACACCCCGACAAGAGGAACCTGCCGGACAACCGGCAGTGTTGGCTCGGTCGCCAGACGAGGACACGATGCCGCCTGCCCCCGCACCTGTCCTGGACCGTGCGACCCTGCTGGTCGAGCGGGCCGCTCTGGCCCGCGCCGGCCGGGTGGTGGTCTTCACCAACGGCTGTTTCGACCTCCTGCATGTCGGCCACCTCCGCTACCTGGCAGCGGCCCGGGCGGTGGGTGATGTTCTCATCGTCGGACTCAACAGCGACGATTCGGTCCGTCGGCTCAAGGGGCCGGGCCGGCCGCTGGTGCCGGCCCACGAGCGGGCCGAGATCCTGGCCGCGCTCCGCTGGGTGGACTACGTCACGATCTTCGATGAACCCACCGCCGAGGACCTGGTGGCGGCGCTCCGACCAGACATCTACGTCAAAGGCGGCGACTACGACCCCACCGGTCGGCAGGGGAAGCCGCTTCCCGAGGCGGCGGTCGTCGCGCGGTACGGCGGACGGGTGGTGGTCGTGCCGTTGACGCCTGGTCACTCGACGACCGACCTCATCCGCCGGATCCGCGACGGCCGATGAGCGCTGGGGCCATCGCCCGGGCCGCCGGGCTGCTCTTACTGGGCTCGCTGGCCAGCCGGCTTCTCGGGCTGGGGCGGGAGCAGGTGATCGCCGCTCTCTACGGGGCCTCCGCCACCACCTCGGCCTTCGCCACCGCCGCCACCATCCCCACGATGATCTACGACCTGCTGATCGGGGGGGCGGTGACGGCGGCCCTGGTCCCGGTCTTCAGCCAGTACCGACGGACAGGGGCCGAGCGCGATCTGGGCCAGGTGATGGGCACCCTCCTGCTGCTGGGGGGGCTGGGTCTGGCGCTCCTGAGCGTGGGGGTGGTCCTGGCCGCGCCGTTGCTGGTCGGTCTGCTGGCGCCGGGCCAGGAGCCCGCCCTCTTCGCCCAGACAGTCCTCTTCGCCCAGCTGGTCGGGCCCAGCGTGATCTTCCTGGGGCTGGCGGGAGTCACCGGGGCGCTGCTGATGGCCTGCGACCGCTTCGGCTACACCGCCCTGGCCCAGAGCGCCTACAACGGCGGCATCATCCTCGGCGCCCTGCTCCTCAGTCCGGTCCTGGGGCCAGCCGCCCTCTGTGTGGGGGTGCTGGGGGGAAGCGCGCTTCAGCTGCTGCTTCAGCTGCTCGGTCTGCGCGGTCTGTCGCTCCGCCTGGGGGTGGCTTTCGGCCACCCCGGCCTGCGTCAGATCGTGCGGCTCTATGCTCCGGTCGCCGCTGGCCTGGTCGTCAGCCAGATCGGAGTGGCCATCGACCGCCATCTGGCCTGGCAGACCGGTGAGGAGAGCGTGGCGGTGATGCGCTTCGCCACGACGCTGGTCCAGTTGCCGCTCGGCCTGGTGGGCACGGCCACCGGGCTGGCGGTCCTGCCGGTGCTCAGCCGGCTGTCCGCTGAGAATCCGGCCGAGCAGGCTGCCTTCCGGACCACGCTGGCTATGGGGATCCGGCTCAGTCTGCTGGGGGTGCTGCCGCTGATGGTCGGGCTGGTGGTGTTGCGGGTGCCGGTGATCGCGATCCTCTTCGAGCGGCAGGCCTTCGACGCCCGGGCGACGGCTCTGACGGCCCTGGCGTTTCTCCTCTACGCCCCGCAGATGCCGTTCTGGGCGGTGGACCAGCTGCTGATCTTCGCCTTCTACGCCCGGCGCGACACGCTGACCCCCATGCTGGTGGGGCTGCTGGGGGTGGGGCTGTATCTGGCGACCGGTCTGCCCCTCAGCCGGCTCTGGGGAATGCCGGGGCTGGTCCTGGCCAACACCGTTCAGAACAGCCTGCACGCGGTGGTCCTCTACGGGCTGCTCTGCCGGCGCTGGGGTGGGCTGGGGGGCCAGGGGATCGAAGGCCTCCTCTGGCGCGCGGGGCTGGCGGCGGCCGCCGAGGGGCTGGTCCTCAGCGGCCTGCTGCTCCTGGCGGAACCGCTTCTGGCTCAGGGCTGGCTGTCCAGGCTCCTGACGACGGTCGGGCTGGCCAGCCTGGGGCTGGGCGTCTACCTGGCCGTGCTCCGTGGGCTGAGGACGCCCGATCTCGCCACCCTCTGGGCGCTCGTCCGCCAGCGCGTGGGGCGACGGCGGCCGGTGCCGCTGGCCTGACGGTTAGGAGGTGACGAGGTGCTCCGGCGCCGTCTCCAGCCTCTGGAGCGGGCGGCCCAGGAAGGCGCCGAGGGCCCGCAGGTCGGCCATCAGCGTGGCGAAGGCCGCCGGGGTCAGCGACTGGCGCCCGTCGGAGAGGGCCTGGTCGGGCCGGGGGTGGACCTCGATAAGCAGGCCGTCGGCCCCGACGGCTAGGGCCGCGCGGGCCAGGGCGGGCACCAGGTCAGCCCGCCCGGTTCCGTGGCTGGGGTCGACCAGGACCGGGAGATGCGTCTCCTGGTGCAGGACCGGGACCGCGTTGAGGTCCAGGGTGTTGCGGGTGAACTCGTGGTCGAAGGTGCGGATGCCGCGCTCACAGAGGACGACCTGGTCGTTGCCCTGGGCCAGGATGTACTCGGCGCTCAGGAGATATTCGCGCAGGGTCGCCTGGAAGCCGCGTTTGAGCAGGATGGGTTTGCCGGTGCGGGCGGCCTTCTGGAGCAGGCGGAAGGCGCTCATCGTGCGGGCGCCGATCTGGAGCATATCGGCGTAGGCGGCCACCAGCGGGACGTCCTCGCTGTCCATCACCTCGGTGACGATGGGCAGGCCGGTGCGCTCGCGGGCCTCGGCCAGAAGTTCCAGGGCCTTTTCTCCCAGACCCTGGAAATCGTAGGGGGAGGTGCGGGGTTTGAAGGCGCCGCCGCGCAGCATCACCGCTCCGGCCTCTTTGACGGCGAAGGCGGTCTCCAGGAGTTGCTCGCGGCTCTCGACCGAGCAGGGGCCGGCGATGACCACAGTCGAGGGGCCGCCGAAGACGACCGGGCCGACCCGAACCAGGGTCCGGCCGGGGCGGGCCTGGCGGCTGGCCAGGCGGTAAGGGCGTGGGCTGGCGTGGCCGTTACTGGGGGAGAGAGCAGCATCGGGGACCATCGCGCCTCCTCTTGCGGGCCGCCCAGCCGGAGAGACGAAGGGCCGGGGGTGGTCCCCACGGCCCAGGGGCGGCGGAGGCCGGCGCTCCCAGCGCGGGCCGTGGGCCACCCATGCGCGCCCACGGCCCGGCTGTGCGTCACCCGAGTGTTCTCAGCACAGGGGACCGCGGCGCGCCTGGGCGAAGGTAAAGTAATAGTACCAGGCCCCGCGCCGGGTCAACACGGACGACATCCTCACAGGCACCGCTGGTCTGCCAGCGGGCTGTCTGGGGGAGACTGTAGCACAGCCCCGACCGCCTGTCAAGAGGTCACGTGCCAGGGGCTTGACACGGGCTCTGGCCTGCGCTACACTGGCCTCGACTCATGACATGACCAGTTGAGGTCATGTTCTCGGGGGTCGCACGTGGAGACCGGTCCGGCCGGACGCGGTGAGACGCTGGCCCGCGAACGTCTTTCAGACCAGCTGTTGCGCCGTTTGCTGACGCTGATCACCGCCGGCGATCTGGCTCCCGGCGACGCCCTGCCCTCGGTGGCCGCCCTGGCCCGCCGCCACGGGGTCAGCACCCACGTGGCCCGCGAGGCCATCGCCGCCCTGGCCGCGCGGGGGCTGGTCCAGGTTGAGCACGGCCGGGGCTGTTTCGTCGCCCCCCGTGCGCAGTGGCGTCTGGTCGACCCCGAACTCATCGCCCTCCTCGGCCTTGAACAGGCCCTGCCCCAGCTCTTCGAGGTGCGCGAGGCCTTCGAAGTGCGGATGGCCGGCCTGGCGGCCGAACGGCGCACCGCCGACGATCTGGCCGAGCTGGCCGCAGCCCTCGAGCAGGCGCGGACCGACCGCTCACCGGACGGCCAGGTGGCCGCTGACTATCGCTTTCACCGCGCCCTGGCCCGGGCGACGCAGAATCCGCTTTTCCTCCCGCTCCTCGACGCCATCATCGGCCCCCTGCGCCGCTACTGGCAGCTCTCCCAGCGCTTCCCCGACACCGCCGAGAAGACCTACCACGGTCACGCCGCCATCTACGCCTGCGTCCTGGCGGGCGATGCCGAGGGCGCGGCCCGCGCGATGTACGAGCATCTGCAGGCCGGGCGGGCGCTCTGTGAGCGCCTCCTCCAGACCCCGCCCCCCGATGGTCTGACGAAAGAGGGTGAGAGCCGCGCAGGATAGTGGCGCTGTTACCGGCGAGCACCGGAACCCAGAGGAATCTCGGCGGAAAGACTACCAAGGGGAGGAAGAACCCGTGGAACAGCGTCTCTGGTTGAATCGGCGGGCGTTTCTGCGTGCCTCTCTGCTGGCCGGGGCGGGAGTCTTGCTGGCAGCCTGCCAGCCGGCAGCGGCTCCACCGGGAGTGACACCGGTCACCGGACAGCCCAAGCCGACCGAGGCCCCCAAGCCAGCCGCTGAGACGAAGCCGGCGCAGCCGACCCCGACACCGGCTCCGGCCCAGCCGGTGGTGACCCCGACGCCCACGCCGGTCCCGGTCCGCGAGGCGGCCAAGGGGCGCAAGTACGTCATCGAGGTCCAGTACCCCTACGGCGGGGTGGGCGTCCAGCGGATGGCCGAGTTCTTCGACGCCTTCGAGGCGGCTAATCCCGACATCGGCGTTAAGGGCGTCTGGGCGGCCAACGATCTCTCAACCAATCAGAAGCTCTTCACGGCGGTGGCTGCCGGCACCCCGCCCAACGTGACCTGGGTAGACGGTCCGCAGGTGGCCGAATGGGCTGCTCGGGGTGTGCTCTCCGATCTGACCGAGTTCTTCAAGCGTGACAACCTGACGCAGGATGATTTCTGGCTGCCCTCCTGGCGGCAGAACATCTGGCGGGGCAAGATCTACGCGATCACCTTCAGTTCCGATGCCAACTTCGGCTTCTTCTGGAACAAGAGCGTCTTCAGCGACGCCGGCCTTGACCCCGAGAAACCGCCGCAGACCATCGACGAGATGGACGAGTTCCACGCGAAAATCACCAAGGTCGAGGGCAACAACATCGTCCGGATGGGTATTATCCCCTGGACGGTCTACGGCTCGGCCAACTCGATCTTCACCTGGGGCTGGGTCTTCGGGGGCGAGTTCTACGATCCGGATCAGGAGAAGATCACCGGCAACCACCCGCTGGTGGTTAAGGCCCTGGAGTGGATGGTCGAGAAGTACGCCAAGAAGTACGATATCACCCGCATCGCCGGTTTCCAGGCGGGCTTCGGCACCGGCGAGAACCATCCGTTCTTCGTCGGGAAGACCTCGATGGCGCCCTTCGGCCCCTGGGAGCTCGGCAACATTAAGCGCTACGCTCCCAACCTCAAGTACGGCATCACTTTCATTCCGGCTGGCCCACCCCCGGCTCAACCGCGCCAGTCCTGGGTCGGCGGCTGGTGCATCGGTATCCCGCAAGGGGCCAAGCTGGTCGACCAGGCCTGGCAGTTCCTGCGCTGGGCCGGTGGCACGCCAGAGGGAGCCCTGACGCTGGGCAAGACGTTCAGCAATTTCTCCGGCTACAAGAAGAACCCCTGGCTGGAGATCGCCGCCAAGGACAAGGACCTGGCCAGTTTCATCGAGATTCTGAAAGAGGCCAAGCACCAGCGGCCGGTGATGCCCGCCCAGGCGTTCTACATGGGCGCCCTTCAGCGGGCGGTGGACGACGCCCTCTACGGACGCATGACACCCAAAGCGGCGCTGGACAAGGCCACCGAAGACACCCAGCGCGAACTCGATAAGATCCTCAAAAAGGCCTGAAGCCCCTGGGCGCCGGCCGGGGGTCTCCCGGCCGGCGCCCACAAAAGGAGCCGAGCATGGTCGCCTCTACCAGCCAGCAGCGTCGCCTTTTGGGGCTCACCCCGCGGGAGTGGATCGATTTTCGCAACGGACTCCTCTTCTGTTCGCCGATTATCATCGGTCTCCTCTGGTTCACCTCGTACCCGATTCTGGCTTCACTGTACTACAGCTTCACCGAGTACAATGCCCTCCAGCCGCCGGAATGGATCGGCCTGGGCAACTATCGGGAGATGTTCTTGCGCGACGACCGCTTCTGGTATTCGCTCTACAACACGGTCTACTATGTCGGCTTTGCTGTACCTCTCGGCGTTGCCTTCGCTTTCTTTCTGGCGTCGATTCTGAACATGAAGGTGCGCGGTCTGGCCTACTATCGGACGATCTTCTTTCTGCCCTCTATCGTTCCGGTCGTTGCCACCTCGATTCTCTGGCTCTGGATCTTCAATCCCCAGTATGGTATCGCCAACACCCTTCTGGCCTATATCGGTATCACCGGCCCCGGCTGGATCACCGACCCGGCCTGGGCCAAGCCCTCGCTCATCATAATGAGCCTCTGGACGGTCGGTAATACGGTCGTTATCTTCCTGGCCGGTCTGCAGGATGTGCCACAGGAGCTCTACGAGGCAGCGGCTATTGATGGAGCCTCCAGCCTTCAGCGCATCCGGCATATCACGATTCCGTTTATGAGCCCGTATCTGCTTTTCGCGACCGTGACCGGCCTGATCTTCGGTTTTCAGTATTTTACGCAGGTCTTTATCATGACCAACGGCGGTCCCGCCTTTTCGACAACGGTTTACGCGATGTACCTGTATATGAACGCTTTCCAGTACTTTAAGATGGGATACGCTTCGGCGATGGCCTGGATTCTCTTCTTGATTGTGGCCACTGCCTCGCTGGTGATCTTCCGGACAACGGCCCGGCGGGTCTATTACGGCGGACAGTAGGAGGGCGAGACGATGGTGCTCAAGGAACAGTCGGCGTCGCCCCGGGCGGTGGCGGCACCGGCCCCGCTGGCCGGCGCCCGGACTCGCCGGCGGCCCTGGCTCTACTACCTCCAGCGGGCCCTGGCCCACCTGCTGCTCCTGACCTTCAGCACGATGTTCATCATCCCCTTCCTCTGGCTCCTTTCGACCTCGGTCAAGCCCGAGAGCCAGATCTTCGTCTGGCCGCCGGTCTGGATCCCGCAGCCCATCACCTTCGAGCACTATGTGAACGGCCTGCGCTTCCTCCCCTTCGGGCGCTTCACCCTCAACAGCCTGATCATCGCCCTGTGCAGCGTGGTCGGCTCGCTTCTCTCGTGCAGCCTCTCAGCCTACGGCCTGGCCCGTATCCGCTGGCCGGGGCGCGATCTCCTCTTCGCCGTCATTCTGGCCACCCTGATGGTGCCGTTCCAGGTTAGAATGGTGCCACTTTTCATCATCTTCAAGACGATGGGCTGGATCGATACTTTCCTGCCTCTTATCGTGCCGCATTTCTTCGGCAACGCCTTCTTTATCTTCCTTTTGCGCCAGTTCCTGATGACAATCCCGCGTGAACTCTCCGAGGCCGCCAAGATCGACGGAGCCAGCGAACTGGCGACCTACTGGAAGGTGATCCTGCCTTTGACCAAGCCAGCGCTGGCGACGGTGGCCCTCTTCCAGTTCCTGGGCTCGTGGGATGATTTCATCGGCCCGCTTATCTACCTCTCCAGCCAGGAGAACTACACGGTCTCGCTGGGCCTGGCGATGTTCCGCGGCCAGTACGGCTCCTACTGGGGCATGCTGATGGCCGTGTCAACGGTGATGGCGCTGCCGATCATCGTGCTCTTCTTCTTCACCCAGCGGACCTTCATTCAGGGGATCACGCTGACCGGTATCAAAGGCTGAGGAGAGGACGATGTCGCTGACCGTTCCCACCGGTCGTCTCTTCGACCGGGCCCGAACCCTGGTGGCCGAGAGACTGGTCCCCTGCGCGGTGGTGGGCCTGGCCCGCCACAACCGTCTCCTCGACCTCCTGGCCGTCCCCGACCCCGACGGCCGTTTCCCCGTCACCCCGGAGAGCCAGTTTCTGGTGGCCTCGGTGACCAAGCCGGTGGTCGCCACCGCCATCATGCGTCTGGTCGAGGAGGGACGCCTGCTCCTGGGTGACCCGGTCGCCCGCTATCTCCCGGAGTTCGCCCGCCACGGCAAGGAGACGGTGACGACCTGGCATCTTTTGACCCACACCAGCGGGCTGGACGAGGGCTATGTCCAGCGGCTGACCGAGACGGGCGGTGGCCCGGCTGAGCACATCGCCGGGGCGCTGGACTCGTTCCTGCGCTTCCCGCCGGGCAGCCGCTTTCAGTACAATAACGCCGCGTTCTGGGTTCTGGCCGCCCTCCTCGAGCGTCTGGCCGGCCTCCCTTACCCGGAGGTCCTCCAGCGCGTCCTTTTCACTCCGCTGGCGATGCGGGCCACCGGCTTCGTCCCCGACCCGGAACGGGCGGTACCGGTGCTGAACTTCCCCTGGCCAGAGCGCTTCGCCGATTTTGTCCGGCTCCAGCACCCGGCCGGCGGTCTCTTCAGCACGGCCGCTGACCTGCTGCGCTTCGGCCAGCTGTTCCTGAACCGGGGAACGCTGGACGGCCACCGCCTGCTCAGCCCGGCCACCGTCCGGCTGATGACGCGTCTGCACCTGGAGACGACCTACGAGTGGGAGCCGGGTCGGCCTCAGACGGTCCGCTGGGCCCTGGGCTGGTCGAAGGGCAACCCCGACCACGATCTGGTCTCGCCCGAGGGGTTCGGCCACGCCGGGGCCACCGGCACACTCCTCTGGGTCGATCCGGCCTTTGATCTCGTCTTCGTCTTCCTGACCAACCACTGGGGCAACGACCAGCGGGCGGCGCGGCTGCTCCTGAACGCCGCGCTGGCCGCCAGCGAGGAGTAGCGATGCAACTCGGCTGCAGTACCATCCTCTTCGGCGGACACTCTCTCGACACCGCCCTGGCCGGGATCAGCCGGGCCGGCTACGCCACCATCGAACTCTGCGCCATCCCCGGCATGGCCGACCATCTCCCGGCCGAGGGCTCGCCGGACGACTACCGGCTCATCCGGCAGAAGATCGCCGACGCCGGCCTGACCATCGAGTCGGTTGGGGCCAGCACCAACCTACTGGATCCGGACCGGCGGGCGCGCTTTGTCCGCCTCCTCCAGGCCGCCGCTCTCCTGGGCGCTCCGGCCATCACCACCGGCCCGGGTGGCGTCTCCGACGACGAGGCGTCGTTCCGGCAGGTGGTGGCGGTTCTGCGCGACCTGGCCCGGGCGGCAGCCGACACCGGGGTGAAGATCAGCCTCAAGCCGCACGTCCGCCAGGCCGCCTATAACACCCCGACCGCCCTGCGCCTGATGGCCGAGGTCGACAGCCCCTGGGTCGGGCTGAACTACGACCCCAGCCACCTCTGGCGGGCCCAGGAGACGCCCGAGGCGGCCATCCCGGCCCTGCGGCCGTACATCCTCACCGCCCGCATCCGCGACGCGGTGAGCCGCGAGCCGGGCGGACCGGGGCCGGTCGAGCAGCAGATCCCGGGCCAGGGGGCGATGAACCTGCCAGCCATCGCCCAGGGCCTCAAGACCGTGCCGACCCTGCGCTCTGTTGTCCTGGAGATCGTGGGGGCGCGCGACCTGCCGGCGGAGGCGGTCCAGCAGGTCATCGAACGGTCAAAGCAGGCCCTCGACCGCTACTTCGCCTGATAACCCAGGACCAGGAGAGGAGACCATGCAACGGGTGGCTGTGATCGGCGCCGGGAACATCGGGCGGATCCACGCCAGCGTCTACCACCAGGACCCGCTGGCCCGGCTGGTGGCGGTCTGTGACCTCGTCAAGGAGAAGGCCGACGCCCTGGCGGCCCAGTTCGGGGTCCGTCCCTACTATTCGGTCAAGGACCTCCTCCAGAATGAGGAACTGGACATTGTCAGCGTGGCCACCGCCGGGCCGGAGAACGGCGGCCATCACTACGAGCCGACGATGCAGGCGCTGGCGGCCGGCGTCCATGTCCTGGTGGAGAAGCCGATCTCCAATAACATCCGCGAGGCCCGCGAGATGGTGGCCTTCGCCCGCCAGCGCGGTCTCTACCTGGGGGTGAACCTCAACCACCGCTTCGTGCCCCACGCCGCCCGGGCCCGCCGGCTTATCGAGGAGGGCCAGATCGGCGAGATCCTGTTCGTCAATATGAACCTGTGGATCCGCAACCCGGTCGAGAGCGCCCCCTATTTCCACCTGCGGGCCCTTCACCCGCACTCCATCGATGTGATGCGCTACTTCGCCGGCGATATCCGCCGGGTCCAGGCCTTCTTCAAGAAAGCCAGCCACCGCCAGATCTGGTCCAACGCCTCGATCAATATGCAGTTCGCCAGCGGCGCCCTCGGCCACCTGACCGGCAGTTACGATATGAGTCCACACCATCCTATCGAGCGCTGCGAGGTCGGTGGCACCAGGGGCCGCTTTGTCCTGGAGAATGTCTACGAGCGCCTCATTTTCTATCCGCACGACTCCCCCGAGGCGATGGTGATGGGCAACTCCATCCTCTCGGGCGTGGCCGGCTTCCGCGAGACGTTCCGCAACCGTCTGCACCGTTTCCTGGAGCAGGTCGAGGCCAGAGTGCCACCCGACCAGATCGAGGGCTCGGGGGCCGAGGGCCTGGCGGCTCAGGAGGTCATCGAAGCCGCCATCCGCTCGTGGGAGACCGGTGAGATCGTCGAGGTTCCGGTGGAGGATTAGATGAACGTCATTCTCCTCGCCATCGATACTTTGCGGGCCGACCATCTGAGCTGCTACGGCTACCACCGTCTGACCAGCCCCCATCTCGACCGGATCGCCCGTCAGGGAACCCTCTTCAGCGAGTGCTTCAGCCCCCACATCCCGACGCATCCCGGCTTCACCACGCTCATGACCGGAAAAGATGTTTTTACCCACCAGATCGTGGCCCACGGGGGGAAGCGCGAGCTGGACCCGGCCGTCCGCACGCTGGCCGAGATCCTGCGCGAGCAGGGCTACCGGACAGCCGCCGCCGACAACCTGGGGCGCTGGTTCAGCCGGGGCTTCGAGGTCTACGAGGTGTACCGCTGGCCGCTCGAGGCCACCGGTCCCTGGCGTAAGGCCGAGGTGGTCAACGAGAAGGCGCTGACCCTTCTGGACCAGCTGGCCGCCCAGAGCCAGCCGTTCTTCCTCTTCCTGCACTACTGGGATCCGCACACACCCTATCTGCCGCCCCCGCCCTTCGACCGGATGTTCTATTACGGCAACGAAAAGGACCCCGAGAACCGTTCGATGGACCCGGTCTGGGCGGTCGAGCAGTTCCGCGACTACTTCGCCCAGTGGATGGGTGGAGTGACCGATATTCGCTTCCCCGAGGCCCAGTACGACGCCGAGATCGCCTACTGCGATGCCACCCTGGCCCGGCTCTTCACCGCTCTGGAGCACTACCGGCTGCTGGAGAACACGCTGCTCGTCATCCTGGCCGACCACGGCGAGGTCCTGGCCGACCACGTCTGCTACTTCGACCACCATGGCCTCTACGACGCCAATCTGCACGTACCGCTCATCCTGCACTGTCCGGGCCGCATCCCCGAGGGCCGGCGGATCGACGGCTTCGTCCGGCTGCTGGACGTCGCCCCGACCATTCTGGACTTTCTGGGACTGGGCGACCTGGCCCACCGGGAGAAAATGGAGGGCCAGAGCCTGCTGCCCCTTCTCGGGCGGTCACCGGGCGACCGCCGGGGGGTCTGCAGCGAGATCTACCTCACCGAGTGCACCTGGATGCGCAAGCGGGGCCTGCGGACCCACGAGTGGAAGATCATCCAGGCGCTGGAGCCCGACTTCCACAATCTGCCCCCTATCGAACTCTACCACCTGCCCTCGGATCCGGGGGAGCAGGTGAACCTGGCTACCGAGCGCCCCGAGGTGGTCGAATGGCTGCTGGGACGGCTGCGGGCCTGGGTCGAGCGGCGGACGGCCGAGACCGGCCAGCCCGACCCGCTGGAGACCCAGAGCATCACCCTCCGGCGGATCGGGGCGCTGCGGACGGCGGTGCCGGAGAACCAGCGGCTCTGAGAGACCTCCGGACCCCGGCTGGCCTCGCAGGGTGGGCCGGCGACGAAAAAAGGCCCCCTCAGGTCGAGGGGGCCCGTGCTTTTTTAGCGGTCAGGCGACCGGCACCGGGAAGTAATTGATCTTCATGGCCTCGCGGACCTCGGCCAGTGTCTCTCTGGCGATCTCGCGGGCCCGCCGGGTACCGGCCATCAGGATCTCGTCGATAAGCCCCGGTTTGGCCATGTAGTAAGCGCGGCGCTCGCGGATAGGCTCCAGGAACTCGTTCAGCGCCCGGATAAGCCGCTTCTTGACCTCGACGTCGCCGACCCGCCCGGCCCGGTAGCGCTCTTTGAGTTCCTCGACCTCGTCTTTGTTCTTGTTGAAGAGGTCGTGGTAGATGAAGACCGGGTTGCCTTCCACGTGGCCGGGGTCGGTTGCCCGGATGCGGGTCGGGTCGGTGTACATCTTCATCACCTTCTGGGCCACCGTCTCCGGGTCGTCGATGAGGAAGATGGCGTTGCCCAGGCTCTTGGACATCTTGTGCTTACCGTCGATCCCCACCAGCACCGGCACCTCACCCAGAAGGGCCTGCGGTTCCGGGAAGACCGGTCCGCGCGGACCGGGGTAGAGTTCGTTGAAACGGCGGACGATCTTGCGGCAGAGTTCGATGTGCGGCAGCTGGTCCTCGCCGACCGGCACCAGCTCGGCCTTGACGACGGTGATGTCGGCCGCCTGGCTGACCGGGTAGCCCAGGAAGCCGTAGGTCAGGTCGGTGTAGCCCCGCTGGGCGGCCTCGGTCTTGATGGTCGGGTTGTGGCGCAGGGTGTTGACGGTGACCAGCATCGAGTAGAAGACGGTCAGTTCGGCGATCTCGGGGACCATCGACTGGACGACGATGGTGGCCACCTCGGGGTCGATGCCGACGGCCAGGTAGTCGCTGGCCACCTGGCGGACATCCTGGGCCAGGCGCTCGGGCTGGTCGAAGTTGGTGGTCAGGGCCTGGACGTCGGCGATGAGAATGAACGAATCGTATTCATACTGGAGTTTGACCCGGTTGGCCAGCGAGCCCACGTAGTGCCCCAGGTGCAGCGGGCCGGTGGGCCGGTCGCCGGTGAGCAGTCGCTTCTTGCGCTCCACAGCACTCACCTCCCCTGATCGGGCCTCTCCATGCAAAAACCCCTCGTCCAGGGGACGAGGGGTCAGCCTCGTGGTGCCACCCCACTTCGGTCTCGGTGCGAGACCCTCGTTGACAGCGCCGCCCGGTCGGCGGGCGCCTGCCCCGCTAACGGGGGGCTACCGGCCACGCCTACTGAGGGTCACCGACCCTGTTCGGCGGGCAGCTCCCGGGCCCATTCGGCGGGGGCCACGGCATCGGGCTTCCACCCTCCCCGACTCGCTGGGCCGCGCCGCTCCGCGTACTCGCCCCGTTCGTCGCCTTTGCCAGATCGAGTGTACCAGGAACGCCGGCGGCCTGTCAAGAACCGGGGTCAGCAGCAGGTGCCCGGGGGCTCGGCTGGCTGGGAGATCCGCCGACGCCAGGCCAGGACGTCGGCCAGATGCTCCTCGTAGTGCCCGGCGGTGACGCCCTCGACCCAGTCCCGCACGACCTCATCCCACTGCGCAGGGGACAGCCCCCGCAGCCGGTCCATCAATTGCTGGTGAGCGCGGGTCCAGCGCTGACGGGCTGCGGCGGGTGCGAGAGAGGCGTCCTCAGCGGCCCAGCGGGCGTTCCAGGCCTCGTAGTCGCGGTAGTCGTCGGGCGCCGGCTCGCCCCGCAGGTGGTGGTCGATGACCGCCAGGCCCGCCTCCTCCCAGCGGGCCAGATGGGCCAGGAGGTCCACGCCCCGCCAGCTGCCGACCATCCCCGGCTGCTGAAGGTCCTCGTCGCTGAGGTCGCCCAGCGTCTGAAAGAGCGCCCGGTAGGTCTGGTCGATCCGGGCCAGGATCAGGGCCGGATCAGATGTGGTCATCGGTCGGCTCCTTCCCGGCTGACCCTCCGAGCGGTCGGCCGGACGCCGCTATCCTAGCAGGACCGTTCCGTGCTGTCAAGCTGTCGGGTCAGCGCGCCGGAGCCCGCGGTCCTGATGACTGGGCTCAGCCGGCCCGGCGGTCGTCGTCAGCAGCGCCTGGAGATCGGCCAGCACCGCCTCGACCGTCAGAGCGGTCAGACAGCGTCGGTGGGGGCAGGCGGCCCGGAGCGTGGGGGTGCACGGAGCGCAGGGCTCAGCCCGCCAGAGGATGCGCACCGCCAGTCCACGGGGAGCCCAGCGCCAGGGAGCGGTCGGTCCGAAGAGGGCCAGCGTCGGGGCACCGACGGCCGCCGCCAGATGGGTGACGCCCGAGTCGTGGCCGATGAAGGCCCGGCACCGGGCTAGGAAGGCGCCGAGGACCAGGAGCGGCTGGTCCTGGAGGACCGGCACCCCCAGGCCGGCTGCCTGCAGGGTGGCGAGAGGGGCCGTATCGGCCGGGCCGGCCACCAGCACGACGTTCCAGCCGGCGGCCAGCAGACGCTCGACCAGGACGGCGAAGCGCTCGGCCGGCCAGTTCTTGAAGCGGCTGCCGCTCCCTGGGTGGACCGCGATCGTCTGCTCCGGGGAGAGACCCAGCCGCCGCCAGAGGGCGGTGGCCGCCACCCGTTCCTGGTCGGTCAGCGGGATCTGGGGCACCGGGTCCACCGCCGGGAGCCCCAGCGGGGCCAGGGTCGCCAGGAGATGGTCGGCGACGTGGAGAGGGGAGTCCTCCGGCGGCAGGGGATCGGCGGCGAGGAGATGCTCGACCCCCAGGGCGGTGAAGTATCGGATCGCCGGCTCAGGCGTCCGCAGCCAGACGATGGCCAGATCCGGCCGGGGATCGAGAGCGGGAGGCTGACGGCCAGCCGGATCGAAGAGCCCACCGAGCCAGTCGGCGTCGAGCGGCCAGAAAGCGTCGGCGTAGCCGCGCCCCAGGGTCAGAAGCCGGCCGGGGGCGCTGCCGATGAGGGTGATATGGGCCTGGGGGAAGGCCCGCCGCAGGGCGGCCAGGGCCGGTAGGGTGAGGATCAGATCGCCGAGAGCCCCACCGCGAACGACCACGATCCGCCGCACCGTCCTACTCTCCCAGAACGCCCGGCGTCTGCCACAGCAGGTAGGCTGCGGCCAGCAGCCCCGCTCCGACTGCCCAGCCCAGAGCCCAGCGCGCCCCGGGCCAGGTGGTCCCGGCGGCTGCCAGCGCGCACCGGCGCCAGCCCAGACTGAGGGCCAGCGTCTCGCCGATCATCGCGCCGGCGGCCAGAGCCCACCAGAGCGGCAGCCCGATAACCACCAGTTCCAGGTCCTTGAGCAACGGCACCGCCGTCACCGTCCAGACCAGCGCCCCCAGCAGTCCACCGAAGGCCAGGCTCGCCCCGAAAACCCCCAGAACCAGGGCTGCGGGCTGGCCGCCGGTCAGGGCCAGCATCCCCTCGGCCACCAGGGCCGGCCCGCCCACGCGTACCAGGCCGCCGACCAGAACGAAGAGGGCGGCCAGCCCGACCAGGAGCGCCCAGTCGTGAGGCTGGAGAAGCCGGCGGGGGTCGTGGCCGGCCAGGCCGGCCAGTCCCAGGACGCCGGCCAGGGCGACCACCGCCAGCGGCTGGCCGAGCAGCCGGTGCCCGAGAAGACCCGCCGCCAGCATCCCCCCGATCAGCAGGGTCCAGCGCTCAGTCGGCGTCAGTGGCGAGGACGCCTGGGCTCCCCCGCGCTCTCCCCGCCGCAGGGGGACGCCGGGCTCGCCCCGGGCGATCTTCTGTCCGGCTTGCTGCCAGAGGCTCACCCAGAGGGTCGACCAGGCGGCCAGGAGCAGGGCCAGGGGGCCCAGCGAGGCCAGAAAGCGCGGCGCATCGGCCTGGGCCGCAGCGCCGATCACGAGGTTGGCCGGCGACCCGGTCGGGGTGCTGAGTCCCCCGATCGCGACAGCCAGGGCGACCGGCCAGACGGGCAGCGCCCGGTCGCGGGCCAGGGCCGTCAGGATCGGCAGCAGGCGGATGGTTCCCACGGGCGCGGCCAGAAGGGCGCTGAGGGCCAGTCCGGCCAGAAAGCCGGCCCGGCCGGGCGCGGCTGCCCAGCGGTCGACCAGCCGGCGCCAGAGACCCGTGGCCTCGCCAGCGCGGACGGCGACGAGCAGACTGAAGAGCGTCAGCAGGACCGGCAGATTGAGGGCGTCGAGCGCCTCGGCGAGGGTGAGGAGGTGGCTGGCCACCACCAGCAGGGCCCCGGCCAGGAGCAGCCGCGCCGCCCGGTCGGGCCAGAGAAGCGCTCCGGCCAGGCTGGCGGTGTAGAGGGTCACAGCCAGCAGGACGTCGATCATCGCCGCGGACCAGGCGTTCGCAGCGGGCCGTCAGCGGAGCACCATCGCCACCAGGTCCGCCACCTCGTCCGGCAGGCGGGCCACCCGCACGCCGGCCGCCTCCAGCGCGGCGATCTTGCTCTGGGCAGTCCCCACGCCGCCGGTGATGATCGCCCCGGCGTGCCCCATCCGGCGCCCTGGGGGCGCCGTCTGCCCGGCGATGAAGGCGACCACCGGCTTGGTCACCCGCTCGCGGATGACGGCTGCGGCCGCCTCCTCGTCGGTTCCGCCGATCTCGCCCACCAGCACGATGGCCTGCGTCTCCGGATCGTTCTGGAAGAGGTCGAGGATCTCGACGAACGAGGTGCCGATGATCGGGTCGCCGCCGATGCCGACGACGGTGGACTGGCCGATCCCGCGGCTGCTGAGGGCGTAGACGATCTCGTAGGTCAGCGTGCCGCTTCGTGAGACCACGCCGACCGGTCCCGGCCGGTGGATGTGGCCGGGCATGATCCCAACCTTGGCCTGGCCGGGGGTGATGAGCCCCGGGCAGTTGGGACCGATCAGCCGCACGCCCCGCTGGCGGACGTAGTGGTAGACCGTGACCATGTCCAGGACCGGGATCCCCTCGGTGATGCAGACGATGAGGGGAATCTGGCTGTCGGCGGCCTCGATAATGGCGTCCGGGGCGGCCGGGGCCGGAACGTAGATAATCGAGGCGTTGGCGCCGGTGGCGGCCACGGCCTCGGCCACCGAGTTGAACACCGGGACCCCGTCCACCTGGGCGCCGCCACGACCCGGCGTCACCCCGGCCACGATGGTGGTCCCGTACTCCCGCATCTGATGGGTGTGAAACTGTCCTTCCCGACCGGTGATTCCCTGGACGAGGAGACGGGTAGAGCGGTCGACCAGAATGCCCATTTATGGCCTCCGGGGAGCGGTGGCCGCGGCCTGCAGTTCCACGACCTTCTGGGCGGCCTCCCGCAGGGTGGCGCACCAGACGACGTTCGCCTGGGCCAGAATCCGGCGGCCCTCTTCCTCGTTGGTCCCGACCAGTCGGACGACCAGCGGCACCGGGGACCCGCCCCTCTCCTGCAGGACGGTCACGATTCCACGGGCCACCTCGTCGCAGCGGGTGATCCCGCCGAAGATGTTCACCAGAACGGCCTTGACCTGGGGGTCGCTGAAGAGAAGGCGCAGGGCGGCGGCGACCCGCTCGGCCCGGGCGCCGCCGCCGATGTCCAGGAAGTTGGCCGGTGCCCCGCCGTAGAGTTTCACGATGTCCATCGTGGCCATAGCCAGGCCGGCCCCGTTGACCACGCAGCCGATCGTCCCGTCGAGTTTGATGTAACTCAGGCCGGCCTCACGGGCCTGCCGCTCCAGCGGGTTCTCGGCTTCAAGATCGCGCAGGGCCTCGAGATCGGGATGGCGGAAGAGGGCGTTGTCGTCCAGCACGATCTTGGCGTCCACCGCCACCAGCGCGCCGGCCGGAGTCAGGGCCAGCGGGTTGATCTCGACCAGGGTGGCGTCGCAGTCGCGGGCCGTGCGCCAGAGAGCCTGGCCGATGGCCGTGAAGTCGCGCCAGAGGGTGGTCGGCAGGCCGATCTGGGCGGCCAGCCGGCGGACCTGGTAGTCGCGCAGCCCCAGAAAGGGATCCGGTGTCACGCGGGCGATCTTCTCCGGGGCGGTGCGGGCCACCTCCTCGATGTCCATCCCCCCGGCGGCCGAGGCCATCAGCGTCAGCCCCCGGGCCGCCCGGTCCAGCACCAGTCCCAGATAGAGTTCCTGCTGGATCTCCACCGCCGGGGCCACCAGCACCTTGCGCACCGCCTCGCCGCGGATGGTCAGACTCAGGATCTGGCGGGCGTACTCCTCAGCCTCGGCCGGGGTGTGAGCCAGCCGGACTCCGCCGGCCTTGCCCCGGCCGCCGACCAGGACCTGGGCCTTGATCACCACCGGGAAGCCCAGCCGTTCGGCGGCCTCCCGGGCCGCGACCGGGGACCGGACGACCTCGCCGGTTGAGACCGGCACCCCGTAGCGGGCCAGAATCTCCTTCGCCTGATACTCGTGCAGGTTCACGGACTTCCTCCCCGCCAGCAGCCATGGGCCGCCCCGTGGACGGGTTACCGGTCCACACCGGCGACCAGGGGCCGTCGGCCAGCCCGCTCACCCTGGACCGGCCGCAGTTCGTCCAGGCTCTTGAGGTGGTCGATGAAGAGGATGCCGTTCAGGTGGTCGATCTCGTGCTGGAGGGCCTGGGCCAGCAGACGGTCGCCTTTGAGGCGCACCTCCCGCCACTGGCGGTCGCGCCCCTTCACCACCACGCTGTAGGCGCGGCGGACGTTGGCAACGTAGCCGGGGATCGAGAGGCACCCCTCCTCAGGCTCCCACTCGCCACTCATCTTCACGATCTCGGGGTTGATGAGGACGATCGTCTGCCCGGCCCGCGGGTCGTCGTAGTCCTCGGGCAGCTCGACCACGATGATGCGAAGCGGCACCCCCACCTGCGGGGCCGCCAGACCGACGCCGTGGGCGTCGTGCATCGTGTCAATCATATCGTCGATCAACCGCTGGATCTGGGGATCCAGCGCGGTCACCCGCCTGGCTTTCTGCCGGAGGATCGCCCCCTCGGGCGTCCCCAGTTTGACAATGGGACGGACAGCCACGGGTTACACCACCACCTTGAATATGCCAGCCAAGAGGCCAGCGCACGCGACAGGTGCAGACGCCATCTGCGTCCCGGTCAGATTTTACACGAAAGCCCGAGCGGCGCACAACGCCGCGCGCTCCGGTGGTGCTCAGAACTCCGGTTTCTTGTGCCACTCCTGCTTGTCGATCTGGGCCTTGCTGTAGTTCAGGATGATCTCCTGGTCGCGGATGACCTGGATCGCGCTGAAGGGGATATAGAGCGGGCCACCCAGCCCGTACTGGTCGCGGTCAACCTCGAAGTAACTGCGACTGATGTCGGGGCCTTCGAAGACCTGGCGAACGACCCCGATGATGTCCTGGTCGTAACTGCGCACACGCATCCCCGGACGCACCCGCGCCATCGCCTGGACCATGGCTCACCTCTCCTCGGACCCGTCAGGCTCGCTCTCCGCGCGGCCGCCGGCGGGCGGCTCCCGGTGTTCCACCGCCCGTGTCACCGTGGCCACCAGCCGGTAGACCCCATAGACACCGGCCCCCAGGCCCAGGAGAAGTCCTCCCAGGCTCAGCCAGGGGGCCGTCCCCAGCCGTCCGTCCAGGTACAAGCCGCCCAGCAGCCCCAGGACGGTCGGGATGGCGATGAGAAACCCCATCTCCAGGAGTTGCCACAGGGCGGCCGCCAGCGTCGGTGGCGTTCCGGGCGTCGGTCGCCGCATCGTCTCCTCCGGCCGGGTCGACTCCTGGCCCGCAATCTCTGTGCCGCTCCCGACGACGGCCCCACCGCCGGGGAGCGGCCGACCGAACACCGCTCAGACCAGCGTGGCGCTCAGCTCGATGGCCACGTTCCCGCGCAGGGCGTTGGAGACCGGGCAGCGCTGCTCGGCCTGGCGGGCCAGGTCGGCAAAGCGGCTGGCCTCCAGCCCCGGCACCCGTCCCTGCACCTGGAGACGCATCGTGGTGATGCGCAAAGCGCCCTCGACCCGGTCGAGGACGCAGACCGCCTCGACCTCCAGACGCTCAGGTGGCGTCCCGTTCTGCGCCAGGGCGTGCGAGAAGGCCATAGCGTAGCAGATCGCGTGAGCCGCCGCGATCAGCTCCTCCGGGCTGGTCTGGCCATCCGGGGTCTCGGTCCGGGCCCGGAAGGTCACCGTCTGCTCGGGGATGGCGCCGCTGCCCACCCGGACGCGGCCGTGGCCTTTGAGAAGATCGCCCTCCCAGACAACGCTGGCGCGGCGTTCGGCGACTGGCATCTCGCCCTCCTCAGTCTGCGTATTCGGGCCCATTATACCGGCTGGGCCGCCGCCTTGACAGGCCTCCCGGCGCCTCTCTATGCTTAGAGCCGCGATGGACTACCGCGAGGCGCTGACCTACCTCTACAGTTTCGCCGACTACGAGCGGCTGACCCGCATGCCCTACGGGCCGGCCGCGATGAACCTGCCTCGGACCGAACGTCTGCTCGCCCGCCTTGGCGATCCCCACCGGGCCTATCCCATCATTCATATCGCCGGCACCAAGGGCAAGGGCTCGACTGCGGCTCTGGTGGCGGCGGCTCTCCAGGCGGCCGGCTACCGGGTCGGCCTCTACACCCAGCCGCATCTCCACACCTACCGCGAGCGGATCCGGATCAACGGCTGCCTCATCTCCCCGACAGAGCTGGCCGACCTGGTGGCGGCGGTCCGGCCGCACGTGGAGGCCGTCCACCAGACGGCGCCGGACCTGGGGCGGCTCACCACCTACGAGATCGGTACGGCCCTCGCTCTCTGGCACTTCGCCCGCCAGAGGGTGGACATCGCGGTCCTCGAGGTCGGTCTGGGCGGGCGGCTCGACGCCACCAACGTGGTCACCCCGACCGTCGCCGCCATCACTCTCATCGGCTACGACCACACCCAGGTGCTGGGGAACACCCTGGCGGCCATCGCCGGCGAGAAGGCCGGGATCATCAAGCCGGGGGGCGTCGTGGTCTCGGCTCCCCAGCCGGCCGAGGCCCTGGCGGTCATCGCGGCGCGCTGTCGGGAGCGCCGCGCCCGGCTGGTGCTGGTCGGCTATGATACACCTCTGGCCGAGGTCCTGGATGGCGGGCAGGTGCCCGGTCGCCCCTACCAGGTGGTCCGTCTGCCGGGGCTGGGCCAGCAGCCGTTTCCGCTGCCGCTGCTGGGCGCCCACCAGGCGGTCAACGCCGCCGTGGCCAGCGCTATTCTGGCCGAGTGCCACGCCGCCGGGATCCCGGTTCCCCCCTCGGCGATTCGGGCCGGTTTCGCCCGGGTGGCGTGGCCGGCCCGTTTGGAGATCCTGGCCGAGCGGCCGCTGGTCGTGGCCGACGGCGCCCACAACCTCGAGTCGGCCCGCGCGCTGGCCAGGGCGCTGACCGACTGCTGCCGTTACCGTCGTCTGTTCCTCGTCCTGGCGATCCTGGCCGATAAGGATATCCCGGCCATCGCCCGGGCGCTGGTCCCGCTGGCTGAGCAGACCATCGTGACCCGGACCGCCCATCCGCGGGCGGCCGCGCCGGAGACCATTCTGGCGGCCCTCCCCGTGGGGGCCCGGGCCGCCACCGCCCCGTCGGTGGCGGAGGCCCTGGAGGTGGCCCGGGCGCAGGCCGGGCCCGACGACCTCATCTGCGTCACCGGCTCGCTTTCGGCGGCGGCCGAGGCCCGGACGGCATTGGGACGGGCCGTCGAAAGCGACTGACCGTGGTCCGCGTCTTGCCCGAGGCTCCCGGGGACAGGCGATGGCGACGGTCACCGATGCCGAGATCGCGGCCCGGGTCAAGAACGCTCTGGCGACAGACCCCCGGCTCGCCCACCTGGATATCGAGGTGCGCAGCCAGGACGGCTTTGTCGTCCTGGAGGGGCAGGTAGACACCTTTGAGGACCGCGAGCGGGCCGGCGAGATCGCGCGGGCGGTGCCGGGAGTGCGGGGGGTGCGGAACTTCCTGGTGCTCACCCCCCTTCGTCGGGGCGAGCGTGAACCGGAGGTGATCTGGGTTCCGCGGTGGAGGCGCCCGCGATGATCCGGGTGGCGGCGGTGGCGGACCTCCACTGCCACGGCGACTGCGCGGGTCTCTACCGCCAGTGGTACGCCGACCTCCACGAGGTGGCCGACCTCCTGCTCATCGCCGGCGATCTCACCGGCTACGGTACGCTGGAAGAGGCGCGGGCCTTCGCCGCCGAGTTCCGGGGGATCAGGATCCCGATGTTCGCCGTCCTGGGCAACCACGACTGGCACTCCGGCCTGCAGACCGAGATCAGTAAGGTGCTGACAGATGCTGGCATCCAGGTCCTCGATGGGCAGACCGTCCGTCTGACCATTCGCGGCCAGAGCGTGGGCGTTGTCGGCACCAAGGGCTTTGGGGGCGGATTCGCCAACCACCGGCTGGCCCCTTTCGGTGAGCCGGCGATCAAGACCTGGGTCGAGGAATCACAGCGCGAGGCCGACAAGATCGACCAGGGACTGCGGGCGCTCGACACCGATTTCCGGCTGGTGATTCTGCACTACGCGCCGGTCGTCCAGACCATCCAGGGCGAGAGTCCGGAGGTCTACCCGTTCCTGGGCTGCTCGCGCCTGGCCGAGCCCATCGACCGCTGGGGGGCCGAGCTGGTGGTCCACGGCCACGCTCACCGTGGTCAGGAGCACGGCCAGACCGCCACCGGCATTCCGGTGCGGAACGTCGCTGTCCACGTGATCCAGCGCTACTACGCCCTCTACGAACTGCGTCCGCTGGCCGCGGAACGGTGAGGCTGGTGCGACCAGCGGGGCGTCCGGCTGATGGCACGGAATGTGCAGCGTTGGGCGGGTGAGGCCCGGCAGCGGGCCGGAGGCTGAAGCCGGAGGAGTGTCGCGATGATCCGCTGGGAACCGTTCCGCGAGATGATGGCCGAGATGGCCGCCATTCGGGAGGAGATGGACCGCCTCTTTGAAGAGGTCTTCGGGCGGGCCGAGCGCATTCCGATCACCCGACGCCTCTACATCCCGGTCGACCTGCGCGAGGAGGACGCCGAGTTCAAACTGCGCGCGGCGATCCCGGGGGCCCGGCCCGAGGACATCGAGGTCAGCGTCGAGCGCCAGACCCTGACGATCCGCGGACGTATCCCGGAGTGGCCCGAGGAGCCGGGCAAGCGGGTGAGCTACCTGCTGCGCGAGGTCCCGGCGGGCGAGTTCAGCCGGACGATCATGCTGCCGATCCCGGTGGATCCGGACCAGGCCGAGGCGCGCTTCGAGAACGGCATGCTCTGGCTGCGACTGCCCAAGGCGCCGGAGGTCCGGCCGCGCCGGATCAGTGTCCAGGTCGGCGGCGCCCTGCCCGCCGGAACGCCGACGTCCTAGCCGGCCGCCGGGCCGGGAGACCCGCGGGCGATGCCGGTCGTTCTCCTTCCCGGGACGCCGGTCTGGTGCGCCGACGGCCCCTGTGGGGTGATCGAGCGGGTGCTCAGCGAGGCGCCGGGTCGGGAGCCGGTGGGCTTTGTCCTCAAGACCGACGAGCTGGCGACAGGACACGCGTTCGTTCCTCTCCAATGGGTCCTGTCGGCCACTCCCACGGCCGTGCGGCTGCTGGTGACACGGGCCGAAGTGCTGCGCCAGCAGCCGCCCGGCCAGACCTCTCTGCTCTGAGCAGCTTGTCCCCATGATCCCCCTGTGGTATGCTGGCTCTGGCACAGAATTTGCTATGGCCGCAAGGGGTGGAGACGGGGCCGGGCCCGGCTTCTCGACCGCCAGCCCTGCGACCTGGGTCTCGTGAGGTGGAGCCATGGCGATGGAGATGTCCCACGACCTCTCAGCCGAACTCCGGATGAAGGTCTCGCCCCGCCTGGTCGCGGCCAGTTACATTCTCGAACTCTCATCGCTCGAGCTGCAGCAGGCCATCAATGCCGAACTGGCCGAGAACCCAGCGCTCGAACTCCTCGAACACCCCACCTGTGTGGTCTGCGGCAGCCTTCTCCAGGGGAGCATCTGCCCCCAGTGCCTGAGCCAGCAGAAGCAGGCCAACAGCTACGCCGACGACCTCGACGACGACTACACCCCGGACTACTACGCCACCCCGGGGGGCTCGGCCCTCGACGACGATTTCGATCCGCTCAGCCAGGCGGCCGCTCAGCCGACGCTGGCCGAGCGCCTGCTCATGGATCTGCGCGCCACGCTGCCCGCCCGTGACCTGCCGATCGCCCAGTACCTGGTGGGCAATCTGGATGAGACCGGCTACCTGCGCTGCTCGCTCGAAGAGGTGGCCGACCGGTTCGGCCGTTCGCTCGAAGAGGTCCGGCGTGTCCTGCAGCAGCTGCAATCCCTGGAACCGGTCGGGGTGGGAGCGCGCGATCTGCGCGAGTGTCTGCTTATCCAGCTCGCCTATCTCGAAGAGCGCGGTATCACCTGCCCCTATGTCCGCGAGATCATCACCCATTTCCTCACCGAACTGGGCGAGCACAAGTACAGCAAGATCGCCAGCGAACTGGGCATCACCGTGGAGGCGGTCGTCCGGGCCGGCGAGTTCATCAAGCAGCGCTTGAACCCCTTCCCGGCCCGCAGTTACAACAGCCCCGAGCCGCCGGTGATGGACAGCCGTTCAACCTACATCTGGCCCGATGTGATCATCACCGAGCGCGAGGGCGAGTTCGAGGTCGAGGTGGTCGAGTCCAAACGCTTCTACCTGCGGGTCTCGCCGCTCTACCAGCAACTGGCCGCCGAACTCAGCCGCGATCCCAACAAGTTCAGCGAGGATGAGCGGCGGCACATTAAGCAGTACGTCTCACGGGCCAAACTCTTCATCGCCAACATCAACCAGCGGCGCCAGACTCTGCAGAAGATCACGCAGTGTATTGTGGACTACCAGAAAGACTTCCTGCGGTATGGCATCCGCCACCTCAAGCCGTTGACCCGCGCGGCCGTGGCCGCGCGCCTGGGGATGCACGAGTCCACCGTCAGCCGGGCCACCGCCTCCAAGTACGTGATGCTCCCCAGCCGCGAGGTCATTCCCTTCAGCAAGTTCTTCACGCCGTCGCTCAGCGTGATGGACGTCATTAAGGAACTCATCGAAAACGAAACGCGTCCGCTGACCGACCAGGAGATCGCGCAGGAGCTGGCTCAGCGGGGGATCTTCATCGCCCGCCGGACCGTGGCCAAGTACCGCGAGCAGCTGGGCATTCTGCCCTCGTCGCTGCGCTGATCATTCCCAGCCCAGCGCGCGGATCTCCTCCTCGCTGAGCCCGACGTGATGGGCGATCTCGTGGACGATCGTACGCTGGATCTCCAGCAGGAGTTCGCGCTCCGAGCGGCAGGCCGCCTCCAGTGGCCGGCGGAAGAGGGTGATCCGATCGGGCAGGACCATGGTGTACTGGCCGTCGCGCTGGGGGCGGGGCACCCCCTCGTAGAGGCCGAAAAGGTCCCGGCCACCGGCGGCCGCCCGCTGTTCGGGCGTGGGCTCGTCGGCGATGAGGATCGCGACGTTCTCAAGGTAGCGCCAGACCTCCGGCGGCAGACGCCGCACCGCCCGGTCTACCAGCCGGGCGAAGCGCTGGCGGAAGGCGCGCTCGTGCCGTCGCCGGGCCATGGTCCTCTCGCCTCCACGCCGCAGGGGGTGGGCAGTGATATGATACCATAGAGCGCAGAGAGGTCTCGGGGAGCGGGCGCGTGGACCGGCCGCGCTGGGTGGAGATCCTGGGTGTGCGTGTGGATGACGTCACCGAAGAGGAGGCCCTGGCCTACCTCGAAGCGCTCTGGGCCGGGGGTGGCCAGCACCAGATCGTCACCCCCAACGCCGAGATCGTGATGGCGGCGCGGCGTGACCCGGAGTTCCGGGCGATCCTCAACGCCGCCAGTCTGGCTCTGCCCGACGGCTTCGGGCTCCTCTTCGCCGCCTGGCTGCAGGGCACGCCCCTGCGGGCCCAGGTCACCGGGACCGATATGGTGGTACGGCTGAGCGAGCGGGCGGCGGCTCGCGGCTGGCGGGTGTTCTACCTGGGGGCCCGGCCGGGAGTGGCGGCCGCCTGCGCCGCCCGTCTGGCCCGGCGCTTCCCCGGCCTGGTGGTGGCCGGGGCCGAGCCGGGCGCGCCCGACCCGGCCAGCGATGACCTGATGCGCGCCCGGCTCCGGGCGGCCGGGCCGATTGACCTTCTGTTCGTCGCCTATGGTGCCCCCAAGCAGGAGCGCTGGATCGCCCGCAACCTGCCGCATCTGCCGGTCCGGCTGGCCATGGGGGTGGGCGGGGCCTTCGACTTTATCAGCGGGCGGGTGCGGCGGGCCCCCCCCTGGGTGCGACGGCTGGGCTTCGACTGGCTCTTCCGGCTGGCGATGGAGCCGTGGCGCTGGCGGCGGCAGCTGGCGCTGCCGCAGTTCGCCGCCCTGGCCGTCGCGACGGCGGTCCGCCAGCGCCTGGCCGGCCGCCCGCGCAGTTCGGAGGCAGACTACCCCTCGGCCGGCCGGCGAGGCCGGTAGAAGGGGGTCTCGACCACCCGGGCCCGATGCGGCCGGCCGCGGATGAGCACGGCGAACTCGCTGCCGACGGCGCTGAGGTCGGGCGGAACGTAGGCGAAGCCGATGTACTGGTCCAGACTGGGAGCATAGCCCCCGCTCGTCACCACCCCGACCTCGCGTCCCTGCCAGACGACCGGACAGCCGTGGCGGGGGACGCCGGGGTCCAGGAGCACGAACCCCACCAGTCGCCGGCGAACGCCTGTGGCCTGGATCTGGAGCAGGGCCGCGCGTCCGATGAAATCGCCTTTGTCCAGCCGGACCACCCACTCCAGTCCGGCCTCGAAGGGGTTGGTGGTCTCGTCCATATCCTGGCCGTAGAGGCGGTTGCCGGCCTCCAGGCGCAGAGTGTCGCGGGCCCCCAGGCCGCAGGGCTTGAGGGCTGGCTGGTGGGCCAGCAGCGCCTGCCAGAGGGAGACGGCCTGGTTGGCTGGTGGGAAGAGTTCGTAGCCGCGTTCGCCGGTGTAGCCGGTGCGGGCCAGGAGCACCGGGATGCCGGCCACCGTGGTCTCCAGATGCTGATTGCGCCGCAGCGGGCGGAGGTCGACCGGGCAGAGCGGCTGGAGCCAGTCGCGGCTGAGCGGTCCCTGCAGGCTCAGCGTCGCCAGGTCGGCGGTTTGATCGGTGATGGTGACCCGGCCGGTGGCGTGCGCCTGGATCCAGCGCAGATCTTTCTCGGTGGTGGCGGCGTTCACCACCAGCAGGAAGTCCTCGGCCCGGCGGTAGACGTAGATATCGTCGAGGATCCCGCCGTCCGGCCGGAGGAGGAGAGAGTACTGAGCCTGGCCTGGCTGGAGCCGGGCGGCGTCGTTGGTGGTCAGCTGCTGGACCAGCGTCAGGGCGTCGGGGCCGGCGATGACGATCCGCCCCAGATGGGAGACGTCGAAAAGGCCGGCGGCCTGGCGCACGGCCCGGTGTTCCTCTAAAATCGAGGTGTACTGGAGCGGCATCAGCCAGCCGGCGAACTCAATCATCCGGGCCCGGAGTTGCTGATGGATCGGGTAGAGCGGTGTCGTCCTGGCCATTGTCCTCTCCTCTGGTGGAGCATCCGCCGATGACGGCCGACCGGTGTGCCCAGGCGGCCGATCGGCTCCGCGCTCTGCGCGAGCGAGCCCAGCAGGCGGCCACGGCCAGCGGGCGGCGTCTGGTCTTCGGCGAGGGCAACCCCTGCGCCGATCTGGTGATTGTCGGTGAGGCGCCGGGAGCAGAGGAAGAGGAGCAGGGCCGGCCCTTCGTCGGCCCGGCCGGCCGGCTCCTCACCCGACTGCTGGCCGAGGTCGGCCTCACGCGCGACCAGGTCTACATCACCAACGTGGTCAAGCACCGTCCGACAGCCGTCGTTGGCGGCCGCGTTGTCAACCGCCCGCCACGGGCGGCCGAGATCCGGGCTGACCGTCCCTGGCTTGACGAGGAACTGGCCATCATCCGCCCGCGGGTCATTCTCTGCCTGGGGAACATCGCCGCCCGCACTCTCATCGGCCCTCACTTCCGGTTTGCCCAGGACCGGGGACGGTGGTTCACCTGGCCCGATGGGACCCGCCTCCTGGCCACCTACCACCCGGCCTGGGTTCTCCGGCAGGTCGGGCCGGCCCGCGATGCCGCTCTCCAGACCGTCCGCGAGGACCTCCGCCGGGTCAAAGAGTACCTGGCGAGCCTGCCTCCCCGCCAGGACGCGGCCGCCGATTGAGGGTCAGACCGCCGGCGGTGGTGGAGTGCCGGTCGGCGGCGCCGGCTCCAGGCTGACGATGGCCCCTGGCTGCTTGATCCGCACGGCCACACTCTCGACCACCCGGAAGACCAGGTTCAGGTGGCGACTCTCCAGGAAGGCGGCGACCAGGTCCTGGCCGACGGCCAGATCCGCCACCTCCGGACCGACATTCAGCACCAGGGCGCTCGGCTCCGGCAGAGCCGGCGTTACGAAGACGCCGGCGGCCGCCAGCCGGCGGATCTGCTCGATCTCCAGGACGCCGGTGTTCTCGTAGACCCGGTGGAGGGTGGCGTAGAGGGCCGGGCTGGTGACCACGGCGTAGGGGCCAGGGAAGCCGCCGGCCGCCAGCCGCTGGGTCGCGGTGACGATGTCCCGGAAGGCGTTGCCCATCAGCGCCCAGTCGCTCAGGACCTCGACCACCCGTCCCTCGACCGTCCGCAGGCCCTCCAGCCCCAGATCAGGGCGACCGTTAAAGATCAGGTCGTCCTCGGTGTGGGCACAGCGCACGGCTGCGGCCGCCGCTGCGGTGGTCTCCAGCGGCAGCCCGAACCGGCGGGTCGCCTCCAGATCGCGCCAGTGCACAACGAAATCGGCGTGGATGAGCGTGAGCGGCAGAAACCGCCGGACGGCCGCAAGGCTGGCTGTCGCCTCTTCGCCAGTCAAGGTCAGGGCGGCGCGGGGTGGCCCGCTCAGCCGGTCGACGGCCACCGTCTGGACCGCGGCTCCCAGGGGGCCGTAGAGGGGGAGGATCCGGCGGCCGACCAGAACCCGGCGGGCGGCCTCGACCACCGCCCGGTCCAGGGCCGCCCACTCGTCGGCGCTCAGGGGCGCGGCCTCGCGCAGCAGGGACTCGGTCATCGGTGCTCCCTCATTACTCCCATTGGGGCCGGCCAAAGAGCGAGCCCACGGTCAGGCCGGCAGAGGTGGGCTGATGGAGAAGTTGAAATTCCCGGACGTGATGCTGCTCCTGCGCGTAGATGCGCTCCATGACCGCCCGGGCTCGCGGGTCGGCCAGGCGCGGCAGCCACTCGCGGTAGAGGCGCACTGCCTCCTCTTCCAGCCGCAGATTGATGGCCAGGAAACGGGCCGGATCGCGGCCGCGATCGATAGGGTCAAATTCCAGGAGCGGCTCACCGCCCAGTGCCGCCACGGTCTCGGCCAGCCAGCCCAGATGCTTCATGGACTCCTGCGCCTGGGTGTTGAACAGTTCACGGTAGAGGTCACAGTCGGTGGTGACGAAGAACGACTGGTAGAGGTACTGCAGAACGGCGGTGTACTCGAAGCGGATGGCCTGGTTGAGGAGGGCCACGGTCTCGGCCAGTCCATCTGGAACTGTGGCCGGCCGGGGAGCCAGCGTCAGCGTCCCGTTTTCGACCGCGGTCAGAAGTTCCTGAAAGGCCTGGCGGTGGTGGACCTCGTCGGCGATGACCCGGTCGAGAACGAGCCGCACTGCCGGGTCGGTCGTCTGATCGCGATGCTGACGACAGCGCTCCAGGTCGGCCTCCTCCCGGCTCACGGCCCAGCGCAGGAACCCGGCCGCCGTGTCCTGCCGGACGAGCGGGCCGCGGGCCAGACTCGGATCACCGCCCCGGCGGACGATGGTCTCGGCCAGCCACCAGAGGTGGCGCATCTCCTCGCGGGCGATCTCCTCGATCTCGGCGGCCAGTTCGCCCTCGCCGAAGCGGTAGGCGTGCCAGAGGTACTGGACGATGTTCGCGTGAGCGGCCTGGAGATCGTCTTCCAGCCAGCGGATGGTCGGGTCCACAGGCGGCCTCCTGAGCGCAGACCGCGCCCGGTCCTAGTCTACACGACCGGTCGGCGCAGGGCAAGGGCGCCCGGCCCCGGCGAGGCTCCCGGTCATCGATAGGGCCGACGGAGCCCGCCGGGGCCCCTGTCGCCTAGCGATGGAGAGGCGGCGCCTCGACCGATACCGTCTCGCCGGGCTGAACCGACCGCAGGAACTCGGCCGCCGCCTCGGGCAGGACGGTGTTGATCATAATCCCGGTGCCGAGTTCGAAGCCGGCGGCGATGGCCAGTTTGGGCAGAAGTTCCAGGTGCCAGTGGTAATCGGCCGGGCTCTGGGTCGGGCGGGTGTGGATGTAGAAGTTGAAGGGCGGGTCGTTCAGGCCGTAGTACAGCCGGCTGGTCAGTGTCTGGAGCGCCTCGGCGAAGAGCCAGCGCTGCCGCTCGTCCAGGTCCTCGAAGTTCGGCTGGTGCTCTTTGGGCAGGATCCAGGTCTCAAAGGGCGTTCGGGCGGCGTAGGGCGAGAGCACCACGAAGCCCTCGTTCTCGTAGACCACCCGTTCACCCACCTCGCGCTCGTAGGCCAGGATGGCGCAGTAAGCGCACTCGCCGTGCTCCGCCCGGTACCGGGCCAGACCGGCGACCTCCTCTTCGACCGTCGGCGGCACCAGCGGGATGCCGAAAAGCTGCGCGTGGGGATGCTCGAGCGAGGCGCCAGCCTCTTTGCCGTGGTTGACGATGACCAGGACGTACTGGAGCAGCGGGTTGGTCCGATGGGCCCGAATCCGGTCGGTGTAGGCCTGGACGATCTGGGCCACCTTGGCCACCGGCAGCTGGCCCAGGTCGTGCTCGTGGTCGGGACCGTTGATGATGACCTCGTGGACACCCAGGCCGTTCATACGGCGGTAGGGGCCGACCGTGACGGGGTCGAGGGAGCCGCTGGCGGGCCCAAAGGCCGGGTAGAGATTGGGGACGACGCGCACCTCCCAGCCGGGGGTATCGGGCGCGGTCCCCGGCGCCCGGTAGGCCATAACCTCTGGGGGCGTCATCGACTCCCGCCCCTCGCAGAAGGGACACTGACTGCTCGGTTGAACGGCCACTTTGGCGGCGCGGGTGAAAGAACTCGGACGCTTGGCGCGCTCGGTGGCGATGACCACCCAGCGCCGTGTCACCGGGTCCTGACGCAGCTCTGGCACCGGTGGTTGCTCCTTTCCTCAGGACTCAGTGGCCGGGGCCGCAGGCGCCGGCACACCGCGAAATTCCAGGGCTTTATAGTAAAGTTCGAGGTATTTGCGGGCCGAGCGGTTCCAGGAGAAGTCCAGCGCCATGTCGCGCTCCTGGAGCATCCGCCAGGTCGCCGGGTACTTGTAGTTCTCGACCGCCCGGGTGATGGCGGCGAAGAGGTCCATGGCGTGGTAGTGCTCGAAGGCGAAGCCCGTCCCCTCGCCGGTCCGGGGGTTGAAGTCCTGGACGGTATCGGCCAGCCCGCCCGTGGCCCGGACGATGGGGATGGAGCCGTAGCGCATGGCGATCATCTGCCCCAGACCGCAGGGCTCAAACCGCGATGGCATCAGGAACATGTCTGAGCCGGCATAGATTTTCTGGGCCAGGGGGGTGTTGAAGGTCAGAAAGACGGCGCAGCGCCCGGCGTAATCGCGGGCGAACTTCTGGAAGAGGTTGTGGTAGTGCTGGTCGCCCGTCCCCAGCAGCACGAACTGAATGGGGAGAGCGTCCATCAGCGCGTCAAAAATCTGGGCCAGGAGATCGAAGCCCTTCTGGTCGGCCAGGCGCGAGACCATGCCGATGAGCGGCACCAGCGGGTCCTCGGGCAGGCCGGCCTCGCGCTGGAGGGCCAGTTTGTTTTCGATCCGCAGGTCCAGGTGCTCGCGGTCGAAGTTCCGGATAATGTACTTGTCGGTGGCCGGGTTGTACTCTTCATAGTCGAGGCCGTTCAGGATGCCGAAAAGGCGGTCCTGTCGGTCCCGCAGGAGCGGATCCAGTTTCTCGCCGTACTCGGGGGTGAGGATCTCCTTGGCGTAGCGCTCGCTGACCGTGTTGATGACGTCGGCGAAATGGATGCCCCGCGCCAGCAGGTCCACCACGTTGGCCAGTTCGGCGATCTGCGGGTGGTAGATGAACCCGTACTCGTCGAGCCCGGCCACCTCCAGCACCCGGAAGCCGAAGATGCCCTGGTACTGCAGGTTATGGATCGTGAAGACCGTGGCGGTGCGGGCGAAGAACGGGTCGTCTTTGTAGATGGTCTTCAGCCAGTTGGGGACGATGCCGGTGTGCCAGTCGTTGCAGTGGATGATATCAGGCTGCCAGTTCAGCCGCCGGAGCATCTCCAGGGCCGCCCGGCAGTAGAGTACGAAGCGCTCACCATCGTCGGGGTAACCGTAAATACCCTCGCGGCTGCCGAAGTACCGGTCGTTGTCGACAAAGTACACCGGCACGCCCCGGCCGATGGTCGCCTGGTAGATCGCCACCGGCTCGGTGGTGTCGTCCATGGGCACCGGGAAGGGGTCGAGGACTTTCTGGAGGCCGAAGCGAACGGGGTCCACCCGCTGGTACCGGGGCATGCAGACGCGGATGTCGACCCCGAGGTCGTGCAGCGCCTTGGGCAGGGCGCCAGCCACGTCCGCCAGCCCGCCGGTCTTGGCGAACGGCGCCACCTCGGCCGCCAGGAAGAGCACCTTCAGAGGCGCGGTCATACTGGTCACTCCTTAACAACAGGCGCTGGGCCAGAGATCACCAGCCTCACTGGCGCGCGGCGACAGAGGCACCATCCCACGGGGTCCCTGGGCCACATTGCAGCCTCTGTGCCACACTGTCCTTTATAGCATAGCCGACGGCCGACCGACTAGGAAAAGAAGGGGAAATTCAGGCCTTGACAGGACCCTCCACCCGTGGTAGAGTAATTCCAAACAAAGTTGATCAATCAAATCATCAATACCGCCGGCCGCTGGCCGAGGAGGCAGCATGACACCCGCCGAGACGCCGCGCGCGGTTCCGCAGCTGGAGGAGCCCTCCTGGGACCTGGTCCTCAAGCGCAACAGCATCGAGCGCCTCAAGCAGGAGAAATTTCCCCTCGATATCGTCAACGAACTGCCCGATCTCATCGCCCGGGGCTATGAGGCGGTCCCCGAGGAGGATATTGTCCGCCTCAACTGGTGGGGGCTGACCCACGATAAACCCAAGGTCGGGACGTTTATGGTTCGGATCAAGGTGCCGGGAGGGCTGATCCGGCCGGCCCAGTTGCGGGCGATCGGCGAGATCGCCATCCGCTACGGGCGGAACTACGGCGAACTGACCACCCGCCAGGGCCTGCAGCTCCACTGGGTCCGGCTCGACCAGCTGCCCGAGGTTCTGGCCGCCGTCCAGGCCGCCGGCCTGACCACCGTGGGCGGCGAGGGCGACACCGTCCGCAACATCACCGGGTGCCCGGTGGCCGGCATCGACCCGGCCGAGGTCTTCGACGTCCGCCCGGTAATCGAGCAGGCCGCCCGCTTCTTCTACGGCAACCGTGAGTACTCCAACCTGCCCCGGAAGCACAAATACACGATCAGCGCCTGCCCGGCCCAGTGCAACGCCCCCGAGATCCACGATGTGGCTCTCATCGCGGTGCTCAAAGACGGTCGGCCTGGCTTCGCCGTCCGGGTGGGCGGCGGCCTCTCGGCCACCCCGCGGCTGGCCCGCGACCTGGGGGTGTTTGTGCCGGTGGAGGAGGCCATCGAGGTCCTGCGGGCCATCACCGATGTCTGGCAGCACAACCGTCGCTACCGCCTGAGCCGGGCCAAGGCTCGCATCAAATTCATGGTCGACGACTACGGCCCCGAAGGGATGCGGGCGCTGGTCGAGGAGCGCCTGGGGCGCCGGCTGGAGGACGGCCAGGCTCCCGCGCCGGTGGGCCCCGCCGACCACCTGGGACGCCATCCCCAGAAACAGCCGGGCTACGTGTACATGGGCTTTCCGGTGCCGATGGGCTGGATGACCGGCCGTCAGATGCAGCAGGTGGCCGACCTGGTCGAGGCGGTCGGCGGCGATATCCGTCTGACCCGTGAGCAGAACTTCCTCGTCGGCTTCGTCCCCGAGGACCGGGCCGACTGGCTGGCCGCCGAGATGGCGAAGATCGGCTTTCCGCTCGATCGCCACAAACTGTACGGCACCTCGACCGCCTGCACCAGCCACCAGTTCTGCAACTACTCGGTGGCCGAGACCAAGGAGAAACTCAAGGAGATCATCGAGCGGCTGGAGGCCCGCTTCGGCCGGGCGGTCGAGGGCCTGACCATCTATATGGACGGCTGCCCGCACGCCTGCGCCCACCACTGGGTCGGCGATATCGGTCTGCAGGGCACCACCACCCACGGCCCCGACGGCGGCAAGATCGAGGCCTACGACGTGGTCCTGCGCGGCGGCCTGGGCGCTCGGGCGGCCATCGGCAGGCCGATCCTGCGCCGGGTGCCCACCACCGAGATCGACACCGTGGTCGAGCGGCTGGTCGGGGCCTGGCTGGCCGAACGCCGCCTGCGGGGTCCGGACTACACCTTCCGCGACTTCTGCGACGCCCACACCGACGACGATCTCAAAACGATCGCCTTGACCGCGCCGGCGCCCGAGGCCCCGGTCGGTCGGGTGGTGATCCGTGTCCCGGGACCGCTGCTGGAGCTGACCCGTGGCGTGGACCATGTCGAGGTGGACGCCCGAACCGTCCGCGAGGCCTTCCTGCGGGCTGGGGAGCGTTACCCCGATCTGCCAGCCCGGATCATCACCCCGGAGGGCGAGATCTGGTCCTATGTCAATGTCTATGTGAACGAAGAGGATATCCGCGGGCTCCAGGGGCTGGAGACGCCTCTCAACCCTGGCGACGAGATCATCATTCTGCTGGCGATGTCCGGCGGCTGATCAGGAGAGACGGCGATGCTGCGGCAACGGGTGGTCTTCGACGACCTGGAACTGGGCGAGATCGCCATCGCACTCGACGATAAAGAGCCTCCGGAGGTCATTCGCTGGGCCCTGGAGACGTTCGGCGACGGGATCGCGGTGGTCACGGCCCTGCAGGCGGAAGGGATGGTGGTTCTGGATATGGCCTACCGGCTCAAGCCCGATATCCGGGTGATCACCGTGGATACCGGGCGGCTGCCGCCGGCCACCTACGCCTTTATGGACGAGGTCCGGGCCCACTATCCTCAGGCCCGGTTCGAGGTCCTCTTCCCCGACTACCGCGAGGTCGAGACGATGGTCCGGCGGCACGGAGTCAATCTCTTTCGGCGGAACGTGCCGCTGCGGCTGCTCTGCTGCCACATCCGCAAAGTGCGGCCACTGGTCCGGGCCCTGCAGGGGCTCGACGCCTGGTTCACCGGTCTGCGGCGGGAGCAGTGGGCCTCGCGGGCCAACATCCGCAAGGTCGAGCTGGACCACGACCACGGCGGGATCGTCAAGGTCAACGCCCTGGCCGACTGGACCAAAGAGGAGGTCTGGGAGTACCTGGAGACCCACCACGTGCCGGTCCATCCCCTCTACCGTCAGGGCTACACCAGTATTGGCTGCGACCCCTGCACCCGTCCCATCCAGCCCGGCGAGGACGACCGGGCCGGCCGCTGGTGGTGGGAGATCAACGCCCCCAAGGAGTGCGGCATTCACTGCCCCATCGAGACCGGGGGCTTCGAGCACGAGGCCGAGGCCATCCTGCGCGAGGCCCACGGCCCCGGCCTGGAGGAACGGCGGTGAACACCCTGGAGACGCTGACCCTGAGCCCGGAGGAGCAGGAGCTGCTGGCGGCCGAGGTCCAGGCTCTTCTGCCCCATCTGCCGGCCGAGCGACGGGCGGCCTATCAGGACCTGGCCCGGGCGGTGGCCCAGGGAGAGATCCCGCCGGCACAGGTCGGACTGCTGGAGCAGGTGCTGGCTCTGACCCTCACCAGCGGCCGGGCCCGCCAGCGCCACCGGGCCGAGGGCGAACGGATCCTGACCGATCTTTTTCAGCGCACGCCGCGCGGCCAGGCGCTCCTCCAGCATCTGGAGGAGGTCAACCGGGCTCTGCGGGCCCTGGCCGGCCGTCCCCTCCACAGCGTCCGGGTGGGCCTGCGCACTCTGGGCCATCTCACCCTCACCCTCGAGGTCGAGGGGGCCACGCTGACCCTGGCCGTCCGACCGGACAGCGTTCAGGTCGAGAGCCTGGCGGTGGGCTAGTTTTTCCGTCCGAATGTCGGCCCGCGGGGGTTGCATTCCGCGCCGGCTTTTGCTATACTTACACTCGCCAAGTGAAAACGTCCCTGGTGACGCGAGCGGGGTCGCCCCACCCGTTCCCATCCCGAACACGGAAGTGAAAGGCCCCAGCGCCGACGATACTGGCGGGGCAGCCCGCTGGGACAATAGGCCGTTGCCAGGGGCGTTTTCCTTTTTCTGGGTGGTACAGAGGAACGATGTCGACGCCCCTGCGCGTGGCGGTTATCGGCTGCGGACTCATCGCCCGGCTCCGACACCTTCCGGCCTTTCTGGAGTGCCAGCAGCGCGGTCTGGTCCGGATCGTGGGACTCTGCGACACCGATCCGCAGAGTCTGGCCCAGGCCGCCAGCCTCGTCGGCGACTGCCCGCAGTTCAGCGACTACCAGACGCTCCTGGAGTCTCTCCAGCCCGACCTCGTCGCCATCTGCACCCCGCCCGTCACCCACGCTCCCATCGCCCTGGCGGCGCTGGCGGCCGGCGCCCACGTCTTCTGCGAGAAGCCCCTGGCCACCACGGTGGCCGAGGCCCAGGAGATGGTGGCGGCGGCTGTCCGGAGTGGCCGACGGACCGGAGTCAACTTCCGCTACCGCTGGATCCCCGCGGCCCGCTTCGCCCGCGATATCATTCAGCAGGGCGACCTGGGGCCGCTGACCCACCTCTATCTCAATTACTTCAACGCCATGCTGGCCGATACCACCCGGCCGGTGCTGTGGCGTCAGCAGCGGGCCATCGCCGGCGCCGGCGTTCTGGCGGACCTCGGCTCGCACCTCATCGACCTGGTCCGCTTCTGGGGTAGCGAGTTCCGCCGGGTCACCGGCCTGACGGCCGCCCTCTATCCGCGGCTGGCGGGCCGACCGGTGCTCGAGGCCGACGCCCCGGACGCCGTGACCTTTCTGGCCGAGCTGGATGGGGGAGCGCTGGCCGTCTTCAACCTCACCAACTACGCCATCGGCCGCGTCAACCATCAGCGGGCCGAGGTCTACGGGCGCCAGGGCAGCCTCATCTACGAGATCAACCGGTGGGATGAGGGCGGCGATCGGCTCCGGCTCTGCCTGGGGCTGCTCCAGGGGCGCTATGAGGGCTTCAGCCCGGTGCGCGTGCCGCCCGCCTACCGGGACCTCACGCCCAACAGCCCGATCGTCGAGTTCGTCGTGGCGGTGGTCGAGGGCCGCGAGTACGCGCCCTCGTTCGTCGATGGCCTGCGGGCCCAGGAGGTCATCGCCGCGGTCGAGGCGGCCGCCGAGCGTCTGGAGTGGGTGCCGGTCGAGCGGACGGCTCTGGCCTGAGGCGTGGAAGCGCGTCGAGAGCGCCCGCCGTTCAGCCGGGCAGGACCTCGCTCACCCGCACCGGCCGGCCCAGCTGGGCCGAGCGGTTGGCGGCGATGACCACCGCCTGGGTCTTCAGGGCGTCGCTGTAGGGCGAGCGAATGAGGTCGCGCTGGCCGGTGCGGACCGCCTCCAGGAACGCCCGGGCCGCCTGGAGGTGAGGCCAGGCCCAGTAGGGCACCCGGAAGCGGTACTGATGGGTCACCCCGACCTCGCGGACGCTTAGGGTGTCGGTCCGCACCTCGGCCGTCCAGTCGCGGCAGGTGATATCCAGCCCGATCGGCCCGCCCTGGCCGGCCAGACAGCTGGCGATGAGCGTCCCGGGCGCGCCGTCGGCGAAGGTCAGGTGGACGATGCTGACGTCCGGCACGTCCAGGTTGGGCACATCGGTCAGCGCCCGGCGGGCGTAGCGGGCCTCGACCTCGACGATCTCGCCGACCAGGAAGCGGGCCAGGTCCACGATGTGGACCGCCTGCTCGACCACCTGACCGCCCGACTGGGCCATCACCCGCCACCAGGGGGTCTGGGGGAGTCCGCCGACCCACCAGCCCTGAACGAAGCCGACCGTGCGCCCGCTCAGGAGCTCGCGGGCTTTGGTGGCGCTGTCGGTGTAGCGCAGGTGGAAGTCCACCGCCGCCAGCACCCCGCTCTCCTCGATGGCCCGGGCGATGGCCAGGGGGCGCTCGATGTCCACGCCCAGCGGCTTCTCGATGAAGAGCGGAATGCCCCGGCGGACGGCCTCGAGTTCCGGCTCCCCGTGGG
This sequence comes from Chloroflexota bacterium, assembly GCA_034433795.1. Taxonomy (GTDB): domain Bacteria; phylum Chloroflexota; class UBA6077; order FW602-bin22; family DAOUAE01; genus DAOUAE01. The sequence continues at coordinate 39,752 of DAOUAE010000029.1, forward strand.
CGAAGGGCGGGATGCAGATGAAGACGGCGTCAGGCCGCGCCTGGTCGTAGAGGGCGGTCGGGTTCGGGTAGACGCTCCCGCCGTAGAGGCGGGCGGCCCGGGCGGCGTTCTCCGGCACAGCGTCGGTCACCCCGACGACCTCGACCCCTTCGATCTGGCGCAGGTTCTCCAGATGGGCCCGGGCGATGCTGCCGGCACCCACGAACCCGATGCGGAGCGGACGGTCGGTCACGGCTGCCTCCTCACGATGGGCTGTCACGGGGATGGGGCCTTCCTCACACGGTTACTCCGGCGGGAGCTGAGCGGCGTAGTCCTCGGCGTTGTCCTCCGGCGCGTAGCCCAGGAGCTCCTGGGCCGAGGCGATGTCCCAGTAGCGGCGGGTGTTGTTCGAGACACCGTAGAAGATGCCGAAGGGCAGGTCGGTCTCGATGCTCCGCCAGACCAGCTGGGCCATATCGCGCGGACTGATCCAGGTCGCCAGATGCCGGCGGTTCAGAGGACGCTCCTGGAACGAGCCGATGCGCAGGCAGATGATCGAGAGGCCGAAGGCGTCGACGTAGTAGCGGGCCAGGGCCTCGCCGAAGGCCTTCGAGACGCCGTAGTAGCCATCGGGCCGGATGGGATAGGTCGGGGCGGCGTAGAGCCCCTCCAGTTCGTAGTAGCCGGCCACGTGGTTGGTGGAGGCGAAGACGATCTTCTTCACCCCCTGACGGCGGGCCGCTTCGAAGACGTTGTAGGTGCCCTCGATGTTGACCGCCCGCACGCTCTCCCAGGGCGCATCCACCCGCGGGTCGCCGGCCAGGTGGACGATGGCATCGACGCCGGCGACCGCCTGCTCGACGGCTGCCAGGTCACAGACGTCGGCGATCACCACCTCATCACCGGGCTGGGCGGGCAGGACGGTCCGGTGGTACATCAGGCGCAGGCGGTAGCGCTCCCGCAGAAAGCCCTGCAGCGGGCGACCGATCATGCCGGCCGCCCCGGTGATGAGGACGAGTTTGCGCTGATCGCTCACCGCTCCCTCCCGCCGGTCCAGGCTGAGACCGGGCCCAGTATACCGCCCAGGGGGTCACCCCGCAAGGGTTGGCCGTTTTGTGGTAAGATCGTGCGCGGACTCCATGCCAGTTTTGCGTGTGAAGGGGGCACGAGAGGCCTATGGCTGACGAACAGCGTCGCCGCCGGCGGCCGCGCCGGCCAGCCGCGCCAGCGGCGGAGACCCCGGCCGAGGCTCAGCGGGAGGCCCAGCGGGCGCCGGCCGACCAGCATCGAGTGGAACCCTGGCAGTTCCGTGAGCACCTGGAGAACGTTGACGGGGTTCAGATCCGGGCTGAGCCCGGCTGGCCGACCGAGATCAAACGGTACTATCTGGTCAAGGTCGTGGACGGCAAGGAGAAGATCCTGACCTACAAGATCGCCACCGAGGCCGAAGCGATCACCTACTTCTACTACTATCTGCACCCGCACCTGAAGCCGGCCACGCCACGGGGCCAGGAACCCCTCTATCTGCGCCCGCACGATCTCTGAGCCCGGCTGGCATTCGGGCGGCTCCTGACCCCGCCCCTGGGGCGGGGTCATTCATTAAAGCGTTGGTGGGCGGCGGCCCGGCGCGGGCGGCTCTCCCCGTGGGGGGACAGGCCCCTTGACACCGGTCGACCGGTGGACTACTGTGATCGCTGGGGGAGCGGTGATGGAGTCGGCGCGTGACCGGGCGCGGCAGCTGTTCGAGCAGGCCTATGCCGCGCAGATGCGAGGCGACCTGGCCGAGGCCGAGCGCCTCTACACCGCGTCGATCGAGGCCTGCCCGACGGCGGAGGCCTACACCTTCCGGGGCTGGGTCTACGGGCTGCAGGGACGGCTGGACGAGGCCATCGCCGAGTGCCAGAAGGCCATCGCTCTCGACCCCGAGTACGGCAATCCCTACAACGATATCGGGGCCTATCTCATCGAAAAAGGCTGCCTGGACGAGGCCATCCCCTGGCTGCTCAAGGCGATGATGGCCCCCCGCTACGAGGCCCGGGTGTATCCACACGTGAACCTGGCCCGCATCTGGACATTGAAGGGCCAGTGGACGGCGGCGGTCCGCGAGTACCGACGGGCGCTGCGCCTCGATCCCGACTATGAGCCGGCCCGTCGGGCGCTGGCCGAGCTGCTGGGACGGTTGAACTGACTGTGGCCTTCCCCGCACCGGACGAACTGATGGCGCTGGAGGCGGCGGCCGCCGATCTGGTTCGCCAGGCCGGCGCGTACCTGCTGCGCCAGCAGCCCGAGCACCTGGCGGTCACCTACAAAGACCCGCGCGGCCATGACCCGGTCTCCGAAGCCGACCGGACGGTGCAGAGACTGGTCCAGGAGCGTCTGGCCACTCTTTTCCCCGCGGACGCCTTTCTGGGGGAGGAGGAGCCGGCGGGCACTGCTCCGGCTGCCAGTCGGCTCTGGGTGCTGGATCCGGTCGATGGGACTCTGAACTATCTGGCCGGGCTGCCCCTTTACGCCGTCTCGCTGGCGGTGCTGGTGGCTGGCCGGCCGGTGGCCGGGGCGATAGCCCTTCCAGCCGGGCGCGACGTGCTGGTCGTTCAGGCCCGCTGGGGTGGGGGGGTCACCTGGGCCGGCAGCCCGGTGCGGCTGGAGACCCGGCCGGCCGACCGTCCCCTCCTGATCGGAGTGCCGGGTGGCCTGGCTGGCCAGTTCCGCTGGCGGAGGAGGCCCGGTCAGCTGGTCGAGGCGCGGACTCTGGGAAGCATCGCCGTCGAACTGGCCCTGGCGGCGCGGGGCAGTCTGGACTACGCCGTCTTTCGCCGGCCGCGGGTCTGGGACGTGGCCGCCGGGGTGCTGCTGGTGCAGGAGGCGGGCGGCGTGGTGCTGGAGTGGGCTGGCCGCCGACAGGGCTGGCGGGTCTTCAGCGGCTTCGGGCTGGCCACGGGTCTCCGCCAGTGGTCGCGGCCGCTCCTGGCTGGCAGCCCGGCGGCGGTGGCCGAAGTGGCCCAGAGCCTGGTGCCGGTCGAGCCGCCGCTCTGGTGGCGGCTGGGGCACAGGCTGATCCGCTGGTGGCGGGAGAGTCAGCGGGGGCCCGACCGTCCTCAGGCCAGAGGGCCGGTCTCCCAGCTGCGCTGATAGAGGCGGCCGGTCGGCAGCGCCAGCAGGTCGGCCAGCTGGGCCTCCAGCCAGGCCCAGACATCGTGGCGGCGGACCAGCGCCAGCAGACGAGCGTGCCGCTGGCGGCGCTCGACCGTGGGCATCTGGAGCGCCTGCCAGAGCGCCTGGGCGATGTCGTGGGTGTCCGCGGGGTCGATCCCCAGCGCCGCCTCGGCCAGTTCGTGGTAGGCCCCGGCCTGGCGCGAGAGGACCAGCACGGCAGCGTTCAGGCTGACCAGCGGCGCCTCTTTAGCCACCAGGTTCATCCCGTCGCGGTGGGAGGTGATGAGGACCACATCGGCCAGGCTGAGGGCCGCCAGGGCCTGCTCGTAGTTGTTCTCGTAGAACACGGAAATCGGACGCCAGTCGGGATCGTGGGGCAGGGTGAACGCCGCGTTGATCTGGGCGATGAGATCGTGGACCGCCCGGGCGTAGGCAGCGTATTCGGGGAGATCGCTGCGCGAGGGGACCAGGCAGGCCAGGAGCGTGACCTGGCCCCAGAGATCCGGGTGCTCGCGCAGGACCTGCTGGTAGGCCTGGAGGCCCTTCAGGATGTTCTTGCTGGGATCCACCCGGTCGACCCGGACGATGGTGCGGGCCCGGCAGAGCGGGCGCAGGCGAGCCCGGTGGGCGGCCACCGTCTCCGACCGGTTGAGGCGCTCGATGGCGCCCACGTCCACCGAGATCGGGTAGACCCGGACGCGTGTCTGGTGGCCGGCGTAGTGGACCGTGCCGCTGGTCGGGTCCAGCCGGGCGCCGGGAACGTAGCGGGCGCAGGTGGCCAGGAAGTTCTCGGCGTCGCGGGCGGTCTGAAAGCCGACGATATCGGCGGCCAGGAGGCCGAGGCAGATGGCCTGGACGATAGGCAGTGGCAGGTGGGCCCACTGGGCCGGCTCCGGCCAGGGGATGTGGGTGAAGTGCAGGATGGGCAGATCGGGCTGCCGCTGGCGGAGGTAACTGGGAGCCAGGTAGAAATGGTAATCGTGCAGCAGCACCAGCGGTCGGGCGACGCGGCGCGCCTCCTCGGCGGCCGCCCGCGCCATCGCCTCATTGACCGGGAGGTAGCCGTCGAACCAGGCGTCGTAGACGAGGTCCGGTGTGACCGGGCGCTGGAGGGCCTCCCAGAGGTCGTGTTGCACGAACCAGAGGATCGGGTTGCAGAAGACGGCGTAGAACCGCTGGTAGGCGGCCCGGGGGTGAGCGACAAAGCGCAGATGCGGGAGCACCAGGCCGGATGGGTCCACCGGGACGCCCAGGCGGGCGACCTGGCGCTCCGCCTCGGTGGTGGCGGAGGCGATCCAGGTCACGTCGGGTCGGTGGGCGATGGCGCCCAGGGCGGTGACCAGCCCGCCGCTGCCCTTGCGGACGCTCAATCGCCCGTCCTGGAGGACATACTCGTAGGGTCCCCGATTGCTTACCAGCACCAGATGCGGGCGAACCGGCCGGCGGTCGTGGAGGGCCGGCTCGAGGCGTTGGCTGGTCAGCACTGCTGCCGGTCGTGCCATTGACACCACCCCCTGCAGAGAGTGAGAGCAGGCCATGGCCTGGCCAACAGTGACCAGACCGCACGTGGGGAACCAGACCGGAACGTGAGGCCGCGCTGGACTGCGAGGTGTCGAACCGGAGAATCCGGTAATGAGGTGCTCTGTGGGGAGCTTGCGGCTCCGCCAATAGGGTTTGGCGGCCTCTTTCGTGTGCCTACGAGGTTAGCTGACGGGTTCGGGCGAAAGAGCTACCCTACGCCGGCGGGCACCGCCCGCCCGGGCGATTCACCCCTGAACCGGGCCGTTCAACCGACCCGGCCAACCAACGGTTCCCCCGTTTCCCGAAACCGGGAATTCGGCACCATATTCAGTTCAGGGCGGCGCCCCTGCTCTCGACGCTCGCCCCTCTGAGGGAATCTATACCACGGAAGAGGGGGAATGTCAAGCAAGCGACCGCCGCGAGCGGGGCCGCTGTCTGTGGGGGCGTCAGTGGGTTTCGAGGGGCGCGGTCCAGTCGAAAAGCACTCCCAGAAACCCGGCCGGGCTGGTGGCCAGGGCGGCGTAAAGCGCGCCCGCCTGCGTCGGCGGGACCTTGTGGCTGATGAGCGGGTCCACCTGGAGATCGCCCCGGGCGATGAGCTCGAGGATAACCCGCCGGTTGGCCGGCTCGGTCCAGGGGTTGAAGATCGTCGGGGCGCTCGGGGTGGTGCTCATGTGGGCGCCGATGACCAGCACCCCCTTCCGGTGGATGTCCTCGTAGGGATCGAACTGCTCGACCCGTCCGCGCGTGCTGCCCAGGAGCACCACCCGCCCGCCGCGCGCGGCCAGTTTGAGGGCCGGCGTGACTGCGGCCGGCGAGCCGGTCGCCTCGAACACCACCCGGAAGCCCTCCGGCGCCAGAGCGGCGAGCCGCTCGGCCATGGCCGGGTCGCTCGGATCGAGGGCCGCGTCCAGCCCACACTGGAGGGCCACCGCCCGTCGGCGGGCGAGCGGCTCCAGACAGACCACCGGCCGACCCCCACTCAGGCGGGCCAGCTGACCGGCGAGCTGGCCGATGAGCCCGCCGCCGACCACCGCCACGCTCTCCCCTAACTGGATCTGGGCCAGGCGGACAGCGTTCAGAACAATGCAGCCGAGAGTGCTGAGCGCCGCCTGGTCGAAACCCACGCTCTCCGGGATCGGCACCAGCCGCATCGGCTCGCTGATGAGGGCATGTGAAGCGTGAGGGGCGGCCCCCGCCACACGGTCCCCGGGCCGCAGACCGGTGACTCCCTCGCCCACCGCCAGAACCGTCCCGGCGAACGAGTAGCCGGGGTAGTAGGGGTTGCCGGTGGTGGCGGTTCGGTAGGTGGTGATGCCCCGGTAGTTGGCCACCTCGGTGCCGGCGCTGACAGCGGTGGTCACCGCCGCCACCAGCACCGCGCCGGCCGGCGGCGTCTCCGGCAGGTCGAAGGGCTCAAGGGCCATCTGGTAGGGAGCGGGCGAGACCAGACGGTAGGCGCGCATCGCCTTCAGTGTAGCCCGGCAGCCGCTTTGAGGGAAGAGGGACATCGTCCCTGCTCGAGCGGGGCCGGCCACGGGCAGCCGTCGGTTCCCGATGCGACACCCGGTCCGGCCCGACCGGACCGCTCGCCCGGTCTCGCCCACCGGACAGACGGCGGGAAGAGCACGCGTTCAAAAGCGGGGGCCCAGCGGGCTAGTCGTCATCATCCCGGTGCAGGATGACGGCCACCGCCGTCCCCGGATCGGCCCGTCGGGCCCAGACCGTGACCTTGCGGCCGGTCTGGATATCGCTCAGGGCCTTGACCGCCTGGTCCTCGCGGACGGCGGTGCTGGTGGAGAGGGTGAACGTGCGGCTCGTTCCCCGGGCGTTCTGGACCGTGAGGCTGGTATCGCTCCGGGCGGTGACCGTTCCGTGGAAGCGGAGGAACACCCGCCCCGGCACCAGGTGGACCCGCCGGGCTTTGAGCGTTGGGCCGGTGGACTCCCGGTCCAGTTTGACCGTCACCTGATCGTTGACTTTGAAGGCGCTGACATCGGTGAAGATCCGGTGCGGGGCTTTGACCTCGGCCCCGCTCACGTCCACCGTGACCGTGCCGTGGGCCCGTGTCGCCAGTGTCCAGGTCGTCCCGCTGATACTGGTAATCGTCCCGTGGAGTGTGCGGGCCCGCAGTGACCGGCTGGCGCTCTTGGGGCCGTCATCGCCACGGGCGGGCGGTGCGGCCAGAGCCGGCCCGGCGGCCAGCAGCCCGGTGAGCAGAAGCCCAATCAGAACGAACAGCCAGCGACCGCGCATCGCTCTCCCTCCAGTCACGTGTTCCACTTCGGAACAACGGTCGCGCGACCGCGTCTGTTACAGCTCTCCCGGAAGCGCCCTACGGCCTCTCCCGTGGTCCTCGGGGGGTGGCCCGGGCGAACTGGCGGGTCAGCCAGATGGGGTCGGTGATCGCCGTCCCGACCACGACGGCGAAGGCCCCGCGCCGGAAGGCCTCGGCCACCTGAAACGGTGTGCGCAGCCGTCCCTCGGCGACGACCGGCGCGCCGAGGGCGGCCAGTTCGGCCACCAGCTGCAGGTCGGGCGCCTGCTGCTGGCGGCTGGTGGGGGTGTAGCCGGCGAGGGTGGTTGCCAGGACATCGGCTCCGGCCATCAGCGCCTGCTCCCCTTCGGCCAGGGTTGAGACGTCGGCCATCACCAGGCGTCCAAGGTCCTGGTGGACGAAGGCGATGAGGTCGCGGAGCGTCCCGCCGCCCGGCCGGGGGCGGGCGGTGGCGTCGAGGGCGATGAGGTCGGCCCCCGCCCGGGCCACCGCCCGAGCGGCCTCGGGCGTGGGGGTGATATAGACCGCGGAGCCCGGATGGTGCTGCTTCCAGAGGCCGATGATCGGCACGGTCACCCGCGCCCGGATGGCGGCGATGTCCTCGGGGCCGTTGGCCCGGATGCCCACCGCCCCGCCCTGTACGGCGGCCGCCGCCATGGCCGCCATCAGCGATGGTCCATACAGCGGGCTCTCCGGGCTGGCCTGGCAGGAAACGATCAGCCCTCCACGCAGCTGTTCGAGGAGTTCCATCGTGCTCACCCCGGTTTCACTGTCTCCAGCCGGCGGGCGGCCGCCCGCAGGCGCGCCAGGATGGCCTCGTCGGGTTCTCGCCCCAGAGAGCGCAACCCCAGGATGACCGCTCCCAGGACCGGCGGCAGGGCCGGCTCGACCACCCGACAGCCGGCGGCCTCGACCGCCTGGACGAAGGACTCCCGCACTAGAGCGCTGGCCCGGAAGACGCCGCCGACCGGGGCCACCGGGCCCCCACCCAGGTCCAGCCGGCGGACGACCGCCAGGGCCGCCCGGGCCAGCTCGCGGCCGGCCGCGATCAGCAGCTGGCGGGCCGTCTGATCGCCGTCGGCAGCTGCCCGGTCGACGGCCATCGCCAGACCGGCGATGGCCGGCCGGTCCAGATGGCCGGCGTAGATGGCGGCGTGAACCGCCTGAAGATCGGCCAGGCCGAGATGGTGGGGCAGGGCCTGGACCAGGGCGGTGGGCGGATCGCGGCCGTCGGCCGCCCGGCAGGCCAGCTGGAGCGCCTGATGGCCGATCCAGTAGGCGCTGCCTTCATCGCCCAGGAAGTAGCCCCAGCCGCCGGCCGTGGCCCGCCGGCCGGTGGCGTCGATCCCAAGCGCGATCGAACCGGTGCCGGCGATGACGATGACACCAGGAGCGCCCAGCAGCGCCCCGGCGTGGGCGGTCACCGCGTCGCTCTCGACCAGGAGGGCCGGGCCCGGCAGCAGCGGGGCGGCCAGATCGGCCATGCGCGGCCGGGCCCCGGTCATGCCCAGGACGGCCACGGCCACTGCGGCGGGGGCGAGTCCGGCCATCGCCAGGGCCTGGGCGGCCGACTGGCGCACAGCCTGCTGGAAGCGCTCCTCGCCGCCCGGCTCGTCGAGATGGTTGCTGGGACCAGCCCGGCCGATGCCCAGGACTGTTCCGGTCTCGTCGGCCACCAGGCAGAGCGTACTGGTCTGGCCGCCATCGAAAGCCAGCAGATACCGCATCGGTCACTCCACTCCCGAGGGCTCGGCCACCGTGGCCGGCGCCGGCGCCCGACGTTCGAAGGCCCGGAAGACGGCGAAGTGGACGATGGCGCCGCCGGCCAGCAGCCCGGCGCTCAGCAGAAAGACGATCCGGTAGCCGAGGTGGACGATGAGCTGGCCAGCCACCAGGCTGGCCAGGGCCCAGCCCAGGTTCCAGCTGGTGCTGCGCAGGCTGGCGGCGGTCAGCCGGCGGCGCGGCGGCAGGATCTCCAGAACGAAGCTGTTATCGAGCGGCCAGGTCAGGCTGATGAGCCCGGCGCGCAGGACGTAGACGGCGGCGGCCACCATCAGGTTCGGCCAGAGAGCCAGCCCGACCATCAGCGGGACGGTGGCCAGCCGGGCCCAGAGGATCGCCGACACCGTTCCCAGCCGGCCCGCCACCGCCGGCGCGGCCAGCGAGCAGACGACCATGGCCAGCGACCCGGCGGCGAAGGTGTAGCCGATGAGCCCCGAGTCGGCGCCGACCTCGCGGGCCAGGAAGACGTTGAAGAACGGCAGCACCAGTCCGGTGGCCAGCGCGAGGAGCGTGGTCGAGGCCACCAATGCGGCCAGCACCCGCTGGGCCGCGCGCTCCTGACGGCGCGATTCATCGGGCGATACCGGCTGACCGGACGGCAGGTGTCCCGCCCGGTCGGTGGCCAGGAGCAGCGGCACCGCCCCCAGCAGCACCCAGGCCGCGCCGACCAGCAGCGTCAGGCGGAGGGCCAGCAGCGGCCCGTAGCTGGCCAGCCAGGTGGGAAGTTGTCCGGCCAGCAGGCTGCCCAGGACGCTGGCCAGGGAGAGCGTGGTGAAGGTCGCCGTGAAGGCCATCGGCCGCTCGGCCTCGTCGGTCTGGTCCATCAGGAACGGGGCGCTGGGGACGAAGTAGGCGGCGGTCGCCGCCCCGCTCAGGACCGCCAGGGCCAGGAGGAGCGGGCCGTGGGTGGTCAACGCCAGGGCTGCCGACACCAGTCCCAGAGTCACGGTGGCCAGGAGGAGAACCCGCCGGCTGCCCAGGCGCTGGCTCAGCCAGCCAGCCGGGAGAGCGGCCAGGGCGATGGCCAGGGTCGTGCTGAAGGAGAAGAGGCCGATGTAGTCCTCGTAGAAGCCGATCTGGACCAGGTAGAGGTTGTAGGCCAGGGCGCTGATGCCGATGGCGGTGAAGACGCAGAATGTGCTGGCCAGGAGCAGCCAGACGTTGCGGTGGAAACGGCGGACGGCCTCGCGGTACATGCGCATGGCCCCATTATAGCGCAGGCCGGGGCCCGCTGTTCTTTCTGGTATAATCTTGACAAGAGGCCTGGCGTCCAGCCCTGTCTCACTGGCCCGCCCTATCCGGATCTTATCCCCTCTGGGAGGACGGCCGATGGAAACTGCTGCCCAGCCCTACGAGTTTTTCGACCACACCGCCGATATCGGCATTATCGCCCGTGGGCAGACGCTGGCCGAGGCCTTCGCCAACGCCGGCGTGGCTCTCTTTGCCCTGATGACCGACCTCTCCAAAGTCGAAGAGAAGGTCGCTGTCTCTATCGAGGTCACCGCCGACGATCTGGAGGGCCTGCTGGTCGCCTGGCTGAACGAACTGCTCTGGTACGCCGACGCCGAGGGGCTGCTCTTCAAGCGCTTCGAGATCCACGAGATCATGCCCACCCGTTTACGGGCCACCGCTTATGGGGAGCCCAAAGACCCCAGCCGCCACACCTTCCACCTCTACGTCAAAGCGGCCACCTACCACCAGGCGTCGGTCTCGGTCGACGGCGGCGCCCAGGTGCGGGTGATCGTGGACGTCTAGCGGTGCTGGCGAAAGGAGGAGACCATGACCGAGCGCTGGCAGGGACCGCTGCGCAAGATCGACGATTATCACTGGGAGATTCCGCCGGATTACAAACCGGGCATGCGAGTTCCCGGGCTGGTCATCGCCGATGAGCACCTCATCGAGCAGATCCGCGCCGATCAGGCTCTGGAACAGGTGGCCAATGTGGCCACTCTGCCGGGGATCGTGAAGTACTCGCTGGCCATGCCCGACATCCACTGGGGCTACGGCTTCCCGGTGGGCGGGGTGGCGGCCATGCGTCTTGACGATGGTGTCATCTCGCCCGGGGGCATCGGCTACGACATCAACTGCGGGGTGCGGCTCATCCGCACCAATCTCACGCGGGCTGAGGTCCAGCCGCGCCTCAAGCGCCTGGCCGATGAGCTCTTCCGCCTGGTGCCGGCCGGCGTGGGCTCGGAGGGACCGGTCAAACTCAGCCCCCGCGAGCTGGACCAGGTGCTTCTCAAAGGCGCCCAGTGGGCGGTCGAGGCCGGCTACGGCTTCCCGGAGGACGTCGAGGTCATCGAAGAGCGCGGCCGGCTCCGGGGCGCTGATCCGAGCAAGGTCTCGGAGAAGGTGAAGAAGCGTGGCGCTCCCCAGATCGGCAGTCTGGGCTCGGGCAACCATTTCCTGGAGGTCCAGGCCGTCGAGCACATCTTCGACCCGCACGCCGCCAGTGTGATGGGGATCGACCAGGTGGACCAGGTGGTCGTCTTCATTCACACCGGCTCGCGCGGCTTCGGCCACCAGGTCTGCGAGGACTATCTGGTGGTTATGGAGCGGGCTCTCAAGAAGTACCAGATCCGGCTGCCGGACCGGCAGCTGGCCTGCGCGCCGATCAGCTCGCCGGAAGGGCAGGACTATCTGGCGGCGATGGCCTGCGCGGCCAACTTCGCCTGGACCAACCGGCAGATGATCACCCACTGGGCGCGGGAGGCCTTCGCGCGGGTCTTTGACGCCTCGCCCCGGACGCTGGGAATGTTCCTGGTCTATGATGTGGCCCACAACATCGCCAAGATCGAGGAGTATGAGGTCGACGGTCAGCGGCTGAAACTGTGTGTGCACCGCAAGGGCGCGACCCGCGCTTTTCCGCCGGGGCATCCGGATATCCCGGAGAAGTACCGCTCCATTGGCCAGCCGGTGTTGATTCCGGGCGATATGGGCCGCTACTCCTACGTCTGTGTCGGCACCGAGGTGGCGATGCGGGAGACCTTTGGCACAACCTGCCATGGCGCCGGGCGGGTTCGCAGCCGGGCGGCGGCCAAGAAGCTCCTGCGCGGGGTGGATCTGGTGGCCGAACTGGCCCGACGCGGGATCATCGTCCGGGTCCAGAGCCCGGGGCTGCTGGCCGAGGAGGCCTCTGAGGCCTATAAAGACGTGGCTGAGGTGGTCCATATCGTGGCCGACGCCGGCATCTCCCGGCCGGTGGCCCGACTGCGGCCGCTGGCGGTGGTGAAGGGCTAGCCTGTCGCTGGCGCCCTCCCCGGTGGGAGAGGGCGCCAGCGCGGGAGACGCACGATGGGACGTCGGCCCACGGTTCTGGTCGTCGACGATTCGCCCGCCTACCTGCGGCTGGTGCAGTACATCCTGGAGGAGGCGGGCTATCGGGTGGTCACCGCCCGGGATGGGGACGAGGCCCTCAGCCGGGCGGTCCACGACCAGCCCGATCTCATCGCCTGCGATATCCTGCTGCCCCGGCGGGACGGCCTGGCGGTGCTCCAGGCCCTGAAGCAGAGGCCCGAGACCCGCGATATCCCGGTCTATATCTTCTCCTCGCTGGGCGATGAGGAGTACATCGCCCAGGCCTACGCCGCCGGCGCCGTCGGCTACCTGGTCAAACCGTTCACCGCCCGACAACTGCTGGCGGTGGTCGAACGCTTCGCCGGCCGTCGACCCGACCAGCCCATCTAGGGCCCAGGTGGAAACGGGGGCCTGGTCTCTGGTCCGGCTGCCCGAATGGCTTGACAAAGCTCTGGTCCGGACCGTACATTTTCAGGGGGTGGCGCCAGAGACCGATGAAGGAGAGGCTCACGCCAGAGTTGGGGATCCTCGTCCACACCGTCGACCGGCCGGGTGTGCTGCATCGTCTGACCGGGGTTATCTCCGAGCACGGCGCCAACATCAGTTACGTGGATATCCCCGAGCGCCACGCCGGGTCGGCGACCGTCTACTTCGAACTCCAGGAGGTGGCCGATCCGGCCGCCCTTATCCGCGACCTGAGCGCGCTGGACATCGTCAGCGCGGTTGAGGAGCAGCCCTCGTTCGCCCGCGTCTACGGCAAGCGGGTCATCGTCATCGGCGGCGGCGCCCAGGTCGGGCAGGTGGCGATGGGGGCCATCAGCGAGGCCGACCGGCACAACATCCGGGGGGAGCGGATCTCGGTCGACACCATCCCGCTGGTTGGCGAGCAGGAGATCGCGGCGGCGGTTCGGGCCGTCGCCCGGCTGCCCCGGGCCCGGGCCCTGGTCCTGGCCGGCGCCCTGATGGGCGGCGAGATCACCAAGGCGGTCCGTGAGGTCCGGGAGAAGGGGATCATTGTGATCTCGCTGAACATGGCCGGCAGCGTCCCGGAGGCGGCCGATCTGGTGGTCACCGACCCGGTGATGGCCGGCGTGATGGCGGTGATGGCCATCGCCAGCACCGCCAAATTCGATATCAACCGGCAGCGCGGGCGCCGTTACTAGGTCTCCACCGAGCCGGGCGCCGGCCCAGAAGAGAGGAGGCAGAGCCATGCCACAGACAGTCCTGGACGACCCACTGGTCATCGCCGGCAAGCGGTTCCGCTCCCGGCTGCTGCTGGGCACCGGCAAGTACCGCAACGCCGACGAGATGCGGGCGGCGCTGGAGGCGTCCGGCTGCGAGATCGTCACCGTGGCCATCCGGCGCCTGGATCTCGATAATCCCCAGAAGCGCACGCTCCTCGACGAGATCGACTGGAGTCGCTACACGATCCTGCCCAACACCGCCGGCTGCTACACGGTCGAGGAGGCGATCCGGGTGGCCCGTCTGGGCCGGGAACTGACCGGCTCGAACTGGGTGAAACTGGAGGTCATCGCCGACCCCAAGTACCTGCTGCCCGACCCCATCGGCACCTATGAGGCGGCCAAGCGTCTGATCGATGAGGGGTTTGTCGTCCTGCCCTACATCAACTACGACCCGGCGCTGGCCCGCCGTCTTCAGGAGCTGGGCACGGCTACGGTGATGCCGCTGGCCTCGCCCATCGGCTCGGGTCAGGGGATCCCGTTCTTCGAGCAGATCAAGATCATCATCGAGCAGGCGACCGTGCCGGTCATCATCGACGCCGGGCTGGGTGCGCCGTCGGACGCCGCCCTGGCGATGGAACTGGGGGCTGACGCCGTTCTGGTCAACACCGCCATCGCCCAGGCCAAGAACCCGGCCCTGATGGCCGAGGGCTTCCGGCTGGCGGTCGAGGCCGGCCGGCGTGGCTTCCTGGCCGGGCGCATCCCCAAGCGCCCGTACGCCTCGGCCAGCAGTCCGCTGGAGGGCGTGGTCCGCTGAATGGCCGAGCGCCTGTTGCCCGGTGTTCTGCACCTGGTGACCGACTTCGCTCTCTGCCCGCTCGACCGACTGCGGACGCTGCTCCCCGACCTGCTCACGGCCGGGGTGGACACGGTGCACCTGCGGGCGCCGGACTGGGGCGCCGGTCAGGTCTATGAGGCCGCCCGGATGCTCCGTCCGCTCCTGGCCGGGCGGGCCTGTTTTCTCATCAACGACCGGGTGGACGTGGCCCTAGCCATCGAGGCCGACGGGGTGCAGCTGGGCGAGCGGTCGCTGCCGGTGCGGGTGGTCCGGCAGCGCTGGGGCGACCGGCTGGTCATCGGGGCCTCGGTCCACAGTCTGGAGCGGGCGGTGGCTGTGGCCGCGGAGGGGGCGGACTTTCTCCTGGTCGGGACGATCTTTCCCTCGCGGTCGCACCCTGGCGAGGGGGGAGCCGGTGTGGACCTTATCCGTCGGATCGCGGCCCGCGTGGAGCGGCCGCTCGTCGGCATCGGTGGCATCACCCCGGAGAACGCCGGGGCGGTCATCGCCGCCGGCGCCACCGGGGTGGCGGTTATCTCGGCCATCCTGGCGGCTCCCGAGCCGACGGCCGCCGCCCGGGCCTTGCGGACAGCGGTCGAGGCCGGGCGGGCCGGCGCGTCGCTGATCCGGAGGAGCGCAGACACCGGATGATCCGCGTTATCGTCAATGGCAAGCCGCGAGAACTGCCCGGACCGATGACGGTGGCCGAGTTTCTGGCTCAGCACAACATCAATCCGGCCACCGTGGCCGTCGAGCTGCGGGGCGATATCGTCCGGCGGGAGCACTACGCTACCACGGTGATTCAGGACGGCGACCGCCTGGAGATCGTGCGGATGATCGGGGGCGGGGCGGTCTGACGATGCTGGCCCTGGGGTTGATCCGGGCCCTGCTGATCCTCCCCGGCGTCGTCGTCCACGAACTGGCCCACTACTACTTCTGCCGCCTGGCTGGGGCTGCCGTTCACGAGGTGGTCTTCTTTCGCCTGGGCGATCCGGCTGGTTATGTCAGCCACGCCCCGCCCCGCCGGCTGAGTCTGCACTGCCTCATCGTCGCCGGCCCCCTGCTGGTGAACTCGACGCTGGCGCTCGGCCTTTTCGCCCTGGCCGCTCACCAGATCCAGGTTCTCCAGCCGCTCGACCAGCCGGTTGGTCTGCCCGGCTGGCTGAGCCTGGTGGTGCCGCTCTGGTGGGGCCTGGTCATCGCGCTGCACGCGCTGCCCAGCCGGGGCGACATCGAGGGCCTCTGGCAGGTGGTGGGCTGGCATCTGCAGCGGCGCCACCTCGGGGCCGTCCTGGCCCTGCCGGTCACCGGGGTGCTGGGGCTGCTCTGTCTGGGGCGCCAGGTCTGGCTGCACTGGGTCTACGCGGGAGCTCTGGGGGGCCTGGCCTGGTGGGCGGTGGTCGGGCGGGCCGGTGGCTAGCGGCGGGCGGTGGCGAAGAACTGCAGGGCCCGCCGGATCTTCTCCTCCAGGGGCAGGGCCGGGTCGAGAGCGAGTGCGCGCAGGGCGGTCTGGACCTCGGCCGGGCTGTAGCCCAGGCCCTGCAGGGCCGCTGCCACCTCGTCGAGGTCTGACCCTGGTCCCCCGGCCGGCGCGGGCGTGGGCAGTTTCCCCCGGAGTTCCAGGACCAGCCGCCCGGCCAGTTTGCGCCCGACCCCCGGCACGGTCGTCAGCTGCTCGACATCGCCGGCCGCGATGGCTGTCCGCAGCCGGTCGGGGGTGAGGACCGAGAGGAGATTGAGGGCCACCCGTGGGCCCACACCGGTGACGGTGAGCAGCTGCTCGAAGAGCTGTCGCTCGTCCTCGGTCAGGAAGCCGTAGAGGGCCAGGGTGTCCTCGCGCAGATAGAGGACGGTCCGCAGTTCGACCGGCGAGCCGACCGGTCCCAGGGCGCTCCGCGTGGTCAGCGGCACGAAGACGCGCAGACCGACTCCCCCGACGTCCACCACGATGCTGTCGGCGGTTGTGGCCGCCAGGACCCCGCGCACCCGGTCGATCACAGGTCCACCCCGCGCGCCTGCCAGTTCTGGCGCTGCTGCTGGTGCTGAAGGTGACAGAGGGCGATGGCCACCGCGTCGGCGGCGTCATCGGGCTGAGGAGGCGCCGGCAGGCCGAGAAGCAGACGCACCATCTCCTGGACCTGCTCCTTCCGGGCCCGTCCGTAGCCCACGATGGCCAGTTTGACCTGGAGCGGGGTGTATTCGCAGACGGGGAGCCCGGCCTGGGCGGCCACCAGCAGGACCACCCCCCGGGCCTGGCCGACGGCGATGGCGGTCCGGACGTTCTGATTAAAAAAAAGCTGCTCGACCGCCACCTCAGTCGGCTGGTACTGGGCGATGAGGGCGTGCAGTCCCTCATAGAGTCGTCGCAGCCGTTCGCCGGCTGGCTCCTCGGCCTCCGTGGTCAGGACGCCACAGGCGAGGAGGCGGGGCTGCGGCCCGTCCTGAGCCACCAGGGCGTAGCCCAGGCGGGCGGTGCCGGGGTCCACCCCCAGGGCCACCGGCTTAGCGGTGTGCGACGCTCTCGCCAAGGTGGTACTTCTCGAGCAGCTCTTCGGGGAACTCAACGTTGGTGTACACCCGCTGGACGTCGTCCAGCTCATCCAGCCGGTCCATGAGCCGCAGCACCTGCAGGGCGGCCTCGCCGTCGAGCTGGATGGTCGTCTTGGGGACCATGGCCAGTTCGGCCGACTCGACCTTGTAGCCGGCGCGCTCCAGGGCCGTTCGGACGGCCTCCAGGTCGGCGGGCTGGGTCAGGATCTCCAGCGTGCCGTTCTCGGTGCGCACGTCCTCGGCGCCGGCGTCGATGGCCACCAGCGCCACCTCATCGGCGTCGTGCCCGGCCACGTTCACCCGGACCACGCCGCGCTGGTCGAAGAGCCAGGCCACACAGCCGGCCTCGCCCAGGCTGCCGCCGGAGCGCGTGAAGACGCTGCGGATCTCCGAGACCGTCCGGTTCCGGTTGTCGGTCATGGCCTCGACCAGGATGGCGGCGCCGTGCGGCCCGTAGCCCTCGTAGATGACCTCCTCCAGGGCCGCCGCCTCGGTCAGGCCCAGCCCCCGCTTGATCGCCCGCTCGATGTTCTCCATCGGCATGTTGGCCTCGCGGGCGCGCTGGATGGCCATGCGCAGCCGGAAGTTGGCCTCTGGATCGCCACCGCCCTCCCGGGCGGCCACCATGATCTCACGGCCGAGCTTGGTGAAGAGCTGGCCTTTGCGGGCGTCGTTGACAGCCTTCTGGCGCTTGATCTGCGCCCACTTGCTGTGCCCAGCCATCGCTACTCACCTCTCTTCCGTGCCCGCACCCGGCCTGACCGCGCCAGCGCACCCCTGACTGGCCGGCCGGCGTGCGCCGTAGAATTATACCACAAAGCGAGCGCCAGACAGAAGAGACGTCTGGACGCCTGCTCGTTTTACGATTGCGTTCGGCGCGCCCGGCCCGCTATAACTATACGGTGAGGATTGCCGGGGAGGCGACAGGCGCATGGACGAGGCCCAGAAGCCCAAGTACTACATCGACCTCCAGTGGTACGAGGCCCGCAACCGCTCCTTCCGGCTGGTGGCCCAGGGGCGTTTCTGCCCGTCGTGCCAGCGGAAGGTCGCGGCCGGCGAGCAGATCCAGGAGCGGGTGCCGACGGTTGACCCCAGGACCGGTCGGGTCGTCTTCGAGCTGCGCACCGTGCCCTACGGGGCCAATCCCCTTCAGGTCATCCGGACCTGCTGCTCCAAGCAGCGCCACTACATCACCCCGGAGACGCCGCTCCGCGAGGCCATCTTCCGGGTCTTCCTGGCCAACGGCAACCAGCCGATGGAGGCCGAGCGGATCCGCGAGTTCCTCGGCGAGTACATCAATCTCTCCGACCGACCGCACGGCTACAGCGTCGAGTTGATCGAGCGGCTCATTCAAACCGATACGACCTACGGCCTGCGCGAGTTCCGGCTGGCCGAGGCTGCCTGAGGGGTGACCGGTGGCGACCATCCGGCTTCTGCAGGGGGATATCACCGAGGTTGAGGCCGACGCCATCGTCAACGCCGCCAACACCCACCTCTGGATGGGGGCGGGAGTGGCCGGGGCCATCAAGCGCAAAGGGGGCGCTGAGATCGAGCAGGAGGCGGTCCGGCGGGGACCCATCCCGGTGGGCACGGCCATCGCCACCACGGCCGGTCGGCTCCGGGCCCGCTACGTCATTCACGCGGCGGTGATGGGACCGGACCTGGTGACCGATGCCGAGAAGATCCGCCAGGCCACCCGGAGCGCTCTCCAGCTGGCCGACGACCTGGGGCTGCGCTCGGTAGCCCTGCCGGCCCTGGGCACCGGTGTCGGTCGCTTCCCGCTCGACGAGGCCGCGCGGATCATGCTCAGCGAGGCTAAAAACTTCACGCCCAAGACTCTGCAGGAGATCCTCTTCGTTCTCTACGATACGGCGGCCTATCAGACCTTCGCTCGCGTGCTGGCCGAACTGGAGGGCCGGGCGCCCGGAGCGTCGGCGTGATCCTGGACCAGTTCCGTCTGGACGGGCAGGTGGCGCTGGTCACCGGGGCCAGCCGGGGGATCGGCCGGGCCATCGCCCGTGGCCTGGCCGAGGCCGGGGCCGATGTCGCCCTGGCCAGCCGCACGGTGGCCGACCTGGAGACACTGGCGGCCGAGATCGAGGGGCTGGGCCGGCGGGCGCTGGTCCTGCCCACCGACGTCGGCGATCCGGCCCAGGTCCGCCAGATGGTCGAGCGGACGGTGGCCGGTCTGGGCCGGCTGGACATCGTGGTGCCGGCCGCCGGCATCCCCTTCCGCAAGCCGGCGGTGGACCTGACAGAAAGCGACTACGAGCGGGTCTTCCGGGTGAACTTCGGCGGTGTGCTCTTCACCTGCCTGGCCGCCGGGCGGTATCTGCTCGCCCAGCGCCGGGGCGCGGTCATCACCATCGGCTCGCTGACCACGGCCATCGGGCTTCCCGGCCGGGCTCTCTACGGGGCGACCAAGGGAGCCATCGGTCTTCTGACCCGGACGCTGGCGGTCGAGTGGGGGCCTTACGGTGTGCGGGTCAACTGCATCGCCCCCGGCTGGATCTACACCGACCTCTCGAAAGGGGTGCTGGACGACCCCGCCTTCCGGGCCCAGGTGCTGGCCCGCACCCCGCTGGGGCGCATCGGCCAGCCGCAGGATCTGGTCGGCCTGGCGGTCTTCCTGGCCTCGCCGGCCGCCGCCTTCATCACCGGCCAGATCATCTTCGCCGACGGCGGCTACCTGGCCGGCTAGCGTCTGACCGGGTTTGCTGAGGCTCTGCCTGCTGCGCTCTCCCGATTATTGGGGTGGCACGAAGGGACTCATGCACCAGCGCCGTGCGGAGGAGCGTTCCCCTGGCTTGGTAACCACCCTGACGATCCCGGTCGCGGGCCTGGACTGCCCCTCCTGCGCCCACAACCTGGAGGCGGCTCTAACCGCTCTGCCTGGTGTAGTGCGGGCCGAGGCGCGGCTGACGACCGGCCAGGTTGTGGTGGCCTTCGATCCGGACCGCACCAGCCCGGTGGCGATCCAGCGGACCATCGAGTCTCTCGGCCACCGCCGGCCGACGCCGGCGGTGGTGGACCGTCTCTCCCGGACGGTGCTCCTGGTGCTGGGCGCGCTCTGGGGGGTAATCCTGCTGGGAGCTGTCGTCGGCGAGGGGCTTGGCTGGTCGACGCTGCTCAGCGAGCTAGTCCCCTGGCCGGTCTGGCTGGCGCTCATTCTAGCCGGCGGCTGGCCCATCTTCCGCGAGGTCATCGGGGCGGCCCGGCGGGGTCGGGTCACAGCCCGGACACTGATGACCCTGGGGCTCCTGGCGGCTCTGAGCGTGGGCGAGTGGGTGGCGGCCGCGCTGGTGGTGTTCTTCCTGCGGGTGGGAGCTTTCCTCGAAGCCTTCACCGGCGAGCGGACCCGCCAGGCGGTGCGAGCGCTGGCCGCGCTGGCCCCGGCGACGGCGCGGGTCGAGCGTGAGGGACAGGAGGTCGCCGTCCCCGTCGCGGCGGTGCGGCTCGGCGAGGTCGTCGTCGTCCGGCCGGGGGAGCAGGTCCCGGTGGACGGCGAGGTCATCGGCGGCCAGGCGGTGATTGACCAGTCGATGCTCACCGGCGAGCCGCTGCCGGTCGAGGTTGGGCCGGGAGCCCGGGTCCTGGCGGCCTCGTGGGTCAGCCAGGGGGCGCTGCGCGTTCGGGCCACGGCTGTCGGAGCCGCGACCCTCTACGGTCGGGTCGTCCGGCTGGTGGAGGCGGCCGAGGCGCACCGGGCCGAGGTCCAGCGGTGGGCGGACCTCTTTGCCGGCTACTACCTCCCGGTCGTCGTTGCGGTCGCTCTCGGCACCTTCCTGCTCCGCCGGGACCCGCTGGCGACGGCAGCGGTCCTGATGGTGGCCTGTGCCTGCTCATTCGCTCTGGCCACGCCGGTGGCTGTGACCGCGGCCATCGGCGCCGCGGCCCGCCGGGGGCTGCTGGTCAAAGGGGGACGGTATCTTGAAGCGCTGGCCCGGGCCGAGGTGGTCCTCCTCGATAAAACCGGCACTCTGACCCTGGGCCAGCCCCAGATCACCGACGTGGTGCCGCTGGCGGACCTCAGCGCCGCGCAGATTCTGCGGCTGGCGGCCACGGCGGAGCGCTATTCCGAACACCCTCTGGCGGCGGCCGTGCGGGTGGCGGCCAGGCGCCGCGGTCTGGTCGTGGAGGAGCCCGAGGCATTCACAGCGACCCCGGGCCTGGGCGTGCAGGCTCGGGTCGCCGGCCGCGTCGTTCAGGTTGGCGGCGGCCGGCTGCTGGCCACGGACCTGTGGCCGCCGGCGGCGAGGGCGCTGGCGGACGAGGGCAAGACGCTGCTCTTCGTCCTGTGCGACGGCCGACTGGTCGGCGTCCTGGCCGCAGCCGACCAGCTGCGGCCAGAGGTCCCGGCCGCTCTGGCGGCGCTTCGTCGTCTGGGCATTCGGCGGATCGAGATTCTCACCGGGGACAACGAGCGGGCGGCTGCGGCTGTGGCCGGGCGTCTCGGTGTCACCTACCGGGCGAACCTGCTGCCGGAGGACAAGATCGCCGTTGTTCGGGCGTACCAGGCGCAGGGGCAGACCGTCGTGATGATCGGGGATGGGGTCAACGACGCGCCGGCGCTGGCCCAGGCTGATGTGGGGATCGCGATGGGTGCGGTCGGCGCGCCGGTCGCGCTGGAGGCGGCCCACGCCGCCCTCCTGCGCGAGGACTGGCGTCTGGTGCCGGCGCTCTTCTGGCTGGCTCGCCGGACGATGGGGGTCGTCCGCCTCAATCTGGTTTTCACCGCCCTCTACAACCTGACCGGACTCGCCCTGGCCGCTCTCGGTTTTCTCCCGCCGGCTCTGGCGGCCGCCGCTCAGTCGCTTCCTGATCTCGTTATTCTGGCCAACTCGGCCCGCCTGCTTCGAGCCGACTGGCCGTGGTCGGCGGCGAGGGCCACCCTCTCAGAGGGCGACCCGGACCGTACCCCCGCTGGCCAGTGACTCACGGGCGGCGTCGAAGACGGTCATCGCCCGGCGGACCTCCTCCGGCTTGACCGCCAGCTCGGCCTCGCCCCGGAGCGCCGCCGCCAGGTTGCGGTAAAAGTCGGTCCAGTCGCCCCGGACGCTGGGGAGAACCGCCTCCCGGACGCCGTCGGCCGTGCACCGACGGAGCCGGAAGAGGTGCTCTGGCGGTTCACTGGCCGCGCTGATGTCGCCGGCCAGCATGGCCGCCTCCTGCGGGTCCAGGCCATAACGAATGAGGGCCCCCTGCTCGCCCAGGACCAGCCAGCGCGGTTTCTCCAGGCAGGCCAGATTCCCGATTTCGATGACGAAGAGGACATCTGACGAGAACTGCAGGGTCAGGCGGACGTAGCTGCCGATCTCACGCCCCCATCCCCGGTACTGGGCGACGCAGGTGACCGCCTGGACGGTTCCCGGGACCAGGAGCAGGGCCTGGTCGATGAGGTGAGCGCCCCAGTCGTAGAGGAGCCCGCCCGAGGCCGTGGCCTCGGCCCGCCAGCCGCGCGGCGGTCGGTAGCGCATAATCGCCGCCTCGAAGAGGTACGGAGCGCCGATCAGATCCTCCGCCAGGGCCTGGCGCAGGGTGAGGAAGTCCCAGTCCCAGCGGCGGTTCTGGAAGACGGTCAGGAGCACGCCGTGCTGGCGGGCGCAGGCGATCATCGTCTCCGCTTCGGCGGCGCTGAGGCACATGACCTTGTCGACCACCACATGTTTGCCGGCGGCCATAGCCTGGCAGGCCAGGGCGCAGTGCGTGTCGTGAGGCGTGGCGATGACGATGATGTCAGCCAGGTCGCGGGCCAGGAGATCGTCGAGCGTCGGGACCGTCTCGACCCCGTAATCCTGTTCGGCCTGACGGCGCCGCTCGGGATCACGGCTGGCCACCGCAGTCAGCCGGAGTTCCGGCACCCGGCTGATGAGATAGGCGTGGAAGCGTCGGCCGGCGAAGCCGTAGCCCACAATGCCCACACGCATACCCGCTCTCCTCTAGACGATCCCCTCCGCGGGCGGGGCCGTTGGCGCGGTCAGCAGCGTCCGCCAGCGACCCTGCCGGTAGCGCCAGATCATCGCCCCGGCCTGCACGACCGCGTCGACCAGGAAGGCCGCGTAGATGCCCGGGAGGCCCAGGTTCCAGACGACGCCGAGGGTGTAGCCGATGGGTAGGCGGACGAGCCAGTTGCCGACGGCCGCCATCCACATCGGGAAACGGGTGTCGCCGGCGCCGCGCAGGCCGCCGCTCAGCCCCAGGATCACGGCCCAGAGCGGCAGGGCCACGGCGATGAGGCGCAGACAGAGCGCGCCGAGGGTGGTGATCTCCGGATCGGTGGTGAAGAGGGCCATGAAGCGGTCGCCGAAGAGGGCGCAGCCGAGGCCCATCAGCGCCATCCACACCGCTGCGGCCTTGACGGCGAACCAGGTCGCCCGCTCAGCCCGTTCGGGCTGGCCGGCGCCCAGGCTCTGGCCGGTGAGGGCGGTGGCCGCCGTGGCGAAGCCGAAGGCCGGGAGAAAGGCGATCATAATGGCGGTGAAGGTGATCCTTTGGGTGGCGTAGACCGCCGTCCCCAGCGCCAGAGCCAGGGCGCCGTAGACCAGGATAGCGGTCGAGAGCAGGAGTTGCTCGAGAAGCGAGGGAACGCCGATCTGAAGCAGGCGTCCGATGAGCGCCCGGTCCGGCCGCCAGCCCGCGCGTCCCCGCAGGCTCACCGCTCGCCGGCCCGACCAGAGCAGCGCGCCGAGGACCGCGCAGCCGATGATCCGGGCCAGGGCCGCCGCCCAGGCCGATCCGGCCACTCCCAGGGCGGGCAGCCCCAGCGCCCCGAAGATGAGCCCGTAGGCAGCCACCGCATTGATGAGATTGATGGCGCCGGTGACGACCATCGGGGTGCGGGTATCGCCGGCCCCACGCAGGGCGGCGTTCAGCACGAACATACCGATCAGGGCCGCGATGGTCAGGAAGGTGATGCGCAGGTAGGTGCCTCCGGCGGCCACGACCGCCGGTTCGGCGCCGAGGGCGGCGATGGCCAGGTCGCTGGTCAGTGTCCCCAGGACGGTCAGGAGCAGGGCGATGCCACCGGCCATAACCAGTGATTGTTTGACCACCCGGTTGGCCTCATCTGGCCGGCGGGCGCCGGTCCAGTAGGCGACCAGGACGGTGGTCCCCAGGCTGAGGGCCCCGAAGAGCGAGAAGGCGACCCAGAGGATCTGCAGGGCCGCGCCGACGCCGGCGATGGCCGCCGTGCCCAGCTGGGCGACCAGCAGCATGTCCACCAGGCCGAGCAGGGTCTGGAAGGCGTTCTCGACGATGACGGGCCAGGCCAGAGTCAGGACCTGGCGGGCGATGCTGGGTTCAGGTCGTTGCAGGGTGGTGGCGGCCACAGCGCCTCCTGTGGCCTAAGTCTACCAGGGTGCCGGCGGGTCGTCAAAGCGTGTATAATGCCGCTGCGGAGAGGGGCCATGCTGCGCTGTCCGCGTTGTGGTGTGTCCTGCGCCCCCGACGACAACTACTGTCGCGTCTGCGGGCAGGCCCTGCGGGCCCGGTGGCTGCCAGTTCCGGTCCGCCGGCCGCTGGCCGGGCGGTCCGCGCTGCCCCCGACTGTCTGGCGGAGCCTGGCCACATTGGCGGTGGGCACCGGTCTGGAGATCGTGCGTCGTCTGCTCTGGCGCCAGGCCAGCGCGCTGCCGGGGCGGCTGCTCCGACGGGCGGCCCGCCATCGACCGCCGCACGAAGAGGAGGCCGTGATCATCTGGTACCGCCGGCGCTGAGGGCCCTCTGGTACAGCACTTGCCCCCAGCGCTGCGGACCCGACGGTGGCGCGGCCACCGGTCAGTGTGTCCTCAGGAGAACATGGGGTGAAGCCGCTGGTCGTCCTGCCGACCTACAACGAGGCCAGTAATCTGCCCCAGATCGTTCCGGCCATCCTGGCCCAGGGCCCTTTTCACATCCTGATCGTGGACGATAACTCGCCGGACGGCACCGGCCGGCTGGCCGAGGAGCTCCGCGGACGCTTCGCCGAGCGCCTGGCCGTGCTGCACCGTCCGGGCAAGCTGGGGCTGGGCACCGCCTACATCGCCGGCTTCAAGTACGCCCTGGCCCGCGACTACGACTGCGTCTTCGAAATGGACGCCGATTTCTCTCACGACCCGGCCTGTCTGCCTGTTTTCGTCCGGGCGCTGGCCGAGGCTGACGTGGTCATCGGCTCCCGTTATATCCCCGGCGGCGGTACGCGCAACTGGTCGGCTCTCCGGCAGGCCATCAGCCGCTGCGGTTCGCTCTACGCCCGCTGGGTGCTGGGCCTGCCAGTCCACGACGTCACCAGCGGCTTCGTCGGCTACCGGCGGGAGGTTCTGGCCGCTCTGGACCTGGACCAGGTCCGCTCCAACGGCTATTCGTTCCAGATCGAGATGAAGTACCGCTGCCACCGGCAGGGCTTCCGGCTGCGGGAGCTGCCGATCGTGTTCGTCGACCGGCGGGTCGGGCAGTCGAAGATGTCGGGCCGGATCGTGCTGGAGGCCCTCTGGGTTGTCTGGCGGCTGCGGCTCGAGGGCCTGAGGGCGCGCTGGCGTCCCGGGTCGCGGGGCGTCTTCACCCCTTAACCGTTCCCATGGCGCACCTGCGGCGGTTCCTCACCTTCTGTCTGGTCGGTCTGACGGGCGTCCTGGTCAATATGGGCTGCCTGGTTCTCTTACACGGCGTCCTGCGGCTGCCCTTGACGCTGGCGGCGGCCATCGCGGTTGAGGTCTCGATCATCAGCAATTTTCTGGGCAACAACCGCTGGACCTTCGCCGGCGGCCGGCCCCGGCTGGGCCGGTTCCTGCGCTTCAACGCGGTCTCGTTGCTGGGGCTCGGGATCACGCTGGGCGTGCTGAACCTGCTGACCGGCGTCTACGGCTGGGACTACCGTCTGGCCAATCTGGTGGCCATCGGCGCTGCCACCCTCTGCAACTTCCTCCTCCATACGATCTGGACCTGGGGCAACGGCTCAGGGCCCCTGCTGGCCTGACGACGTCTGGAGCCAGGGGAACTGCCAGGCGGCGATGCGGGTGGGCAGGTCGTCGATCTGGGTGGAGGCCACCCGCACCAGTTCGCCGAAGAAGCGATGGGCGGCCTCGCGGGTGACCGGGCGGGTGCCGTGGGCCAGGAGGCTCTCGTTCCGCACGGTCAGGAGGTGGGGCAGGGCGCTCTCGGCGAAAGCGCGCCCCAGGTCGGTCTTGCGCGCTGGGGTCGTCTCCAGCCGGGCGATCAGCGTGTAGCCCTCGAGCAGCCCGAGCTTCTGGCCGGGGGTGTAGTCGGCGGCGATCTCGGGCGGCAGCCGGGCGGGGTCCAGGGCACTGGGGTCCACCCGGTACTCCTCGTGCAGGATCCACTGGGCCAGCATCTCGGTGGCCCGGTAGAGGCGGGCCACCGCATCGTCCCAGCGCCCCTCGCGCAGTCGGCGCTCGGCATTGGCCAGGAGGTCGGCCAGGAGGTCGCGGGTGAAGCGTTTCTGGTGGACCGTATCGCCCAGGTGACGGAGGCGCCGGGGCAGGTCGGAAGCCGGATAGAGATCGGCTGGCAGGACCGCGGGGTGGGTCCGCAGGAGACGTTCGAACCAGTGGACCGCGTCGTGGTACTGGAAGCGGTCCCAGGCGTCGTAGGCCTGGGCGGCCTGGAGCAGCGCCTCGCGGCGGTGCTGGTCGTCGGGGGTCAGCAGGAAGAGGTTGACCTCGCTGACCAGGTGGCGGCAGGCGCCGAAGGCGAGCTGGCGGAAAAGCTCCTCGGCGACCTGGAGGCGGTTAAAGGCCAGGACGGCGCTGGGGGGAAGGGTCAGGAACCGCTCGGTCCCGGCCACGACCGTGCCGTCGCGCCGCTGGCCGGTGATGTACCGCAGACTGCCGCAGCCCAGGGCCACGGCGGCCAGGACCAGCGCGGCGGTCATGGCTTTGGTCCCGGAGGTGTAGTCGGCGGTGATATCGGCTGGGGCCAGCCCCTGGCGCAGGAGAGAGCGAATGGCGGTCAGGGCCACCGTGAACGCCAGTTCGAGGTCGTTGGGGTCGGCAACGGTGAAGGTCTCCCAGACAGGAGGAGTGTAGCCGGCCTCACGGGCGAGGCGTTCCCGGAGCGTCTGAGCCAGCGGGGCGCTCTGCGGGCTGACCAGGCAGGCCACTGCGTCCGGCCGGGCCTCACGCACGCTCTTAAGAAGAGGGGTCACGATATCGGTCGCCGGGCCGGTGCCGGTCCCCACGGTCAGGACCATCCCTTTGTGCAGCTGTGGCGGGTGCACGCTCGCCTCCGGCAGAAGCGGGTGGTCTCACCGGCGATCATAGCACAGAGCGCGAGCGCTCCGAAGGACAAAGGGCCGCCCCCTACGCGGGGGCGGCCCCGGCACGTGCCTGGGCAGCCGGTTGACGGTATCAGCCAGCCGGCTGGTCGGTCGTTCGGCGGGCTCGGCGGCGGATCTGCGAGTAGTACTCCAGGCCATGCTTGTCCCGGACGGTCTGGCCGCCCTTCTTGCCGATGGCGGCGAAGAACTCCGGGCCATGCTTCTCCTTCACCGCCCGGCCGCCCTTCTTGCCGATCTCGGCGTAGAACTCGGGCCCGCGCTCCTTCGCGACCGTTTCACCACCCTTGCGGCCGATGGTGGCGAAGAACGCCGGCCCGTACTTGGCCTTGACCGTCTCGCCGCCCCGCCGTCCGGCCTCACGCACCGTCAGTTCCTGTTCGGCCATCGCCTTTCCCCCCTTGGACGCACGCCCTCGTGCTGAGGCGATCAGGTCATGCGCCTGCCAGTATGCATGTTAGCGCACGGCGGACCGTTATGTCAAATCACCCCGCTGGCCACAAACCGCCCGGAAGGCCTGGCGGTCACTATGGTCTGTCCACGCCGCGCTGGTAGAGGCGCGGCACAAAGAGCACACGCGGATAGCGGGCCGGGCTCAGGGGGGTCAGGGTGATCCCCTGATAGTAGTAGCGAAGGATACGGTCGAAGGCCCAGCCCTGCTCGGCCATCCCTTTCGCTCCCCACTGGCAGAGTCCCGCGCCGTGACCCCAACCGCCTCCCAGAGCCTGGACCGCCACCAGCCGTCCACTCTGGTCGCGCTGGAGGTCGACGACCACTTTCGCGCTGTTGAGGAGAAGAGCATCCGCGACGTTGCCGCTGGCCGGCCAGGGCCGTAGGACCCAGCGCAGGCCGGTCCCCGAAGGCGAGGCGACCCGCCAGGTTCCCTGCGTGGTCGCGATCTCGAACTCAGCCACCGTGCCGGAGGGCTGGCGACGGACGATGCGGACTTCGCGCAGTTCGCCCAGCGGGGTGCCGGCGGCGAACGCGGGACTGACCGCTCCCGGAGCGGTGGCGGCATAGTCGGCCAGCCAGTAGGCGATGACCGCCTCGAGTTGGGCCCGCTCCCAGCGGACTGTCCAGCGGTAGCGGGGGGACGGCTGGCAGAAACTGAAACTGGGGGGCTGGCCGGTGTAAAAGGTCCGGGCGGCGGCTTCGCTGGAGAGATCGGTGTTCTCGCCGGTGCCGTCGTCGCGGACCCAGCGGGTCCAGGGAGCGCTGCTCCACATATCGGTGTGTCCGCCGCAGGTCGAACTGTAGTAGGCCAGGACCACCTGGTCGTTGAACGTCAGAACGATGCCGCGGGTCTCGTCGACCGCCCGGTCGCTCTGCGCCGTGCGCTTGTCCGGATCGTAGACCTGGCAGGATTCGGTCGTGCAGATCTCGCCGTAGCGCTGCACATAGGCCACCGCGTAGCTGCGGGCGGCTACCGCCTGAGCCTTCATGGCCTCAAGCGGCCAGGTGGCGGGCATCTCGCTGGGCACGACTCCTTTGACGTACTCCTCCAGGGGCAGTTCCTGCAGGCGCCCATCCGGCAGCCGGACCCGGATCGTCGGCGGCAGGGCGGCCGCGATCGTCGGGCCCGGGAGGGGAGGTGGGGGGATCAGATCGGGGGGGAGCTGCTCGGGCACCTGACCGGTGCGCTGTGGGGCCGGGTCCAGTGCCAGGTCCAGGGAGAGGACCTGCCCCTCGGCCAGTTCGACCGCGGGCAGAGTGAGGCGCTGGTAGCCGGCGGCCATCACCGTGAGGGTGTACGTTCCCGGAGGCAGGGCCAGGGAGTAGCGACCGGCGCGGTCGGTGGTGGCCAGGCCACCCCAGGGACTGGCCCGCACGATCACCCAGGGGAGCGGAATCCCGCTCCGCCGGTCTCTTACCTGGCCAGTCAGGTGGGCGGTGGGCCCTTGCAGCCGGCCGACGGCGCTGGGCCATCCGGCGGCGCTACCCAGGGCCAGGCCGGCCAGCGCGAGCAGGCGGACAAATTGGCGACGGTTGACCCCTCCACCACAGCGCCCACACACGGTCTGAGAGAGTAGGGGTGGAGTCGGGGGCTGTCAAGGGAGAACGCCATAAAAGGGATAGGAGAGACGGTCTCCCCCACGCGGTCAGTCACCGTGGCCAGGCCGCGGGGCGGAAGCGAAAGCCGCCTCTCCATCAGCGTCTTGGGGGAGAAAAATGCCATCCCGGCGCCTTGACGCGGGGCACGCCGCTCCGGTATACTGAACCTGACCGGCGATGGAGTCCGCCGGGCCGGCTCCGCCGGCGAACCGCGACGAGGCTGATGGCTCCTATCCTGCACCCGGAGTGCGGATAGGAGCCATTTTCTGTGTCCGCCGCAGGGTGCTGGAATCCCACCTGGGGAGGGCATCCGTGGAGAATCTCTGGTTTGTCGCCGCCGTCTGGATCGGTCTGGCCTTCCTGGCCAGCCTCCTCTCGATCCGGCTGGGGATCTCGGTCGCGCTGGTGGAGATCTTCCTCGGGATGCTGGCGGGAAACTTCCTGGGGCTCCATTCCACGCCCTGGATCGATGTTCTCGCGGCCTTCGGCTCGGTCCTTCTGACCTTCCTGGCCGGGGCCGAGATCGACCCTGATTCCCTGCGCCGGCACCTCGTGCCCAGCCTGGCCATCGGCAGCCTCTCTTTTCTGCTGCCCTTCCTTGGGGCCGTGGCCTTCGCCCGCTTTGTCACCGGCTGGGCGTGGCCGGCGGCCCAGATCGCCGGGATCGCTCTCTCAACCACCTCGGTGGCCGTGGTCTACGCGGTGATGGTTGAATCGGGCCTGGCCGCCGCCGACCTGGGCAAACTCATCCTGGCCGCCTGCTTCGTCACCGATCTGGGCACGGTTCTGGCGCTGGGAATCCTCTTCGCTTCGTTCGACCGCTGGCTGGTGCTGTTTGCGGCGGTTCTGGCCGTGGCCCTGGCCGTTCTGCCGCGACTCACCCGCCTGGTCGTGGCCCGCTGGGGCGGACGGGTCTCCGAGGCCGAGGTGAAATTCCTGCTCCTGGTCCTGACCGTCCTGGGCGGCCTGGCGACCACCGCGGGGAGCGAAGCGGTTCTGCCGGCCTACCTGGTCGGGCTGGTGGTGGCCGGCGTCTTCAGTCACGACCGCCAGCCGCTGCACCGTCTGCGAGCGACGACCTTCGCCCTGCTCACTCCTTTTTTCTTCCTGAAGGCCGGCGCCCTCATCGCTCTGCCGGCCCTCTGGGCCGGTCTGGGGCTCATCGCTGTGCTCCTGGGGGTAAAGGTCGCGACCAAGTTTCTGGGCGTCTGGCCGCTGACCCGGCTATTCCGGCTGGAGCCGCGAACCGGCCTGTACACCACACTCCTTATGTCGACCGGTCTCACGTTCGGCAGCATCTCCGCCCTCTACGGCCTGACCCATGGTATCATCACCCAGGACCAGTACTCGGTCCTGGTGACGGTGGTCATCGCCTCGGCGGTCGTGCCGACTCTTATCGCCCAGACCTGGTTCCAGCCAACCGGGCCCACCGCCGACCGCGCCGCCACGGCCCCGGTCGAGGCCGGCCACCGATCCTGAGACGTGCCCGGTGCCGTGTGGAAGGAGAGCCAGGATGCGACCGGATTCGTCACCCGCTCAACCCGGTGTGGCCGTGCCCGCCGGCGATCGACGGACCACGGCCCTGCGCTTCATCGTGCTCCTGGGGCTGGTCAGTCTGCTGGCCGACCTGACCTACGAGGGCGCCCGGAGCATCAGCGGCCCCTATCTGGCACTGCTGGGAGCCAGTGGAGCGGTCGTCGGGCTCACCGCTGGTCTGGGGGAGAGCCTCGGCTACGGACTGCGCCTGGTCTCGGGCCTTCTGGCCGACCGCACCCGGCGCTACTGGGCGCTGACCATCAGCGGCTACGCCCTCAACCTCCTGGCCGTGCCGCTCCTGGCTCTGGCTGGCCGCTGGGAGGTGGCCGCGCTCCTCATCGTGCTGGAGCGGGTCGGCAAGGCCCTTCGCACGCCGGCCCGTGACGCCATGCTGGCCCACGCCACCGCTCACGTCGGCCACGGCCGGGGCTTTGGCCTCCACGAGGCGCTGGATCAGGTCGGCGCGCTCACCGGCCCGCTGGTGGTGGCCGCCGTCCTGGCCGGGACCGGCGACTATCGGCCGGCCTTCGCCGTCCTGCTCGCCCCAGCCCTGCTGGCGCTCCTAGTTCTCCTCCTCGCCCGCTGGCTCTATCCACAGCCGCAGGCCCTGGCTCCGACCCTGCCTCCACTGGCCACGCAGGGTCTGCCCCGCGCCTACTGGCTGTATCTCGGGGCGGTGGTCCTGGTGGCGGCCGGCACCGTCGATTTCGCGCTGGTCGCTTACCACCTGGCCCGAACGGCGGCGGTGCCGGCGGCCACGATTCCTCTCCTCTACGCCCTGGCGATGGGCATCGATGCCCTGGCCGCCCTGGCCGCTGGCGCCCTCTTCGACCGCGTGGGCCTGCGGACCCTGCTTCTCTCCACACTCCTGGGGGCGCTGGCGGCGCCGCTGATCTTTCTCGCCAGTCAGAGCCTGCCGCTGCTCCTGCTCGGGGTCGCCCTCTGGGGCGTTGGCCTGGGGGCCCAGGAATCGATCTGGCGAGCGGCCATCGCCATCATGGTGCCTCCGGCCCGGCGCGGCTCGGCCTACGGTCTCTTCAACGCCGGCTACGGTGGGGCCTGGTTTCTGGGCAGCGCGCTGATAGGGCTCCTCTACGACCGGACGCTGGCGGTTATGGTCCTCTTCTCGGCGGGAATCCAACTGGCCGCGCTGCCAGTGCTGGCCCGGCTGGCCCGCCGGCCGGGCCAGCCCACTACCGCGGAGGTGTGAGATGTTTCGCAAGATTCTGGTGGCCTACGACGGCTCCACCGGGGCCGACCGGGCCCTGGCCACGGCTCTCGACCTGGCCCGGCTCACCGGCGCCGAACTCTGGGCCCTGGCGGTGGAGGAGCGTCTGCCCCATCTGGCTGCCACCGTGGGCGAGATGGAGGAGGAGAAGGAGTTCGCCAACCGCTTCTACGGCGCCGCCCTGGCCCGAGCCAGCGACCAGGCGGCCCGGGCCGGCGTTCCGCTCCGCACCGAGCTCCGTCCCGGCCACCCGGCCCGGACCATCGTCGAGTTCGCCCGGACGGGCGGTTTCGATCTTATTGTCCTGGGACACTGCGGGCACTCCGCCGTCTGGGCCACGTTCCTGGGCGCGACCACAGAGAAGGTCAGCCGCCATGCCCCCTGCTCGGTGCTCATCGTGCGCTGACCGGTGTGACTCTCAGCCGGTCGAGCCCGCCGTGACCGCCAGCGCCGACGCGGCCCGGCGCGCCCGGTGCCACCGCCAGAGGGCCTGAACGCCCCACAGCAGGACCACCGTCCCGGCCAGGAGTGAGAGGCCGAGCCCGAGCATGACCGAGCGGGGGCGGAAGGCCATCGCCACCACGTGTTCGCCCGGCTCCAGGAGGATCGCCCGGAAGAGCCAGTTGGCCCGCAGGACCGGCGCCGGCTGGCCGTCCACCCACGCCTCCCAGCCGGGATAGTAGACCTCGCTCAGCACCAGGTACCCCGGCCGTTCGAGGCGGACCCGCACCACCAGGCTGTTCAGACCGTAGGCCTCGACCGCCACTTCGCCCAGCGGTCCCTCATCCGTCGGCAGCGCCGGCCCCGACGCCCCCTCGACGATGACCACCTGGCGGGGGTCGAAGTCGGGCCGCCGCAGCCACTCCAGCGCCTCGGCGTGACTGGCCGCCCGCCACTCCCGGCCGACCAGGAAGGCGCGGGGCAGGGCCTGCGGGTTCTCGTAGACATCGATCAGCGGGTGATCGGTGAAGACCGGCCGGAACTTCTGCCGGTCCAGGACCACATCCTTTTTCCCCAGAAGATAGCGGGCGTTCAGGAGGTCGTAGAGGGCCGAGCCCCGGCCGGGGATGTGCTGCTTCCAGTACCAGTAGTAGTCGGCCAGAACGACCGGATTCCAGAGTCCCCAGACGCTGGGCAGTTCCGCCAGCAGCGCCGTGTCGGGTTGCCAGATCTCCTCAACCCCGGTCACCGTGTCGATCCGGAAAAGACCGCTCTGCTGTTTGAGAAAGGCGATCACCGGCTGGTGCTGAAAGCCGAGCGTGGGGTCAGCGGCTGTGGGGTTGAGCCGGCTGTTGGCGGTGAAGAGGTCGAGGACAACCAGGGTCAGGCCGAAGGCCATCAGCCCCGGTCGGGTGAGAAGCCGGTAGCGGGCCAGGAGCAGCAGGGCGAAGGCGCTGAGGAGGAAAAGCGTGGCCAGAACGAAACTGCTGGTGGCCGTCCAGGTCTGCTCGACCAGGTCCTGGTGCTGGCGCTGGTTGACGAAGAGCCAGAGGTAGACCAGCGGCCCGGCGACAAAAAGCGCGCCGAAAAGGGCGCCGCCGACCAGCCAGAGGACGAGGCGCAGGGCCGGGCGTTCGCGCCAGGATACTCCCCGGAAGAGGCGGTCGGCTCCCAGGGCGGCCAGCCCGGCCACCGCCAGGTCGACGAAGACGAGGAACCGTCCGGGAGCCCGGACCTTGTCGAAGCCGGGACCCAGGCTGTAGAGCCAGCCGTGGAGCGGGGTCCAGTCGCCGAACGCCAGGAGCAGCCCGCCCGCCCCAAGCAGGGCGAAGAAGAGGGTGGCCCGGTCGCGGCGTAGCGCCAGCGCCACCAGCGCCAGGACCAGCGGCCCGATCCCCACGTAGCCGTAGTTCTCGGTCAGGCTGGGTGGTCCCCAGTAGGCGGTGGGGTCGCGTCCGTAAAAGTGGGGCACCAGGAGCAGCACGATCCGTTGGGGGAGCAGGCTGAAGGCGGTGGCCTCGGGGTAGCTGAGCGTGGCCCGGACCGAGAGGCGGGTGAGTTCGTAGCTGGGCAGGAGCTGAACCGCGCAGAGGCCCCCGGCCAGCCCGAAGGTCAACCCCAGGACCAGGACCACCCGTCCCAGGGCCCGAACGGCCGGCCAGCCCCGTGCGCGCGGCCAGCCTCCGACCAGGCCGGCGACCGCCAGGGCCAGAAGGGTGTAGAGGGTGAGTTGGGTGTGGCCGGCCAGGGTGCTCACCGCCAGCGCGACCGCCGCTCCCACCGCCCAGCCGAGCGCCCCGCCGCTGAGAGCCGGCCAGAGCAGAGCCAGAACGAGCGGCAGCCAGGCGGCCACCGCCACCATGTTGTAGTGGCCGAGGTGGGCGACCAGAAAGCCGCTCCAGCCCCAGACGACCGCCCCGACCAGGCTGGCGGCGACGCCCAGTCCCAGCCGTCGTCCAAAGAGGTACATAGCCACGGCTGCCAGCCAGTAGTGGACCATGACCAGCCGTTCGAGGGTGTGGTAGCTGAAGGGACGGGCCAGCAGGAAGGTCAGCAGATTGGGCGGGTAGAGAAGGCCGCTCTGGAGGTCGGCGAAATAGGGCTGACCGCCGTAGAGGTACGGGTTCCAGAGGGGAAACGTCCCCTGCTGGAGCGCCCGGCTGGCGAAGGCGTACCGCGGGTACAGAAACGAGGCCAGGTCGCCGCCGCCACGCGGGAGGTGGGCGCCCAGGAACAGCACCTCCCAGAAGAAGCCCGCGTTGAGCAGGGCCAGCAGCCCGAGCGCCAGGAGGTCACGATGAAGGGGAGGGCGAAGCCGGCCCGCCCGGTGGAGCGCCCAGGCGACTGCCATCCCGCCCGCCCAGAGCAGGACCAGGCCCGCAATCAGCAGCGTCCAGCGCATCGGCCCTCAGTATACCATACGGGCCGGCTCAGTCGCGGGCCAGCGGATTCCGCACCACCCAGACCTGGTCGGGCAGCCGTAATGCCAGCCAGCGGCCGTCGCTCGACCAGGCCACCTCCTCGACCGTCAGCCCGCGGGTCAGGGGACGCGCGTCCTGGCCATCGGCGCGCACCAGCCACAGGTCGTCTTCACCCCAGTAGACCAGGGCCGCGCCATCAGGCGCCCAGCGCGGGGCCCGGCGCTCGAACCAGGCGACGGCCGCGGCCGGATCGGCAAAGCGCCGGGGGCCGGCCACCGGCCGGATGACCGTGGAGCCGGCCGGCACACCAGGAGCGGGCCCCAGAACCAGGTGGACCGCAAACGGCTGGCCGGGCTGAAAATCGCTCCCCATCAGCCGGCCCTGGGCGTCCAGCCGGGGTGTCCCGAGGACCAGCAGGGCCAGCCGCTGGCCATCTGGCGACCAGCGCCCCTGGAAGGCCCCCAAACCGATCCGCTCGGCCCGCCCGGCCTGGACCAGCCAGCGCCGGAGATCGGCCACCTGATCGGCCGGCGGCCACGGTCCCGGCCGGTTCGGCCACTGGACGTAGAGGAAGGCCCGACTGTCGGGCGCCCAGTCGCGAAACTGCTGGAAGGCGGTCGGCTGGGGGCTCTCCTCTACCAGGGAGGTGACCGTCCGGCGGGGCAGGTCGAGCAGGCGGAGCACCGGCCGGCCCGGGCCCCAGTCCTCGATCGCCACGTACTGGCGGTCGGGTGACCAGGCGTAGGCCGTGCCGGGCGGCAGACGCTGGCCGGGAATCGGGGGGCGGATCGCCCCGGTCGTCGTATTGATCACCCACAGAGCGTTGCAGGCCGTTCCGCAGTGCTCGGTGAAACTCAGCTCCCGCTCGTTCAGCCAGGCCACCAGAGCCGGATTGGGGCTGACCGCCGCTCCGGTGGTCAGGGGCAGATGGCGGGACGTGCCGTCGGTCTCGACCAGCCAGAGAACCTCCGGGCCGTCCGGCGTCTTCTGGCCGACCACCGCCAGCGTTCGTCCGCCCGGCGCCCAGAGCGGGGTTCGCGGGGCGGGGATGGCGATCCGACGCGGCACGAAGTCCGGTCCGACCAGCAGGGAGAGCCCATCGGCGGCCACCACCGCCAGGACCGGCGCCTGGTCAGACCAGGCCAGCGCCCAGTCACCGGGTGGCGGGGCGACCGGCAGCCGGGAGATCAGGGAAACGTCGGGCGGCAGACCGGTGGCCCCTGGCGCGGGGGTCGGGCTGGGTGAGAGCGGGCCAGCGGTCGGCGTCGCGGAGGGAGTGACCGCCGGCCGGACGGGGGTGGGGGTGGGCGGCGGAACCGCCACGTGGATGGCGGGCCACCAGGCGTAGAGGCGGTCCCAGGCGAGGTGGCCGTAGGAGCCAAACCAGCCCGGGCTTGGCGTCAGTTCGTCCACCACCGGCCGCTGGTCGGCGCCGTCGGCCCGCATCAGCCAGATCTGCGCCCGCTCGCCCTGCAATCGGGCGAAAAGAAGGAACTGACCGTCGCGCGACCACTGCGGCCGCTCGTCGCGGAAACGGGCGTCGGCAGTCAACGGCCGTCGGACCGACCCATCGGCGGCGATCAGCCAGATGCGTCGCTCGGCCAGGGTCTGTCGGACGCGCTCGCCCCCGGCCTCTCCGGGCAACTCCGGGCCGCTGGTGACCGCCAGCCAGCGGCCGTCGGGCGACCAGGCGGGGAAAAGATCGGCTCGTCCGTTTTCGGACAGGCGCTGGCGCCGGCCGTCGGGCCGGACCACCGTGATCGCCTTGGCCTCCCAGGTCATCCGGCCGCCGCCCTCGACGACCGCCAGGGTCTGGCCGTCCGGTGCCCAGGCCAGGAAGTCGCTGAAAACGAGGGTGCGCGGAACGATCTCGACCGGCGTCCCGCCGTCCACCGGCACGCGCATAAGCGGCGCGCCGTCGGCCAGGAGCGAGGCGGACAGCTGCCACCCCTGCCAGAAGAGCAGACTGCGTCCGTCGGGCGACCAGCCGGCCAGGTGGCTCTGGGTCTGGAAGGGGTCGGGGTTGCGGTAGACCTCGCGCGTCTCAGTCCCGTCAGCCCGCACCCGCCAGAGCCCCTGGAGCGTGACCCGTCCGTCGGCCTGCCGCTCGAGTCGCTCGAAGGCGATCCACTGCCCATCGGGCGACCAGGCCAGGGCCATCACGCCGGTCCCCTCCCGGGCGCTCGGCGGGACCAGTTCCCGGCGCTCACCGCCCGCGGCGCTTACCAGATACAGTCCACCCCGGCTGATGTAGGCCAGCCGGTCGGCGGTCGGCGACCAGGCCACCGGCTCCCGCAC
Source organism: Chloroflexota bacterium (assembly GCA_034433795.1). Taxonomy (GTDB): domain Bacteria; phylum Chloroflexota; class UBA6077; order FW602-bin22; family DAOUAE01; genus DAOUAE01. Next base: position 76,579 of record DAOUAE010000029.1, read on the forward strand.
GGGGTCGAGGAGGTCCACCGGGCGCTGGTCGGTGCCGGCCCGGCGCCCGACCCAGAGGAAGCGGGGCTCTTTTTGAAAAGCCAGCCACTCGCCCGAGGGCGACCAGCGCGGCGAGTGGGTGCGGCCATCGGTGGTCAGGCGCTGAGCCGGGCCGTCTGGCAGGGCCTGAACATAGAGATCGCCTCCCCGGATAAAGGCCAGCCAGCCCAGGGGCGCCACCGGGGTAGGGGTCGGTGTCGGCCGCTGGGCCACCGCGGTGGCGGTGAGTTCGGCCGGCCGCTTGAGGCCGGCCTCGATCTGAACGGCCTGGCAGCCGGCGATGAGGGTCAGCAGGCCAAACAGGCAGAGCACCGCGATCCCTCTACCACCCGATCGCCCCTGACTCTCGATTCTCCCCATCGTGCCTCCAGGAGTGCGACGTGTGCAGATCCGCGTGACCATCGAGCCAGCGGGGATCACCCGGATCCGCCGGTCCAGTCTACCGCCTGGGGGTGACCGGCGTGTGTCGCCGGCGTTACAGGGTTGTCACCGCCTCACCCTGCCTCAAGGGGGAGTCGGAGCGTGGCCACCGTTCCCTGGCCAGGGCGGCTGCGGATCAGCAGGGTTCCGCGGTGCCGGCGGGCGACGCGCTCGACCAGGGCCAGTCCCAGTCCGCTCCCCTCGTGGCTGGCTGTCCCCTGACCACGATAGAGTTCCTCGGTGACGTGGGGCAGATCGGCCGGCGCGATGCCGCAGCCGGCATCGGCCACCTCAAAGACCACCGCTCCCATCTCCTCCCGCAGCCGGACCTCCACCGGCCGATCCGGCGGCGAGAACTTCAGGGCGTTGTCGAGCAGGTTGAAGAGCGCCAGGGCCACGAGATCACGATCGGCCAGCACCGGTCCCGGTGGCCAGGGGAGTTTCTGGACCTGGACGGTCACCGACCGGGCGGCGTAGGCCGGCAGGGCCCGAACGGCCGCCACCGCCTCGGCCACCACCGCCGTGGGGTCCACTCTCTCCAGGGCGAGCGTCGCCGTCTCCAGGTCGGCGAGCTGGCGCAGGCTGTCCACCAACCGGGCCAGCCGCTCGACCTGCTGGCGGACCGTGACCAGGGAGCGGCGAGCGTCGGCGTCCAGCGGCGCGGCCTCCAGGTTGGCCAGGCCGGCCCGGGCCGCCGTCAGGGGATTGCGGAACTCGTGGCTGAGGCGGCGCAGAAACCGCTGGCGAGCCGCCGCCTGGGCCGCTCGCTCGGCCTGCAGGCGCTGGTCGACCTGCCGGCCGGTGCGCGTGCGCCAGGTCTGGAGTCCCAGACCGAGGGCGCTGAGGAACAGGCCGCCGGCCGGGGCCAGCACGGCCAGGCTGGCCTGAAACCGGCCGACCAGAAAGGTCTCCGGCCAGAGACCGGCGGCCATCCCCAGCCCCACGAGCCCTCCGCCGAGGGCGGGGACCATCAGCAGCGCCCACCGCGCCTGCGGTAACCGGACGCGCACCGCCACGGTCGGCGCTCTCACGGCCGGCCCTCCACCAGCGGTCGGAAGCGGTAGCCTTCGTGGATAACGGTCTCGATGTAGCGGGGGCGGTCGGCATCGTCGCCCAGCGCCCGCCGGATCTCGGCGATCCGTGTGTCCACCACCCGCGTGGCCACCGGCGCCTCCCAGCCCCAGACGGCGTCGAGCAGTCGGTCCCGGCGCAGGACCTCGCCGTGATGCAGCATCAGGTACTCCAGCAGGGCCAGCGCCCGGCTGGTCAGGAGGATCTCGCGGCCGTCGAGAAAGACCCGGCGGGCCGACCGGTCGAGGAGGAGCGGTCCGGCCACCAGCCGGCGGGCGGTGGCCAGCGGCTGAACGCCTGGCCGGGCCCGTCGCAGCACCGCTCGTATGCGGGCGACGATTTCTAACGGCGCGAACGGCTTGCTGACGTAGTCGTCGGCTCCCTCCTCCAGACTCAGCACCCGCTCGGCGGGGGCGTCGAGCCGGGTGAGCATGATGATGGGGGTCCAGTCGCCCGCCGCTCGCAGGCGGCGGCAGACCTCGCGTCCATTGAGGTCGGGCAGGAGGACATCGAGCAGGACGATGTCCGGGCGGAGAGTGCGGACCAGCCCGAGGGCGGTCTGGCCGTCGGCGGCCAGGGTCACCCGAAAGCCGCTGCGCTCCAGAAAGGCCCCCAGTTCGGTGGTGATGGCCGGGTCGTCGTCCACCAGCAGGACGCTGACCATCGGTTGGCTGGTTCAGTCGGGAGTGCTCCGCGCCGCCTCGGCCCCGATCCGCCGGTCGGTGGTGAGGAAGGGGCGGATGAGTTCGATGGGCACCGGGAAGATGATCGTCGAGTTCTTCTCGGCGGCGATCTCTGTCAGGGTCTGCAGATAGCGCAGTTGCAGGGCGGCCGGCTCGCTGGCGATCACCCGGGCGGCGTTGGCCAGTGTCTGGGCCGCCTGGTACTCGCCCTCGGCGTGGATGATCTTGGCCCGCTTTTCGCGCTCGGCCTCGGCCTGGCGGGCCATCGCCCGGATCATCGTGTCGGGCAGCTCCACATCCTTGACCTCAACCACGCTGACCTTGATGCCCCAGGGGGCGGTCTGCTCGTCGATGATCTGCTGCAGCCGCTGGTTGATCTGCTCGCGCTGGGCCAGCAGTTCGTCCAGCTCCGACTGCCCGAGCACGCTGCGCAGTGTGGTCTGGGCGATCTGGAAGGTGGCCCGGACGTAGTCGGCCACCCGCACCACCGCTGCGGCCGGGTCGAGCACCCGGAAGTAGACGACCGCGCTCACCCGGATGCTCACGTTATCGCGGGTGATGACCTCCTGCGGCGGGATCTCCATCGTCACCACCCGCAGGTCGATCTTCACCATCCGGTCGATAAAGGGGATGATGAAGAAGAGCCCCGGTCCCCTCGCCCCCACTAGGCGTCCCAGACGGAAGATAACGCCGCGCTCGTACTCCTGGACCACCTTGACTGCCGAGCCGACGATCGGCAGGATGATCACCAGGAGGATCACCACCAGCCAGAAGAGCGTCGAAAACGCCGGCATCACGCCTCCTTCTCGGCCTCGGCCTCTTTCTCTCCGGCCTCGGCGGCCTTCTTGATCAGCGGTGGACCTGGCAGCGGCCGGACCACCAGGCGCAGGCCCTCGACCGCCACAACCTCGACCGGCTGGCCGCGGCGGATCGGGCCATCGGCCGCGGTGGCCGACCAGAGTTCGCCCTGGAGATGGACCATTCCCTCGGGCGCGAGATCCGAGGTGGCCATCCCCACCGCCCCGATCAGGGCTTCACGGCCGGTCGTCACCGGGCGACGCTGGGCCCGGGCCGCCGCCCCGATGATCAGCGTGAAGAAGAGGGTGGTGAGGGCGGTGACCGCCACCACCAGGGCCGGCGAGATGGTGAACAGCGGCCCGGCCCCGCTGGTCAGGAGCAGCGAGCCCAGCAGGAAGGCGATGGTCCCGACCGCTGTCAGGCCCCCGAGGCCGGGGGTGATGAGGACGTCCGCCAGGAAGAGCCCGAAGGCCAGAAGTATCAGGGCCAGGCCGGCGTAATTGACCGGCAGCGTCCCCAGGGCGTAAAAGCCCAGGACCAGAGCGATGGCCCCGACCACACCCGGCACCCAGGTGCCAGGGTTGGCCAGTTCGTAGAGGAGCCCGTAGAACCCGAGGATGAGGAGAATATAGGCGATGTTGGGGTTGCTGAGCGCGTGCAGGAGGTCTTCGACCCAGGTCATCGGCAGCCGCTCGACCCGGGCCGTGGCCGTCCGCAGCGTCACCACCCGTCCGTCGGCCAGCATCACCGACCGGCCGTCGAGGGCGCGCAGGAGGGCTGGCAGGTCCTCGGCCACCAGATCGATGACGCCCAGCTGCAGGGCCTCCCGCTCGGTGACGTTGGCGCTCTCCCGGACCGCCTTCTCCACCCACTCGACGTTCCGGCCCCGGCGGGCTGCTACCCCCCGGACCAGGGCCACCGCGTCGTTGACGACCTTCTCGGTCATGGTCGGATCGGGCTTGGGCTGGTCCTGCCCGCCGGGCAGGGGGCCACCGATGGTCACCGGATGGGCTGAGCCGATATTGGTGCTGGGGGCCATGGCCGCAACGTGGGCGGCCACGGTGATGAACATGCCGGCCGAGGCCGCCCGCGCTCCCTGGGGAGAGACGTAAACCACGACCGGCACGTGGGCGTTGATAATGGTCTGCATGATCTCGCGCATCGAGGTGTCAAGGCCGCCGGGTGTATCCAGTTCGATGATCACAGCTGTGGCCCCCAGGCGCTCGGCCTCGCTGATTCCCCGCGCCAGGTACCCGGCCATCGCCGGGTTGATGACGCCCCGCGCCGTCAGCACCACCACGACCGGCCCGGTCTGGGCCTGACCGCTGTTCAGCAGGGCCAGTCCCAGGAGCAGGCCGAGGACGAGGCCGACCAGCCGCTGGCGCACGGTTCTCACCTACCCTCCGGGAGCGCGGGCGGGCAGCGCGGTGGCCACCGCCGTCCGCGGAACCTCGGTCTGGGCGCCGGTGGCCATATCCCGAACAATAACCACCTGCCGCGCCATTTCGTCGGGGCCGAGAATAAGAACGTAGGGCACGCCCAGCCGGTGGGCGTAGCGCAGCTGGGCCCGCAGGGTGTCCTCGCCCAGGTAGACCGAGACCCGCCGGCCGGCCGCCCGCAGTTCGTTGGCCAGCCGGATCGACTCCGGCGCCAGGTCGCTGTTGAAGACCGTCACCAGCGCCTCGACCAGCGTCGGCCGCAGGTCCGGCGGCCGCAGCCCCAGTTCCTCGATGACGTCGCAGACGCGGTCCAGTCCGATGGAGAGACCGGTCGCCGGGTAGTCGCGGCCACTGAAGAGGCCGATCAGACGGTCGTAGCGGCCGCCGCCGGCGATCGAGCCGATGCGGGGCTCTTCGACCACCGCCTCGAAGATGGGCCCGGTGTAGTACTCCAGCCCCCGGACCATCGAGAGGTCCAGGCGGTAGAACTGCGGCGAAACCCCGCTCATCGCCAGGGCGTCGAGCAGGGCCTCCAGTTCGGCGATGCCCTCCAGCCCGACCGCACTGGCCTGCAGGCGCTCGCGCAGGGTGGTCAGAATGTCGCGGCTCGGCCCGGTGAGGGTGAAGAACTCGAAGAGCCGGTCGATGAGGTCTGGAGCCAGACCGCGCTCGGCCAGCTCGGCTCGCACGCCCTCCGGCCCGATCTTGTCGAGCTTGTCCACACTGCGGTAGACCTGGGCGCTGGTCTGGGGGTCGAGACCCAGAACCTCGGCCAGCCCGGCCAGAACCTTGCGGTGGTTCAGCCGGACGGTGAAGTGCTTGAAGCCCAGGGTCTGGAAGGCGACGCAGGCGACCGTTACCACCTCGGCGTCGGCCAGCATGCTGGCCGAGCCGACGATGTCCACATCGCACTGGACGAACTCGCGGTAGCGGCCGCGCTGGGGACGTTCGGCCCGCCAGCAGGGGGCGATCTGATAGCGTTTGAACGGCTTGGGGAGGTCGGGGTACTGGGCGACCACCCGCGCCAGCGGCACGGTGAGGTCGTAGCGGAGCCCGACCCGGCGCCCACCCCGGTCCTCGAAGGTGTAGATGAGTCTGTCGGCCTCCTCGCCGTATTTGCCCTCGAGGGTCTCGGCGTACTCGACGGCCGGCGTCTGCAGGGGGTCGAAGCCGAACCGTTCGAAGACCGCCCGCAGGGTATCGGCCACGTAGTGCCGCAGGATCATCGCCGGCGGGCGGTGATCACGCATCCCGCGCACGGTCTGAGGAACGATCCGTGTCCGTGGCTGAACGGTCAGCGGCTCTTCAGCGGTCACCTCGGTGCTCCCGACAAGTTGCGAGGCTCTCTGAGGCTGATTATAACACCGGGGTGCCCGCCCCGCAGATCCGGGCCTTCCGGCTGGCACAGACCCTGCATCCGGGAGAAGGCCGCGCGCTCACGCGGTCAAGATTGGGCACAGACGGAGGCGGCCATGCCGATGCGGACGATCGAGACGATCGAGCGCATGCTCGATGACCTGTACCGAACCCGCGAACGCCTCTCGAAAGAGGAGATCTTCAAGCGCGCCGAGGCCGAGCCCATCCCGCCCGACTGGATGTACTACTTCCGTCACCTTCCGGAGGGCATGTACACCCGCAAAGAGCTGGTCGAGACCATCAACCGCATGATCAAAGAGCGCGGGCGCGAGCAGGCTCTCGGTCTCATCCCGCGCTGAGGCGTCCGCGCCACCCCTGGCGGTGGGCTGGGGGTGGCGCGCTTTTTTCCGCGCCGGCTTGACCGGCGCCGCCCCTTCGGGTGTATACTCCAGAAGACCGCTCCCCGGAGGGGCTGTGCAGCGACACACCTGCCTCACCATCGTCGACGACCGGTTCTTCCTTAACGGCCGGCCCACCTACCCGGGCCGCTGGTACGATGACTGGCCCATCGAGGGGCTCCTCTTCAACGCCCGCATGGTCAACGCCCTCTTCGACGACCTCAACCCCGACACCCGCGACCGCTGGGCCTATCCGGACACCGGCGTCTGGGACCCGGAGCGAAACGTGGCCGAGTTTCTGGCCATGCTCCCCGAGTACCGCCGGCACGGTCTCCTGGCCGTCACCCTGAACCTCCAGGGAGGCTCCCCCGAGGGCTACTGTCGCCTGCAGCCCTGGATCAACACCGCCTTCACCGCCACCGGTCAGTGGCGGCCGGCCTACCAGGACCGCCTCCGACGTATCCTGGACCGGCTGGACGAGCTGGGAATGGTGGCCATCGTCGGCCTCTTCTACTTCGCCCAGGACGAGCGTCTGCTCGACGAGCGCGCCGTCCGCACGGCCGTGGAGAACGCCGTCGGCTGGCTGCTCGATCAGGGCTACACCAACGTCATTGTCGAAATCAATAACGAGTGCGATGTTCCGCGCTACGAGCATGAGATCCTGCAGCCCCACCGGGTGCACGAACTGATTCTCCAGGCCAGGAGTCTGACCGCGCAGGGGCGGCGTCTGCCGGTCGGCACCAGTTACCGGGGTGGGAGCCTCCCCGGCGAGCGGGTGGTCGCCGTCTCCGACCTCATCCTGCTGCACGGCAACGGCGTCCACGACCCGGCCGGCATCACGCTGATGGTCGCCCGGACGCGGGCGCTGCCCACCTACCGCCCCATGCCCATCGTCTTTAACGAGGACGACCACTTCGACTTCGATAAGCCGCGGAACAACCTGCTGGCGGCGGTCGCCAGTCACGCCTCCTGGGGCTACTACGACCCCGGACCGGGGGCTGGCGGCCGCTGGTGCCGCTCGGACTATGTCGAGGGCCTCCAGAACGTGCCGGTCAACTGGCGGATCAACACGCCCCGCAAACAGGGGTTCTTCTCTTTAGTCCACCGGCTCACCGGTGGCGGCTGATGACCAGTGCGGAGAAGACGATGCCCCGGATCGTGGACCTGAGCCTGCCCATCCGACCCGACGATCCCCGTGGCACGGTCCGGTTCGTGCCCTACCGGACGCTGGCCGAGCACGGGGCGATGATCACGCTCGTCACCTTCGATACCCATCTGGGAACCCACCTGGATGCACCCTGTCACCAGCTGGCCGGGGCCCCCACCCTTGACCAGGTCGACCTGGCCCGCTGTCTGGGGCCGGCCGAGGTCCTCGACCTGCGGTCCAAGCGCCCCCCGGACCCGCTGATCACCCCGACCGACCTGGCCCCCTGGGCCGACCGGATCCGAGCCGGTGGCCGCGTCCTGCTCCGCACCGCCTGGAACGACCGCTTCGGCCAGCCTGGCTGGGACCGCGACTACCCGGCTCTGACCGTCGAGGCCGCCCGCTGGCTGGCCGAGCGCGGTGTGGTCCTGGTGGGGATCGATACGCCTTCGGTCGCCCCCGTGTACCTCTCGCGCCAGGTGACCAACGCCGTCCACGAACCGCTCCTGCGGGCCGGGGTGGTTCTGGTCGAGAACCTGACCAACCTGGGCGCCCTCACCCGCCCGTCGGTCTTCTTTATCGCCCTGCCGCTCAATCTGGTGGGGCTGGACGGTTGTCCGGTCCGGGCGGTGGCGGTAGAGGACTGAGCCGCCGGCGAGGGAGGACCGATGGATCTGACCGGTCATGTCACGCTCATCACCGGCGCCGGGAGCGGTATCGGGGCGGCCACCGCTCGCCGGCTGGCTCGGAGCGGGGCGGCGGTCTCCCTGGTCGGCCGGACGCGCGAGCCGCTGGAGCGGCTGGCCGCGGAGATCACGGCCCAGGGTGGGCGGGCCCTGGCCATGGTGGCCGATGTGGCCCAGCCCGACCAGGTGGCCACGGCGGTCGAGCAGACGGTGGCGGCTTTCGGCTGGCTGGACAGTCTGGTGGCCAACGCCGCCATTCAGCTGCACGGTCAGGATGTTCCGGTCCACGATCTGCCGGAGGAGGTCTGGGAGCGTACCCAGGCCGTCAACCTGCGGGGGGTCTACCTGACCTGCAAGTACGGTCTGCGGCAGTTGCTGCGTCAGGGCCAGGGCGGGGCCATCGTCATCGTCAGTTCGGTCACCGCCCTGGCGGCGGTGGCGCCGCACAACCCGGCCTACACGGCCAGCAAGGGGGCGCTGGTGGCCTTCGGCCGGGCCATCGCCGTCCAGTACGCTCCCCACGGCATTCGCTGTAATATCGTCTGTCCCGGGGCGCTGGAGGCTCCCCCCGACCGGGAGCTGCTGGCCGACCCGGTCGCGCGGGCCGAGCGGTTGCGGCCGCGGATTCCGCTGGGCCGTCTGGGCCGCTTCGAGGAGATCGCCCCCTTCATCGCCCTGCTGGTCTCGCCGGAGGCCAGCTACGCCACCGGGGCGGTCTTCGTCATCGACGGCGGCCTGACCGCCTGGTGAGTGGGATGCCGAGGATGGTTGGCGATGCGCTGCCGGTGAGCGACCGTCCCCTGCGCGCGGTCTACGCTGTGGCCCTGGCCGCCGCCCGGGCCGGGGCCCAGGTGGTCCGGCAGGGCCTGGGCCGGGTCGGGCGGCCCCGCGAGAAAGAGGCTCACCACCTGGTGACCGAGTGGGACCAGCGGTCGGAGGCCGCGATCGTGGGGGTCATTCGCCAGCACTATCCAGACGATGCCATCCTGGCGGAAGAGGGCACGCGCGGCGGTCCCGACCAGGCTCACCGCTGGATCGTTGATCCGCTGGACGGCACCACCAACTTCAGCCACGGCTATCCGGTTTTCTGTGTCGCCGTGGCCTACGAGGAGCGTGGCCGTCTGCTGGTGAGCGCCGTGGTCAACCCGGTCCTGCGCGAGACGTTCTCGGCCATCGCCGGCAGGGGAGCCTGGCTCAACGGCCGCCGGCTGCGGGTCTCGACGGTCGCCAGCCTGGCCGGGGCGCTGGTGGCCACCGGCTTCCCCTACGAGGAGGAGTGGCTGGCCCTGGCCCTGCGCCAGTGGGAGCTGGTCTCCTACCGGGCCCAGGGGGTGCGGCGCGACGGCGCGGCTGCCCTCGACCTCTGCTATGTGGCCGCCGGCCGCTTCGACGCCTACTGGCAGGTCTACCTCTCGCCCTGGGATATGGCGGCCAGCGTCCTCATCGTCCGTGAGGCGGGTGGCCAGGTGACCGATCTCCAGGGGGGATCATTCTCGCTCGAGCGGCGTGAGGTTCTGGCCACCAACGGCCTTCTCCACCCCGAGATGGTGGCGGTGCTGCGGGCTGCCAGCACGCCGGTGGGGCGGGGCTGAGGCATGCCCGACTGGACGCTCGCGGCGGCGGGGCACTGGGAGCGCACCTATGGACGCCCGGCCGTGCTCTACCTGGCGCAGACGGTCCGGCCGGCGGAGGCGACGATGATCCGGGCCAGCCAGCGGCACGGCCGGGCTCACGATATCACGCTCCTGATCCGGGGGCCTGACGGCCGGCTGGCGGTCATCGCCAAGCACTCCTACCCGCCGGGCGCCTTCCGAGCGCCCTCAGGGGGCCTCCGGCCGGACGAGCCGCTGGAGGTCGGCGCTCTCCGCGAGGCCTACGAGGAGACCGGCCTGGCCATTCAACTGGGGCGCTATCTCCTGCGGGTCCTGGCCCTCTTCACCACCGAGCGCGACACCATCCCCTGGCTGACCCATGTCTTCACCGCCCGCGTCGTCGGCGGCCAGTTGGCCAGCCACGACCCGCAGGAGATCCGCGACGTGGCCTGGGTGACCCTGGCCGATCTGCAGGGACCCATCCGACGAGCGCTGCTGGCCGATGGACGGCCGCTCTTCCGCTATCGTGTTCGCCTGACAGACGAAGCGGTGGCCTGTCTGGCGAGAAACTGTCCGGGCTAGCCGTTTCTCATCCGGTCGGTTCCGCGGAACAGAGGTGCCGATCAGGGGTCTGGCCTCAGCGGCCGTGGGTCGGACCCCGATTAGGAAAGCGAACTGTAGCCGGGGACGCGGGCGAGACGGCTGACGCTGTCTCGGTCTTGCTACTGACGGCTCTGGCCGGTCGTCTCCCGTACGCCTCTCGCTTCCTGACCGGTACTGCTCAGCTGGCTGACTGTTCTGGCCTGTGGACCGCTCGCGGTCCAGACCGGTGACGATGTCGACCGTCCGGTCATCGACAGGTCGACACGATGGTGCCGCATCACCAGGCCGCCCTCGAGATGGCCCGGATCGCTCAGAGACGGGCGGAGCACGCGGAACCGACACAGATGGCGGCCGCGGTTCTTCGTGGGCAGCCGGGAGAGATCGCTTAGATTACACAGTGGCGGCAGTGGTACGGGGCCGCCTGAACCTCGCCGGCGGCAGCTCTCCGTGTCCGGCGCCGGCCAGGAACGCTGAACGGAGTGCGATCGCTCCGCTGGCGGGAGAGCATGGCCAGAAGGTCTGAGTCAGCGAGGGCGGCTCCGGGCGACCGGTGGGCGCGGTTGACAACGTCGCGGCCCGGAGGCGATAATCACAGCCGCACCGCGACGATGGACACGAACGCCGCGCCCGCCGCCAGTCGATTCCAGGCAGCCCCATCGTGGCCGGTCGACGGACAGCCCTCGCCGGGGGCCGGGTCTGCTCCGGTCCTGTTCGCGTTTCCGCCCGGCTTCCTCTGGGGGACAGCCACCGCCGCCCATCAGGTCGAGGGGCAGAACTTCAACTCCGACTGGTGGCTCTGGGAGCAGCAGCCGGGGCGCATTCGTGACGGCTCGACCTCCCGGCTGGCCTGTGACCACCTGCGGCGCTACCGCGAGGACTTCGACCTCCTGGCCCATCTCCACCAGAACGCTCATCGTCTGTCGGTCGAGTGGGCCCGCATCGAGCCCCGGCCCGGCGAGTTCGACCCGGCCGCGCTGGCCCACTACCGCCGGGTGCTGGAGGCCCTGCGGGAGCGCGGGATCGAACCCATCGTCACCCTGCATCATTTCACCAACCCGCGCTGGCTGGCCGAACGGGGTGGCTGGGAGCGTCCCGAGGTCGTCGACCTCTTCAGCCGCTATGTCCGCCGGGTGGTGGCCGAATACGATGATCTGGTCCGCTACTGGGTGACCATCAACGAGCCCGGCGTCTACGCCTATATGAGCTACCTCGAAGGGCTCTGGCCGCCCGGCGTCCGCAGCCGGCGGCGGGCCTTCCAGGTGGCCCGCCATATGGCCTACGCCCACGCTCGCGCCTACCATACGGTCCACGACACCAGCCGCCGGGGCGACGTCCGGGTGGGCCTGGCGCATCACATGCGCATCTTCGATCCGCACCGTCCCCGCGTCGTTCTCGACCGGGTCCTGGCCCGGATCGCCGACTATCTTTTCAACTGGTGCCTGCTCTGTGCGCTCATCGACGGCGTGTTTCGTTTCCCGCTCGGCTACGGCCAGCGGGTCGCTCTGGCCCGCGACAGCCTGGACTTCATCGGCCTGAACTACTACAGCCGCGACCGGGTCACCTTCGACATCCGTCGGCCGCACCGTCTCTTCGGCCGTGACCACCCTCCCACAAGCGGCAGCCACGCCCCACTCTCGGGGTGGGAGATCTATCCCGAGGGGATCTACCGTCTCCTGCGGGCCCTGAGCCGCTTCAACAAGCCGATCCTGATCACCGAGAACGGCATTGCCGAGGAGGGCGATGACCTGCGCCCGGCCTTTATCCTGAGCCACCTTCTTTACGTCCATCGGGCCATCGCCGAGGGGGCGCCGGTCATCGGCTACCTGCACTGGTCGGCTCTGGACAACTTCGAATGGATCGAAGGGCTGCGCTGGCGCTTCGGCCTCATCCACGTGGATTTCGCCACCCAGGAGCGGCGGATCAAGCCCAGCGGCTACCTTTATGGTCAGATCGCGGCGGCCAACGGCCTGACTGCTCCTATGATTGAGCGCTACGCCCCCGCGCTGGGCGATCTGGTCAAACCGGTGATAAAGATCGCGCCCTGACTGCCAGGGCCCTGGCAGTCAGGGCGCAGTCCACGACCCCGCCGGGGTCAGCTCCAGCGGATCCCTCAGGTGGCGCCGCTCGGTCCGCACTCGCCCCCGCTCCGGGCGATGACCGAGAGGCGGCGACGGGTCTGCTCGGCCCCGCACTGCGGGCAGGGCGGCGTCTCAACCGCTCCCAGCCGCATCAACCGCTCAAAGACCTGTCCACACCGCGGACACTGGTACTCGTAGATCGGCATCCGCCATCTCCCCCAGAGGACTCAGCCACCCGTTATAATACCGCATACTCATACAGTCTGGCCAGTCGCCGCCGGCGACCACAGGTGTGACCGGCTCTTTGTGCCGGCGATGCTGGCGGCCGCCAGAGCCTGCAGGCGCCGGCTGCGCCGGAGCGCCCACAGCGCCAGGTCCGGCGCTCGGTAGACCACCGCCGCCACCAGCCCCCAGGCCCGGAGGTCGCGCGCCAGCGTCCGCTGGACCCGGCGGGTGTAGGCCTCCAGATCGGGTTCTTTCCCCTCCAGCCAGCCGCCGACCACCTGGGCGGCCAGGTCGGCGCTCTTGAGCGCGAAGGCGATCCCCTCGCCGAAGAAGGGGTCGGCCAGACCGGCGGCGTCGCCGACCAGGAGCACGTTTCCGGCCTGGAGCGGAGCCCCGACCCCGTCCACCGGGATGCGGTGCCCCTGCAGGCGTAGCGGCTCCCGTGGCCGGAGCCCCAGGCGCGCCAGAAAGGCGTGGCAGTGCCGACGGAGCGCGGGCCAGACCCGCGGATCGAGCGAGCCCAGACCGAGGTTCCAGCGGTCGCCCTTGGGGAAGAGCCAGAAGTAGCCCCAGGGCAGACGGTAGGAGAGAAGGGCCCGGCCGGCGAAGGGATCCGAGGCCAGCGCGACCTCGGTCTCCAGAGCCACGAACGCCCGCCGCTCGCGGCGCAAGCCCAACCGACGGGCCACCACGCTCTCCGCCCCATCGGCGGCGATGACCACCCGGGCCGGCAGCAGCGCGCGCTCGGTCTGGACCACGGCCGGCCGGCCGGGCAGCACCCCCACCACGCGCTCTCCCGTCCACACCGTAGCGCCGGCCTGGATGGCCAGGTCGAGCAGGTAGGCGTCGAAGGTCGCCCGTTCGACCATCCAGATCGGGTGGCGGTGGTCGCCCAGGACGAACGGCCGGGTCCAGCGTCCCTCCAGCAGGACCTCCGATACCCGGGCCCGCACCAGGTGATCCGGTGGGCGATCAAATTGTCGGTAGGCTTTGGGGGAGAGCCCGCCGCCGCACGGTTTCTCACGCGGGAAACGGGCCCGGTCGAGGAGCAGCACCCGTGCTCCCTGCTGAGCCAGCCGGCGGGCGGCCCAGGCGCCCGCCGGCCCGGCGCCGACCACGATCACCTCCCAGACCGTCATCGCTGCCTCGTCGGCCTAGCGGGTCAGCAGCGTGATCTCCATCTCTCCCCCCCAGTGGCCGCCGGGGGCCAGAGCGATGGTCCAGAGAACGGTGGTGCAGGAACCCTGATAGGTCCGCTCGAAGCCGGCCTCGGAGGCCGAGATCGTCTCCAGCGGGAAGGCCCAGAGCGTCGCCGGCGAGCCGAAGCGCCAGCGGATCTGCCAGCCCAGACCCTCGTGGACCAGGTCTAGCCCACCCAGACCGGGGCGCTCCAGCTGACTGTCGAAGAAGGCCCGCTCTCCCCCCGGCAGGAGGTAGAAGGCGTCGGGAGCGTGGCCGCTCAGCAGGGCCCAGTTCCACTCGCTGCCGAAGAGCGCCTCGACCGGCCGGTCGCCAGGGTTGGTGAGCCGGTAGCGGACCCGCACCCGCGGCTCACCCCGGGGGACGATCAGCCGTTTCTCGACCCGCAGCGGCTGGAAATGCGGCCCCATCCAGACGTGACCGTCACGCCGCAGGACCACCTCGACGCTCTCCGGGGTTGAGAGCACCTCGAATGTGTAGGGCTGATTGACAAAGTCGCCCAGTTCCGGGTACTGGCAGCGTCGGAAGTCCTCGAAGCGCGCGCCGATCGGGAGAAAGTGGTCCAGCAGACTCAGCCGACGGTACCAGTCGTAGTGCAGGTGCTTCTCCAGGCCCGGCTCCTTCACCCGTACCCGCGGGGTGTGGATGGTCTCAACCGCAGAGGCCATGTCCGGCGTGACGACCTCGCCGCGCTCGATCGCCCGCCGCAGGACCTGATGATAGCCCTCGGGCCGGCGCGTCATGACATTGAGCAGATTGTGCTCTTTGGCCCGCCAGTCCCACTCGAAGAGGGCGCCGCCCTCGCTCGGTGTCAGGTACAGGTTCTGGACCGTCCCGTGAACCAGCACCTCGGGCCGGGTGTCGGCGTCGAAATCGCGCACGTCCACCTCCAGCCAGGGATCGGGGCCGAACCGCTCCTGGTCGGCCAGGTTCTCGGCCCGCAGCAGGTGCTGGAAGTTGGCCGTGCGGATGTGGACCAGATAGACGCCGCCGAAGACCCCGTGCCAGAAGGGGCAGTTGCACTGGCCCATCCACAGCTCGTCGAGGGCCTGGGCGACCACCGGGCCCGATCCCAGGCTGCGCACCTTGTCGTGGACCAGCAGCATCTTCTTGTGCAGCGTGTTGACCTCGGGATACTTGACCAGGAAGTTCCGCCAGAATCCGCCCCGCAGGAAGCGCAGCAGGTCCGTCCGGCCCTCCGCGGCCAGCCGGTGCTTGAGGTCGGCCAGTTCGGCGCTCAGGGCCGGCGGCAGAGCCCATTCGGTCATCTCATCGTAGGAGGCGGTCGGCAGATAGACCCGTCCCAGGGGAGGGAAGTCACGGATGTATTCGCCGGGCGGGATGGTGATGAGCCACTCTTTCTCGCGGGCCAGGGCGCTGAAGAAGTCGTCCACCCAACCCTTCTCCCAGCAGTGGGCGTAGGTGCCCGGCCAGAGACCGAATTTCTCACCATCGTCGCCCATCACGGCCACCCGCGGGCCGTCCTCGGTCGCCTGGCTGCGCAGCCAGGCGATGACCTCTTCGACCGGGGCCCAGGGGATGGTGTAGCGCAGGTGCTTGGCGGTGGCGAAGATACGCAGAACCCGGCCCTGTTCCTCGCTCACGTAGTAGCCGAAAAGGTGGTCCTCGTTCAGCCCCACCGCCTTGAAATGGGTGTCATCGACGATGGTGTAGAGGACTCCGGCCTCGGCCAGCGGCCGGACCAGGTGCGGCTCCCACACCCGCTCGGCCAGCCAGTAACCGGTCGCCCGGTAGCCGAAATCGCGTTCGACCGCCAGGGTCTGCTTGACGATCTGGTCGTGCTTATCGTCGTCGGGGATGATGGCCAGGATCGGCTCGTAGTAGGCGCCGGTCATGATTTCGACCTGGCCGCGGGCCACCAGGGCCCGGACCCGGCCGAAGAAGTCGGGATGGTGGGCGAGCAGCCAGTCATGGAGCGGGCCGGAGTAGTGGAGGGCCAGGCGGACGTGAGGGTGCCGCTCCAGCGCGGCCACCATCGGTTCGTAGGCCTGGCGATAGGCCTGCTCGAACACATGGTCGAAGTTGCCAACCGGCTGATGGTTGTGGAGCGCCAGCGCGAGGTAAAGGCGCGTGGCCATCGGCTCTTCCTCCCGTCGACGCGACCGGCGGCACGGGCCGGGGCGGTGGCTCTTCGAACCTACACCGGCCAGCGCTCCAGCCGGTCGGCCATGTCCCAAAAGGCCAGTTCGTACCGGCTGGAGGTCAGGAAGATCTCGGCCAGTTGCTGCTGGATCCGCGCCGGCAGGTCGCCGCCGATGCGGTCCAGAAGCTGCCGGCACCACTCGGCCAGCCGGACGAACTCCTCTGAGGCGTACATCTCGATCCAGCGGGCGTAGCGCGGCTCGGGCGGCAGACCCCGGCGCTTGAGCGTCTGGCCGATTTCGGCGAACCCCCACAGACAGGGCAGCAGCGCGGCCACCAGGTGTGGGAAGTCGGCGGTGGCCGCCACCCTGAGCAGGAAGTCGGTGTAGGCCTGGGTCGTCGGGGCCTTGGTCTCGCGCTCCAGGTCCTCCGGCGTGATGCCGAACTCGGCGCAGTAGCTCCGGTGCAGGTCCATTTCGGTCTTGAGAGTGGCGGAGAGCAGATCGGCGAAGGTGGTCATCGTCGCCAGGTCCGGCGCCCGGGCCACAGCGTACCCAAAGAGCCGGCTGTAGTCGATAAGAAAGAGATAATCCTGCCGCACCCAGAAGGCGAATTTCTCGACGGGCAGCGTTCCGTCGCCGATGCCCAGGACCACCGGGTGGCGCAGCTGGGCCTCCCAGACGGGCGCGGCGTACTGACGCAGACGGGCGCTGAGACTCTCCACCGTTCCTCCCGACCACCAGAGGCTGGGGCCAGCCCTCGTCAGCACCGGCGACCACGCTCTCAGGCTCTGGCCCCGGTCTCACTCTAATACAGCCCGGGCGGCAGCGCAAGAGCCGCGCCCATCATCAGGGCGGGCGGCCGTGAGACGGCAACGGGCGCCGATGGACGCCGGCCACGTTTCTGCCGGGCAGACCGCCGCTCTTGATTATGAGGTGGCGCGGCTCGGCAGAGAAAAGCCGCCGGCCCCACCGGGCCGGCGGCAGAGCGCGGATAGACGGTCTGACCGCTACGGCCGGCCGGCGCTGCAGTCGGCGACACTGCAGTAGGCGTTCAACCGGCCCCGGGCCCAGAGGGTCCCGGTTCCCGCAATCGGGTCGGCCCCGGTCTCCAGGCGGCTCCGGACGCAGGTGTTCGTCGGGCTGGCCCCGCACACCCCGCTGGCCCAGACCAGGCCAGCCACCCCGGCCACGTGCGGGCTGGCCATCGAGGTGCCGCTCAGCGTCCCGTACCGGACGCCACCGCCCCAGATCCGATTGCCGTGATCGGGCGCTGTCGAGAGGATAGCCGCCCCCGGCGCGGCGATGTCCACCCAGTCCGCGCCGTAGTTCGACCAGGAGGGCTTCTGGTCGTTATGGTCGGTGGCCGCCACGGCGATGACATTGGAGTAGGCCGCCGGATAGAAGGGTGCGTTCGTCCCGGCGTTCCCGGCCGCCGCCACGATGACCACCCCTTTGCCCCAGGCGTAATCGACCGCCGTCTGGACGGTACTCGAGGGCGAGGATCCCCCCAGGCTCAGATTGATGACCTTCGCCCCGTTATCGGCCGCCCAGACGATCCCCTTAGCCACCCAGTCCCAGGAGCCGGCGCCGTTGTCGGCCAGCACCTTGACGTTGTAGAGCGCACACTGCGGACAGGTCCCGGCCACCCCCGTCGCATTGTTCGTGACCGCCGCCGCGCTCCCGGCCACGTGCGTCCCGTGGCCATACTTGTCGTCCACGCTCTTACTGGTGGTGAAGTTAACGTTCTTCTTGATCTTCGCCTGCAGATCCTCGTGGCTCTGGTCGATGCCGGTGTCGAGGATGGCGATGGCGACGGTCGCGCTTCCCGGGGTCACCGCCCAGGCTTCGGGGGCGTCGATATCGGCATCGGGCGTCCCCCCGGTCTGGCCGGTGTTGTTGTACTGCCACTGCTGAGGATAGAGCGGGTCGGTGGGGGTCACGGTGGGGAAGTCCACCGCCTGGTAGAGGCCGTTGACCTCGGCGAAGAGGACGGTGGGGTTGCGCCGGTAGGCGGCGGCCCGGGCCTGCTCCTGGCCCGGTGGCACCCGCACCACCTGCACGTCGATGCCGGGGATGGTCTCGGCGACCTGGCCGCCGTGCTGGCGGTGGAGGGCGGCGATGGCCTGGCCGGGCGTGCCAGGGCGGAATTTGACCAGGATCTCGCCCGGCGCCAGTCCCAGGCGGGGGTCGGGTCCCTCGTCCTCCTGGGCCAGCGCCCGCAGCGGCCCCAGGGCCAGCGTCAGCACGATGACCAGAGACCAGAGCAAGAATGCGCGCCGCATGCCTCTCTCCTGCTCCCCACCGGACGCCGGCGGTCTTTGTCTTGGGGCGGCTATTTCGACTATTATACCGCCTGTCCAGCAGGCGGTGTTCCCCTTTGGCGGTAGGTAGAAAGTCACCCTGCCCGCCCGGTCTCCCACGGCTGACGGGGCCAGGCGCCGGGCGGGGCCCGACCCGCCCTGGGAGCGGTGGAGGGGGCTTTTGCCAGCCGTCCGGCTTCCGTATATACTCGCGGCGGTATGACCCATCAGGACCGGTCCAGACCAGCGCGATGGCTCGACCGTCTGCCTCCAGCCCGGCCCCGGGCGCTCCTCGGTGGGCTGGGACTGGCGGTGGCTCTGCTGGCCGGTTGTCTCTGGACGGGCTCGGCGGCTGCGCCGACCGCGACGCCGGCCGCACCCCTGACGCCGGCCGAGGCCACCGCCCGCCTCGGCCAGACGGTGACCGTACGCTTCGTCGTGGCCTGCACCGAGCGGCTGCTCGGCCAGGAGACCCTGCTGCTGAGTCCGGTCTGCGCGTACCAGTCGCCGTATTTCCGGGTGGTGGTCCCGCCGGCCGTTCTGGCCGACCTGGAGCGGCAGGTTGGACCGGTCCCGGAGCGGGGACTGGTCGGTCTCACCGTCGAGGTCCGGGGAGTGATGCGTATCCAGGGGGGATGGTACGAACTGGTCGTCGAACGGGCCGATGACCTCCGGCTGGCCCGGAGCCGTCGCTGAGGGTCTGGGACGGGCGCGAGGGCCGCTCCTGGCACGGTTCTTGACCCTGAGACGCCCGGACCTTGGATAGGCAGGGAGGTCTTCGATGAGCGATCTGGCATTGGGCTGGTCCGGGTCTCAACCGCTGCGCTCTCCGGGGGCCCTGGCTCTGTACCGGGGACTCTGGCTGCTGATCGGGGCGCTGCTGCTGGTCTTCCCGGTGGCCAACCTCTGGCTGGACCTGGTGCCGACCTTCCCCGGCGCCGAGCGGGCGATGGCCACCCTCTCGACTGTCCTGACCCTCTTTGTGACGCTTCTGGTCTGCGCCAGCCGTCGCGAACTCTGGAGCAGCGGGCGGCTGGAGGCCGCCGGCGAGAACAGCCTGACCGGCCGGGCCACCCTCTATGCCGCCCTGGCCCTGGCTGTCTACTACGCCTACTACCTGGTGGCCGACGCCGGTCGACTCCTCCTCGGCCGGCCCGACCTCTACCAGGGCGCCACGCTCACCCCCGCCCATCTCTCGGTCTACGTCCTGCGCCCGACGATCGTCCTGACCTACAGTCTGTTCTTCGCCACCATCGCCGGGGCTATTCACCTGGTCCTGGTCAAACTCTATCTCGACGCCTTTCCGCCGGCCCGGTCGGTCTGGTCCGCCCCGACCGAGACCACGCCCGGCGAGGCCGCTCTTCCCTCGGCGGCCGGGGGTCCGGTCGATCAGGGCTGAGAGTGCCGGTCACGAGCTGACGACGGCCCGATCCTGGGCCGAGAGATGCTCGACCGTCTGGCCGGTTTCGACGAAGGTTCGGGTCACGTGGCTGGCGGCGTAGATCCAGAGGATGCGCATGGGGCGGTCGCTCTCGTTGAGGAAGCGGTGGGGGACGCCGGCCGGCACAAACGTGGTGTCAAAGGTGTTGAGGTGGTAGCGCCGACCGGCGATCTCGCAGACCGCCTCGCCTTCGATGACCACCACCGACTCGTCGCAGTTGTGGTAGTGGAGGGCGATCTGGGTGCCCGGCGGGAAGGTGGTGATACCGGTGGTCAGCCCCTCAGCGCCCAGGGCCCGGCTGACGAGCGGCGTGGTCTTCACACCGGTGCCGCGGTCCACCGTGGGCAGGTCGGCAAAGCGCAGGATACGCGGCTCAGCCATCGGGTTGCCCCTTTCTATCCGAAGATCGTCGGCCACGGGGTGGCCGGTCTGGCCCGATTATACGGTGCCGCTCCCCTCACTGCAACGCGGGTCCCGCCCGCAGGGAGCGGCGTAGAGCCAGGCCGGACGGCGCTCGTCATTCACCAGGACCTCGACCCGGATGCGCCGGTAGAGGCCGGCGGCCACGTCTTCGTAATCGTCCAGGACGGCCAGGTCCTGGGGTGTCAATCCTTCGAGCAACCAGCCCTCCAGGACGGCCGTCGGGTCGGGGACCGCCGTCGGGTACGGATGGTGCGGGCTTGCCGCCCGGCGCCAGCCGGGCAATCGAGCCGGCCGGCGGGGGACCATCCGGCCCAGCAGCTGCCGGACCAGGGCCGGATCGGTCAGGGTCCCGTAGACGAAGAGGTCAGCGGGGTTCTCCATGGGAGCCTCCACCACGGGCACCCGGCCAGCCGACCGGGCCAGCCCGTCCACGGCCCACCGGCAGGGTTGATGACATCTTGACAAAGGCGGCCGGGCGTGCTCTCATGGGTCTAACCCGCGTCCGGTCGGCGTAACCTGAAGGAGGCGTTCGATGAACGAGCGGCGCGCGAATGAGGCCGCTTTCTACAGTCTGCCCGACGCCGATTGGAGCGTGGTCGACGCCGACCTGCGGGCTGAACTGGCCGTTCTGGCCCGGGAGATCGAGCGGGCCCTGGCCGGCGCCCCCGATGCCCCCCAACCGGCCGCCCTGGCCTTCCGCCTGCACGAGGTCGCCGGGCGCCTGATTGACGCCGTCGCCGGCGAAGAGCAGGCCCTGCGCCAGGTCATCAGCACGCTGCGCACCGCGCTGGCCGTCTGTTGGGACCTCTACAGCGTCCAGGAGGCCGCTCAGACCACCGTCGCCCAGCATATGCAGCAGCTCCGCGAAAGTATCGAGGACTTCGAGCGGAGCCTGCGCGAGCTGCGCCAGCGCGGCTCCGCTCCCTCTGACACCGGTTAATGCTGCTGAAACAGGGTTTACTCTAAAACACCCGAATTCCGAGGGCCGCGGCCGTCTCGTCGAGGAAGCGCTTGACCTGGGGCAGTTCGTCCACACTGGCTCCCTCGACGATGACATAGATCGACGGGTTGAGCGCCTCCAGTCGGCGGAAAAAGGTCTGATAGTCGAGCAGTCCCTGCCCGGCCGGGCGCTGGTCCAGGTGCAGCACCAGCCGGTCCTCGATGACGATATCCTTGGCGTGGGCGCTGACGATCCGGTCGCCCAGGGTGTCGACCATGGCCTCGATGGCCGGACCGGTCCGAAAGACTGTGTCCAGCGTGATCCAGTTGACCGGGTCGAAGTCGCAGCGCACCCACGGCGAGCCGACGGCGTCGATGACCTCGCGCATCACCTCGGCCGAGCGCAGACAGACCAGCTGGTGCCCCTCCAGGGCGATGATAACCCCGGCCTCCTCGGCTGCCGGCACCGCCTCGCGCAGACTCTTGATGAGCTGCTCCAGACAGCGCGGGCTGTGGTTGTCCGGGTGGGGGAACCAGGGTCCACGGGGGCTCAGGCTACCCGGGCCGGTGTCGATGGCGTAGCTGCCCAGCCAGCCGGCCACCCGCAGGGCCGCCTGGAGCGTTCGCACCGCCTGCCGGCGAACGCTCTCGTCGGGGTGGATGAGGGGCTGCCAGTAGCCGGTGCACTGGACCATGTCCAGCCCGTAGTCGGCCAGGATGGCCCGCACCCGCTGGCATTCGGCCCGGGTGGTGGTGAAGGGATCGTTGGCTCCGAAGCGAGTGAAGAGGCCGGTGAAGCCCAGCGCCCGGACCCGGGCGGCGTGGTCCGGGGTGAAATCGTTCATATTGCGGGGCAGGATCTCGCCAGAGACTCCGAAACGCATCGCTCTCCTCGCACTCAGGCTGGACGGGCCGCTTCGCCCGCGATCTCGGCCACCTGGACCGGCTGGCCCAGAGCGGCCGAGCGGTAGGCCGCCTCGGTCACCTCGGCGACCCGCAGGCCGCAGATGGCCGGCGACTCGACCGGCGCCCGTCCCCGAATGGCCTCGATGAAGTTGGTGTCCGGGTCCGAGGCTGGGGGGAGGTCTCCCACCGGCACCACCCGGTCGCCCTCATGCTGGCGCACCTCGAGGAGCGGGGCCCGATCCAGGACGCCGCCCATCATCCGGTAGTAGATCGCCCCCTCACTGCCGTAGAAGGTGATGTCCTCCCAGACCTGGGCGCCGATCCCCGGCGCGTCGCCGACCACCGCCACCGAGCCCAGGGCGCCGTTGGTGAAGCGCAGTGTCAGCGCCGAGTTCACGTCCACCGGCAGATCGAAGCGCTCCTGGAGGCAGTAAACGGTCTCGACCGCCAGGTCGGTGACGTACAGCAGAATGTCCAGAAGATGGCTGCCCGAATCGATGAGTTGTCCGCCCCCGGAGAGTTCGGGGATGGTCCGCCAGCGCCGGGTAGCCCGTTGCCGGCGATACCAGTTCTGGTTCTGCAGCGCCTGAATAAAGCGGATCTGGCCGATGGTCCCCTGGGCGATGGCCTGACGGATGTAGCGGAAGACCGGCCAGTAGTGACGCTGGTAGGAGACCAGAACGATCCGTCCGACCGCTTCGCTCAGGCGGATGACCTCCCGCGCCTCGACCGCCCGCAGGACCATCGGCTTTTCGACCAGGACGTGACAGCCGTGCTCGAGGGCGGTCATGATCTGCTCGTAGTGGAGAGCGTGGGGCGTGCTGATCTCGACCGCCTCAGGCTGGACCGTCCGCAGCATCTCCCGGTAATCGGCGAAGTCGGGGACGGTCTGCAGGGCGGGGAAGCGCTCGCGCAGGCTGGCGATGCTCTCCGGGTTGGGGTCGGCCAGCCCAACGATCTGGACCTCCGGGTTGGGCAGGAGCCGGTTCACGTGGGTGGCCATGTTCTTGCCGCAGCCGATGAGGCCGATGCGCACCGGTGTCGGCATGCTCTCCTCCTCTACAGCCAGGACATCCCCTCGCCCCGGACCAGGAACGAGCGGATATCGTATTTCCCAGGGTAGACCACGGGCAGGTGGCCCGATTCGACCAGCAGGTCGAGCGGGTTGACCAGCGTCTTCAGCGGCAGGCGCACCACCGCGTGCAGGCGCACCGACTCGTAGATCGCCAGGAGAATCTCCAGGGTGGCCCGCGCCTTCTCGCCGTCACCCCGGTAGTCGGTGACCCGCTCCTCGATCCAGTCCACCAGGCCGCGGGCCTGATCCACGAAGGGATCGTTCTGGGGATTGTCGAGCGTTCGCCAGCCCTGGGTTTCGCGGTTGAACAGCCGCACCCGGTTCTCCTCGACGTCGAGCATCCCCTCGGTGCCGACGATGAAGAAATTGATCGAGCCCTCGGGCGTGAGGTCGGCCTCGATGAGGGCCCGGGCGCCGCCGGCGAACTGGACCAGCCCCAGACAGGCGTCCTCGATCCGCAGAGCCCGCTCATAGCGGTCGGTCTGGCGCTCGACCGCGCCCATCACCCACTCGGCCGCCGGGTCGCCCAGGACGAAGCGGATGCCGTCGACCGTATGGGTGCCCCAGTTGAGGAGCCCCTGCTTAATGACCGTCGTGATCCGGCGGGGCGTGCCGATGGCGCCGCTCTGAACCAGCTCGCGGGCCTGTTCCCAGCCGCTGTAGAAGCGGCGCATATGGCCGATGGCCAGTTTGACGCCGTTGCGCCGGCAGGCGATGAGCATCTGGTCGGCCTCGCCCAGCGACGTGGCCATCGGTTTTTCGCAGAGGATGGCCAGGGGCTTGCGGGCGGCGGCGGCGATGGTCATTTCGGCGTGCTGGCCGTGCCAGGAGCAGATGCTGACGATATCGAGTTTCTCGCGGTCGAGCATCTGGCGGTAGTCGGTGTAGCGGTGCTCGGGGGGATGCCCCAGGCCTCGCCGAACTCTTTGAGGGCCTCTTCATTGCTGTCGGCGATGGCGACGAGGTCGGTCTGAGGGTGGCTGCGCCAGCCCCGGGCGTGGGCACGGGCGATAGTGCCGCAGGCGATGATCCCGACACGGTAGCGGGCCATAGTTCCTCCCCTGGGAGTAAGGGTCAGGGCGGCGCCATTGTAACCGACTGACTGGCCGAGGGCAAGCGCCGGGGAAACTGAATCGGGACTCCCGAAAAGAACCATGGTCTCCGGGGCGGACGCGATTCGGAAGGAGGGTATCGACACGCCGGCCGCCATCGTTTCTCCGCGACCGGGAAGACGACTACAGGCGCGTCCCGGACTCGGGACGGTAGAGGATAGCCTCGTAGCGGCTGCGCAGATTCAGTTTCGAGTAGATGTTGTTGATATGGTTTTTGACCGTTTTCTCTTCGATGCCCAGGCGCTGGGCGATCTCGCGATTGGAGAGCCCGGCCTGGATCAGCTCCAGGATCTGGAACTCACGGGGGGTGAGTTGGGGGAGACCGGGCAGCCCGCGGATGCCCGGTGGCAGGGGCCGGCGAATGAACTCCAGAAGAGCGGGGGCGATGGCCGGGGTGATGATCGCCCCGCCGCCGTGGACCGTGCGGATGGCCTGGAGGAGATCGGCCGGGCGTGTCTGAGAATGAACGAGGTACCCTTTCGCTCCGGCCAGGACGGCCTGCAGAAGGTCCTGGGGATCGTCGGAGTAGGTCAGGACCAGCACCTGGCAACTGGGCGCGTTCTGGCTGATAAGGCGGGTGGCCGTCAGACCGTCCATTCCCGGCAGGTTGAGGTCCATAACAATGATATCGGGCAGCAGCTGCTCAGCCAGTTCGACCGCCTGCCGGCCGTTGATCGCCTCGCCGACCACGACCATGTCCGGGGCCGCTTCGATGATCGTCCGCAGTCCGCTGCGGACGAAGTCGTTGTCTTCGACGATCAGGACACGGATCGGTTCGTTCCCGTTTTTCTCCATTCTCTTCCCCGCGCCCTGGACGGGGGACCGCCGTCCCATGCTCCACGACACTGGAGTCCCCTGGACTGGTGGTGCTCTCACCCTTTTGGCCTATCACCCATGGCCAGAGAAATATGCTATTGTCACCAGGCTGACTATGGCGTACATCACACCCCGGTCGGTTCGCTCAGCCGACCCTGACCTGCCGGGTTTGCGTCTCCTCCTCGTCCGCCACGGGGCGGTCCATAATCCCCAGCAGCTCTTCTACGGCCGTCTGCCGCGCTTCCCGCTCAGCGCCCAAGGCCAGGCCCAGGCTCAGGCCACGGCCCGGTTTCTGGCCGCCTTTCCCGTGACCGCTCTTTACACCAGCCCGCGCCTGCGGGCCCGGCAGACTGCCCGGATCATCCAGGCCTATCATCCGCAGCGGCCGCTGCGGGTCTCCTCTCTCCTCGATGAGGTGCGCACCGGCTGGCAGGGCGCCCCGGCCAGCGCCATCCCCGAGCCGCTCAACCTCTACGACCCGCCCTATCACCCGGATGATGAGACCATCGCCGCCGTCTTCGCCCGCCTGGACCGCTTCGTGCGCCGGGTCCGCCGTCGCCACCCCGGGGGCACCGTGGTGGCGGTAAGCCACGCCGATCCGATCGCCATCCTCACCGCCGGCTACGCCGGCCGTCCGCTGATCCTGGCCAGCCTGCGTGGCCCCTTCTACCCACCGCTGGCCTCGGTGACCTGCCTGGAGTTCGCTCTCGACGCCAGCCGGCCCGTGATCACCGTCTTCGATCCAGCCGGGACGGCCGAGCGCCGGCCCTAGCTCAGCTTCCAGTAGATGAGCGCGGCCACGACCAGCAGCAGTACCAGCCCCAGAAGCGCTCCCTCACCGCTGCCGACCGCCGGCGCCCCTCCGCTCACCAGCACTCCGAGCGTGCCCATAGCTGGCCTCCCCCTGACACGTCTCCTCCACGGTCATGTTCCGCTCTTCCAGTATACCCCGCGATGGTTGGGCGCGGACTTTTTATTTTTTTCTCCCGTGTATCACCGGCTGTCCGCGCCCGGACGGGTCCGGCCGCCGGTGATTTCTGCGAGGACCCCGGCGGGTCCTCGCGCCAGGCGGACGGTCCGGGAATTGCAGGAGAGGTTAGGGGGAGGGGGCAATGCGCACGGCTGACCTGCTGGTCCGCTGTCTGGAGAGCGAGTGCGTTGAAATTGTCTTCGGGCTGCCGGGCGAGGAGACCGCCGATCTTCTTGACGCCCTGGCTCGCAGTTCCCTGCGCTTTATCCTGACCCGACACGAGCAGGGGGCGGTCTTTATGGCCGATGTCTACGGCCGCCTGACCGGGATGCCCGGCGTCTGCCTGGTGGCCCCCGGGGCGGGCGCCACCAACCTGGTCACCGGGCTGGCTGACGCCTACCTCGACCGGGCGCCGCTGGTCGCCCTGACCGGTCAGAGCGGCCTGGAGCGGGCGCATCAGGAGGCGCACCCTTCCCTTGACGCGGTGGCCCTCTTTCGGCCGGTGACCAAGTGGACCGCCCGGGTCGAGACGCCGGCGCTGGTCCCGGAGCTGATCCGTCGGGCCTTCAAGATCGCCCAGGCCGAGCGGCCTGGTCCCACCCATCTGGAGATCCCCGAGGATGTGGCCGCCGCTCCGGCGCAGGGCGCCCCGCTGCCGGTCCGGCCCCTGGAGTACCCCCCGCCTGATCCCGAGAGCGTGCTGGCGGCCGCCGAGATTCTGGCCCGGGCCCGTCACCCGCTCATCCTGGCTGGCAGCGGGGTCCTGCGGGCCAACGCCAGTGGCGAGCTTCGCCTCCTGGCCAGCACGCTCCAGGCGCCGGTGGCCCATACCCTGATGGCCAAGGGAGCCCTGAGCGACGAGGATCCCCTCTCGCTGATGACGGTGGGGTTACAGGAGCGGGACCACCGGCTGGCCGGCTTCGAGGCGGCCGACGTCGTGCTGACCGCCGGCTACGACCCGGTCGAATACGGGCCCCATCACTGGAATCCGCGCAGCGACAAGGTCATCATCCATGTTGATGCGCTGCCGGCCGAGGTGGACCGGCACTATATCCCCGCCGTCGAGGTCATCGGCGACCTGCGCGACGCTCTGAGCGCCCTGGCCGCAGCCGTCCCGGCCCGTTCCGGCCCCCCGCTCGACGCCCGTCTGCGCGACCTCATCGTCGGCGAACTCCAGGCCTCCGCCGCCGACGACAGTTTCCCCCTCAAGCCCCAGCGCGTCATTGCCGACCTGGCCCGCGCTCTGGAGCCCGAGGATGTTATCCTCTGCGACGTCGGGCTGCACAAACTCTGGCTGGCCCGCCTCTACCCGGCCCGGGCGCCCAACACCGTTCTCTTCTCCCACGCCCTGGCGGCGATGGGGATCGCCCTGCCCGGGGCGATCGCCGCCAAACTCGTCCGTCCCACCAACCGGGTGGTGGCGGTCTGTGGCGACGGCGGCTTCCTGATGACCGTGCAGGAGATGGAGACCGCCCGCCGCCTGAATCTGCCGCTGGTGGTCGTGGTCTGGAGTGATGGTCGCTACGGGGCGGTGGCCCGACAGCAGCAGCGCCGCTTCGGGCGAACATCCGGCACCCTCTTCAGCAACCCCGATCTGCCCCGGCTGGCCGAGGCCTTCGGCTGGATCGGCCGGCGTCTCACCAGCGCCGCCGATCTCTATCCGGCGCTCACCCAGGCGCTGGCCACCGACGAGCCGGTGCTGCTCGAGGTGCCGATCGACCCGGTCGAGGCTGACCGTCTGGCCGCCCGACTGGGCGAGCCAGCCATCACCGTTTGATGTCCGCCGACCGGTGCGCGGCCCCGATGGTCGCCGGCCAGTCGGCGGGGGTGGGCACCAGGGCCCGCAGGCCGGCCTGCAGCAGGAAGGGCGCGGCTGCGTAGACCAGAGCCGCCAGGGCCAGGACGGCGGTGAAGCCGAGGAAGATCCCCAGCGTCAGCGCCAGAACCGATCCGAGAACCGAGGTGGCCCCGTTCACCCCCCAGGCCCAGGGGACCAGCGCCGGCCGGTAGATCCCCAGCGCCCGCAGCCCCAGCGGCAGGAATCCCCCCATCACCACCCCCGCTGGAGCCAGCAGGAGCACGGCGATGAGCCAGCGCTCGGGCAGGCTGCGGGCCACGGCCAGGTGCAGGAGAGGGAGCAGCCCGGCCATCGCTCCGACCAGCCAGACCAGCAGCAGGCCCAGCCGGCCGAGGAGCGCCGGCCCCAGATGGTCGAGGGAGACCCGCCGGGTCAGCAGGCTGCCCAGAGCCGCACTGAGGAGCAGGGTGAAGAGGGTGACCACCAGCGAGTAGGTCGGCTGGCCCAGGAGCAGCGTGAACCGCTGCAGGATGACGATCTCGATGAGCATAAAGCCCAGTCCCAGGGCGGCGAAGTAGCCGAGGAGCGGCAGATCGGCGCGGGGGCGGAAGGCGAGGCGCCGGGAGGCGACCATGAGCGGCAGCCCCAGGCCCAGGGTCAGGGCCACCAGCAGGCCTCCCAGCGCCGCCAGCAGCACCACCACCGGGGCCAGGGTGTCCACCGTCGGTCCCTCGCGCCAGCGCAGCAGGCCCGCCTGGAGGCTCTGCAGGCGGGTCATCTGAAAGAAGAACGGTCGGTCGTCGCTGGGCGGGCTGACATCATAGGGGTAGTTGGCCAGGAAGGAGCGCAGCGAGGGCGCCCGCAGGAGGAGCGGGAAGGGCGGACGGGCCAGAAGGCCGGGCAGGTAGTACGGCTCGGCGCCGCTGGTCCGCAGCAGGTCGATCTCCTGACGGGTGAACGGCTCGCGCTTGACGTAGAGCAGGCCGAAGTCGCCCCGGCGCAGGACAGCCACCCGTGAGGCCGGCTCCAGCCCCAGGTCCTCGAGGGCGGTGCGGGCCAGGACGGTCAGCCGGATCATCTCCTGCGGGTGGTCGGCCATAAACCAGCGCGAGGCCACAAAGACCCCATCGTCGGTCAGCCGCTCCAGGTAGAGGCGGAAGGCCTCGCGGGTGTAGAGGTTGTTCTCGGCCAGGGCGAAGGCGCCTGCGGCGGTGGCCGCCCAGGTGTCCACGAAGGTCAGCACGATGGTGTCGTAGCGGCCGGTGCTGCGGGCGATGAAGCTGCGGCCGTCGTCGACCACGGTCACCACACCGGGCTGCTGGTAGGGGCGGCCGCTGAACTGACCGAAGACGGTGTTGGCCGCCTCGACGATGAGGGGGTTCAGTTCGACCGCCGTCACCTGGCGCTGGCCCAGGGCCAGGGCGGCGGTGATATCACCGCCCCCGCCCGGGCCGATGATGAGGGCGTGCCCGCCGGGCCGCAGGAGGTAGGGCAGACCCCGAATATCGGTCTGCCAGAAGGATCGGTCGAAGGCTCCGGCCCGGAAGATATCGGTGCTGGCGTTGGCGTCGATAGTCAGGACCAGCCGGTCGGGCAGTTCGCTGGGGAAGACGGCGATGCGCGAGAAGGCGTTCCAGCGCTCGTAGAGCGGCCGGCCGGCCTCGGCGTGGCCCTTGACGTAGCGCAGAGCCACCAGCCCGGCCGGCATCGCGAGCGCCAGTCCCCCCAGCACCAGGGTCAGTCCTCCCAGCCACAGCAACCGGCGCCAGAGACCGTAGCCGGCCGCCAGGATCACGCCGGCCAGGGCCAGGACGACGCCGGTGGCCAGCACCAGACGGGGGCCCCCCAGGCTCTCCATCAGCGGCACGAAGGCCAGACAGGCCAGGCCAGCCCCCAGCAGGTCGCTGGCGTAGAGGCGGCTGGCGTCGGTCGGCCGCTGGGTCAGCAGAGCCGAGACTCCCAGCCCGACGCAGACGAAGGGGACGAGAAAGACGAGGGGGGCGGCCGCCACCGTCAGCGCATCGCGCGTCTGGGCGGTCAGGCCGGGGATGAGCCTATCCCAGAGGTGCCCCAGACGGAGGAAGACGACGATGGCCAGGACGGTGCTCAGAGCGCCCAGACCGGTCAGGAGGGGCAGGCGGGCTGGAGGGAAGCGGTCGGGCCAGAGGCCGACGATGACCCCGCCGGCGGCTAGGCCCAGCAGGGCGGTGGCCACCACCAGGAAGGCGAAGTGGTACCAGAGGGCGACCGAGAGGATACGGGTCAGCCCGAGTTCCAGAAGGAGCGTCCCCCCGGCCAGGAGAAGCAGCGCGGCGTAGCGGGCCCGCCGGGTCCAGACCGTCTCGCTCATCGGCCGGCCTCCTGCGAGGCTGATGACGGCGGCTATTATACGGGCCCGGGGGCGCCCACGCAACCGCCAGCCGGGAGAGACCACGGTCTATCGGCTGTCAGGACAGGCCCGCCGGGCTCCGGTTATAATGACAGGCAGGAGACGGCGGCGCACGGCCGCCGTGAGGAGGAGACTGTGACCGCGAGCGCCCAGGAGACGCGCCTTGACAACGGCCTGCTCGTCCTGACCCGGGAGGTCCACACCGCCCCGGTGGCGACGGTCTGGGCCTGGTACCGGGTGGGCGGCCGCAACGAGGTGCCCGGCTACACCGGCATCTCCCACTGGGTTGAGCACATGCTCTTCAAGGGGACCCCCACCTTCCCGAAAGGGGAGATCTTCCGCCAGGTCTCGCGCAATGGGGGCATCCTCAACGGCTTCACCTGGATCGATTTCACCACCTACTTCGAGACCCTCCCGGCCGACCGGCTGGACCTGGCCCTGCGCATCGAGGCCGACCGCATGGTCAACGCCCTCTTCGACCCGACCGAGGTCGAGAGCGAACGCACGGTCATCCTCTCCGAGCGTGAGGGGGCGGAGAACCATCCGACCTTCCATCTGAACGAGGAGGTCGAGGCCACCGCCTTCAAGGTCCATCCGTACGGGCACGGGGTCATCGGCTGGAAGAGCGATCTTCTGAGCATCACCCGCGACGACCTCTATCAGCACTACCGTCGCTACTACATCCCCAACAACGCCGTCCTGGTGGTGGTCGGGGACTTCGCCACCGCCGACCTTCTGAAGCGCATCCAGGCGCTCTTCGGCCCCATCCCGGCGGGGCCGGAGCCGCCGCCGGTGCGGGCGGTCGAGCCCCCGCAGGAAGGGGAGCGGCGGGTCCTGGTCCGCCGGCCCGGGCCGACCCGCTACTTCCAGGTCGTCTACCACGCGCCCGCAGCCGCCCATCCGGATGCCTTTCCCCTGGCCGTGCTCGATGTGATTCTCTCCGGCGCCAAATCGATGGGCCTCTTCGGCGGCCGGGCGCCGATGGGGCGCAGTTCACGCCTCTACCGTGCCCTGGTCTACAGCGGTCTCTGCAGCGCGGCCGGCTCCTCGTTCAGCCTGACCAGGGACCCCTACCTCTTTGAGATCTCGGCCACCCTCCGGCCCGGCGTGGACCTGGCCGAGGTCGAGAAGGTGGTCTTTCAGGAGATCGCCCGGATCGTGGAGTACGGGGTGGCCCCCGAGGAGCTGGAGCGGGCCAAGAAGCAGCTGCGGGCCCAGTTCACCTACGCCGCCGAAGGGGTGACCAATCAGGCCTACTGGCTGGGCAGCCTGGAGATGGTGGCCACCTGGCGACTGTTCGAGGAGTTTCTGGCCCGGCTGGAGGCGGTCCAGCCGGCCGACGTCCAGCGGGTGGCGGCCGCCTATCTCACCGAGAAGAACCGGACGGTCGGCTGGTTTATTCCCGAGGAGACCACCACCGGGCCGGCCGCGTCGCCGGCGACGCCATCGGTCGCGGGCCGGCCGGCCGGCCCCTTCTTCTACACCCCGGCCCGGACCCGTCTCCAGATCCGCCGGGCGACGCTGCCCAACGGCATCGTGGTCCTGGGCCACGAGAACCCGACCAATCCGTCGGTGGTCCTCAAGGCCAGCCTGCGGGCCGGCGGTCTCTACGACCGGGATGACCAGGCCGGGCTGGCCCGGCTGACGGCCCTGATGCTGACGCGCGGGACCGAGCGCTGGACGTTCGAGGCCCTCAACGAAGAGACCGACGCCCGTGGCCTCTCGCTGCGGACCGACGCCAGCCGGCACGGGGCCGAGGTCCACCTGCGGGCCCTGGCCGAGGACCTGCCCTGGGGGCTGGAGCTGCTGGCCGACGTTCTGCGGCGGCCGATCTTCCCGCACGCCGAACTGGAGAAGGTGCGCGGCGAGGTTCTAACGCTCCTGCGGGAGCTGGACAACGACACGCGGGCGGTGGCCGAGCGCCACTTCCACGAGCTGGCCTATCCGCCTGGGCATCCCTACCACCGGCGGCTGGTCGGCTACCCGGAGACGCTGGCCCGCCTCGACCGGCCGGACCTGGTCGCCTTCCACCAGCGGTACTATCGCCCCGAGGGGATGGTTATCGCCGTAGCGGGCGACATTCGGTTCGAGGCGGTGGTCGACCAGGTGGCCCGTCTCTTCGGCGACTGGCGGGGCGAGGGACCGCCACCGCCTTTCGCGATCCCCGATCCCCCGCCTCTGACCACCGGCCTCCGCCGCGAGGTGGTGGTCCCCGGCACCAGCCAGACCGACATCGCCCTGGGGCGGCCAGCCCTGCGCCGGACCGACCCCGACTACTACGCCCTGGAGATGGCCAACCTGATCCTGGGACGGCTGGGGCTGATGGGTCGGCTGGGCCGCAACGTCCGCGACCGGCTGGGTCTGGCCTACTACGTCTACAGCGAACTGGAGGCGGGCCTGGGCCCCGGCCCCTGGGTCGCCCGGGCCGGGGTGAATCCCCGGAACGTCCTGCGGGCCCTGGAGGCCATCCGCGACGAGGTCCGGCAGATCCGCGAGCAGCCGGTGAGTCCCGAGGAACTCGACGACGGCAAGAGCTACCTGACCGGGGTCCTGCCGCTGGCGCTGGAGACCAACGAGGGCGTGGCCCGGACGCTCCTGATGATCGAGATCTACAACCTGGGCCTGGACTACCTGGACCGCTACCCCGAGATCATCAGCGGGATCACCCCCGAGCAGGTCCAGACAGCCGCCCAGCGGTATCTGGACCCGGAGGCCTGCGCCCTGGCCATCGCCGGGCCGACGCCGGTCGCGCCGGCCTGACCGCTCCTAGGTGGGCGGCTGGCGGGCGGGCAGCAGCTCGCGAACGCGGGCCAGGACGTCGCGGATGAAGAGCGGGCGCAGGAGCGCCCGCTGGCGCAGGTCCGGGTGGAGGTCGCCTACATCGAAGGGGCCGGTGAGGATGATAATGGGCATCTCGCGGGCCAGCGCGACCAGTTCTTCCTGCAGCGGCCGTGGCAGAGGCTGGCCCTGGGTGTCGATGAGGGCCAGGTCGTAGGGCCGGCCAGTCAGGAGCGCGCGCAGCCCGGCGGTGAGGTCGTCGAGGGCGGTCACTTCGTAGCCGGCCTCCTCCAGCTCGGCCCGGAGCAGGGCCCGTGGCTGCCAGGCCCGGCTGACCAGGAGCACCCGTGGACGCGCTGGCGGGCGCATGGCGCTAGAGGAGCGTCCAGGCTCCGCAGTTCTCGCACTGGCCGATGGCGAAGACGCCGACGCCGGTCCGCAGGAGGAAGAACTTGACCGCCGCCTGGTCGCAGCGCGGGCAGCGGGCCCGCTGGCCGCCCTCGGTGCGGCGGACGAGGTCCTCCAGCCAGCGGGTGCGCACTTCTTCGCTGGCGGTGTAGAACGGGTCGTAGGCGACGTTGAGTCGTTCGTCGGGTGAGAGGCGCAGTTCGCTGAGCACCACCTCAGGGTCCGTTGTGCGGTTGCTTCGTGACATCAATGACTCCTTAGATGTGAAGATAATAAATACATCCACGCGCAGCCACGGCGCCACGGCCCGGCTCAGGCCACCAGCAGCACCCCCGCGATCGAGACGACCGACCCGTTCTGCGCGTCGGCCGGGCAGTGGGCGTAGCCGGTGACCAGCCCGCGAGCCCGCCCCGCCAGCAGACGCAGTGCCAGGTAGATGGGGGGGAGGCCGCAGATGCGGTAGCGGTCCCGCCCGGCCCGGATCATCCCCAGGAAGGCCTCGGGGTCGCCGGCGCCGATGGCCCCGAGCAGGGCCATATCCGCCTGCCGCAGCGCTCGCCGCTCGGCCAGCGTCAGGGGATGGGGGTCGCCGAAGGCGGGCCCGACATGGGCCAGGTCGGCTGCGGCCACCACCACCGCCCGCCGGCCGGCCAGACACCGGGTCAGCGTCTCGATCAGGCGGGCGAAGCGCGGCTCGGCGGCGGCCTCGGCCTCTCCCTCGGTGTAGGGGTGGAACGAGCCGCAGAGGATCGGCACCAGAGGGAGAGGACGCCCCTGCCGGGCATAATGCAGCCAGACCACCGCCAGTTCGACCGAGTGTTCTTTGCGGTGGTGCAGTTCCTCGGCGAAGGCCTCCTCGCCCAGGACCGTGGCCAGCGTCTCGACGATCTCGCGGTCGGTCGGCAGCACGCCCCACGGCGTGGCGTAGGACTGGCGGGTCAGGGTCACCTGGCCGGGGCCGCCGCAGTGGTCGGTGCCAAAGACCACCGCCACCTCGGCCTCGGCCAGGGCGGGGGCGGCCGCCTGCCAGAGCCGGGCGTAGAGCGGCCCCCCGCGCTGGTAGTCGATGTGCGGGCTGATGATCCCGCAGAGCTGACCCGGCAGCGCCTCGCCGGTCCACTGCGGCACCGCCGGGTCCACCGGCAGGGCACCCGCCTGCGGCTGGGTGGCGTAGGCCGCGAGCGCCGCGGCCGCCGTGGTGGGCTCGGCTGGGTAGACCGTCCCGGCCAGGGCCGGGGGGCGGTGGGGCGCGGCCCGGTACTCCGCCAGCGCCGCCGCGCAGGCCGCGGCAAAGCGGGGGCTGTCCAGCAGCAGTGCCTCGTCCAGCTGGGCGAGGATCTGCCGCAGGCGGGTCGGCGAGAGCGGGATGCCGGTCCGCAGTTCAAAGGCCAGGCGCAGTTCGTTCACCGTCCGTCGGCCGTCACAGAGGGCCAGCAGCGTGGCCAGGGGGCCGGGGACGGCCACGATCTTCTCGCTGATCCCCAGTCGGTCGCGCAGGACCAGCACCGGCTGGCCGTCCTGGACGATCCAGTGCGGCTCGACAGGGCGCAGGCGGGGACGAAAGGTCTCATCGATGACCATGCGAACCGCCGGCTCCAGAGACCATGTGTCTTGCAGCGACTCGGGTGCGCTCGCGCCCAGGTTCGTCTAGCGCCAACGGAGGCCCCAGGTCACGGAGAGGTGGGAGCAGAGCCCTGGGGCTCTGGACGGGTGGAACGGGCTGCACTCGGACCAGTAGAAATATTAGCACAGCGCGGGCCAGCCGGCCACCGGTGGGGAGCGCCGGCGCGGGAGATGTCTTGACAGCGCGGGCAGGAGGGCCTACCATAAGCCCGCCCCGGCCGGGCGGGAGACCCCCGCCCCGTTGCCGGTGGTGACCATATAGCGGAGGAGGAGTGGGCCGTGGCCCCCCTAGGTCTCGGCATCATCGGCACCGGTCGCATCGCCCGCAGCCATCTGCGCTCGCTGGCCCAGAGCACCGAGGGACGCGCGGTCGCCGTCTACGATATCATCCCCGAACGGGCCCGCCAGGTCGCAGAGGATTTCGAGATCCCCTACGTCGCGCGCAGTCTGGAAGACCTGCTCGAACGGCGGGAGGTCGAGGCGGTCATCGTCTGCACCCCGCCGGCCGCCCACGCCGAGCCAACCATTATGGCCCTGGAGGCCGGCAAGCACGTCCTCTGTGAGAAGCCCTTCGCCCTCAACACCGCCGAGGCGGAGCGCATGGTCCAGGCGGCCGAGGCGAACCGGCGCTTCCTGGCTGTCTGTTCGGCCCGCGACCGGGTGGGGATCGGCCCGCGCACGGCTCATCGTCTCATCCAGGAGGGCGCCCTGGGCCGGGTCTACCACGCCCGCTCCAGCGTCTTCCGCCCCCGGGGCCGGCCGGGCATCGATATCTTCCCGGACGCCCCCTGGTTCATCGACAGGACGATCGCCGGCGGTGGGGCGCTGATGGACATCGGCGTCTACCGGATCGACCTCCTGCTCTGGTTGCTGGGGAATCCCCGGGTGACCCAGGTCCTCTGCACGACCTTTCAGGGGATCGGGGCGCCACCGCCGCCGCCCCTGGTCCAGACGGTCGAGGACCACGCCGTGCTGATGTTCACCTGTGAGAACGGCGCCTCCGGGCTGGTCGAGATCGCCTGGGCGGCCAATATCGCCGGGGTGAACACGACCATCGTCCTGGGGACCACGGCGGGTCTCCGGTTCGATCCGCTGACGAAGATCACGGTGGGCCCCGACCGCCAGCCGGTCGAGGAGCGGCTCCTGGAGGTGCCCGACCGCGACCACAGCGACTTCGGCGACGTGACCATCCAGTTTGTGCGCGGGGTGCTGGCCGGCCGCCAGCCCTACACGCCGGGGCGCGA
Organism: Chloroflexota bacterium; assembly: GCA_034433795.1. GTDB lineage: Bacteria > Chloroflexota > UBA6077 > FW602-bin22 > DAOUAE01 > DAOUAE01. The sequence goes on from DAOUAE010000029.1 coordinate 112,638, forward strand.
GGCGCTGGAGGTGGTGCGGGTCATCGAGGCGGCCTACCGCTCGGCGGCGAGCGGCGCCGTGGTGAACCTGACCTGAGGCGAGGAGGGGCGATGGAACTTGGTCTCGCCGGCTGGCTCTTCCACCGGCCGATCCTGCACGAGCGGACCATGACCCAGCTCGACCTCCCGGCCGTCGCCCGCGACCTGGGGGTGCGCACCATCGAACTGGTCTCGACCTTCTTCCCCAGCCAGCGGGCGGACTACCTCAACCAGCTGCGTCAGGCCATTCAGGAGGCGGGGGTCCGGGTGCGCAACATCGCCGTGGATATGGGCAATATCGCCCACCCGGACGAGGCCGTCCGCCGCACCGACCTCGAGGCCCTCAAGCAGTGGTTCTACGTCGCCCGGGCCATCGGGGCCGAGGCCATCCGGGTCAACAGCGGGCCCGGCGACGATGCGGCCGCTCTGGAGCGCATCGTCAGCGGCTATCGGGAGCTGGCCGCCGAGGCCGCGCGCGCCGGCGTCTATCTCCTCATCGAAAACCACGGTGGGGCCTCGGCCGATCCCCAGAATATCGCCCGCTTCCTCCAGGCGGTCGACTCGCCCTGGTTCCGGACCTGTCCCGATACGGGCAACTTTCCCGGCGAGACCTGGCGGGAGGGCATGCAGGTGATGGCGCCGGTGGCCTTCTCCTGCCACGTTAAGGTCTACCAGTACAGCCCGGACGGCTGGCAGGAGCGGGTGGGGCGCGACGGCCAGGTCCACCGCTACAACCTCCGCGAGTGCCTGGCCGTGCTCAAGGCGGCCGACTACCGCGGACCCCTCTGCCTCGAGGCCGGGGTCGGGGCCACCCCGCTCGAGAGCGCCCGGACCGCTCTGGACTATGTTCGCCGCCTGTGGGAGACGCTATGACCGATCTGCCGTTCCTCTCGGCCGTCGACCTGGCGGCGGCCATCCGCCGGCGGGCGGTCTCGCCGGTCGAGGTCGTCGAGGCGGTGCTGGAGCGGATCGCCCGGCTGGACCCGCAGATCAACGCCTTCTGCACCCTGGCGGCCGATGAGGCCCGGCAGGCGGCCCGGGCGGCCGAGGCGGCGCTGGTCCGCGGCGACCCTATCGGTCCGCTCCACGGCGTGCCGGTGTCGATCAAGGACCTTATCCTCACCCGTGGCATCCGCACGACGCGCGGCTCGCGCCTCTACGCCGACAACGTCCCGACCGAGGACGCCCCGCTGGTCGAGCGCCTGCGGGCAGCCGGGGCCATTATTCTGGGCAAGACCAATACGCCCGAGTTCGGCTGGAAGGGCGTCACCGACAACCTCCTCTTCGGCCCGACGCGCAACCCCTGGAACCTGGACCTCACCCCCGGCGGCTCCTCGGGCGGCGCCGGAGCGGCGGCCGCCGCCGGCTTCGGCCCGCTGCACATCGGCACCGACGGCGGCGGCTCGATCCGTATCCCGGCTGCCTTCTGCGGGGTGGTCGGCCTCAAACCCTCGTTCGGCCGCATCCCGACCTATCCGCCCAGCCCGGCCAGCACCCTCTCACACGCCGGCCCGCTGGCCCGGACGGTGGCCGATTGCGCCCTGGCGCTGACCGTGCTGGCCGGACCCGACGAGCGCGATCGTTTCTCGTTGCCGGCGAGCGGTGAGGACTATCTCGGGGCCCTCCAGGGCGATCTGCGAGGGCTGCGGGTGGCCTGGAGCCGCGACCTGGGCTACGCGGTGGTTGAGCCGGAGGTGGCGGCGGTGGCTGAGCTGGCCGCCCGCCGTTTCGGCGACCTGGGCTGCCTCGTCGAGGAGGCCCACCCCGGGTTTCCCGACCCCACGCCCCACTGGTTCGTGCTCTTCGACGCCGGGATCGCCACCATGCTGCACGACCGGCCGCCTGGATGGGAGGATCTCATCGACCCTGGTCTGCGCGAGCGGGTGATCCAGGCCCGGCAGCTCAGCGCCTTCGCGGTGATGCGAGCGGAGTTTGTCCGCCACCAGGTCTGGGACCGTCTTCGCCAGTTCTTCGCCCGCTATGACCTCCTGCTGACGCCGGCCGTGGCTGTCCTGCCCTTCCCGGTCGGTCTGAACAATCCGCCGACCATCGCCGGGCGCCCGGCCGGTCATCTCAACTGGTCGCCCTTCACCATGCCCTTCAACCTGACCGGCCAGCCGGCCATCGTGGTCCCCTGTGGCTGGTCGCGGAGCGGCCTGCCCATCGGCCTGCAGATCGTGGGGCGGCGCTTCGCCGACGCCATGGTTCTGCGGGCGGCCGCCTGTTTCGAACGCCTTCAGCCCTGGGCCGACCGGCGCCCGCCGCTGGACTGATTCGTCTACCGACCTGGCGGCCGGCCGCCTTCTGGCTGGCGTTCGGCTGTGCGGATGGGGCGCGCCGGCCGTGGTAGAATAGGGCGGAGGGCGTGTGGCGGTCGGGGACTCCCGGCGGGGCCGCAGCCCGACCGGCCCGATTGAGGTGTGCCGATGAGCCTTCGGCGGCCGACCGGTCCCCACGGCGAGGTCTTTCTGCTCAGCGCGGTCCGCACCCCGATCGGCCGCTTCCTGGGCGGGCTGGCCGCCCTCAGCGCCCCGGCGCTGGGGGCGGTGGCGGTCCGGGCGGCTCTGGACCGCGCGGGCATCGAGCCTGCGCAGCTGGACGAGGTGATCCTGGGCCAGGTGGTTCAGGCCGGCAGCGGCCAGGCTCCAGCCCGTCAGGCGGCTCTGCACGCCCGGATTCCGGCCACCGTCCCGGCCTGGACGGTCAACGATGTCTGCGGCTCGGGGCTCTGGGCCGTCGTCCTGGCCGCCCGGTCCGTTCTGGCCGGCGAGGGGACCCTGATCGTGGCGGGCGGGATGGAGAGCATGAGCCAGGCGCCGTATCTTCTGGCCCAGGCCCGGCAGGGGTACCGCCTGGGTCACGGCCAGGTTCTCGACAGCCTGGTCCACGATGGCCTCTGGTGCGCGCTCACCGGCTGCCCCATGGGAGCGCTGGCCGAGCAGACCGCCCGCGTCCAGGGCGTCAGCCGGGCTGAGCAGGACGCCTACGCTCTCACCAGCCACCGTCGGGCGGTGGCCGCCGAGGCTCAGGGGGCCTTCGCCGCCGAGCGGGTGCCGGTCGTGGTCCCTGGCCAGGCCGCCCCGGTCGAGCGCGACGAGGTCCCCCGGCCCGAGACCGGTCTGGCGGCGCTGGCCCGGCTGGCGCCGGCCTTCCAGCCGGACGGGACGGTGACGGCGGGCAACGCCTCGGCCCTGGCCGACGGCGCGGCCGCGCTGGTGGTGGCCGCCGAGCGCCGGGTCGAGGCGCTGGGGCTCCGTCCGCTGGCCCGGATCACCGGCTGGGCGCGGGTGGCTGGACCGCCGGAGTGCCTCTTCACCCTGCCGCCCCAGGCGATCCGGCAGTTGTGCACCCACCTGGACCTGCCGCTCGAGGCCTTCGACCTCCTCGAGATCAACGAGGCGTTTGCCGCCCAGGCGGTGGCCAATCTGCGAGACCTCCGGCTCGACCCGGCCCGGGTCAACGTCCATGGCGGGGCCATCGCCCTCGGCCATCCGATCGGGGCCAGCGGCGCGCGCATCCTGGTGACGCTGGTCCACGCCCTGCACCGCTACGGTCGGGCGCGGGGGCTGGCCAGTCTCTGTCTGGGTGGGGGTGGCGCCATCGCCCTGGCGGTGGAGCGGGTCGCGGCCTGAGCCCCTGGGGATCGGTCTGGACGCCGTGAGGGGCGGCGAGCGGGTGGCGTGCCGTTGGGGCGGCGGCGGTGTTGATCAGAGTGGCGGGAGACCGGTGATGACCGTCCAGCGCGTGGGGATCGTTGGGGCCGGGACGATGGGGACCGGGATCGCCCAGGTCTGTGTCCAGGCCGGGCTGGAGGTCATTCTGGTGGACGTGGCCCAGGAGCGGCTGGACCAGGCGCTCGCCCGGGTCCGCCAGGCCCTGAGCAGCCAGCCTCCCGGCCAGCCGGCCGGGGCGCTGGAGCAGCGCCTGCGGCCCACCCTCGATCTGCACGAGGTGGCGGCGGCCGACCTGGTCCTCGAGGCCATTCCCGAGGACCTGGAGCAGAAGCGAGCCCTTTTCCAGCGGCTGGATCGCCTCTGTCCGCCGGCGGTGATCCTGGCCTCGAACACCTCGGCCCTCTCGATCACGCTGCTTGGCGCCGCCACCCAGCGACCGGAGAAGGTCGTCGGGATGCACTTCTTCAACCCGGCGCCGGTGCTGCCGCTGGTCGAGGTCGTCCGGGGGTTGCGGACGGCCGAGGAGACGGTCCAGACGGTTGTGGCGCTGGCCCGGCGGCTCGGCAAGACACCGGTGGTGGTGCGCGACGGGCCCGGCTTCGTGGCCAACCGGCTGCTTTTACCGATGATCAACGAGGCCATCGCCATCCTGGCGGAGGGAATCGCCAGCGCCGAGGAGATCGATACGATCATGACGCTGGGCCTCCACCACCGGCTGGGGCCGCTCCGCACCGCCGATCTCATCGGGCTGGACGTCTGTCTGGCGATCCTGGAGACGCTGCACCGCGACTTCGGCGACGATAAGTATCGACCGCACCCGCTGCTGCGTCGGATGGTGGCGGCCGGCTGGCTGGGCCGCAAGAGCGGCCGGGGCTTTTACCCGTACACCGCGCCGGCCGACCCGGCGGGAGCGCGCGGGGAGGGACAGCGAGAGGACCGATGACCGAGACCGTCTCGTCCAACCAGAGTGCTCTGGAGCGCCTGCGGGCCCTGCGGGCCCAGGCGCAGCAGGGGGGTGGGCCGGAACGCGTCGCCCAGCAGCACGCCCGTGGGAAACTGACCGCCCGCGAGCGGCTGAACGTCCTGCTCGATCCGGGGACGTTCGTGGAGATCGACGCCTTCGTCACCCACCGGACCACCGATTTCGGACTGGCCGACCAGAAGATCCTGGGTGATGGGGTGGTGACCGGCTTCGGCAAGATCGATGGGCGGCTGGTCTTCGTCTACGCCCAGGACTTCACCGTGTTCGGTGGCTCGCTCTCCGAGGCCCACGCGGAGAAGATCTGCAAAATTATGGATATGGCGCTCAAAAACGGCGCGCCGATCATCGGGCTGAACGACTCCGGCGGGGCCCGCATTCAGGAAGGGGTTGTCAGCCTGGGCGGCTACGCCCAGATCTTCCTGCGCAACACCCTGGCCTCGGGGGTGGTGCCGCAGATCGCGGCGATTATGGGGCCCTGCGCCGGTGGGGCCGTCTACTCGCCGGCCCTGATGGACTTTATCCTTATGGTCAAGGAGACCAGTCACATGTTCATCACCGGGCCGAGCGTGATCAAGGCGGTGACCCATGAGGATGTGACCTTCGAGGAGCTGGGTGGGGCCATGACCCACAACGCCATCAGCGGTGTGGCCCACTTCGCCGCCGAGAACGACGAGGAGTGCCTCTACCTCATCCGCAAACTTCTGAGTTACATTCCACAGAACAATCTGGAAGATCCGCCGGTGGTGCCGCCGACCGACGACCCCAACCGGATGGACGAGGCGCTGAACAGTATCATTCCCGACAACCCCAACAAACCCTACGATATGAAGGAGGTCATCCGGCGGATCGTCGACAACGGCGAGTTCTTCGAAGTGCAGGAGCACTTCGCGCAAAACATTATCATCGGCTTCGCTCGCTTCAACGGCCGGCCGGTGGGGATCGTGGCCCAGCAGCCGATGGTCCTGGCCGGGGCGCTCGATATCAACGCCTCGGTCAAGGCCGCCCGCTTCGTGCGCTTCTGCGACTGCTTCAACATCCCGATCGTGACCCTGGAGGACGTGCCGGGCTTCCTGCCCGGCGTGGCTCAGGAGCACGGGGGGATCATCCGTCACGGGGCCAAACTCCTCTACGCCTACTGCGAGGCGACCGTGCCCAAGATCACGGTCATCACCCGCAAGGCCTACGGGGGAGCCTACTGTGTGATGAACAGCCGCCAGGTGCGTGGCGACCTGGTCTTCGCCTGGCCGACGGCCGAGATCGCCGTCATGGGGGCCGAGGGGGCGGTGAACATCATCCACCGTCGGGCCCTGGAGGCGGCTTCCGACCCGGAGGCGCTGCGCCAGCAACTCATCGCCGAGTACCGGGCCAAGTTCGCCAACCCCTACGTCGCCGCCGCCCGGGGCTATGTCGATGACGTCATCGAGCCCCGCGAGACGCGGCCGAAGATCATCGCCGGCCTGGAGATGCTCCAGAACAAGCGCGACAGCAACCCGCCCAAGAAGCACGGAAATATTCCGCTCTGAGCGACGAGGTGCGCCGTGTTCCGCAAGGTGCTGGTGGCCAACCGTGGCGAGATCGCCGTCCGCATCCTGCGGGCCTGCAGCGAACTGGGGATCGCCACCGTGGCGGTCTACTCCGAGGCCGACCGCACGGCGCTCCATGTGCGCTACGCCGACGAGGCCTACTGCATCGGCCCGGCGCCGGCCCGCGAGAGCTACCTCTGCATCGGTAAGATCATCGATGTCGCCCGTCGGGCCGGGGCCGATGCCGTTCACCCCGGCTACGGCTTCCTGGCCGAGAACGCCGAGTTCGCCGCCGCCTGTCGCGACGCCGGCCTGACCTTCATCGGTCCCCCGCCCGAGGCCATCGCCGCCATGGGCGATAAACTGGCCGCCCGGCGGACGATGCAGGCGGCGGGGGTGCCGGTGGTGCCGGGCTCCGATGGTCCGGTCCGCGATGTGGCCGAGGCGGCGGCAGTGGCCGAGCGGATCGGCTACCCGGTGCTTCTCAAGGCGGCGGCTGGCGGCGGCGGCAAGGGCATGCGCATCGTCCGGCGCCCGGAGGACCTGCCCACGGCTATGCGGGCGGCGGCCAGCGAGGCGCTGGCCGCCTTCGGCGACTCCACCCTCTATCTCGAGAAACTGCTCGAGGGGGTGCGCCACGTCGAGGTCCAGATCCTGGCCGATCAGTACGGCAACATCGTGCACCTGGGCGAGCGCGAGTGCTCGATCCAGCGCCGGCACCAGAAACTGATCGAGGAGGCGCCCTCGCCGGCGGTGGACCCTGAACTCCGCCAGCGCCTGGGCGAGACCGCCGTCCGGGCCGCCCGGACGGTGAACTACAGCAACGTCGGGACGGTCGAGTTCCTGCTCGACCGCGACAAGAACTTCTATTTTCTGGAGATGAACACCCGCCTCCAGGTCGAGCATCCGGTCACCGAGATGGTCACGGGCATCGACCTGGTCATCGAGCAGATGCGGCTGGCCGCCGGGCGGCGCCTGCGCTACCGCCAGGAGGCCATCACGTTGACCGGCTGGGCCATCGAGTGCCGCATCACCGCCGAGGATCCCTACAACGATTTCCTGCCGTCGATCGGCCGGATCACCACGGTCGACGAGCCCAGCGGTCCGGGTGTGCGGGTAGACTCGGGCGTCTACGAGGGCTTCGAGGTCTCGCTCTATTACGATCCCCTCATCGCCAAACTCATCGTCTGGGGCGAGACCCGCGGCCACGCCATCCTGCGGATGCGCCGGGCGCTGAGCGAGTTCAAGATTCTGGGGATCAAGACCAACATCCCCTTCCACCTGCGGGTGATGGACCTGACCAGCTTCATCGGCGGCCAGATCGACACCCAGTTTCTGGAGCGACAGGTCTTTCAGCCGCCGCGTGGTCTGACCGAGCGGGCCCGACTGGCGGCGCTGGCGGCGGCGGCGGTCAGTTTTCGGGCCCGCCAGGCGGCTGTGGCCCGGGCGGCGGCCACGGCCGCCAACCACCGGAGCGAGCCGGTGAACTACTGGCGCCTGGCTGCCCGCCGTGGCGCGCTGACCGAGCAGTGAGATGAAGTACTACGTCGGCGTCAACGGTGAGGAGCTCGAGATCGAGCTCGACGAGCAGGGCGATCACCTCGTCGCCCGTCTCGGCGAGGAGACCCTGACGCTGGACCTGCGCCAGGTCCAGCCGGCCCTCTACTCACTCCTGGTCGAGAACCGGTCGCACGAACTCCTGATCGAGGAGCAGGAAGGGGTGTATACTGTCCTCATCGACGGGGAACTCTTCCACGTCTCGGTCCAGGACGAGTGGGCCCGGCGCCTGGCCAGCATCCAGCGCAAACAGGGGACGGCCGCCGGCGACCTGGCGGTCAAGGCCCCCATGCCGGGGGTGGTGATCGATGTGCTGGTGGCGCCCGGCCAGACGGTCACCGCCGGCCAGGGTCTGGTTATCCTGGCGGCCATGAAGATGGAGAACGAGATCCGAGCCCCCCGCGATGGTACGGTGAAGACGGTCTCGGTCGAGCGGGGTCAGACGGTTGAGCATGGTCAGACACTGGTGGTGCTGAGGTAGGGCCGTCCCCGGCCGGTGGTCGGACAGGCCCAGCAGTCGGGGTGACGGTCTCCGACGCTCCAGCTTTTTCCTCTCGCCAGCTGGCGCACGGTCAGGTGGGGGATGGTCCGCCCGGTGGCCCGAACGGTGCCGGCCGGACCGTTGCCTCCCGGCGCTGCCGACCGACGGTCCAGGGCGGCGGCTGACGGTGTGGGGGTGGCGGGCCGCCGGCAGTGGCGTGGCCTGGGGAGGGGGGCCGTGATCGGCTGGCGGCGAGCGGCTGTCCCCACGGTCATCTGGCGCAACACCCTGCTCCTGGCGCTCTCGCAGGCCCTGGTCGGGGTCGGAATGCAGATGGTCCCGACGCTGGGCGCGCTGGTCGTCCAGTTCCTGCTGGGCTCGGTCGCTCTGGCCGGCATCGGCACCAGCATCGTCGGCCTCACCCGGACGCTGGCCGCCTATCCTTTCGGTCAGATCGCCGACCGCTACGGTCGGAAACCCGGCCTGCTCCTCGGGCTGGCGCTGGGGCTGGTCGGGACCTGCCTCATCGGCCTGGCGGTCCTGGCGCGCTCGTTTCCGCTGGTGCTTCTGGGGATGCTGGTGTTCGGTCTGGGGGTGGGGGCGGCTCAGCAGCTGCGGGTGGCGGCGGCCGATATGTACCCGCCCGCCCGGCGGGCCGAGGGCCTGGGCTATGTGCTGACCGGCGCCCTGGTCGGCGCTCTGGGGGGGCCTCTCCTGGTGAGCCTGGCCCAGACGCTGGCCGTTCCGCTCGGCCTCACCCCTCTGGCCCTGGCCTGGCTGCTCGTCCCCCTGGTCATCCTGCCGGGGATGGGGCTGGTGAGCCTGGTCCGGCCTGATCCGCGTGAGATCGCCGCCGATCTGAGTCGGTATTACCCCGACTACCAGCCGGTCGTCGCGAGCGGGCCGGCGCCGGCCCTGCGTCTGCGGACGGTCCTGGCCGACCCGCCCAAACGCGCGGCCTTCGTGGCCAGTTTCGTCGCCCAGGGCACGATGGCCATGGTCATGGCCCTCACCGCCCTGGTCCTCGACCACCACGGACACCCTCTGCCGGCCCTTTCGCTCTCCGTGGCCATCCATGTCGTGGGTATGTTCGGCTTCTCCCTGCCCATCGGTCGGCTGGCCGATCGCTGGGGGCGGCGGAGCGTTCTGCTGCTGGGCGCGTTCCTCTCCGCCGCCGGGGCGCTTCTGGTCCCGGCGACCGGCGACTACTGGCCGATCACCCTTGGCACCTTCCTGGTGGGGCTGGGCTGGTCGTGCGTGAGCATTGCGGCCACGGCCATCATCGCCGACACGACGAATGCCTACGAGCGGGGGCGGGTTCAGGGGCTCAACGACACCCTGGCCAGCGTGGCCAATGTGGTCCTGCCCCTGGCGGTCGGGCCGCTGGTCGCGTGGACGGGCCTGCTGGCGCTGGGCTGGATGGGGCTGCTGTTGACGGTGCCCTCGCTGGTCCTGGCCTGGCGGCTGCGCGAGCCCCGGCCCGGCCGCTACACGCCGGTGGTGGCTCCCTCTTGCTGAGTCCGGCCCTGGTATAATTGGGGTAATCAGTGGAGGCGAGCGCGGGGCCAGCCATGGACGACCTGTCGGAGATCGCGGCCGCCCGCCGGCGTTGGGAAGAGGAGACGCTGCGGGCGGCCCTCCAGCGCCAGCCCGAGCGCCAGCCGGAGTTCCGCACCCTCTCGGGCCTGCCGGTCGAGCGCCTCTACACCCCGGAGCACCTGGCCGACCTCGACTACCGGCGCGACCTGGGCTTTCCCGGCGAGTACCCTTTCACGCGGGGCGTTCAGCCGACGATGTACCGGGGGCGCCTCTGGACGATGCGCCAGTACGCTGGCTACGCCACGGCTGAGGAGTCCAACCGGCGCTACCGGTATCTTCTGGAGCAGGGCCAGACCGGCCTCTCGGTGGCCTTCGACCTGCCGACCCAGATGGGCTACGACGCCGACGCTCCCGAGGCGCTGGGCGAGGTCGGCAAGGTGGGGGTCTCCATCTCCTCGCTCGAGGATATGGAGCGTCTGTTCGAGGGGATCCCGCTCGAGCGGGTCAGCGTCTCGATGACCATCAACGCCACCGCCGCGATCATCCTGGCGATGTACCTGGCGGTGGCCCGTCGCCGGGGCGTTCCCTTCGACCGGCTGGAGGGCACCGTCCAGAACGATATCCTCAAAGAGTACATCGCCCGTGGCACCTACATCTTCCCGCCCCGTCCCTCGCTGCGGCTGGTGGTGGACCTTATCGAGTACTGCCGCCAGCGTGTCCCCCGCTGGAATCCCATCTCGATCAGCGGCTACCACATCCGCGAGGCCGGGGCGACGGCGGTCCAGGAGCTGGCCTTCACGCTGGCCGATGCCATCTGCTACGTCCAGGCCTGCCTGGACCGGGGGCTCTCGGTGGACAGTTTCGCCCCCCGGTTGAGTTTCTTCTTCAACTGCCACAACGATTTCTTCGAGGAGATCGCCAAGTTCCGGGCCGCCCGGCGGCTCTGGGCCCGGCTGATGCGCGAACGCTTCGGCGCCCGCGACCCGCGCTCCTGGATGCTGCGCTTCCACGCCCAGACGGCCGGCTCGGCTCTCACCGCTCAGCAGCCGGAGAACAACATTGTTCGCACGACCATCCAGGCCCTGGCGGCTGTTCTGGGCGGCTGCCAGTCGCTGCACGTCAACGCCATGGACGAGGCGCTGGCCCTGCCCACCGAGAAGTCAGCCCGGATCGCCCTGCGGACTCAGCAGATCATCGCCTACGAGTCCGGCGTGGCCAACACCATCGACCCGCTGGGCGGAAGCTACTTCGTCGAGGCGCTGACCACGGCTCTGGAGCGGGCGGCCGAGGGCTACCTGGCCGAGATCGAGGCCATGGGTGGGGCTCTGGTCGGCATCGAGACCGGCTATTTCCAGCGGGCCATCGCCGAGGCGGCCTACGACTGGGAGCAGCGGGTGGCGCGGGGCGAGGCCATCGTGGTCGGGGTCAACGCCTTCACCGAGCCCGAGCCGCCCCGGACCGATATTCTGCGAGTGGACCCGGCGGTGGCCGCCGCCCAGGCCGAGCGGCTGCGGGCCCTGCGCCAGCGGCGGGACAGCGCGGCGGTCGGGGCGGCCCTGGCCCGGCTGGAGGCGGCGGCCCGGGGCAGCGAAAACCTCATGGAGCCGATCCTCGGCTGTGTCGAGGCCCTCTGCACCATGGGCGAGATCTGCGGTGTGCTGCGTCGCGTCTTCGGCGAGTACCAGCCCCCGGCGGCCTTCTAGCCCGGCACCCACTTTGCAGCCTCAGCGTGGTGAGGACACGCACGCTGGAGAGGTGAGCGTTGTGCGCGTCGCGATGATCGCCCCACCCTGGCTGCCGGTGCCCCCACGCGGCTACGGGGGGATCGAACTGGTGGTGGCCGAACTGACCGAGGAGCTGGTCCGGCGCGGCCACGAGGTGCTCCTCTTCGCTCCCGGCGATTCGCAGACCAGCGCCCGGCTCGTCCCGACCGTTCCCCGCCATCTCGGCCAGAACCTGCCGCTGGCCGAGGCCCGGCGGCTGGAGGCCCAGGTCATCGGCGCCGCCTTCGCTCGGGCCGCAGTCGAAGGGGTGGACCTCGTCCACGACCATACTCTGCACCACAGCGAGGTCGCCCTGCCGACAGTCCGCACCCTCCACGGTCCGGCCACGCCGGAGACGGTTCGCACCTGCGAGATGCTGAGCCACAACGGCCAGCCCAACTACTTTGTGGCGATCAGTCGGCGTCAGCGGGACCTCTTCGGGCCACGGGTGGCCTTCGTCGGCGTGGTCTACAACGGGCTACGGCTGGACCTGGTTCCCTTCGCCGACCGTCGGGAGAAAGAGGATTTTCTCCTTTTCGTCGGGCGGGCCAACTGGGAGAAAGGGGTGGACGTGGCCGTGCGGGTGGCGGTCCGGGCCCGGCGCCGGCTGGTCCTGGCGGTGAAGATGACCGAGGACCACGAGCGCCAGTACTTCGCCGCGCACGTGGCCCCCTGGCTGGATAGGGGTGAGATCACCCTCCTGGGCGAGATCACGCCGGCCGAGAAGTTCGATCTCTACCGTCGAGCGGCGGCGACCCTCTTCCCCAGCCAGTGGGAGGAGCCGTTCGGCCTGGTGATGGTCGAGTCCATGGCGGCCGGAACCCCGGTCATCGCCTTCCCCAAGGGGGCAGCCCCCGAGATCATCGCCCACGGCCAGACCGGCTTCCTCTGCCCGGACGAGGAGGCGATGGTGGCGGCGGTCGAGGCGGCCTGTCGCCTCGACCCCCAGACCTGCCGGCGGCACGTTCTGACGCATTTCTCGGTCGCCCGGATGGCCGACGACTACGAGCGGGTCTATCGGAGGGTGCGGACCGGCGCGGCCACGTCGGCCTCAGCGGCCCCGTCAGGCTGAGGCCCGCAGCCGCTGGATCGCCCGCTGGACCCAGGGGAGGTGGGCCGGCGGGATGAGCCCGTAGTTGTAGAACGAGACGCCGGCGACCTGGAGATCGCGCACTGCCGCCGCCACGGCCAGAAGCGCCGCCTCGCTCGGCGCCGAGGGGTGGGCCGCCTCCAGCCCAACGACCAGGCGGTCCGGTCCCGGCAGCATGGCCAGGGCCTGCTGGACTGCCCGGCGGACCGCCGCCGGATCGGCGGTGTAGGCACAGACCTCGAAGCGATCGACCGCGGGGGCCAGACGCTCGGGGTCGGCTCCGCTGAGCCATGACGGGCCCATCAGCAGGACATGAAGCGGAGAGCGGATGGCGGCGCGGATGGCCTCGATGAGGGCGGTGACTGCGTCGGTCCGGGTGCCCAGGAAGGGGATGAGGTCGGGAACCTGCTGGAGGAAGGCCTCGATCTGGGCGTCTGGATCGCCGGGGGGTTCGGGCGAGGCGCCGGCGGCGAAGACCTGGCGCAGGCGCTGGCGGAGCCGGTCGCCCAGCGCCTCGACATCGATCCCGTTGAAGCGGGCCCGGTCCTGGCAGGCCTCGCAGAAGCAGAGCGATAGAAGCAGGCGGTCGATCGGCCCCAGGCGCAGGCCGATCTTGGCGTGCACGTGGTGCTCGAAGTCGAAGTAGTGGGCGCCCTCCAGCTCCAGGGCCTGGAGCCCGTAGTTGTCCAGGTCGGTGCAGAGGGCCACCAGGTAGTCGCGGACAGCCGGCCAGGAGGGGCAGAGGTAGGCGGGCGAGGGCGTGCCGAAGAGGTCGCGGACCGCGTACTCGGGGTAGCGGGTGGCCAGGGTGGAGGAGTGCAGGCAGACTGTCCAGGCCACCAGGCCCAGCCCCTGGCGCTGGCAGGCCTCGGCGATCTGGGCCAGCCAGTTCTCCTGGCCCAGCAGCGGACTGACCGGGGGAGCGATCGGTGTCGGCTCGTAGAGCTCGCGCAGCGGCTGGAAGTAGACGGCCGCCGGGGCGATGAAGACCGGCCAGCGCGGGTTGTGGGGCAGGACAGCCTGCAGGCTGTGGTAGGCGGTGGCCACGCTGATGGCCGTCAGGCCGACCTCGTTTTTGAGGTAGGCCAGGGCGGTGTCGGGGCCCTCGGCGATAAGGTCCCAGGGGTAGGCCCACATCGTGATATACTGCACGCGTTCCTCCCGATCCGGCAGGACGGGTCCCCGCCACTGGTGTGGCAGCATTATATCAGGAGAGAGACCGATGGACCGGCAGGTTTTCTTCGACCGTTACGCCATCTCCACCTGGCTCTTTGTCAATGCGCCGCTCGAGGAGGCTTTGCGCAAGATCGCGGCCGCCGGCTTCCGCTGGATCGAGCTCTGGGGCGATGGGCATCACCTGGATCCACGTCTTCCCGTGGACCTGGCCGCTCTGAGCCGCTTGCTCGCCGACCTGGGGCTGCGGGTCCACTCCGTCCACACCCCCTTCACCGGCCTCAACATCGGCCACCCGACGCTGGGGGACCCGGCGGAGTGGCGGGCGGTCGTCGGACGCTCGCTGGAGCAGGCGGCGGCCCTGGGGGCGGGGGTGGCGGTGGTCCATCCCTCGGCCTTCCGCGAGCCGGTCTCCCCCGACCTTCAGCCCCGCTCGCGCGACCTCACCCTGGCCTTCGTCGCCGAGCTGGTGGAGCAGGCCGACCGGTTGGGCCTGCGGATCGCCCTGGAGAACATGATCGACTACGGCTTCTGGCGCCTGGGCACCTCGCTGGCCGAACTGGCGGCGCTCTTTCCCGATGCGCGCATTGGCTTCTGTCTCGATACCGGCCACGCGGCCATCAACGGGCGCGACCCCGTCGCTGAGATCCAGGCGGCCGGCGACCGGCTGGTGAGCGTCCACGCCGCCAACAACGATGGCCGGAGCGATCTCCACAATCCGCCGACCGAGGGGGTCGTCGACTGGGCACGGGTCGAGGCGGCGCTCCAGGCCACAGGCTACGGCCACCGCCTGGTCCTGGAGACGGCCGGGCGCGGGGACCCGGACGCCGTCCTGACCCGGCTGAGTCGTCTCTGGCAGGAACTGCCCTGAGCCGGCGGGCGTGGTATACTCTCGGCCGAGAGGGTGGGCAGACGATGGTTGTGGTTCATCCCGCGCTTCCACCGCTCCCGATCCGGCCGGAGGCCTGGGAGTGGCTCCAGCGGTCTGGGGTCCGGGTCGTCGTCCGCGATCCGACCAGCCGGCGGGGCGGAGGCTACTGGTGGCCGGACCGCAAACTGGTTGACCTCTTCACCGCCCAGGAGGAGGCGGCCATTCACGAACTGGCTCACGCCTGGTGGCACGAGCGCCGGCTCCAGGGGACAAACGCCGCCGAGCTGATGGTGGCCTGCGTGAAACTGAGCGAGGAGAAGCATCCCCGCTACGCCCGGGCCCGCGAACTGGCCCGCCATTATGTCTACGGTATTCCGACCCAGCCCGACCCCCAGAGCCCGACCGGCTGGTGGATGGGGATGTTCGTCGGGGGAAACGGCGGGGGGCTCGACTGGGAGGTGTACGCCGGGCTGGCCTCGGGGGTGATGGGCAACCTGGCCCTGCTCCCGCCCTACATCCGGCGCTTCTACGAGGAGCTGTTCGATCCGCCGGTCCGCGATCTGCCACCAGCCGAGGAGATCGCGTTGCGCGACGGGCGGCGGGTAGCGGTCCGGCTGGCCGACCCGGACGATGCGGCCGCCATCTGGCGGCTCATCGACACGGTAGCCCGTGAGCGGCGGTATCTCCGGATGCCGGCGGCCGACTGGGGCGTCGAAGGGGAGTGGCGCTGGCTGGTGGGTCTGGAGGAGCGCGGCGGGTTTATGCTGGTGGCCTGGGACGGTGACCGGGCGGTGGGCTGGGTGGACATCGTGCCGGCCGCCGGGCTCTCCCGCCATACCGGTGAACTGGGGATGGGCGTGCACCCTGACTACCGAGGGGTCGGTCTGGGGACGGCGCTTCTGGCGCGGGCGCTGGACCGGGCCCGGGCGCTGGGCCTGGAGAAGATCACGCTGGGTGTGCGGGCCCCGAACGCCGTGGCCCGTCACCTCTACGAGCGCTTCGGGTTCGTGGTCGAGGGGGAATTCAGCGGCCAGATCAAGGACGGCGCGGTCTACGAGAACGAGGTGCGCATGGCCCTCTGGCTCGGCGACCGCCCGCCGCTGGTCTGAGAGGCGGTGATGGCCGGAGCAGAGGGGCCGGCGCGGCCCCTGGCCGTGGTCCTGGCGCTCATCGTTCGGGATGGCCGGGTGCTGATGATCCGGCGGCGGCGCCCACCGTACACCGGGCGCTGGTGCCTCATCGGCGGCAGGGTCGAGCCGGGCGAGAGCCTGACGACCGCCTGGCGACGGGAGGTCCGCGAGGAGACCGGGCTAGAGCCGGTCCTGGAGGGCTTGGTCGGCTGGGTGGACGAGGTGCTGGTCGCCGATGAGGGGGTCCTGGCCCACTACCATCTCTGGATCGGGGTCGGGCACCTGTCAGGGCGCCTGGTGGGCGATACGGGGGAGGGAGAGGTCGCCTGGGTTGAGCCGGTGGATCCGGCGATCGCCCCCACCGACCGGTATATCGTCCAGACGTTCGTGGGGGCGACGGCCTTTCGGGCCGAGCGGGTGGTGGTCCGGGTTGGGGCCGATGGCTACTGGCTCGAGAGCGTCGAGTCCCTTCCGCTGGGCCGGGCGCGAGGCTGAGTGCGGGGGCCAGGTGGCGGGTTGCTGTCCGCCGGGGCCTTGGGTATAATCAGCGCCGGTCTGCGTCGTGGGCAGAGGAGAGGCGCGTGACACGACGGGTTGTTGTCACCGGGCTGGGCCTGGTGACGCCGCTGGGGAATGATGTGCCCTCGACCTGGGCGGCGCTCATCGCCGGCCGGTCGGGCGTCGACTATATCACCCGCTTCGACACCACCGGCTTTGAGACCAAGATCGCCGCCGAGGTCAAGGGGTTTGATCCGGGGCAGTATCTTGACCGCAAGGACCTGCGGCGCATGGACTCCTTCACCCATTTCGCCATCGCCGCCGCGGTCCAGGCTCTGACCGACGCCGGTCTGACGATCACGCCGGAGAACTGCGACCAGATCGGGGTCGTGGTCGGCTCGGGGATCGGGGGGATCGAAACCCTTTCGGCCCAGTTCAAGGTCCTGCACGAGCGGGGGCCGTCGCGCCTCAGCCCGTTCCTCTCGACGATGATGCTGGCCAATATGGCCGCCGGCCAGATCGCCATCCTGACCGGTCTGCGCGGGCCCAATTTCTGCACGGTCTCGGCCTGCGCCAGCGGGGCCCACGCCATCGGCGAGGCCTTTCACATCATCCGCCGGGGTGAGGCGGTGGCCATGCTGGCGGGAGGGAGCGAGGCGCCGATCGTGCCCATCGGCATCGGCACGTTCAATTCCATGCGCGCCCTCTCGACCCGTAACGACCCGCCCCAGAAAGCCAGCCGGCCGTTCGACGCGTTGCGCGACGGGTTCGTGGTCGGTGAGGGGGCGGGGATGCTGGTCCTGGAGGACGCCGACCACGCCCGGGCCCGGGGGGCGCGCATCTACGCCGAGCTGGCGGGCTACGCCGCCACCGCCGATGCCTTTCACGTCACCGCTCCGCCGGAGGGCGGGGCGGGAGCGGCCCTGGCCATGCGGCGGGCGCTGGCGGTGGCCGGGCTTCAGCCCTCGGAGATCGATTACATCAACGCCCACGGCACCTCGACTCCCCTGAACGACCGGGCCGAGACGGAGGCCATCAAGGCGGTTTTTGGCGAACACGCCTACCGACTGGCGGTCAGTTCGACCAAGTCGATGACCGGTCATCTTCTGGGGGCCGCCGGCGCGGTCGAGGCGGTCTTCACCGTCCTGACCCTCGTCCACGGGATCATCCCACCCACCATCAACCTGGAGCAGCCGGACCCCGCCTGCGACCTCGACTACGTGCCGAACGTCGCCCGGCGGGCGACGGTGCGGGCAGCCCTCTCGAACTCCTTCGGCTTCGGTGGGCAGAACGCCTGTCTGGTCTTCCGGACCTGGGCCTGAAGGAGAAGCCGATGACCGAGGGGCCGGTGCGGGCCGAAATCGCGGCCAACCTGGCGGGCGTCTTCGCCGACCTCGAGCAGGCCCTGGGGGTTCAGTTCCAGGACCCGCTGCTCCTGCGCCAGGCGCTGATCCACCGCTCGTACCTCAACGAGCACCCCGACTGGCCGCTGGAGTCGAACGAGCGGCTGGAGTTCCTGGGCGATGCGGTGCTGGGGTTCGTGGTGGCCGAGTACCTTTATCTGACCTACCGGGAGCTGTCGGAGGGAGAGCTCACCGCCCTGCGGGCGGCGGTGGTCCGCCGGGAGACGCTGGCCCGGGTGGCGCGGTCGCTCAACCTGGGCGACTATCTCTATATCTCCTACGGTCTGGAGAAGTCGGGGGGGCGGACTCAGCCCAGCGTCCTGGCCAGCGCGTTGGAGGCTGTGCTGGGGGCGGTCTTCCTCGACCGGGGGCTTGGGGTGGTGCGCCAGGTGATCCTGCGGCTGCTGGTGCCGGAGATCGAGAGCGTGTTGCGGGCCCAGGCCCTCAAGGACTTCAAGACCCAGTTGCAGGAGCGGGCCCAGGCTGAACTGGGCCAGACGCCGGTCTACCGGGTGGTGGCCACCGAGGGGCCGGAGCACGCCAAGGTCTTCACGGTGGCGGTCTACATCGGCGACCTGGTGCTGGGGCGAGGCCGCGGGCGCAGCAAACAGGAGGCGGAGCAGGAGGCGGCCCGCCACGCCCTGGCCGACTGGGCCCGTCTCGCCCCGGCGCTCAAGCGCGCCTGAGGCCGTGTACCTCAAGCGTCTGGACCTCCACGGCTTCAAAACCTTCGCCCGTCCGACAGCCCTGGAGTTCGGCCCCGGGCTGACCGCCATCGTCGGGCCCAACGGATCGGGCAAGAGCAATCTGGTGGACGCCGTCCGCTGGGCGCTGGGCGAACAGAGTCTGCGGCTGGTCCGGGGGCGGCGGACGGAGGACGTGATCTTCGCCGGCGGACCGGGTCGGCCGCCGGCCGGTCTGGCCGAGGTGGCGCTGACCTTCGATAACAGCGACGGCCGCCTCCCTCTGCCGCACAGCGAGGTCCAGGTCGTCCGCCGGGCCTTCCGCTCTGGCGAGAACGAGTACTGGCTCAACCGCCAGCGGACGCGCTGGCGCGAGATCGCGCTGCTGCTGGCCGAGGCCGGCCTGCGCAGCGACGGCTACGCCATCGTCGGTCAGGGGCTGGTCGACCAGATCCTGAGCCTGCGGCCCGAGGAGCGACGCGTTCTCTTCGAGGAGGCGGCCGGCATCCGCCCTCAGCAACTGGCCCTGGCCGAGGCCCAGGAGAAGCTGGCGGCAGCCCAGGAGAACCTGACCCGGCTGATGGCCCTCCTGGCCGAGATCCAGCCCCGGCTGGACCTGCTGGCCCAGCAGGCGGCGCGCGCCCGTGAGCGCGAAACACTCCTGGCCGAGCAGGCCAGCCTGCTCCGCGCCTGGTATGCCCACCGTCACGCCCAGTGCCAGGCGCGCCTGGCTGCCGCCGCCGCCGAGGTCCAGGCCACGACCCGGGCCCTGGCCGCAGCCCAGCAGACGGTCGGCGCGCTGATGGCCGAGCGTCAGGCTCTTCAGCGCGACCTGGCGGCGGTCCGGGAGGCCCTGGACCGGATCGAGGCCGAGCGGCGGCGTCTCACGCCGGAGATGGCCGATGCCCAGCGGACGGTGGCGGTCCTTCAGGAGCGGGTCCAGCGTCTGGCCGAGCGGGCCGACTGGCTGATGCAGCAACAGGCCGTGGCCGAGGCGGCCCTGGCGCGTCTGCAGCCGGCACTGGCGGCCGCCGAGCAGCAGGCGGCCGAGGCCCGGGCCCGGGTGGCAGCGGTCGAGGCTCAGCAGGCTCAGCAGGCGGCGCAGATCGCGCGCTGGCAGGAGGCCGTGCGGGCGGCCCGGGCCGAGGTCCGGGCTGGTGAGGAGCGAGCGCTGGCTCTGGCCCGCCGCCTGGCGACGCTTGAGGGTCAGATGGCCGAACTGGCCGCCCGGCAGACGGCCCGGGGGCAGCAGCTGTCCGACCTGGAGGCGGCATTGGCCGAGTGTCAGACGCAGACGGCGGCCCTGTCCGACCGTCTGGCCGATCTGGCCACCCAGGTGGACCAGCTGGAGCGGGAGCGGCAGGCCCAGGCGGAGGAGGGCACTCGCCTGACGGCGGCTCTGGCCGAGGCGCGGCAGGCGCTCGAGCGCCTGGACCGGGAGATACTGGAGGCCCAGCGGCACGTCCAGACGCTCCAGACCAGGCTGGAGGTGCTGGCCGCCAGCCAGGAGAGCAGTGCCGGTTACTATCCCGGTGTGCGGGCGGTCCTGGAGGGGGCGCGACAGGGGCGCTTGCACGGGATCATCGGGCCGGTGGCCACGCTCCTGCAGGTGCCGCCCGATCTGGACCTGGCCATCGAGGTGGCGCTGGGCGGGCATCTGCAGGATATTGTCGTCGAGCGATGGGCTGACGCCGAGCAGGCCATCGCCTTTCTCAAGCGGCAGAACGCCGGGCGCGCGACGTTCCTGCCGCTGGACACACTGCGGGCCCGCCCGGGGCGCCTGCCAGCGCTGCCCGCCGGCGTCCTGGGGCGGGCCAGCGACCTGGTCACGGTGGCGCCAGACCTGCGGGTGGTCGTCGAGCACCTGCTGGGCCAGGTGGTGGTGGTGACCGACCTGGTGGTCGCTCGTCAGGTGCTCGACCGATTGGGGGGTGGCTGGCAGATCGTGACCGTCGAGGGCGACCTGGTGCGGGCCAGCGGGGCGGTCACCGGCGGCAGCCGACCGGTGCGGGAGGGGGGAGTGCTGGCCCGTCTCCGCGAGCTGCGGCGTCTCCCCGCGCTGCTGGCCGCCGCCCGGCAGACGCTGGCCGAGCGCGAACGGCAGCGGGCAGAGTGTCAGCAGGCGGTCGTGCGGCTGGAACAGCAGCGCGGGCTTCAGCAGGGCCGGCGGCAGGAACTGGAGGCCGCCCTGCGCCGGCTCCGGCTGGAGCAGGACCAGGCCAGCCGGCAGCGCGACCGACTGACTCAGGAGGAGGCCCGTCTGCGACAGCGTCTGACTGACCTGGCCCGGGACCAGGCGGCTCTGCAGGCGGCGGCCACAGCCCTGGCGGAGGAGCGCCAGGCCCTCCTGGCCGAGCAGGAGAGGCTCCAGCAGGCCCTGGCGGCGGCCCGGGCGCGCCTGCAGCACCTGGAGGAGGCGGGGGCCGCCGAGCACGGGGCGGCCGCCGACCTGGCGCGGGTCCTGGCCGAGACCCGGGCCGCTCAGGCGCGCGCGGGTGAGGAGGTGGAGAGGCTCCGGGCCGAGCTCGCCCGCCAGCAGGCGCACCTGGCCCGGATGCAGGCAGACCTGGTCGCCTGCCGTCAGGAGCAGGCCGGGCTGGCCGACCAGCTGTCCGCTGCTCAGGCCCGGGCGGCGGCCCTGACCGCCGCTCTGGAGCGGCTGGAGAGCGAGAGCGCCCCCTTGCGCCAACACTGGACCGCCCTGACCGAGCGACTGCAGGCTCTCCAGACGGCGGAGGAGCAGGCCAATCAGAAGGTGCGGGAGCGGGCCGTGGCGGCCGAGAAGGCGCGGTTGGTGCACGCACGGCTGGCCGAGGATCTGGCTGACCTGGAGCGCCAGTACGCGCAGGAGACCGGCGAGGCGGCCCTCCCGCCGCCGGAGCCGCTGGCCGAGCCGGGGACGGTCCAGCGGCGGCTGGGCCAGGTGCGGGCCCGATTGGCGGAGATCGGTCAGGTGGACCCGGCGCTGGTGGCCGAATACCACGCTCTCAGCGAACGGGAACGCTTTCTGCGCGCACAGGTGGCTGACCTGGAGCGGGCGGCCGACGACCTGCGAACCGCCATCCGCCGTCTGGAGCGGGAGATGGCTCAGCGCTTCGAGCGGGCGTTTCGAGCGGTTCACGAGGCGTTCCGCCGCTATTTCACCGACCTCTTCGGCGGCGGGACCGCCCGGCTGGTGCCGCTGGACGGGGCGGACGGTCAGGATGGTGGCGTGGAGATCATCGCCCAGCCGCCGGGGAAACGCGCCCAGAGCCTGCAGCTGCTCTCCGGCGGCGAGCGGGCGCTGACGGCGGTGGCGCTTCTCTGCGCTTTCCTCGAAGTCCAGCCACCGCCCTTCTGTCTGCTCGATGAGGTCGACGCGGCTCTGGACGACGCCAACATCGAGCGCTTCGTGGGGATCATCCGTCAGCTCACCGACCGCACCCAGTTTCTGGTGGTCACCCACAACCGGCGGACGATGGAGGCGGCCGATCTCGTCTACGGTGTCACGCTCGTCGACCGCTGCTGGTCACAGGTTCTGGCCCTGCGGCTGGACGACGTGGCGACGGGAGGTCTCTGACCGTTGGGAGCGGCAGGGATTTGGAGCTAGTGGAAGGGTAAGGGGTCGCACGAGGGGAGAAGGCGGCAATCGAGCGGATGGTGAGTGTTGCCGCGGCTGATGCTCCTCGATCGGTGGGTCGGGATCGCGGCACC
>DAOUAE010000030.1:0-5957 GCA_034433795.1 Chloroflexota bacterium
GAGCGCCTGCCCGCTCAGCGCCGCAAAGGCCGGGTTGACGTGCCGTAGTCTCCCCTCCCCATCCAGCACCGCCAGCCCCACCGGCGCCGCCCCCAGCACCGCCTCCAACACCGCCCGGGCCGAGGCCACCAGGCGGGCCTGATGCAGAAGGCGGCGGTAGGTCAGGGCGCTCACCACCAGCAGGCTCAGAAGAAAGAGCACGAGCAGCCCCAGGACAGGGGCGGGCAGCGGTGCGGTCTCGGCGAAGGGGAGGCTGATCGCTATCAGGCAGCGGTCCAGGATCGGTGTCCCCCCAGGCAACTCTCTCCTCCCCCCCATCGGTGGTTGGTGGCCGTGGCGCGGTTGACTGTGAAGCGGTCTACCGGACTGTTTCTCCCTCGTCTTTCTGGCCTGGGTGCGGCCGGGGCCAGGCGGGCGGGTTCCGGCCGGCCGCACCCCCTGGCCTCCAGGGCCGGACCGGCGCGGCGCACTCTGTCATCCGGGGCGGTCCGCCGTCAAGGCCGGGCCCCTCGCCTCGCCTCCCCCTTTTGGGGGAGACCGGTCGGACCAGGGGCCGGCGCTCCGCCGGTTCAACGGGGGTTTTGACAGGCGCTTAACCGGCCATTAGCGTGGCCGGGTCATAAAGGCCGCAGACGGCCGGCCGCTTGTCTCCGACGTCCCGCGTGATCCTCTCACGATCATTATCGGCCGGGCTGGTTGATGCGGTCAGTCTGACCGGCGGCGGGGATGGCCGATGCGTGTCTAGCACCGCGGCCTCCGCGCCTCCCCAGCGGGCAGATCGCAGGGGTGGTGGGTCTGGCCAGGGCGCTGGTCCGGCTGGGCATCGAGGTGCGCCTGGTGTCGGCGGCCGGCGACGACCGGCTATCAGGCGATCGTCTGACGGCTGTGGCGGCCGGTCCCCCCTGGCGCTGGCCCGGCCGGATAGGCCAGACCCTCCAGCGGCTGGCACGGGCGGCCCGCGCGGTCGATCTCGTCCAGCTGAACCGGCCCACCCCGGCCTTCGCCCCGTTTTTCAGCGGCTGCTGCCGCCGCCGGTCGTCCACCTGCCGGCGCGCCTGGCGGCGTGGGCGCCGCCAGGCTGGCGGGCGCGGGTGTTCTGGGCCTGCGCGGTTCCGCCGGAGGGTCCGGCCGGCGCTCGTCAGGTCCCCGCCGGCCGGACCCTCCGGGGGAGCGGACGCTGGTCGGCGGTGTTCGGCCCGATAGGCTAAAATAAGTCTCAGGTGAACGCCGGGAGGAGAGCCATGCGTCCGGCCGAGATCGCCGCCTACGAGGAGCGCTACCCCCTGCTCGACGGAGAGACGGCGCTCCAGATCATCCTGGCCCACACCCCGGTCCTGGCCAGCGAGACGGTGCCGCTGGCCGCCGCCGCCGGGCGCGTCCTGGCCACCGACCTCCAGGCCCCGCTCAGTCTGCCGCCCTTCCCCCAGGCGGTGGTCGATGGCTACGCCGTCATCGCCGCGGACCCCAGCCCGCGCCGGCGTCTGCTGGCCGAGGTCCCGGCCGGTCACCCCGGCGCCGTCACCGTGACCCCCGGCACCGCCGTGCGCATCATGACCGGCGCGCCGCTCCCCCCGGGAGCCGACGCCGTGGTCATGGTCGAACACACCAGCGAAGAGGACGGCTGGGTGGTGCTGCACCGGCCGGTGCGCCCCGGCGACAACATCCACCCGGTGGGCCTGGACGTCCAGGCCGGGGAGACGGTCCTGCGCCGGGGAACCCTCCTGGGCGCCCCGGAGATCGGCCTTCTGGCCACGCTCGGGATCACCCAGGTGCCGGTCTACCGCCAGCCGGTGGTGGCCGTCCTCTCCACCGGCGACGAACTGGTGCCGGCCGAGGCTCCGCTCCGCCCCGGCGCCATCCGCGATAGCAACCAGCCGGCCCTGCTGGTGGCCGTCCGCGAGGCCGGCGGCCTGCCGCTGGCCCTCGGCATCGCCCGCGACCGGGCCGCGGAGCAGGAGGCCCTGATCCGCCAGGGATTGGAGCGGGCCGACGTGGTGCTGACCTCGGGCGGGGTCTCGGTCGGCGGCCGCGACTTCATCAAGCCGATCCTGGAGCGCCTGGGACGGGTCCACTTCGGGCGGGTGGCCATCAAGCCCGGCAAGCCCCTGACCTTCGCCACGGTCGGCGACCGGCTGGTTTTCGGGCTGCCCGGCAACCCGGTCTCGTCGCTGGTGACCTTCGAGGTCTTCGTCCGGCCGGCCCTGCGCCGGCTGCAGGGCTTCCGCCACCTGCACCGGCCCGAGGTGATGGTCTACCTCGAGCACCCGGTTCAGCCCAGCCGCGACCGGCTGGAGTTCCAGCGGGCGGTGGTGCGCTGGCACGGCGACCGCTTCCTGGCCCGCACCACCGGGCTCCAGGCCAGCAGCCGGCTCCTCTCGCTGGTGGGGGCCAACGCCCTGCTCAAGATCACCGCCGGGCCGGCGGTGCTGCCGGCCGGGAGCGCCGTCCCGGCCCTGCTGCTGGGCCCGGTCGAGACGTTCGCCGCCGAGCCCCGCTGACCCGGCCGCCCCCCTATATACTGCATTTGCAGCACCCGAGAGACAGAGGGATAGGACTATTGGGTGAGGTGGACGGCTTGACAGATTGAGTGGCGATGCCTAGAATAGAGCAGGCAAGCGCCAGTGGCAGTGCTGGGAGGACAGACCGGAGCCGTCCACCCCCCACGGACAACGCAGTCGGTCGGCACCGGGAAGGAGACTGAGCCCAGTCTCCTTTTCTGGTGCCCGGCTCCCGGCGGTCGCTTGCCTGGCATACGCCGATCTCTGGCCTGTGTCGGGCCGAAACTCACCAGTCAAGGGAGGGATCATGACCGAGCAGAAGGGCACCATGACTGTCCGTGAAGCCGGCCGCAAGGGCGGCAGCCGGGTCAAGGAACTCTATGGCCTGGAGCACTACCGCCAGATCGGCAAGAAGGGGGGACGGACCCTGGCCGAGGAGCGCGGCCGGGAGTTCTTCATCGCCATCGGGCAGAAAGGTGGCGCCCGCCTGCGCGACCTGCACGGCCCGGAGCACTTCGCGGCCATCGGCCGCAAGGGCGGTGAGGCGATGAAGGCCAAGTACGGGCCCGACTACTACTCGCGCATCGGCAAGAAGGGCGGACGGGCCCGCAAGCGGACCGCCGACAACGGGCAGTAACCCGCCACCGACCACCCCGGCACGCCGTCGGGAGCCTCCCGACGGCGTTTCTGTTTTCGGCGCGCCGACCGGTCAGATCCCCAGAATATGGTAGCCCGAGTCGACGAAGAGGATCTCGCCGGTGATGCCCCGGGCCAGGTGGCTGCAGAGGAAGAGGGCGGCGTCGCCGATCTCCGCGGGGTCGGTGTTGTGGCGCAGCGGCGACTTCTCCCGATGGTACTGATACATCTGCATAAAGCCGCCGATGCCCCGGGCCGCCAGGGTGTTGACCGGCCCGGCCGAGATGGCGTTGACCCGGATGTTGCGCGGGCCCAGTTCGGCCGCCAGATACCGGACGATGGACTCCAGGGCCGCCTTGGCCACGCCCATGACGTTGTAGCCGGGGGTGGCCCGCTCCGAGCCCAGATAGGTCATGGTCAGGATGCTGCCTCCCTCGGTCATCAGCGGCAGCGCCGGGCGGGTGACGGCGATGAGCGAGTAGGCGCTGACGTCGAGGGCGATGCGGAAGCCCTCGCGCGAGGTGTTGACAAAGGGACCGTTGAGGTCCTCGGACGGCGCGTAGGCCACGCTGTGGATGATGATATCGAGACGGCCGAACTCCTGCGCCAGACGGTCGTAGACGGCCTGGATCTGGTCGTCCTGCGTCACATCGCAGGGCAGGACCAGGGCCTCTGGAAGGGTGGCGGCCAGTTCGCGGACGTTTTTTTCCAGGCGCTCGTTCTGGTAGGTCAGGGCCAGGCGGGCGCCGGCCCCGGCCAGGGCCTGGGCGATGCCCCAGGCGATGCTGCGGCGATTGGCCACACCGTAGACGATGCCGGTCTTCCCGGCGAGCAGACGGTCCACACTGCCTCCCTCTGGGGCCGGTCGGGGCGCCGGCCCGTGGCGGTTTCCTTCCGTTCGCCGCTGTATTCTACCCGAGCCGGCCAGGCCGGGGAAGAGGTCCGCGGTCCAGCCTCCTGGTCGGCCAGGCCCCTCTTCATCAGCGCGCGGCAAAGGCCGCCCTCGCCCGGTGTCGTCCGCGCCGCTGTGAGAGAAGCCCTCTCGCCCGTCAGTTCGGGCGGCCGGCCCGGCGCGGGACGGTCGGGCCTCGCCCGGGGGGAACCAGCCCGGAGAAGGCGGCCAGGCTAGGGAGCGCTCTGCCAGGCTCCCCGGGCGTAAAGGTAGGCGGTCTCCAGGATCTGCCAGACGATCTCCAGTTCGGTCTGGTCACGTGGGCCGTAGACCATCACCACCGTCGGCGGAATGAGCCCCAACCGGGCCACCGGGTGAGGTTCGCCCCAGCCCTGGGCGACGACCTCGGCCGCCACCGCCGGGGGCAGAGCCAGGTGGAGACTGCCATCGGCCGGCGGGTGCAGATGCCCGAACTCGTGGTCGATGAGGAAAGCGTCGGGCGGGCCGCCGGCCAGGTCGGGTGGCAGAAAGAAAGCCCGGGCGCCGGGCACCGAGATCAGGCTGGGGCCGGTGACGACGCCGGGCAGGGCCACGGCCCGGTGGAAGAGCGCCTCCTGGAGAGGCGGTGGCGCGTTCTGGTCGAGTTGCTGGTGGGGATTGGTGGGCGTCGTCCGGGGGCGAGGACCGGGGCGACGGGGCAGGCCCAGGACGGCCGGTGAGGGGATCATGCTGCACCTCCTGATATCTGCCTGACGTCCGGCGGCCGGTGGACACCGGCTCAGTCCACGAACGGACCGCGGAAGCGGACAGGTTCGTGCTGACGGGGGCCGGCGATCCAGGCCAGGTGGCTGGGCCGCTCGGCCAGTAGAAGCCGGCGGGTCTCGTCGTGGACGAGGGCCAGATGAAACGGCCGAAGCGTCCGGCCGTTGAGGCGGATCTGGCCCTCGAGCAGGTAGACCGGACTGGCCAGTCGGCCGGGAGCGTGGTCTCCCAGCTGGCCCCGGCCTCCAGATGGAGAGCATCGTAGGTGAGCGGGGTGTGTATCTGGACCGCACCGCCCTCTCCGGCGATCCGGCGCCGGCGGCCGCCGGGGGCAGTGGTTTGCAGCGGGGCAGGTTGACCCAGAGCGGGAGGCCGCGGGTCAGGTCGGTGCCCACCGGGTACTCGGCGTGGCGCAGGCCCTGGCCGCCGGTGAGGTGCATCACCCGGCTGGCCCGGACCTCGACGGCCAGGCCGGTGCTCTCGCGGTGGGCGAAGCCGCCCTGGACGATGTAGGTGAGGATCGCGAAGCCCCGGTGGGGATGTTCGGGGAAACTGGCGTTCGGCGGCACGTGGAAATCGTCGAGCAGCAGAAAAGGGTCGGTGGCGGGCCAGAGCAGGGCGGGCTGGGGAAAGGCCCGGGCCATGCGAGCGCCCAGGCCCTCGGGGACCGACTGTGCGGCGTAGACCTGGATCACCGGTTCTGGCTCGTGTTCCGAATCTGGCCGGGCCCGGCGAGCGGGCTGCCGGGTGGGCCTGGAGGGATTGTAGCAGACGGTGCGGTGGGCCGCCCAGGGGCCGATGCGAGAAAAAAATTTTTGCCGTCGATCCCCGGGGGTCTTGCGGGGGACCGGGGGTCGACGGTATAATAGAGCCAGCGAGCCCCGGTCCGACCGGCCCAAAAGGGGTGGGGTCCTAATCGCACCATAGTGGGATTGAAACCGGCCGGATCAGCTTTGCCACTTTACCTTTGCCTCCGTCCTAATCGCACCATAGTGGGATTGAAACCCGTCGCGCCACGGCCGGATCAGCTTCATTTTGCCTCCGTCCTAATCGCACCATAGTGGGATTGAAACGGACGAGGATGATCGCGTCCCGGACGCGGTCGACCCGTCCTAATCGCACCATAGTGGGATTGAAACCATCTACGAGGGGCCGGCGGGTGAGGCGCT
>DAOUAE010000031.1:0-55112 GCA_034433795.1 Chloroflexota bacterium
CCCCTTGTGGGGGTGACCTGGGTGCTGCTGTACCAGGAGGCGGCCGACCCGGTCAAGGGGCGGGCGCTGGCGGAGCTCTTCTGGTGGGTGCTTCACGAGGGGCAGCGCTACGCCGCGCCGCCGGGGCTGGTGGAGCGGGGCGCGGCCAGACTGCGCCAGCTGACCCATCGCAGCCAGCCCCTGCTCTCGCGCTGATGGGGAGTGCACCGTGCTGATGACAGGCTATCAGTGGCTGCAGGCGACGACGAACAGTCTGGGCGACCGGCTCTTCCGGCGTCTCAGCTGGGGAGCCACCCTGCTGGTCGCCGGGCTGGCCCTGCTCATCGGGCTGGCGCTGGCGGTCGAGGCCTGGCCGGCGGTCCAGACCTTCGGGCCGGGCTTTCTGGTGAGCACGATCTGGGATCCGGTGGCCGGTCGATTCGGGGCTCTGCCGTTTCTCTACGGCACCCTGGTGAGTTCAGCCCTGGCCCTGCTCATCGCCGGGCCGCTCAGCCTGGGGGCGGCCATCTACCTGGCCGAGATCGCCCCGCCGCGCCTGCGCACCGTCGCCGGTTTCCTCATCGAACTGCTGGCGGCCATCCCCAGTGTGGTCTACGGACTGTGGGGTATCTTCGTCCTGGCCCCGGTCCTGCGCGCGACCGTTCAGCCGTTTCTGAGCGCCACGCTGGGCTTTCTGCCCCTCTTTCAGGGGCCGTACTTCGGGGTAGGGCTGCTGACGGCTGGCGTGCTCCTGGCGATTATGATCATCCCGACGATCACCGCCATCGCCCGCGACGTGCTGCTGGCGGTGCCCACCGATCAGCGCGAGGGGATGCTGGCCCTGGGGGCGACCCGCTGGGAGGTGGTCCGCTACGTCGTCCTGCCCTACGCCCGGTCGGGGATCGTCGGGGCCCTGATCCTGGGACTGGGCCGGGCGCTGGGGGAGACCATGGCCGTGACCATGGTCATCGGCAACCGACCGATCATCTCGGCCTCGCTCTTCTCCCCCGGCTACACCATGGCGGCGGTCATCGCCAACGAGTTCGCCGAGGCCACCGACGACCTTTACCTGGCGGCGCTGCTGGAGATCGGGCTGCTCCTCTTCCTAGTGACGCTGCTCCTTAACATCGTGGCCCGACTGCTGGTCTGGCGGGTGGCGGTCGGGCCGATGGGAGGGGAATGATGGAGGGCTACAGGCGACGCCGGCTGGTCGACCGGCTGATGACCGGGCTGACCTTTCTGGCCACCGCCCTGGCGGTGCTTTTCCTGATCAGCGTCCTGGGCTACGTGGTGGTCCAGGGCCTGCCGGGTCTGAACCTCGACCTCTTTACCAGCACGCCCCGGCCGGTGGGCGAACCGGGCGGTGGAATGGCCAACGCCATGGTCGGCAGCCTGTATCTCGTGTTCCTGGCCTGCCTGTTCGGTCTGCCCCTGGGGATTCTCACCGGGGTTTTTCTCAGCGAGTACGGCGGTCGCTGGCTGGCCCCGCTGGCGCGCTTTGTGATCGACGTTCTGACCGGTCTCCCTTCGATCATCGTTGGGCTCTTTGTCTACGCGGTGGTGGTGCGGCCGCTGGAGACCTTCTCGGCCCTGGCCGGGGGGCTGGCCCTCGGGATCCTGATGATCCCGACGGTGGCCCGGACGACCGAGGAGATGCTGCGCCTGGTGCCGCTGGACCTGCGCGAGGCCGCCCTGGCGCTGGGCATTCGTCAGTGGCGCACGATCGTCAGCGTCGTCATCCCCACGGCGCTGAGCGGCATTGTCACCGGCTCGATCCTGGCCATCGCGCGGGTGGGTGGCGAGACGGCGCCGCTGCTCTTCACCGCCTTTGGCAATCGTGACTGGAACTTCGACCCCCTTCAGCCGACGGCGGCGCTGACCTTGCAGATCTTCACCTACGCCATCTCACCCTATGAGGAGTGGCACCGCCAGGCCTGGGCCGGCGCGCTGGTGCTGATGGTGGCCATCCTGGGGCTCAACATCGCGACCCGGCTGGCGGCCCGGGGGCACTGGCGACCCTGGTAGGGTGTGAAGGGAGCACGAGCGTGACCACGGCCACGCGCACGCCCAAAGGGATTCGGGTCGAACGGCTCAACGCCGGCTACGGCCGGCAACAGGTCCTGCGCGACATCACTCTGGAGTTCGCCCCCGGTCAGGTCACGGCCCTGATCGGACCGTCGGGCTCCGGCAAATCGACCCTCATCCGCTGCCTCAACCGTCTGCACGAGATCCTGCCCGGCGCCTGGGTGAGGGGCAAGGTGCTGCTGGATGGCATGGACGTCTACGCGCCCGGGGTGGACCCGGCCCTGGTCCGCCGGCGCATCGGCATGGTCTTTCAGCGGCCCAATCCCTTCCCAACAATGAGCATTTTTGATAATGTGGCGGCGGGATTGAAACTGGTCGGTGGCTACGACCGGCGCCGACTGGCCGAGATCGTCGAGCAGAGCCTGCGGCGGGCGGCCCTCTGGGACGAGGTCAAGGACCGGCTCCACCAGCCCGGAACCGCCCTCTCCGGGGGGCAGCAGCAGCGGCTCTGCATCGCCCGGGCCCTGGCCGTCGGCCCGGAGGTCCTGCTGATGGATGAGCCGGCCAGCGCCCTGGACCCGGCCTCGACGCTGCGGATCGAGGCGCTGATGCGCGAACTCTGTCGGGAGGTGACGATCGTCGTCGTGACCCACAACATGCAGCAGGCCGCCCGCGTCTCGGATTACACCGGGCTGCTCCTGCCGGGGCCAGACCGGGTGGCCGAACTGGTCGAGTTCGGGCCGACGAGTCAGATCTTCACCACCCCGCGCGACCGGCGGACCGAGGACTACATCACCGGCCGGTTAGGGTAAGAGACGGTGCCGAAAGGGCACCCGGCACCCACCGAAGGAGGAGCCATGGCGGGTATCAGGGCCGTGTTCGACCAGAAACTGGCCGACCTCCAGCAGGACATCCTGGCGCTGGGCCGAATGGCCGACCGGGCCATCGCCCGGTCGATCGAGGCGCTCCGCCAGCGCGACCTGGCGGAGGCGCGACGGATCATCGCCGACGACCAGGAGATCAACCGGAAACGGTACGAGATCGAGGAGAAGGCGCTCCTGCTCATCGCCACGCAGCAGCCGATGGCCTCGGACCTGCGCAAGATCGCCGCCGTCCTCTACATCGCCACCGAACTGGAACGGATCGCCGACCACGCCAAGGGCAACGCCAAGATCAATCTCCTTATGGGCAAGGAGCCGCTCCTCAAGCCCCTGGTGGACATCCCGCGCATGGCCGACAAGTGCCGGGAGATGCTCCGCCGGAGCCTGGAGGCCTTCATCGCCCACGACGCCGAGGCCGCCATTCAGATCGCCGCCGAAGACGACGAGGTCGACGCCCTCTACAACCAGGTCTACCACGAACTCCTCGGCTTTATGATCCGCGATCCGAACACGATCCAGCGGGCCACGCTCCTGCTCTGGGTCAGCCACAACCTGGAGCGCATTGCCGACCGGGTGACCAATATCTGCGAACGGGTGGTCTTTATGGTGACCGGCCGGCTGGTCGAACTGGAGGGTCGGATCGAGGGACTCCAGCTCGAGCCCGAGGACAGCACCACCTCTCCCACGCAGTAGCGCCCCCTCCAGCCCCACCACCTGAACCGGTATGGTCTGCGCCTTTCATCCTGGAGGGAAGATGAGCGACTGGCTGAGCGCCGATGTTCTGGTGAATGGTCTGCGTCTCCACTACTACCGGACCAGTGGGGCCAGGCCGCCGGTGGTCCTGGCCCACGGAGCCACCGACGATGGCCTCTGCTGGACCGCCCTGGCCCGGGTCCTGGAGTCAGACTACGACGTGATCATGCCCGACGCTCGGGGGCACGGCCTCTCCGCAGCGCCGACTGAGGGCTACGATGCCGCCACCCAGGCGGCCGACCTGGCCGGGCTCATCCAGGCTCTGGACCTCGAGCGGCCGGTGGTCATCGGGCACTCGATGGGAGCGCGGACAGCCCTCTACCTGGCGGCCGGCTACCCCGATCTCGTCCGGGGAGTGGGTCTGGAGGACCCACCCTTCTGGCACCCCAACGCCCAGCCCGACGAGGCCGAGCGGGCTGCCCGCCTGGCCCGGCTGCGCCAGGCGGCCACAGAGTCCCGGCAGCTGGACCGCGCCACGCTCATCGCCCGCTGTCGTGAGCAGAACCCGGCCTGGTCCATGGCGGAGGTCGAGCCCTGGGCGGCGGCCAAGCAACGGGTCAGCCCTCAGTTTCTGGCGGCGCTGGGCGCGCCCGAGCCGACGCCATGGTGGGAGGTCCTGCCCCGAGTCCGCTGCCCGCTCCTGCTTATCACCGGCGATCCGGAGCGAGGGGCCATCGTCACTCCGGAGACCGCCGCCGAGGCGGTCCGGCGCCAGCCCCGGCTGCAGGTGGTCCGGATCGCCGGGGCCGGGCACAGCGTTCGACGCGACCGCTTCGGGCCGTATCTGGAGGCGATCCGGAGCTTCCTGGCCACCGTGTAGGGAGCCAGGCTGGCACGGCTTCTGCAGGCGCCGGCGGGCACATCTGGTGCGGAGGTGTTGAGGGTATGTGGGCCCGCTGGTACACTCAGATTGTGGGGATCGTGCTCACGCTGCTTGGGCTGTTCGGCTTCCTTATCGGTGATGGACGACTGCTTTTCGACTTCGAGACCAGCGAGAACATCATCCATTTGATTCTGGGCGTGCTCGGGGTGGTCGTCGGCTTCTTTGTCACCGGCGACCGGCCGTCGGTCTGGTACGCCTACGGGGTGGGCGTCCTGCTGGTGCTGATCGGGCTGGTCGGTTTCTTCGACCCGACGGTCTTCGGGATCTACCCGGCGGTGGGGGTCAACATCGCCGATAACCTGCTCCACCTCATCGTCGGCGGTCTGGGTCTGGCGGCCGGCCTGGCCACCCGGCCGGTGCGGCCGGCGGCTGCCTGATCGCACCCGGGACCGGTCGAGCACGATCCCCGGCCCGCGGACCGGTTCCGGTCCGCGGGCCTTTTTGGAGCCGGATAAAAGGGAAGCGGCCGCCTCTTGCCACTGTTGCCCGGCTATGCTAGACTTAGACCGCGTGAGCAAGATAAGGGAGCGTCTTCCCTCTGGACGTGCACAGGAGGGGCTATGGCCAGGGCTCTCCGGGCGGGCGCGGTGGCGGTGCCGCGCCGGTCGCTGTTTGGACGCGACTGGCAGCTGGGGTTTCTGCTGACGGCCCCGGTGATGGCCGTTCTCGTCGGACTCATCGCCTATCCGTTCATTTCGGCGGTCCTCTTCTCGCTGCAGGATATCAAGGTCGGCGGTCAGGGGCGGTTCATCGGACTGGAGAACTACCGGACGCTGCTCTTCGGCGCTGAGCGCGCGCGCTTTTTCAACAGCGTCTGGGTGAGCATCATCTACACCGGCGGGGCGCTGCTGGGCAAGTTCGTTCTGGGCTTAACCTGCGCGCTCATCCTCAACAGCGCGATTAAGGCCCGTAATTTCTGGCGCGGACTGCTCTTTCTGCCCTGGACGATCCCGGGGGTGGTGAGCGCCTACGCCTGGAAATGGATCTACGATGATATGCGCGGCGTGCTGAATGTGCAACTGGCCAACCTGGGCCTCATTCAGCAGCCGATCCTCTGGCTGAGCGATATCAATATCGCCATGTGGGCGCTCCTGGCGGCGGTGATCTGGCAGGGCACGCCGTTCTGGATCATGACCTTTCTGGCCGGGCTGCAGTCGATCCCGCAGGAGCTTTACGAGGCGGCCCAGATCGATGGGGCCAGCACCGCCCAGAGCTTCCTCTACATCACCCTGCCCAGCCTGCGGAATGTTATCATTGTGACCTTCATGCTCTCCTCGATCTGGACGGCCAACAGTGTTCAGTACGTGTACATTCTGACCCAGGGTGGGCCGGCCAACGCCACCGAGACCTTCCCGATGCTGGCTCTCATCTGGGGTATCCGCTCGTACAATATCGGGATGGGAGCGACCGTACCGCTCCTTTTCTTCCCCATCTTTGCGATCTTCATCTACTTCCTGAGCAAGCGGCTGCTCCAGGAGGGCGAGGCGTGAGCGAGCACGGCTGGCGGACCTGGCCGGTCATCGGCTATCTGGCCCGGAAGAACCGGGGCTACTATCTCCTGGGCTACCTCATTCTGCTTGTCTACGGTCTCTGGACGATCCTGCCCATCTACTGGATGCTGGTGACCTCGGTCAAAAGCGACGCCGAGATGTACACCGCCGGGGCCAATCTCCTGCCGGTGACGTTCACCCTGAGCCACTACTACAGCACGTTCTTCCAGTCGGCCTTTCCCCGGCAGCTGCTGAACAGTTTCATCGTCTCGACCACCACCACGCTGATGGCGGTGGTCTTCGGCGCGATGGCCGGCTACGCGCTGACCCGTCTGCGCTTCCTGGGTCGGACGGTGATCGCGCGCCTGCTGGTCTACTCCTATCTGGCGCCGGGCTCGATTCTCTTCATCCCGATCTTCGCCCTGATGGTCATGTACGGCCTCTGGAACACCCTCCACGGTCTGAGCCTGGCCTACCTGACCTTCACGGTGCCGTTCTGCACCTGGATGCTGATGGGCTATTTCAAGAGCATTCCCCTCGAGCTCGAAGAGGCGGCGCTGGTGGATGGGGCCAGCCGCTGGACGGTGCTGTGGCGGATCGTGCTCCCGCTTTCGGCGCCGGCCCTGGTGGTGGTGGCGGTCTTCTCGTTCACCAACTCCTGGAATGAGTTCCTGCTGGCGCTGGTTCTGGTCCAGAAAAAGGAGGTGATGACCGCGACCGTCGGTCTGACCTTCTTCCAGGTGGCGGACCTGTTCTTCTGGGGGGCGATGATGGCCGCCTCGACGGTCATGGCGCTCCCGCCGCTGCTCCTCTATATCATCGGCCAACGTTGGGTGATCTCGGGCTGGACGCTGGGCGCGGTGAAGAGCTAGGCCCGGCAGTCCGCTAACAGGTTTTCGGGAAAGGAGTGGACGCAGCCATGACGGTCTCGCCGAACCTTGCCCGTCGTCGTTTCCTGAAACTGGCCCTGGGAGGCGCAGCCCTCGGGCTGCTCGGGGCCTGCGCGCCGGCGGCGGCCCCGACGCCGACCCCGGCCCCGGCCAAACCGGCAGAGAAACCGGCCGAGAAGCCAGCCCAGCCAACGCCCACGCCGGCGGCCCAGGCCAAGCCAGCCGCTCCCACCGGCGCCAAGGTCATCACCATCTGGCGGGGCACCGACTACAGCCCGCTGGTCAACCAGGGGCTGCGCGAGTTCTGGACCAGGTACGCCCAGGAGGCCAAGGTCGAGATCAATTTCGAGGAAAAGAGCGGCCAGTGGATGGATCAGCTGAATGCGGCCGTCCAGGCCGGGACGCCGCCGGATATCGTGGCCGCGTTCGACTACCAGGTCCAGTACTGGCGCGGTCAGGGGCAGGCGATCGATGTCAGCGACGTGGTCGCCAAGTACAAGAACGCCATGGGCGGCCTCTTCGACTACGTGGTGGCGACGGTCGGCTGGCAGGGCAAGTTCTACGGCGTGCCGCTGGCGGTCAACGCCTGGCCCTTCCACGTGCGCCAGGACCTGATGGACAAGCACGGCTTCAAGTGGGCCCAGAGCTGGGATGAGTTCCGCCGCCAGGGCAAGGAGCTGACCCGGGCGCCGCAGTTCTACGCCTACGGCTACTGTCTGGGCAAGATCAACGACACCAACAACCACTTCCTGGGCACGCTCTGGACGTTCGGCGGCGCCCTGCAGAAAGAGGACGGCTCGCTGGGGGCTTCAGCCAACGATCCGGCCTGGCTGGAGGCGCTGCGGCTGACCAAGGTGATGTACGAAGAGGACAAGATCATCCCGCCCGGCGCCATCAACTGGACCGACGCCGATAACAACAACGCCTACCAGGGCGAGCAGATCGCCTGGACCTCGAATCCGACCAGCATCTACACCTGGCTGGAGAAGAACAAGCCCGAGCTGGCCAAGGCCACCAAGTTCTATCCCTACCCGAAGGGCCCGGCCGGGTCGTTCGGCCAGGTCGACGTCTGGTCGCACATTATCTTCAAGGCCAGCAAGGTCCAGGAGGAGGCCAAGGGCGCCCTGGAGTACGTCTTCAAGCCGGAGAACCACGCCAAGTACATCGAATTCGTCCAGGGCCGCTTCCTGCCGGTCTACCGCGAACTGGTTGACGCTCCCTTCTGGAAGAAGAGCGAGGTCTACGCCGAGTACGCCAACATCGCCCGCAACGGGCGCATCATGGCCCACGCCGCCTCGCCGACCGCTCCCTACGCCGAGATCACGACCACGTTCCTCATCGGCGAGATGATGCAGGACCTGCTGGTCCGCAAACAGAAGCCGGAGGAGGCGCTGGCCACCTTCGTCAAGCGGGCCCAGGCGATCTACGACAAGTACAAGGGCCAGCTCTAGGCCGAGGGTGCCGCGCCCCCGCGCCGGGCGCGTCCCGGCGGGGGATAGGCCGCCACCGCCCGCAGGACCAGCTGGTCGAGGGTGTAGTTCAGGCGCCGGCTCACTTCAAAAAGGGCCGGCGCCGATATTTCGGGCACAGGGTGAGCCCGCTGCAGGGCATTCCAGATCTCCTCGGCCATGGCCTGGTACTCCTGAACGACGGTGGTCAGCGGCACGCCCCGCGCCGCCCGGCGGCGCGCGTGCTCCTCGGCGGTCCGCCAGAGGTCCTCACGGCCGTTCCCTGGCCCGTAGCGCAGGACCGAGGCCAGCAGCGGGATCATAAACGGGACGTTGTTGAGCAGCTCCTGGAGACCCAGCCCCGGAAGGCCCGGCAGCGCGCGGAGCAGCAGGCGCTGAGCCCAGCGGGCGACGATGTCGCGGGCCTGGCGCTGCAGAACGTCGGCCGCCCAGGCCAGCAGCGGCTCAGGGACAGCAACCGGCCGTGGCAGTGGCAGAACCGGCCGGGCTTCGAGGGCCGCCCGGACGCGGGCGAGGAGATCGTCGATGTTGAACGGCTTGAGGACCACCTGCCGCACGGTGTAACTGGTCAGGGCGAGGTTGAGCGGGGCCTCCATCACCGAGGTGGCCAGCACCGGAATGCGGGCCATCGCCTCCTGCGTCCGGAGTCCATCGAGCACCTGCCAGCACTCGGTGTGGCCGGCCTCCAGGTCCAGCATGATGAGGTCGGGCGGCTGCTGACGGACCAGCGCCATGACGTCAGTCTGGTAGGTGGTGGCCGTGGCCTCGTACCCGGCCTCGGTGAGAAGCATCCGCACCAGCTCGGCCAGGTCGGCGTCGTGGTCGACGACCAGCACCCGCGGACCGGCCATCTTCCCCCCACACCCCGCGGTCTATCGCCCCACACCGTTGCAAGATTGAGGCCAGCCAGCAGACGCTGGCCAGCTGGCGCGAGGGCCGACTGGCCAGCCAGGGATCGGTCGCGTTTCAGAAGCCGACGGCGTAACCGTCGCGGCGGGGATCGGCGGCGCCGAAGAGAGCGCCGGTCGCCGGGTCGCGCTGGATGAGCATGACGCTCCCGATGCCCTCCCAGGGGCCGATCCAGCGGATAGTGTGACCCCGGCGAGCCAGGGCCTCGCCGACCGCCGGCGAGAAGCGGGCCTCCAGGTGGAGTTCATCCGGACAGGTGTGGGGGACGGTGGACTCGGTCGGGTTCTGGAGATGCCGCCAGCGGGGCAGTTCCACCGCCTCGTTGGGGGCCAGCCCGAAGTCCAGGACGGCGCAGAGGACCTGCAGATTGGTCTGGACCTGGGTGTCGGCGCCGGGTGTCCCGAGCGTCAGAATGAGCGCGTCATCGCGAAAGACCATCACCGGGTTCATTGTGTGGCGGACGCGTTTGCCCGGCTGCAGGCAGTTGGGGTGAGCCGGATCGAGGTGCCAGTAGGTCATACGGTTGTTGAGAAGGATACCGGTGCCGGGGACGACGACGCAGGAGCCGAAGGCCGACTGCAGGCTCTGTAGTTGACAGACGGCGTTGCCCAGACCATCCACCACCACAAAACAGGTGGTATCCTCGCGGTCGTCGGCGACCACCGGCCGGCGCGCGAGCGTGGCCGGCTGTGGCCGGCCCTCAAACGGCCAGGGGTCGCCCGGAGTGGCTGTGGCCATGGCCCGCTCGGGGTCGATCAACCGGGCGCGCTCGCGGGCGTACTCCTTGGCCAGCAGCCCCCGGAGCGGGACATCCCACCAGTCCGGATCGGCCAGGTAGGCCTCGCGGTCGGCGAAGGCCAGCCGCTTGGCCTCGACCATCAGGTGAATGGCGGTCGGGTGATCCCAGTCCAGCCCGGTGAGGTCGAAGCATTCCAGCAGGTTGAGCTCCTGCAGAAGAACATAGCCGCTGGAGTTGGGCGGAGCCTCGAAGACGGTGTAGCCCCGGTAGGTGGTGGTGATGGGCTCCTGCCAGAGGGCCTGATAGGCGGCCAGGTCGTCCAGGCCGAGCAGGCCGCCGTCAGCCTCACAGGCGGCGACGATGGCCCGCGCGCCTGGTCCCCGGTAGAACCAGTCGGGCCCCTCGGCGGCCAGGGCCCGGAAGGTGCGGGCCAGATCGGGCTGGCGCAGAATCTCCCCCGGCTGGAGGGGACGACCGTCGCGGGTGAAGACCGCCCGCGAGGCCGGGAAACGGGCCAGGTCCGGGGCGGCGGCGATAGCGGCGGCCAGTTTGGGGCTGACCGGAAAGCCGTGCTCGGCCAGGTCGATGGCTGGGGCCAGAATCCGGGTCCAGGGCTGACTGCCATAGCGGGCGTGGAGCCGAAACCAGCCGTCCACCAGCCCGGGGACCGAGACGCTGCGCACCCCCGTCAGGGGGATGCCCTCGCGGTAGGCGGACAGCGTGGCCCGGCGGGGCGCCGGGCCGGTGGCATTGACCACCGCCACCGTCCCACTGGCCTGATGGTAGACCATAAGAAAGCCGTCGCCGCCGATACCTGACATATGCGGCTCGACCACGGTCAGGGCGGCGGCCACCGCCAGGGCGGCGTCGACGACGTTTCCGCCCTGCTGCAGAAGCCAGAGGCCGGCCTGAGCGGCCAGGGGGTGCCCGGCGCAGACCAGACCGTGGCGGGCCGTGACCGTCGGGCGGTGGGCCTCGGCCCGCTGGCCGTGCGGTCCCTTCATCGCTCTGCCTCCTCTCAGCCCGGCCATCTCGCGCCGATGGCGCCTCAGGACTGGCCGTCCGTCCGCCGGCGGGTCCGCGCCGGCCGGGTGGTCGTCGCGCGGCGGGCGGACGGGCTGGAGCGGCGGGCGCTGGTCCGGCCGGGCGTCGTGGTCCCGGCTGCCGATGCCTCCTGTCCGTCGAGAACGACCAGGGTGGCGATAGTGTCGCCGGCTGGAAGGTCGATGAGCGGCGTTCCCTGGGCCTCGCGCGAGGTCGTCGCGACCGTGGTGACCGCCAGGCGCACCACCAGGCCCTCCTGTGAGACCAGGAGAAGGTCGGCCCCGGTCGGGACGACGCGGGCGCCGGCCACCGGGCCGTTGCGGCCGGTGACGCGGACCGCCCGAACGCCGGCGCCGCCCCGGCCCTGGGTGGAGAACTCGCTCACAGGCACCCGCTTGCCGAAGCCCCGCCGGGTCACCACGAGGAGGTCGCCGGTGGAACCGGCCAGGTCGGCGGCCACCACCTGGTCGCCGTCGCTCAGGCGGATGCCGCGCACGCCCCCGCTACCCCGGCCCGAGGGCCGGACATCGG
Source organism: Chloroflexota bacterium (assembly GCA_034433795.1). Taxonomy (GTDB): domain Bacteria; phylum Chloroflexota; class UBA6077; order FW602-bin22; family DAOUAE01; genus DAOUAE01. The sequence continues at coordinate 11,594 of DAOUAE010000031.1, forward strand.
CCAGGCTGAAGCGGATCGCCTGCCCCTGGGCGGTCACCAGCAGGAGGTCCGGCTCACCCGTGGCCAGACCGGCCCAGACCAGTTCATCGCCGTCGGCCAGGGCGATGGCGTTGGCGCCACTGGCCCGGGTGGATTGGAACTCGGCCAGTGGAATGCGCTTGACCTCGCCCTGGCGGGTCACCAGCACCAGATCGCCCGTGGACTGGAGCGGCACCAGCCCGCAGACGGTCTCGCCGGCGCTCAGACTCACCAGGTTGTTGAGCGGGAGGCCCCGCGTCTGGCTGCGGGCATCGGGCACATCCTGAACCCGCAGGCCGTAGGCCCGACCCCGGGTGGAGAGGAGAAGGACGGTCTGGCGAGTGCGGGTGGGAAGGAGGTGGTGGACGGCATCATCCTCGCGGGCCAGGGCGGTGGCGACGCCACGGCCACGGCGGGCGGTGGCGAGGGTCTCGCGGGGCACGTGTTTGACATAGCCACGGGCGGTCACCAGGAGCGCCACCTCCTGGTCGGGGACCAGATCCTCTTCAGCGAGGTCGTCGGTGACCTCGGCGACGATGCGGGTCCGGCGAGCGTCGGCATATTTCTCTTTCAGGGTTTGGAGTTCCTGACGGATCAGCTGCAGGAGTTCCGCCGGGTCGGCCAGCAGACGCTCCAGGCGGGCGACCAGCTCCTGGGTCTCTTTGAGCTCGTCCAGAATCTTCTGGCGCTCCAGGGCGGCCAGACGGCGGAGTTGCATCTCCAGGATCGCCTGGGCCTGGGCCTCACTGAGGCCGAGGGTCTTCATCAGGCTGGACCGGGCGGTCTCGGCGTCGCGGGCGGCCCGGATGAGGGCGATCACCTGGTCGAGGTGATCGAGGGCGCGGCGCAGCCCCTCCAGGATATGGGCCCGGCGCCGGGCCTGCTCCAGTTCGTAGGCGGTCCGGCGGGCCAGGACCTGGCGCCGGTGGTTCAGATAGTGGAGGAGAAGCATCTTGAGCGTCAGGGCCCGGGGCTGCCCGTCGACCAGGGCCAGCATATTGATCGAAAAGGCGGTCTGCATCGCCGTGTATTTGTAGAGGAGGGTCAGGACCTGGCGGGGGACGGCCTCGCGCTTGAGTTCGATGACGATGCGCATGCCGTGGCGGTCGGACTCATCGCGCAGGTCGCTGATCCCCTCGATCCGGCGGTCGCGGACCAGTTCGGCGATCTTCTCCAGGAGAGCGGCCTTATTGACCTGATAGGGCAGCTCGGTGACCACGATCTGGCTGCGTCCGCCACGGGCCTCCTCGATGTGGGCCACCGCGCGCAGCAGGACGCGGCCGTGACCGGTGGTGTAGGCCTGCTTGATGCCGTCCAGGCCGACGATGACGCCGCCGGTGGGGAAGTCCGGTCCCTTAATGCAGGCCAGGAGCTGGTCGGGCGTGATCTCGAGGTGCTGGTCGACGAGGCTGAGCAGGGCGGTGGTCCGCTGGGCAGCATCGCCGGGGCCGAGCCGGGCCCGCAGGGTGGCTGGCAGGGTTTTCAGGGCGGCCGCCAGGGTCTCGGCCGGGACAGTCTGGTGGAAGAGACGGGCCCAGGCCAGGTCGAAGGGAATCCCGGCGGAGAGCCCGCCAATGAGGCGGTCGATGACCAGGGTCAGGGCGTCGACCACCTCGCCCAGATTGTGCGGCGGGATGTTGGTGGCCATGCCGACAGCGATGCCGGCGGCGCCGTTGACCAGGAGATTGGGCAGGCGGGCGGGCAGGACCTGGGGCTCCTGGAGGGTGCCGTCGAAATTGGGTGTGAAGTCGACGGTGTTCTTCTCGATATCGGCCAGCATCTCTTCGGCCAGGGCCGAGAGGCGGGCCTCGGTGTAGCGCATGGCGGCTGGCGGGTCGCCATCGACCGAGCCGAAATTGCCCTGGCCGTCGACCAGGACGTAGCGCATCGAGAACGGCTGGGCCATGCGGACCATAGCCTCATAGACCGGGGCCTCGCCGTGGGGATGATATTTCCCGAGGACCTCGCCGACGATACGGGCGCTCTTTTTATAGGGGCTGGTCGAGCGCAGCCCCAGTTCGTCCATGGCGTAGAGAATACGCCGCTGGACGGGCTTGAGGCCGTCGCGGACGTCGGGCAGGGCGCGGGCGGTGATCACGCTCATCGCGTAGTCGAGGTAAGCCACCCGCACCTCTTCTTCGATGTTGACCAGTCGGACGCGTCCGATCTCCACCCGTACCTCTCCTCCCCGGATCAGGGTACCCCAAAAAGGGGATGGCCCCGGCCCTTTACAGCCGGGCCGCCGCTGGGCTACAGTGCCCCCGACGACTTCTCTGTGGCTATTGTAGCGGATCGGGGCCGCGCTGGCCACCGACCGGCGCTCCTGACAGGGGCGGGCCCGGTTCTGGCGCGGGCCAGAGCCGCCGGCGATCGGGGAGGTGAAAGGTGCCGGAGAGGGCGAAGATTCTGGTGATCGAGGACGACCGGCTGGTCAGCCGACTGCTCCGTCGGCTTCTGCAGCAGGCGGGCTACGAGGTCAGCGTGGCCTACTCTGGTCGCGCAGCGCTGGCGGCGCTCCAGGCTGAACGGCCGGATCTGATCACGCTGGATATTGCCCTGCCGGAGGTGGACGGTGAAGCGTTGCTCGGCGAACTGCGGGCCGACCCGGCGACGCGGAGCATCCCGGTGATCGTGATCTCGGCTGCTCCGTGGTTGCTGCACGACCGGTTGCGCCGTCACGCCCGCGCGGTGGTGGCCAAGCCGTTCCGTCCGGAGGAGATCCTGCGGGTGGTGGCGAGCGTCCTGGCTGGTCGGCCGACCGACTGAGCCAGGATGCGGTGGTGATCGTGGCCGCTCCGGCAGACCGTGTGGCCCGTGGGCCAGGACCGGTTGGCTGGCGCGAGCCGGGAAATGGGGTGGGGCGACCACGAGCCCGTCCGGTCGGGTGAGTATCGTCGGGCGCGCGGGATCGCATCCCTCGCCTGGCCCCAGCGTGGACGTCGCGGGGGCAGCGAGGTCGCCGGTCCTCAGAACGGGGCGGTCCCGGTCGGGATGGCAGGTGGCGGGCCGTTGCGGCCGGCGGGCTGGCTGTGGTATCATCCGGCCGGGAGGCGCAAAAGACCGTGACGATAGTGTTCAACATTGTCCAGATCATCGTCAGTATTCTCTTAATCATCGTGATTCTTTTGCAGGTCAAGGGCACCGGGTTCAGCGCCACGTTTCAGAGCGAGGCCGGGATCTTCCGGACACGGCGGGGGCTGGAGCGGTTGCTCTTCAATCTGACCATCGGTCTGGCGGTGGTCTTTGCGGTGGTCTCGCTGGCCAGCGTGATTGCTGAACGCCTGGCCTGAGCGGGCGACCCTGGCAGTGGGAAGCGATCGACCGGTGTGCCTCACCAGGCACACCGGTTTTTATTTCAGTCATCGCGGCGCCGGAAGACCGGCGCCAGCAGGTTCTCGACCGGAGCATAATCATCGGTCAGGCGATGAGGCGTTGCACCGGCGGTGAGGCGAGCCAGGCGATCCGCCGAGAGTAGAGCGCCGGTCGGCTGGCGTCCCAGAGCCGTCAATCTGGTCTCCAGGTCGTGCGGGTCAAGGGGACGAGGACCGGCGACCACCACATATGTCAGTGGCGTCCGCCCAAGAATCTGAGTGGGGTTCAGATAGCGGTTCGCCAAGCGACGATCGTAGAAAACCTGCACTGACGGGAAGACCTCCCTCAGCGTGGCGAGATAAGCCCGCAGGAACCCACCAACTTGCAGGTCATCGATGACATTGGCCACGTAGTAGCCGTCGGTGGTCAGTCCTTGCCGAACCAGCGTGTGAAACTCGTAGGTAGTTAGATGGTAAGGAACTGTTAGATCGCTAAAAGCGTCACCAAAAATAAGGTCGTAGGTGTTCACTGGTCGTTCATCAAGAAAAAATTGACGAGCATCCCGGGTGAAAGTGCGAATGGGGAGATCCTGGCTCACGCCAAAGAACTGATAAGCGAGCCTGGCAACTGTCGGGTCGATCTCAACGACATCGACCCGACTCGCTGGATAGGTAGTAGCCAGGTAGCGCGGGAAGGTGTACCCACCACCGCCAATGACCAGAACAGCGAACTGTTGACGCGAACCGACGAGATAGGCTGTCAGATCAGCGAAGATCCGTTCGTAACCATACTCCAGGTGGGAGGGATCGCCCAGACGGGTCAGACTGTGCACCAGGTTATCAAGAACGAGAGCGCGGAGAGTATCGTCTTCCACTGTCCGGTCGACGACGCGGATACAGTAATAGGCGCTTTCGACCATGCATGGTCCCTGCAGAAGCCGGGAGGGGCCGGCTCCCAGAAGCCAGAGACCGAGAGCGAGGGAGCTCAGCGCCACCCCCTGTCGCCACCAGAGACCACGGGCGGTCACACTGGCACCGAGCGCCAGGGCGAGGCCGGTGACGAGAAGAAGACGACGAGTGCCGACAGTCTCGATAAGGATGAGTCCACTGCTCAGGGTGCCCACGATGGCCCCTACCGCGGCCGCAGCGCTCAGTCGCCCAGCGCTGGTGCCGACACGCCGAGAATCGGTGATAAAGAGTCGAGCCAGAAGAGGCCCAGCCAGTCCGCAGAAAAAGGTCGGCAGACAGGCCAGAAGAGCAGCGCTCAGCGTAACCCGCAGAGGCAGGGACCCAAAGCGACTGCTCCGGAGCACCGGCACCAGTTCGGCCAGCGGGAGGCTGAGGAAACAGGCCAGTGCGGCCAGAGCCAGAATGAGCGTTAAAAGACTGCGCCCAGCCCAGCGGTCGCTCAGTCGAGCACCGAGGGCGTGACCGATAGTCAGGGCCGTCAGCACGACCCCGATACTGGCCGCCCAGACATAGAGCGAGGTCCCGAAATAGGGGGCGAGCAGACGAAGAACGCTGATCTCGATAACCATACTGGCCGCACTGGTGAGCGCGGCCAGTATGGTCAGCGTTCGTGCCGACAGCCTATCGCGAGCACTCTTCTTGTCTGAGAGTGCCAATGCCGGGCCACGAGCCATCCGGGACTACCGGCTCTCTCCACCATAGTAGACCCAGCGGGCTGAGGTTCGGAAAATAAGGAGGGTGCAGGCCAGAACAATGAGGAAGAGAATCCAGGCCATTGCCGAGGCATAGCCCATCTTAAAGAACTCAAACGCGGTCTGATAGAGGTAGTACGCGTACATTAGAGTAGCATCAGCCGGGCCACCACCGGTGAGGATGTAAATCTGTGTGAAGTACTGGAAAGAGCCGATCATACCAGTGATAACGTTAAAGAGAATAACCGGTGAGAGCATCGGCAGAGTGACGTGCCGGAACTGCTGCCAGCCATTGGCCCCATCGATCTGGGCGGCTTCGTAGAGTTCTTGCGGAACACCCTGAAGCCCGGCCAGATAAATAACGATCTGGCCGCCGACGCCCCACCAGGCCATCAGGATAAGTGCCGGCTTGGCCCATACCGGATCAGAGAGCCAGCCAATCACCGGGATACGGAAGCCAAAGAGAAGATTCGTGATCTCACCGGCTGCCCGGATGATGGTGGTCAGCACACCGTACTGTGGATTCAGGAACCAGAGCCAGACAATAGAGGCGGCGACGGCTGGAGTGACACTGGGCAGGTAGAAGATAGTACGGTAGACCGAAAGCCCTTTGACCCGCATGTTGAGCAGGATAGCCATCGCAATGGCCGCGACTGTGCCGACGAAGACGGCACCCACCGTATAATAGACGGTGTTATAAAGAGCGGTCTTGAAACGTGGATCCTCAACGATAAGATCAGTATAATTCTGAACACCGATGAAAACAGGCTCTTTCAGAACAGAATAGGTGGTCAGACTGTAGTAGAAAGAGGCAGCCATCGGGTAGATATTGAGCATCAAGAAGTGCGCAATCCAGGGCGAGATGAAGAAGAGAGCCAGCAAGAGCCGGCGCCATGTTGTCCGGCGCACCCCGAGCACGGCGGCGTGAGTGGTCGTGCTTTGAGCAGCCATCGCCTATCCTTTCAAACCGCTGAAAGTAATACCCTGAATAAAGGTACGCTGAGCCAAAAAGAAGATCACGATGATCGGTAGAATAGTCACCGTCGTTGCCGCCATAATCTCGCCAAAGTTAGAAAGCCCATAGGCATTCTGCATATTCCGAAGCCCAAGGGCGATAGTAAACTTGGTCTTATCCTGAAGATAGATAAGCGGTCCGAGAAAATCATTCCATGAACCAATAAACTGAAAGAGGGCAACAACCGCAATAGCCGGAATGGCCAGAGGAACCATGACCTGCCAGAGAATCCGCATCTCCGAGGCCCCATCGATGCGGGCAGCATCAGAGAGGTCCTGCGGGATCGTTAGGAAGAACTGTCGCAATAGAAAAATGAAATATGGACTGGCCAGCCATGTCGGTAGAATCAGGGGCCAGTAAGTGTTAGTCAATTGAACGTTGCGCCAGAAAAGATAGAGGGGAATCATAACGACCGGAAAGGGTAGCATGAGTGTAGCCAGCACGATGATAAAAACAATATCGCGGCCTGGCCACTGGATCCTGGAGAAACCGTAAGCCACCATGGTGTTCGAGAGCACAGCTCCCACTACAGAGAGGACACACACATAAAGCGAATTCTGGATATAGAGAAGAAGCGGCTGATTAGGATCACGGAAAAAGGCATTGGGATAGTTCTGCCAGTAGATGGGATTTGGAATCCACCGGATTGGAATTTCGACGATTTGGGCCTGGGTCTTCAGAGACGTCGTAATCATCCAGAACCATGGCAGGATGAAAAAGACCGAGAAGAATAGAAGGATACCATGCTTGCAAAGAGCGCTCAGTAAGGCACGAGTACGGACGCCAAGGCGAGCGGACCGGGCTACTGGAAGGGCTGCTATCTGCCTTGTCATCAGTTCGCCTGCCTGTAGGGTGTTTAGTAAGGCTATAGGACGGGGAGAGATTTTCTCTCCCCGCCCTGCTCCTAGTTCAGCGCTTGTTCTGCTGCTTCCACTTCTTGTATTCTTCCTCGACCTCTTTCTGGGCATCAGCCAGAGCCTGGGCTGGCTTAACCTGACCCAGCACTGCCCGGTCAACATGGGCGCCCAGACGGCTGAACATAAAGGCCGCGATCGGCATCTTCGGCGGGGTTAGTACAAACTTGGTCTCCTCGCCGAAGGCGGTGATCATATACTGGTCGTAACCGGGATATTCCTCCAGCACCTTCTTCCAGGCCGGCGACTCAATAAGTTTCTTCGAGATCGGATTGTGTGGGCGGCCACCACCCTTCGGCGGCATCAGATAGAGTGAAGCGTACTCCTCCTCACCCCCGAAGCCAGTCAGGAAGCGAACATAACGGCCCGACGCCTGGATGTTCTTGCTGTTCTTAATGATACACGGAATGTCGCCGTAGGTCCACCAGCCCCGCGGCCGGCCAGGTTTGACCGGGAACGGCGAGACACCATACTTAAAATCAGGCTTTGTTTCTTTAAAAACACCGAGATCCCAGGGGCCTTCGATCTCAAACGACTGCTTGCCGCCCAGAACCGGATGGAGCGTTCCCTGAGCAGCGCCTTTCAGAGCCTGTCGGTAGTCGGCCAGCTTCTTGGGATCATAGAGTTCGACGAATTTAACGATATACTCAAGTGTCTCGATATTCTCCGGCGCGGTGAGCTGGATAGTATCAGTAGCTTCGTCGTAGAACTTACCACCGAAGATAGCCATCTGGCGCTGCATCCAGGAGTCGAAGAAACCAAGTACGTCTATCGACCCATCTGATGCATACTTTGTCAGCTTCCGTGCGTATTCGAAGACCTCATCAGTAGTCTTCGGACCGCGGTTTGGATCGAGGCCCGCCTTTTCAAAATGCTCCTTGTTCCAGATTACACAATACGATTGGCACCACTGAGCAATCGCCCAGGTCTTGCCCTTGTAGGTCCCCAGGTCCCAGATCGGCGGGTAAACCCACTCCTTGAACTGCATAAGCTCGTTCTTGTCCATCGCCTCTTCGATAGGATGCAGCGCTCCCTGCTCAGCCAGCGAGTAGACACGCTGGGCTCCCCAGATCATGGCCACATCTGGCGGGTTGCCGCCGGCGACGCCGGTCAGAATCTTGGCATCCATCTCCGCCACCGGAATCACCAGGTGCGTCACCTTGATGTCCGGGTTCTTGGCCATAAAGGCATTGGCGATGCGCTTGACCATCTCCTCAAAGAGGCCGGTCCAGGAGACCCAGTAAATAATCTCGGTCTGCTTGGTGGCTGGAGCCGGCTGTTGACCAGCCGGCGCTGGCTTGGGCTGCTCGGCCGGCTTGGTGCTGGGCTGGGTGGGTGTCGGCTGGGCGGCCGGCGCACAGGCCATCAGCACGCTCCCGGCCACCCCCGCCATCAGCCCGCGCAGGAACAGACGACGACCAACAGATTTCGTAGATACTGCGCCAGGACCCATCGTCTCCTCCCCGGTTTCTCCCCGGCGGGATTCCCCGCCGGGCGTGTCATCGCCCCAGAGTATAGTCACCGGGCCATCAGCCGGACAAGAGGGTTCCGGACATTTTTGTGACATGAACCGGACATGCTCACCGGACCACCAACCATTTTGACCTAGCCGAAAGGGCGGAGGTTTCGCGCGCGATAGGCCGTAACCACCCACCCCCGCGACACGTTCCCCCTACTGAGATACCCCGCCTCAGCAGAGGACCAGATGCTGTTCGGTCAGCGTCGAAAACTCGACGACGGCACGAAAGAGTTCACCCAGTTACGCCAGGCCCTGCGCCCCGCCGGAACCCCCAGTGAGAGCGAGACCCCCAGCCCGCCGAGCACCGACGCCCCGGCGACCCGGCCCACGCCCGGACCGACGATCGTGACCCGACCGCTCAGCGCCAGCCCGACCAGCCCCGATCAGTTCACCTGCGTCCTCTCACGCGGCTCGCTCTGGCAGGGCAGTCTGAAAATCCAGGGCAGCGTGCGAATCGACGGCCAGCTGAGCGGTGAGATCGAGGCCAGTGACGCCATCTACATCGCTGAAGAGGCGGTGGTCGCCGCCCAGGTTGAGGCCGCCATCGTCATCATCGCCGGACGCTTCGAAGGCCAGGTCCGGTGCCGGGAGCGCCTGGAGGTGCTGGCCAGCGGTCGCGCCACCGCCGAGCTGACAACCCCCTCACTGGTAGTGCACGAGGGAGCCGTCATCCAGGGGATGGTCCAGATGGACGAGGCCCGGCGGCCCGCCCCCGAAACAACCGCCAACCGCGCCCAGCCCGACGGGCCCGCGGCCTCCGCGCCCCCCGCCTCGCGGCCAGCCCACCGGCCGGAGAGCCCGGAGCCAGCGTCCAGTACCGCCACGGACCAGGGCGCCACAGCTTCCGGATGAGGTCCCGCACTCAAAATATGTCCGCCCGACCGCCATGGGCGGAGCCCGCGGGCGCCGCCCCAGCCCCGCCCCCTGTGACCAGGAGTAGATTTTGATTCCAAACAGACTATCGAGCGATTATCTGAATCCTTAATTCTTTCTGGGGGCCGGCTCCCGCCGGCTGGCGCCCTGTGCTATAATCCCCGTGCACTCCCGGCGACGGAGGCAGGCGGGTGTTCAATCCCCTGAACTGGTTCTTCGGGTTCTTCTCCTGCGACCTGGGCATCGACCTGGGCACCGCCAACACCCTGGTCCTGGTCCGGGGGAAGGGCATCGTCATCAACGAGCCGTCGGTGGTGGCCATCCACCAGAAGACCAAGAAAGTCCTGGCCGTCGGCGCCGAGGCCAAGCGCATGGTCGGCCGCACGCCGGCCAACATCGTGGCCGTCCGCCCGCTCAAAGACGGGGTGATCAGCGATTTCGATGTGACCGAGGCGATGCTGAAATACTTCATCGGCAAGGTCCACCAGCGCTTCGGCCTGCTCCCCCGCCCACGCGTGGTCATCGGCATCCCCTCCGGCGTGACCGAGGTGGAGAAGATGGCGGTCCACGACGCCGCCCGCAACGCCGGGGCCCGTGAGGCCCATCTCATCGAGGAGCCGATGGCGGCCGCCATCGGCGCCGGCCTGCCGGTGACCGAGGCCACCGGCTCGATGATCGTGGATATCGGTGGGGGCACGACCGAGGTGGCGGTCATCTCGCTGGGAGGGATCGTGGTCTCCCGGTCGATCCGTATCGCTGGCGACGAGATGGACCAGGAGATCATCCAGTACGTCCGTCAGAAGTACAACCTGCTGATCGGCGACCGGATGGCCGAGGAAGTGAAGATCGCCGCCGGCTCGGCCTACCCCCTGCCGGAGGAGATCGTGGTGACGCTCCGGGGCCGCGACCTGGTGACCGGCCTGCCCAAGACGGTCGAGATCTCCAGTGTCGAGATCCGCGAGGCCATCGCCAGTTCGGTCAACGCTATCGTCGAGACGGTCAAAGAGGCCATAGAGGAGACACCCCCCGAACTGGTGGCTGACCTGATGGCCCACGGCATCGTCCTGGCCGGCGGCGGGGCTCTGCTCAAGGGGCTCGACCAGCGCCTGGCTCAGGAGACCAAAATGCGCGTCTACGTGGCCGACGACCCGCTGACCTGTGTGGCCCGGGGCTGCGGCGAGGCCCTGGAGGAGATCGAGATCCTGCGCAAGGTGGAGGTGCCGGTCCAGTACGCTCGCCCGCCCCGGCGCCTCTGACGTGTCGGCCCGGAGAGGGCACTGTGCGACAGCGCCTCCTCGCCTTCGGCCTGGCCCTGCTCATCGGCCTGGCCCTGCTGACGACGCTGCGCCTTCCTCCCCTGCGCCCGCTGGAGACGGTCCTCTTTACCGGACTGAGCGCGCTGGAGATGGTCAGTGCCCCCCCCATTCGGGCGCTGGCCGCGTTCTTCACCGTCATCGGTCGGGTCAGCGATCTCTACCAGGAGAACCAGCGGCTGCGCCAGGAGGTCGCCCAGCTGCGCGGCGACCTGGCGCGACTGGCCGAACTGGAGCGCGAGAACCGCTGGCTGCGCGAGCAACTGGGCCTGCGCCAGACCCATCCGGACTTCCGCTGGATCAGCGCCCGGGTGATCGGCTACGACCCGAGCAACGTCGCCCGGTCGGTGGTGATCGATCGGGGGAGCCGTGACCAGGTGGCCGAAGGAATGACGGTGTTCACCCCCGCCGGTCTGGTGGGCCGGGTGGTCCAGGTCAGCCCGCTCAGCGCCAAGGTCCTGCTCATCACCGACCCGGCCAGCGCGGTCAACGGTGTGCTCCAGTCGAGTCGCGCGCGAGGCGTGGTTCAGGGAAGTCCTGACCCGCTGCAGAATCGGCTGGTGATGCGCTACATCGGCCAGGAGGAAAAGATCGCGACCGGCGAGCTGGTCCTGACCTCGGGACTGGGCGGCGTCTTCCCGGCCGGCCTGCCCATCGGGCGGGTGGTGGCGGTCCGCCAGCAGGACACCGCCCTCTTCCAGGAAGCCCTGGTCGAGCCGCTGGTCGACCTCCAGCGACTGGAGGAGGTCCTGGTTCTGACCAGCTATCTGCCCCTGCGTCTGGAGTGAGCGACGGTGACGACGCTGGCCTGGCTGGCCCTCACCACTCTGGGCGTCCTGATCCAGGCGGTGGCCTGGCCGCTCCTCTGGCCCGGTGCGCTCCGGCCCGAGGTGGTGCTGGTGCTGGCGATCCTGGCCGGGCTGCGGGCCGGACTGCCCCAGGCCCTGCTCTGGGGCGCCCTGGGAGGTTTCCTCCTCGATCTGCTCTCGGTCCGCGAGGCCGGCTTCCACGCCGCCACGGTGCTGGTCGCCGCCGCCCTGGGCGTGCTGAGCGCCCCGGCCGACTGGCCGACTCCCCTGCGCCTGGGGACAAGCGTGGGCGTCGCCACGCTGAGCGCCCTGGGCGCCCAGGCCCTCCTGCTGGCGGAACCGCCGGTGACCCGCCTGCTGGCCCCGGCCGGATACCTTCTGGCCCTCAATCTGGCGACAGCCATCCCCCTCGCCCTGCTGCCGCTCGGCCTGCCGTCGACACCCCGCGCCCGCCGCCGCCCCCTTTGAAGCGACGGCGGGGGGAACAACCGCCGACCGGACCAGATCGTCGGCGCAACCGCTCCGAACAGTTATTTGACGGGCCAGGACCGGGCGTGGTATATTCTCTATGAACTTGGTCAAAAATCCTGGGATCGCGTGTGGCCCGCGTTGTCAATAGCGTCCTCGAACTGATCGGCGACACCCCGCTGGTGCGGCTGAACCGTCTGCCCCCGCCCGGCTCGGCCACGATCCTGGCCAAACTGGAGGCTCAGAACCCCGGGGGATCGGTCAAAGACCGCATCGCCCTCAGTATGATCGAAGAGGCCGAGCGGCAGGGTGTGCTCAAGCCCGGCGATACGATCGTCGAGCCGACCAGCGGCAACACCGGCATCGGCCTGGCGCTGGTGGCGGCGGTCAAGGGCTACCGGCTGATCCTGACGATGCCCGACGATATGAGTCTGGAGCGGCGGACGCTCCTCAGTCTCTACGGGGCCGAGATCGTCCTGACGCCGGCCATCGAGGGAATGACCGGGGCGGTCTACGCCGCCGAGGAACTGGCCCGCAAGCACGGCTACTTTATGCCCCAGCAGTTCCTCAACCCGGCCAACCCGGAGATCCACCGGCGGACCACCGCCCGCGAAATTCTCGAGGCCACCGACGGGAAGGTGGATGCCCTGGTGGTCGGGGTGGGAACCGGCGGGACGCTCACCGGGGTGGGCGAGGTACTGCGCGAGCACATCCCCCATCTCTGGATCGTGGCCGTCGAGCCGGCCCGGGCGGCCGTGCTCTCGGGCAAGCGCCCGGGGCTGCACAAGATCCAGGGGCTGGGAGCCGGCTTCATCCCCGGCGTTCTCAACACCCAGCTCATCGACGAGGTGATCGCTGTCTCCGACGAGGACGCGATGCAGTGCGCCCGGCTGCTCGCCCAGCGGGAAGGGTTGCTGGTGGGCATCTCCGCGGGGGCCAATGTTCACGCCGCCCTGCAGGTGGCCCAGCGGTTGGGGCCGGAGAAGACGGTGGTGACCTTCCTGCCGGACACCGGTGAGCGCTATCTCTCGCTTTTTCAGAGCGGGCGCTGAGCAACGAGGCTGACCATGATCGCGATTTACGTCCCCACACCCTATCGGAAACTGGCGGGCGGTGCCGCCTCGCTGGTGGGACAGGGGCGGACGGTGCGAGAGCTCCTGGAGGACCTGACAGCCCGCTACCCGGACCTGGCCGCTCAGATCTGGGCCAACGGCGAGGTCCGCCACTATATCAATGTCTACGTGAATGGCGAGGAGATCCGCGAACTGCAGGGACTGGAGACGCCCCTCCACGATGGCGACACCGTGGCCTTCGTCCCGGCGCTGGTCGGGGGGACGACCGAGCCGGCCGCGCCGGAGACGCCGTTCGCCGAGGGGCGGATCGTCATCCCCCTGGCCCACTACCAGGAGATGGTCCGGCACGCCGAGGAGGAGTATCCCAACGAGTGCTGCGGTCTGCTGGCCGGGCGGGATGCCACCGTCGAACGGGTCTACCGCATGCGCAACATCCGCCAGAGCCCGGTGATGTATACTATGGACCCGAAGGAACAACTGCGGGTCTTTGAGGAGATCGACCAGGCTGGGCAGACGCTGGTCGGTATCTACCATTCGCACACCCACTCGCCGGCCTACCCCTCGCCGACCGACATCCGGCTGGCCTTCTACCCCGATTCCGCCTACGTGATCATTTCGCTGGCCGACCGGTCGCGCCCCGACGTGCGCGCCTTCCAGATCGTCGACGGAACGGTGCGCGAACTGGAGGTGGTAGTTCTACGCTGAGGATCTCGACGCGTCTGGAGTACGGGCTGCGGGCCCTGATCGATCTGGCGCTCCGGGCCGACCGTGAACCGGTCCAGAGCCGGGACATTGCTGCCCGGCAGCATATCCCGGAGCCCTATCTCAACCAGTTGCTGACCAGTTTGCGCAAGGCCGGGCTGATCGTCAGCCGGCGCGGGCCGGGGGGTGGGCATCTTCTGGCCCGGCCGCCGCAGGAGATCACCCTGGCCGAGGTGGTTGAGGCGCTGGAGGGAGCGCTCCTGGGGGTGACTAGCGAGGAGCCGGGCGCCGCCCCGGCGCCGCCGGCCACCGCCGAGGCGTTGCACGACCTCTGGACGCGGGTGGCCCAGGCGACACGAGGGGTGCTGGAGACGACGACGCTGGCTGATCTGGCGGCCCGGGCTCGTCAACGGGCCTACACCTACTATATCTAACGCCGGCCAGGTTGACCCGGTCGGCGAGTTTTTGGCCGGAAGGAGGCAGACCATGTTACCGGTGCTGACGGAAGAGCAGATCCGCCGCTACAGCCGGCATATCATCCTGCCGCAGGTCGGCGGGGTCGGCCAGCGGAAACTGCTGAGCGCTCGCGTCCTGCTGCTGGGAGCCGGCGGCCTGGGCTCGCCGGCGGCCCTGTACCTGGCGGCGGCCGGGGTGGGCACATTGGGGATCGTCGACTTCGACGTGGTCGACCTCTCGAACCTGCAGCGGCAGATCCTGCACGGGGTTGAGGACGTGGGGCGGCCCAAGGTCGAGTCGGCGGCCGAGACCATCCGCTCGATCAACCCGGACGTCACCGTCGTCCCCTATCAGACCCAGCTGACCTCGGCCAACGCCTTCGAGATTCTGCGTGACTGGGACATCATCGTCGACGGCACTGACAACTTCCCCACCCGCTACCTGGTCAACGACGCGGCGGTGATGCAGGGCAAGACGGTGGTCCACGGCAGCATCTTCCAGTTCGACGGTCAGGCCACGGTCTTCAAGCCGAAAGAGGGGCCGTGCTACCGCTGCCTCTTCCCGGCGCCGCCGCCGCCGGGGGCGGTGCCCAGCTGCGCCGAGGGCGGGGTCTTCGGGGTGCTACCGGGGATCATCGGCTGCATCCAGGCCATCGAGACCATTAAACTCATTCTGGGGATCGGGCAGCCACTCATCGGCCGGCTCCTCATCTTCGACGCCCTGGCGATGGAGTTCAACGAGGTCCGCATCAAGCGCGACCCCAACTGCCCGGTCTGCGGCGACAACCCGACCATTACCGAACTCATCGATTACGAGCAGTTCTGCGGCCTGCGGCCGGCGGTGACCGCCGACGGCGCCGCTCACTGAGCCAGCCGGGCGGACATCTCTCCCCCGGTCCCGTGCACGGGACCGGGGGTATTTTCTCCGGCACTCGGGCAAAGGTCGGCCAGCGGGCAGCCGTGGCAGCGGGGCCGGGCCTGGCAGCGGACGACGCTGTGGCGGACGATAAGGGCGTGGTACTCGTTATAGAGGGCGGGGTCCGGCGGGAGGACAGCCTGGCAGAGGGCCTGGACCGCCGCCGGGCGCGCCCCGACCGCCAGGCCCAGCCGGGCCAAGAGCCGCAGGGTGTACCGGTCGACCACGAAGACCGGCCGGCCGGCGGCGTAGAGGAGAAGGGTATCAGCGGTCTCCGGACCGATACCGTAGAGGGACAGAAGTTCACGGCGCAGCGTTTCAGTGGGCTGCGCCAGCAGGGCCTCGAGGTCGCCGCCGTAGCGAGCGAGGAGGTAGCGGGCGAAGGTCTGGAGTTTGCGGGCCTTGGTCCGGTAGAAGCCGGCCGGGCGGATAAGGGCGGCCAGGGCGGCTGGATCAAGGGCCGCGATGGCCGGTGGGGTCAGAACACCGGCGCCCTTGAGGGCGGCGATGGCCCGCTCGGCATTGCGCCACGTGGTGTGCTGGACGAGGATGGCGCCGACGACGATTTCGAAAGGGCTCTCGGCCGGCCACCAGCCCTGCGGGCCGTAGGTCTGGAGGAGACGGTGGTAGACAGTGGCGAGGAGCCGGGCGGCTTCCACGGAGGAGCCGGGCGTGACTGTCCCCGGAGAGTGGTGAGCAGTCCGAACGGGCTGGCCGGCGACACGGTCCATAGGCGATCCTCCCCAGGGAGTGACAGTATCGTCGTGCCGGCTACCAGCGGCGGGAGCCTGTAGCGCGCAGACTTACGGTCGTCCTGCAGCCTGTCTACCGCTCTTTCCCTTGCGCTCGCACACAAAAGCATGTATACTAGACGCAGGGAGTTTCCCGTGCCCGATTCATGGTGGGCGTAGCCGAGCGGTCAAGGCGTCTGACTGTGGATCAGAAGAGCGCGGGTTCGAATCCCGCCGCCCACCCCCAAAACGGCCCGTCCCTGCGGGCCGTTTTTCGTTTTGCTCTTCTCCGCCCCCGGCAAGGGCGGGCGTCAAAACTGGCATCAAAATGGTATCAGGGCGGCCCTTGACGGAGAATAGGGAGCGCGAAGCCAGGATTGGCATTCGCTCTAGGGAGACGGCGGGTCGCCCAGACCAGCCCCCCGATGGACCCGTGCTGCCGATACCAGCACCGGTCTTCTTCTGTAAAAGACATAATTGTAACATTGATGTGTGCACAGGCCCCAGCCTAGCACGCCCTCCCGCTGCCGTCAAAACCCTTCTCGCCTCCTCGCTCGCCTGGTAGAATGCTCCTGCCTGGCAGGAGACCGGGCGCCTCTAAGGCCGTCAGCGACTGCGGCCCGTTCTGGAGCGGCTCGGGACTCGCCGGCTGGCTGGTCGGACGGTGCCCCAGTCAGAGACCAGCAGTCCGCCCACGGTGCAGCGCTCCACCGGCACACCGCCCGACCTGGGTCTGGGGGAGCCCCTCAGCGCCCCTGATCCCGGGCCGAGCCTTCGCCGGCTTTGGCCCGTGCCCGGGAATATGGGGCGCTTCTCGGTCCTGTTCTGGTATCATCTCTCTCGAGGAGCATCTGATGGGACGCTTTCTGTGGGGACTGGGCCTGCTGGGCGGACTGAGCCTCGTCCTGGCCCTCGCCTGGCTGGCCGGGCAGTCGTCGAGCCCTACCATCTCGGGAGTCTTACCACCCGCTACCCTGTCACCGACGGCGGTCCGCTCCGTCCCCTCACCGGCGCCGACGCCCGCCCCGGCACAGGCGCCAGAGCGCCAGTGGAGGCTCAGCGAAGAGGAGATCAACGCCCGCCTGCGGGCAGCGGTCGCCACCACACCTCTCCCCGCCGGTCTCGCGGTCCGTGAGATCAGGGTGACGCTCCTCCCCGGCCAGATCACGGCGAAAGCCACGGTCCAGGTCTCCGGCTTCGATCTCCCGGTTGAGGCAGGCCTCCAGCCCTTCCTGGACGGCGAGACGGTCGCCCTGCGTCTTGAATCGCTCAGCCTCTCGGGCACCGCCCTGCCGGCGCCCCTGCGCGACCAGATCGCCCGGCTGATCACCGACCAGGTCGCCGCCCTCCGGTTCCCGCTGCCGCCCGATCTCGACCCCGCAACCGCTCGCCTCGCGGTTGAAGCCGGACGGCTGGTGATCAGCGGTCGGCCACGCGCGGGCATCTGATCAGTCCACGCTCAAGATCTTCCCCGCCGGGTCGAGGGTGAACACATAGGGGACGAACTCGTGCCGGCCCTCCTGGTCGCGGAACTCGGCGACCACGAACGCGTACGTCCGGCCGTCGAGGAGAGGATAGAGGCCCATCCCGGTGAGCGCTCCCACCCGCAGGCCACGCGCCCGGGCCTGCTCGACCCAGGCGCGCAGGCGCTGGGCACGATCAGCCGACTGTTCACGCGGGGCGAGGTCGCTCAGGGTGGCCAGAAGGCCCTCCGCGTCGTAGCGATCCAGGGCGGCGAAGTAGGCCTGGACAGCCGGTGGCACTTCTCCCAGGGCCGTGCCACTGGCGTTGGTCTCTACCAGAATGGTCTCCAGGTCGTTTTCCCCGGTCTGCCCGGCCTGGCCACCGACCAGACGCCAGGCGAGCAGCCCCACCAATACCAGCCCCAGCAGACCGACCAGCCACCGGCGCCGCCCCAGGCGCCACAGGCCCCAGAGGGCCAGCGCCAGCCCGTGGCGGACCGGCTGCCAGAGCATGGCGATTGCTCCTCACATCCCTCAGCCGGGGATAACCCCTTCACCCTGGAACAGCGCGCGGGCTTCGTCAAACGTCAGGTCCGGCGCCGGCAGGATAAGATCGCTGGGCACGATCTCCTCGGGAGCGACCGGCTGTCCGTGCTGGCGGACGAAATCGAGCAGATCCCGAAAGAGTTTCTGGAAAGCCAGCGCATCGCCCGCCGTGACCGCCGCCACCAGCTGGTTGTCCAGCGCGTTCAACTGGGGAAGCAGCGCGTCGTCCAGGCGGTACTGCCCCTCGGTGCTGATCCGGACGATCATCGGTCCTTCCCTTCACCGAGCATCCGCGGCGACTCGCCACCGCCCAGCTCACGTTTGAGAGCCGCCAGTTTCTGCTCGACGCCCTCACTCAGCGCCGCGCGCTGGAGTTCGGCCTCCAGCGCATCAGAGCCGGTGGTCAGGTCGGTCAACGTCCCGACGGCGACCAGCTCGTCGATCGCGCTGGCCCGGGCCCGCATCTGGGCGGTGCGCTCCTCCACCCGCTGGATCGCCAGACCGATGTCGGCCATCTCTTCGGAGAGACCGGTGACCGCCTCACCGATCCGGACCTGGGCCTCAGCGGCCTGGTACTGGGCCTTGAGCGCCTCTTTCCGGGTGCGGAAAACCTCCACCTTGAGCCGCAAACGCTGTTCCGCCTCCTGAAGCCGGGCCTGCTCGCGCTCGAGATCGCTCAGCTGCTGGGTCAGGGTCTGGAGTTGCGCCTGAGCGACCTGCTGCCGCTGGAGAGCCAGACGAGCCAGGTCCTCCCGGCCCAGCGCCAGCGCCTGGCGGGCCTGGCCTTCGAGACGCCCGATATCCTGGTGCAGGCGCTGAACCTGCTCCTCCAATCGGCGACGGGCCGTGACCACGTCAACGATCCCCCGCCGGACCTTCTGCAGCAACTCCAGCTGCCGCTCATACGAATAGTCAAGGGTGGTGGCTGGGTCCTCCGCCCGGTCGAGGACCTGCCCCATCTTGGCCCGAAACAGCGCCATCATCCGTGAGAAGAGACCCATTCTCTCCCCCTGCTGCGGTGACCCACCGTCCCCGCCGGTGTTCTGAGTATAGGGATTATACGCTGTCCGCCCACCGATAGTAAACCGAGACGTTGCACGGAGGAGACAGTTCTGTTAAAATTTCTGTGAGGATGTCCCTCGCCCCGGCCAGGGTCATTCTCGCATGTCTCCCTGCCCCAAAATCGTGAGGCGCGCCCGCGCCACCGCGAGCCGGCGCCCACCGGCGCCGAGGACGACAGGCTGGAAGGAGCTTGGATAGTATGGTGGATCCTGTCCAGAGCCAGTCTTGCCCGCCCCACTACTGGGAAGTAACCTCTATCCGGATCGATGGCGTCTCCCACTACCATCACCGCTGTATTAAATGCCACGCCGAAAAGGACATCCCGCTCAGCGCCACGACCGGCAGCAAGTGGGTCAGCCGCAATTCTAAGGCCAAGCAGTAACCAGCGGCCACGGGCTTTTGTCATTGCGAGCGAGAGCAGTTTGCTCTCGCTTGTTTTTTATTCGGTCTCCTCTTCCTCCTCCTCGAACTCGCTGACCTCGCTCATCTCCTCGGTCTCCAGCTCGGGCTCGCCACCAAACTCCAGCTCCTCGGCCAGCTCCTCCTCTTCCTCCTCTTCTTCCTCTTCCTCGTACTTAAGCAGAGCCTCACGGGTGTACGGCCGCACGCCAGGCTCACCCCCGCGCGGCGGAAAGGAGATCCGGCCAGCGTTGCGCGGGTCCTGATAGACCTCCCGGATGATGATCTTGACCCCGTCGTCGAGCGACACGAGGGCGGCGGCGTACCGGTTGCCGGTGCGCATCAGGTCGATGAGCCGCTGAGCGGTCTTGGGCTCGACATACCCGAGGACCTCACCCCGCGCATTGCGGACGGCCAGCGACCGCCCCTGGATCTCCAGATACACCTGGTCCCCAACCGTCATCTTGGCCAGTACTTCGGGGCTGGCCACCCGGACCAGCGGCACGATGGCCGACTTGCCGGTCTCGGTGATGAACAGGTGCGGGTCGACTTTTTCGATAGCCGGCGGCGTGGCGGCTTCGACCGCCAGAGCGGACAACCGGCTGAGATTACGCTGGGCGATGACGTTGTTGGGGTCAAGTTCGACCGCCCGCCGGTAGGCGTCACGGGCCTCGGCGTACCGCCCCAGTTCCAGCAGAGCCCGCCCCAGCCGGTTCCAGGCCTCGACATCGTTGGGGAAGCGCTCCAGAATGGCGCGGTTGACCGCCACCGCCTCCTGCCACCGGTTCTGCATCGCCAGGGCGATCGCCTGCTCGACCATGTGTCGGCGGAAGCGTGTGTTCTCCTCAGTCTGGAAGTGCGCCATACGCTGGCTCCCTCGTCCCCTCTCCATCGCCAGTGGTGCAGCATGTTATACGGTGTCTCCCCCAGCGTGGCAAGCGCCGGCCGCGCCCGGCCGGGCACGCCCGCCGACGCAGGCTCTGTGCCACCCCTCAGCCCGCCGCCCCGAACTCCTCATCCAGCCGCCGGTGCAGATCGGCGATCCAGCGCTCGATCTCGTCGAGCGTCCGGACCCCCAGCTCCTCCATCTCCTCGCGCAGACTCTCCAGACGCTCTAAAAGCGCCATCAGCTCGTACTCAGCGGGCGTCACCTCGTCCACGCTCTCCACCTCATGTGGCCAGCCGGCCGACGAGCGCTCCTCCCATCCCCAGCAGCGCCAGCCCCCCCGCGACGACCACCCCGTACCGGATCAGCACCGGCCCCAGCGGCGCACCCGGCCGCCACTCGGCCAGCATCCCCCCCAACGCGTAGGCGGCCAGAAAGAGCGCCCCCGCCCCCACCGGCGTCACTAGCCCATACCACCGGAGCCCCCAGACCACCACCGCCGCCATCAGACCAACCCCGCCCGCAACTCCCACCGACGGTCCACCCCAGAGGCCAGGCCGGGCGGTGAGAAACGCCCCCACTGCCGCCAGCACCACCGCCCAACCATCCGGCAGCCGGGGGTCCAGCGCGCTGAGCAGGAGCAGCAGCCCGACGTTCAGCGCGGCCAGTAATCCAACCGTCTCGCAGAGCCCTCCGGCCAGCCCCCAGCGGAAATACCGCTGCTGCAGGCCCAGCCAGAGGACGACCCCTACCCCCAGCCCGAGGGCGGCCCCCAACGCCGGCCCCAGGGCCACGCCGCCCAGCGGCAGCATCACGCCCAGCAGCAGCGTCCAGGCCCCGGTCACCAGCGCCCCCCGTCCAGAGTAGGGGCACGCCCGGCCACCGCGCTGCCAGGAGCGGTAGACCGCCCGGTCAGCCCAGAGGCTGCCCAGCAGCGCCACCGCCAGCGCCAGTGGCCCGGCCAGCGGCCAGCCCACCCGGGCAGCCACCAGTACGCCCACCGCCAGCACGATCCCCACGCCGATCATCGTCCGGGCCCACGATTGGGATCTGGGGACAGTCTCCCGGATTATACGCGTCCCCCCGCCCGCCGACAACCACTGGCACGTCCTCTGCCACCATCTCCCGCTCGCCCGGAAGAGGTGATGACGATGCGCGTTCCGGAAGACATGGGCCTGGCGCCCCATCCCGAGACCCGACGCCGGCTGACAGCCATCGCCCCTCGTCCCGGCTGGCTGGCCTGGTTCGAACACCTGGCCGGCGCCGGCGCCCTCGACCTCCTGCCCGAGGAAGCCCTCCTCCTGCCCGGCGACCGCCTCACCGCCATCGAAACCGTTCTGGACCTGGCGACCGGCGAGCCCGTTCCGCTGCTGACCATCGTCCCCCCAGGACACCTCTACGCCCGCCTGAGCGCCCTGCAACCCTTCCTGCAGCGCCGAGCCGGCAACGCCTACTACGGCGAGGCCGGCCTCTCTGGAACCGGCACCATCCTGCACGGCGCCGCCGACGCCGGCAGCCCGGTCGGCAGCACCAACCCCAGCACCGGCACCGGCAGCCTCTGACCGGAGCCGCTAGCGCGACGGAGCCTGGCGGTGACCGGCGGCCCACAGGACGAACCAGATCAGCCCGACAACCAGGCCCAGCGCCACCAGACTGTCAACCGTCAGCCCCTCAAACAGACCCATGGCTCTCCCTTCGCCGCCGGGTCAGGCACGCCACCGGCGACCTCGCCGGCAGGACCGCCCTGTCCCTCATGGGAATTGTAGGCCGGAAAGCATGACAGGAGCGTGAACAGCGCGGCGACCGTCGCCGACTCAGTCCAGTGGAGCGCCGTCCGACCGGCTGGTCGTTCCCGATGGAGCGACCAGCCGGTAGCCGATGCGGCTGACGGTCTGAATGTAGCGGGGATGAGCAGGTTCGGGCTCGATCTTGCGACGGAGGCGACGGATATAGGTGCGCAGATAATTGATCTCGCGACGGTACTGTGGCCCCCAGACCCGCTGCAGCAACTCGCTCTGGCGCCAGACCTTGCCGGGGACACTGGCCAGGACCGCCAGCAGGTGGAATTCGGTCGGCGTCAGGTGCACCTCGGCCCCGGCCCGCCGGACCTCCCGCCGTCCCAGATCGATGACCAGATCGTCCAGGACCACCGGCGCGGGGAGCACCGGCGGCTCAGCACGGCCAGCCCGCCGCAGCAGCGCCCGCAGGCGCGCCTGCAGCTCCTCAAAGGCGAACGGCTTGGTCAGATAGTCGTCGGCCCCCAGGTCCAGCGCCTGGGCCTTGTCACGGGGATGGGTCCGGGCGCTCAGGACCAGAATCGGGCTGGCCGTCAGCGACCGGAGACGGGTGCAGAGGGCGAATCCGTCCATATCCGGCAGCATAAGGTCGAGGATAATCAGGTCGGGCGCCACCGTCTCGACCAGGCGCAGCGCCTCGGCCGCCGTGCCCGCCAGAACAACCCGATACTGTCCCCGGAGAGCCCGCTCCAGAATCTCGCGGAGGTCGGCGTGGTCTTCAATGATAAGCAGCCGGGGATGGCGGCCTGACATCCCTCTTTCCCTCAGCCTCCCATTATACGTCAGACCGCCCGGCCCGGGACAGGCCAACGCCCGCCCAGGCGCTGAACCAGCCGGGCCAGAAGCGCCCGCTCCTCCGGCCAGAGACCCCCCGGCGCCAGCAGACAGGCCCCGTAGACCCCCAACCCCACCACCAGCCCCAGAAGCGGCCAGGCTGACAGACCCCAGAACGGCAGTGCTGCGCCGAGCGCGGCCACGACCGGACGACGGAGCGCCCTCCAGAGAGTCCACCCATCCACGATCCCGCCCAGCGCCCGCTGGAAGGGAACCAGCAGCACCGCCTCCGAAAGGACAGTCACCACAGCCGCGCCCAGATATCCCCAGCGGGGGATGACGATCAGGTTGGCCAGGATGTTGAAGGCGGCCGCCACCAGAAACGCCCGCGTGATCGCCCGCTGCCGTCCGGCCGCGATCAGGACGTACTGGGTCAGGCCGTTGAGATAACTCAATGGCAGAAACCAGATGAGCACCCGCAGGGCCTGGCCCGCCTCGGGCAGATAGGCCGCGCCCCCCAGCAGCAACACCAGCGGGTCGGCCAGCCGGCTGACGCCGAAGGCCAGCGGGAAGGCCAGGACCACCAGCAGCCGGGCCCCCAAGAGATAGGCCCGGCTCAATCCCTCGCCAGCGGCGGCGGCCCGTGCCAGGTGCGGGAAGAGGGCAAAGGTAAAGGTCGAGGGAATAAGCCCCAGCCCGTCGATGTACCGGTAGGCGGCGGAGTAAAAGCCAACCTCACGGTCACCCCGCAGCGGCTGGAGAAGCAGGATATCGATGCGGAAGAAGACCGTGGCCAGCAAATGATTGAGCATCAGCGGGAACGACTCCGGAATCAGCCCGCGCAGGAGAGACGGCTCCCAGCCCGGCCGTGGGTTGAGGGCGAAGAGCCGGCGGGCCCAGAGAAAGAGCCCGCCAGCCGTGACGATGTTGCCGACAATGGCCACCGCCGCCAAACCGACAATCCCCCCACCGGCCAGGAGCACCACCGCCCCCAGCCCGACCTTGACCACCGTCGTCAGCACGGTCAGCAGCGCCGGGTACTCCAACCGCTCGCGCGCGTAGAAGAGCGAACTCAGGGCCGCGGCGACGTTGCCCGGGACCAGCGCCAGGGCCAGAAGGACCGTCGCCCAGACGGCCTCGGCGCTCAGGCCCCGCCAGGCCTGCCAGAGCGCCAGCCCGCAGAGCACCGGCGGAACCACCCCCAGCCAGAGCAACCAGCGCAGCGTCCAGCTGGCCGCCAGATAGCGGCTGGCCGCCGCCGGCTGGCGGGCCACCTCGCGGATGACCAGCGCGTTCAGACCGAAATTGGTGAGGATCTCCAGATAGCCGGCGAGGTTGACCGCGAAGGCGTAACGCCCGATGTTCTCCGGACCCAGCAGCCGCAGGGCCACCATGGCGAAGGCCATGTCCAGCCCCCGGTTCAGGAGCGAGGTGACCAGGGGGACCAGGCTGTTGCGGGCGACCACTGCCGGCAGCGAGGCCGGCGCCGGCCCAAAAACCCGCTGCCAGCCGGCCACCCCCGCCAGGAGCAACAGCCCCAGCCCGGCCAGCAGGCTGCCCAGCAGTCCCAGCCGCAGACTGGCCGGCTGGTAGCGGAAGACCACCTCATGGGTCCCGGCCGGGACCGGCACCGCCCGGAACTGGCCGTAGGCCCGATAGAGGGGAACCGGCCGCCCATCCACCAGAGCCTCCCAGCCCGGCGCGAAGGCGTCCAGCAGCACCAGCCAGGCCGGCCCGTCGGTCCGCACCTGCAGGCGGAGGCGGGCGAAGCCGTCATCGAGAAACACCGCCTCCCCCCGCCCGCCCTCAGCCAGATCCGCCGGCGGCCGCCCCTCCAGCAGAACGCGCTCCGCGAAGGGGAAGCCCGGCTGGCGGAGCCGGGCGAAAGCCGTGGCCCGATCCGGCACCCACTCTGCCGTCCGGGCGATGAAGGCCCGCGGCCGGGCCGTCGGCCGCTCGTAGACCAGAATCTCACCCTGATACACCCGGCGCAACGCCGGCCCCTCCGGCAGGGGAACGGTGGTCAGGACGTAGCGGACGGCCAGCAGGTCGAGAAAGGGGCTGGTGAGCGAGGCCGGCTCTTCAAGTTTATGGATAAGGTTGTAGCGCAGCCCGCGGGGCTCCTCGATCTGACGCCAGTACTCGACGTAATCGCGGGGAATGGTGGAGTCGTAGCCCCGGACATCGCGCCAACCCCAGAGCGCCGCCAGATTGGGCATCAGCACATCGGTCGGGCCAAAGCTCACCAGCCGCCACGCCGGCGACGGGGCAGCCAGCCAGCGCTGAACGGGCGTCTCGCGCGCCAGCCAGTCAGGGGTCGTCCGGCTGTTGAAGCCGTAACTGGCCGACCAGAGGTCGAGAGCCACCACCCCCACCACCAGCGCCCCTCCAACTGGCCGGCCCCGGCCGACCAGGACCAGACCCAGGCCGGCCCCCAAGAGCAGCCCGCTCAGCCGGGCGACCTGAGGCAGTTCGTAGGAGAGAAACTGCCGGCCATCGGCGAAGGTGGCCCAGAGACGGTGGGTGGACGGGATCAGACGCTCCGGCAGCCCGAGCACCAGGTCGGGCCAGAGCCAGATGACCAGCAGCCCGGCCGCCAGCCCCAGACCGGCGGCCAGAGCCAGGACACCCACCCCCCGCGTCAGCCGGCGGTGCGGGGCGGCGGCCAGGCCGAGCCCGGCCAGAATGGCCAGGCTAGCGCTGTAGGGGTACAGCCAGCGGAACGGCGTGCGCAACTGGTCGAAGAAGGGCAGGCCGTAGTACAGCAGGGCGTAGAGGGGCGTCCCGAAAGCGAAGAGGAGCGAGACCACCGCCAGCCCGACCGCGGTCAGGGCCAGCCGCCGCTGACGGTGGCCGAGGGCCAGCGGCAGCACCAGGAGCGGCACCAGCCCGACGTAGCCGGCCGCCTCGATGTAGTTCTTGGCGCCCCAGAAGATGGTCTGAGGCGGGTCGGTCGGCTGGCCCAAGCGGTTGGTCTGGACGGGCTGCCACTGGCCGGTCCAGAAGTCCCGAACGCCGTGGTGGCTGGGGTTGCCGAAGAAATCAGGTAGGAGGAACGTCAGCCCCTGCCACAGCGGCAGGGCGAACCCGCGCACCTCGCCGTAGGTGACCAGGCCCTGCCGGGCGCTGGCCCGAACGACCTCCAGAAAGGGCCAGAGTTGCCCCAGACTGAGCCCCACACCAAGCAGGGCGGCCAGCCCCAGCCGCCAGCCGACCGCCAGCAGCCGGGCCGGGCCGCCGGCCCGCACCACGGCCAGACTCTCCCCCAGCCCGAACACCGCCGTCACCAGCAGCGTGTAAAAGGCGTACTCGAGATGCCCGGCCAGGAGGACCAGACCGATGAGCCCGGCGGTGGCGGCCACCAGCAGCCAGTCGGCAGGTCGGGCGCGCTCCAGGGCGGCCCGGGCGACGAGCCGCTGGGTGACCAGGAGCAGCCAGGGCAGCCAGGTGACGCTCCCGACCACCATCGGCCAGATGAGGGCGGTGAGGAGATACTGGCCAAAACCACCGGTCAGTCCCCCCACCAGCGCCGCAGCCAGGCCCACCCCCTGGGCCCGCAGGAAGCAGTAGTAGCCGAGGGCGGTCAGGAAAACATGCAGCGCCGCGTACCAGCCGTAGGCCGAAAGCACCGGCAGAACGAGAAACAGCAGGGACGGCGGATAGAGCAGGCCGGGCTGACCGGTGGCCAGGAACGGCATGCCGGTGACGATCCAGGGGTTCCAGAGCGGCCAGTCGCCGGCCTGGAGCGCGCGCCGGGCCAGCTCGCGCCAGACCAGGTTCTGGAGCAGGGCGTCGCTCAGCAGACTGTTCTGCGGAACCGTAGGGGGCAGAGCCGAGCGCCAGGGCTCGTAAAGGACCAGGTTGTCCAGAGGCAGCAGGACGCGCCCCAGCCAGAGGACGTCGGCGAAGAAGAGCAGCGTCCCCCCCAACAGGAACAGCCCGGCCAGACGGTCGCTTCCACGAGACCGCTTCACGGCGTCGCTCCGGTGACCGGTCCGGCCGGGAGAGGCTCCCAGCACGCCGGCCGGACCGACGGCAGCGGGTCCGGCGCATTATACCATTATTTGAGGAAAGACGGGCCTCCCCCACCGGGGGCGATGACCGGCACCCCGTCCGCCGTCGCCCCGGCGGCCAGCGGATACCACCGAATGGCGGTCAGCGCCTGGCTGCCCACCCGTCCCCCAGGACGGGCCCGGGCCTGGAGGAGAGCCGCCAGGTCGGGAGCGAGCGGCTGAGGATCCCGACCGACCGTCCAGACCACCGTATGCTCGCGCAGCACCTGCTGCACGGTGCCCAGCGCCTCGGTCCGGTCGAGCGGCAGGAGAACCAGCCGGGCGGTGTCATGGAGGAGCGGATAGAACTCGCGGTAGAGCCCCTCGTCGGTGAAAAGGACCGCCGGCCGGCTCTCGCTGTGGGTCCGGATGACCGTCACCAGGTCGCGGTGGGGGCTGCCGGCGTAGGCCCGCTCCTGCCACTCCGCGCTGGCCGCCTGGAGCCCCCCCAGGCTGCTGACCAGCACCAGCAGGGTGGTGACGGTGACCGTGGCCTGGCGAAAGCGCCCGGTCCAGCGTGGGGCCGCGCGTTCGGCGAAAAGCTCCAGCCCGTACTCCGCCGCCAGGATCAGCAGCACTGCGGTGCGCACGACGACCACAACGGCCAGCAACCACGGCTGGTCGGGAAAGAGAAAGTGGTAGATCGGGTACTCGACCAGGTTGACGGTGGTCAGGAGGAGGGCGTAGACCACGCCGCGCAGGGTCGGGAAGAGCAGCACCAGAAATGGGAGAAGGTACACCAGAAACTGTGGACTGTAGCCCTTGGCCAGCACCAGGGCCAGGTGCAGGGTGAGCGCGGTGAACAGAACCACCGCCCGGGGGCGGTGGACCGTGGACCAGCCCCGCCAGAGGCCGAGATAGCCCAGCCCTCCCAGCAGCGCCCAGAGCCCCCAGGGGAGGTGCGAGAGATAGGCGGGGCGGGTGGCGCTCTGCGGGTCGAAGCGCTCGCTCAGCGGGGGCACCCAGCCGAAACTGTAGTAGCCCTCGGCCAGGGCCCAGACCGTCTCCCAGGGCGAGCGGGTGAGGAGCGCCTGGATGGAGGCCAGGGTGTAGGCGGGGGCCAGCAGCAGAAACGGCAGACCGATCAGCCCGACCGGCAGGGCGAAGGTGGCGAGCACCCGCGCCCACTCCCGCCAGGGCCGGCACCGCCGGAGCAGGACGGGCAGGATCAGGACCGGAAAGACCTTGATCATAAACCCCAGCCCGGCCACGGCCGCGCTGGCCGCCGGGCGCTCGCGCAGGAGGAGCCAGAGCGCCGCCAGCAGGAAAAAGAGGGGCAGGGTATCGAACCAGCTGACCAGCGTGTAGAACGGGAAGAAGAGCAGCGCGTAGAGGTAGCCGCACTGCACCGCCCGGTGGGGATCGTACAGGCGACGGGCCAGGGCGTAGAGCAGCGCCAGGTTCCCCAGGTCAAAAGGGAGAAGGGTCAGTCCCAGCAGGAGACGAAACCAGATGAACGGATCGCTCTGCCAGGTCGGCAGGAGCAGGCTGACCCGGAAAACGCCCACCGCCAGCCAGGGGAAGAGTGGTGGGTACTCCATCCAGAAGTGAAGATAAGGATACCAGCCGTACTGGCTGTAGCGGGCAAATTCGTAGTAAAAATTGTAGTCGTTGGCGTCGCCGATATAGCCCTGGGCCCGCCAGAGGGCGAAGGCCGGAAGCCGGAAGCCCAGGGTCAGCAGGACGAGGATCAGAAACGGCTCGTGCTGGGCCCCCGCCGCCCAGAGACGCTGTCCCAGCTGGCGCAGCGCACTGCCCATCGCTCCCATCCCGAGGCCGCAGCCCGGCCTGGCCGGTGCAAGCCCGGTGCCAGAAACCGGAGACGGCGCGAGCCGCGCCTCCAGACGGGACGGCCACAAAGGGGGCCCCGGCGCTTGACAAGGCGCGATCCCCTTCGCTATAATAGGCAGTGCCAGGAGTTCCAGAGCGTGGGCGGTTAGCTCAGTTGGTTAGAGCGCCACGTTGACATCGTGGAGGTCACTGGTTCGAATCCAGTATCGCCCACCCACCGGGTGCCTGGCGCATTCGTCTAGTGGCCTAGGACACCGCCCTCTCAAGGCGGAGATCACGGGTTCGAATCCCGTATGCGCTACCCGGTGTGTCGCCCGGACGGCCGTCCGGGCTTTTTCTTTTGGCCCGCCGGGCCGCACCAGAAAGGAGCACCATGGACAATTTTCTTCTCCCGCCGGCGACCCGTCTCCAGCACGTCCGCCTGCGGGTGGCCGATGCCGATCGCGCCCTGACCTTCTACCGCGATCTCCTGGGCTTCGGCCAGCGCCCGGCGGCCGAGGCCACCCTCTACCTGGCCGCGCCCGACGCCGACCACTGGCAGGTGGCCCTGGTCGTCCACCCCGGCGCCCGCCCCAAGCCCTGGCGGACGGCCGGTCTCTACCACGTCGCCATTCTTCTCCCCAGCCGGCGGGACCTGGCCCGGGTGGTCCACCGGCTGCTCAGCCACGGCTGGCCCCTGGATGGCGCCTCGGACCACGGGGTGAGCGAGGCCCTCTACCTGCGCGACCCCGACCGCAACGGCCTGGAGCTCTACGCCGATCGCCCCCGGGAGCACTGGCCTTTCCGGCAGGGCGAACTGGCCATGGTCACCGTCCCGCTCGATCTCGAGGGCCTGCTGGCCACGCTCGGCCCGGTGCCCCCACCGTGGACCGGTCTCCCCCCTGGCACCCGCGTCGGCCACGTCCATCTCCAGGTCAGCGACCTGCGGCGGGCCGAGGCCTTCTACTGCGGACTGCTGGGCTTCGTGCCGACCCAGCGCAGTTACCCCGGCGCTCTCTTCGTGGCCATCGACGGCTACCACCACCACGTGGGGCTGAACGTCTGGGCCGGCGAGGGAGTCCCCCCGGCCCCGCCCGATGCCGCCGGCCTCATCGCCTTCGGCCTCCGCCTGCCCGACCGCTCGACCTGGGAGCAGCTGGCCCGACGATTGGAGCGCGCCGGCCTGTCCCTGGAGACGCCTCCGGCCGATCAGCCCGGCATCGGCCTGCTGGTGCGCGACCCGGACGGCATCGGCGTCGAACTCTGGGGCCCCGCCGCCGACCTTGGCGACGGCTAGCCCGGCCTGCTATACTGCCGGTGTGCGACAGCCGCTCACCCTGCGCCGGCTCAGGCCGGCCCTGCAGCAGCAGACCGCCCGCGCGCTGGTCAACCGCGACTACGCGCTCTTCTTAGCCGGGGCCTTCGTCTCCGCGCTGGGGAGCTGGCTCCAGACGGTGGCCCTGGGCTGGCTGGTCCTGGACCTGGGCCGCTCGGTCTTTCTGCTGGGCCTCGCCAACTTCGCCCAGATGGTGCCGCTCCTGCTCTTCGGCCTGCTGGGCGGAGCGCTGGCCGACCGGCTCCCCCGACGGACGATCCTTCTGGTGACCCAGAGCCTGATGTGCCTGGTCGCGCTGGGGCTGGCTCTGCTCACCCTGGCCGGGGTCATCACTATTCCCGTGCTCCTGGGCCTGGCCTTCCTGAGCGGCCTCTGTAACGCCCTCCTCTGGCCGGCCTGGCCGGCCTTCATCCGGGACCTGGTCGGGCCGGAGCGCCTGCGCCCGGCGCTGGCCCTCAACGCCGCCCGCTTCAATCTGACCCGGATCCTGGGACCGGTCATCGGGGGCCTGCTGCTGGCCCAGGTGGGGGTGGGGCTGACGCTGCTCGTCGGCGCGCTGTCGGCCCTGGGAGTGGTCCTGGCCCTCCTGGCCATCCGGCCCCGGCCACCGAGCCCGGCGCACCCCGGTCCCTGGCGGACCGCTCTGACCGAAGGGCTGGTCTACGCCTGGCGGGCGCCCCTGGTCCGACGGCTGCTCGTGCTCAGCGCCCTCCTGGGGCTGGTGGCCTTCCCCTACCAGGCCTTTCTGCCGGCCGTGGCCCGCGAACGGCTGGGCCTGGGGCCCGAGGGGCTGGGCCTGCTCCTGACCGCCGTCGGCGTCGGCGCGGTCAGCGGGGCCCTCTGGAGCGGTACGGCGTGGGTCGGCCGGCATCCTCACCGGGCGCTGACCCTCACCGTCCTGGGCACCGGCCTCGGGCTCTGCGCCCTGGCGGCGGCCGCCGCTCTCCCGACGGCGCTCGGGGCCCTGGTCCTGCTGGGTCTGGCCTCGATCGCCTACCTGGCCACCGCCAACGCCACCGTCCAGCTGGCCGTGCCCGAGCACCTGACCGGGCGGATCATGGGGCTCTGGGTGGTGGTCAACTCGGGCACGATGCCGCTGGGCAGCCTGCTCCTGGGGGCCCTGGCCGAGCGCCTGCACCTCTCCGGCGTCTTCCTCCTGGCCGGCGGCCTCTGCCTGCTGCTCGGACTGGACGGGCTGCGCCACTGGCAGTCCGGACTGCCAGCCAGACGGACTGGGGTGGGCCTGTGAGCCACTTCACTGCAGTGGGTGGCGGGCCGTGTCATGCTTGCCCCCGACGCACACGATCACTTCGGGGGAGCGCCCCTGGCCGGCGGTGGTTCGCCGGTGACGCCGCTCGGGCTGGGACGGCCGCAGGAGGGCGGCCAACGCGCCGGAAGCCTGACAGAGAGGGAGCCGGACGGTGCAACGGATCAGCGAAGACGACATCCTGCTGGACTTCAAAGAGGCGATGGAGTTTCTGCGCGTGAGCCGGTCGACGATCTACCGGCTGATGAAGGCCAACCTCCTGCGGGGGCATAAGGTCAACCGCAAGTGGGTCTTTTACAAGAAAGACCTGAAAGCCGTCCTGCTCAGCCAGGCCCCCGGTGCCCCCTCCACCACGACCGGCGGCACCAACGGCCCTTGACGCCCCGGGGCCCCGCGTGCTAAAACAGACCATGGCGTGTGGCCAGCCGCCCCACGGTGAACGGCTGGTCAGCGGGCGGGGCTGGCCGAACAGGGCACCGGTCCCCTACGAGGTCGACACGGTCGACTCCGCCTGCGGAGCCCGGAGGCCGTACTTCAAGAGCAGGTTGTGGATATCCCGTTTGTACAGCAGTTTGATGTTGACCTCCGGGTAAAGTTCCCGCAGGCGGCGGAGTTTACGGTTCTTCTTTGTCACCAGACTCTGCTTGAGGGTGGTCAGTTCAATATAGAGGTCGTGCTCCGGCAGGTAGAAATCAGGGGTAAAACTCTCGACCACCCGACCCTCGCTGTCCCAGGCCAGTGGGAAGGTCCGCAGCTCGTACTGCCAGGCGATCTGGTAGAAATCCAGCAGCGCGGCGAACTCGCGCTCACTGGCGTGGGCGAAGCGTGGCCCGTCTGTCGGCGGGTTCTCCGCCCGCACCCGGCGTTTTTTCCCCACCCCGTCCTCCGACCCAGACTGCACCCCTGCCGTGGGGATCGGTGGGCCAGACAGCCCGCTCTAATTATAGGCCGGGAGCCGTCTCAACGGCAAGCGCGGCCGGCGCCGCGCGCCGACAGGCCGGCTCCCGCGGGTTGCCAAAATCCCCTTGTCGGGTGTAGGCTTTCTATGCTAGACTAGTTTTATCCCTGCCCATCTCACGGTCGCAAGGAGTGTGTGCGTATGGCCATCACTGTGCCCCCGGCCAAGCCCGTGGGTCTTGGTCCCAGCGCTCTCCGCAAAAGCTACGCGCGGCTCCAGGAGATCCTGCCCCTGCCGGACCTGGTCGAGGTCCAGAAGACCTCGTTCCAGTGGTTCCTGACCGAGGGGCTCAAGGAGCTCTTCGCCGAGATCTCGCCCATCACCGACTTCACCGGCAAGAACCTCGAACTCCACTTCCTCGAATACGAGTTCGGCGAGCCCAAGCACAGCGAGGCCGAATGTCGCGAACGCGACATGACCTACGCCATGCCCTTGCGCGTCAAGACCCGCCTGGTCGCCAAGGAGACGGGCGAGATCAAAGAACAGTGGATCTTTATGGGCGACTTCCCCAAGATGACCGAGAACGGCACCTTCATCATCAACGGTGCCGAACGGGTGGTCGTCAGCCAGCTCGTCCGTTCGCCCGGCGTCTACTTCACCCTGGAGACCGACCCGACGACCGGGCGCCAGCTCTGCTACGCCAAACTGATCCCCAGCCGGGGAGCCTGGCTGGAGTTCGAGACCTCAAACCGCGACGTTCTCACCGTCAAGGTCGACCGCAAGCGCAAGATCCCGGTGACCACCCTGCTGCGGGCCATCGGCTACGGCACCAACGAGGAGATCCTGGCCCTCTTCGCCGAGGTGGACACCGGTGACCGCCGCTACATCCAGGAGACGCTCCTCAAAGACCCGACCCACAGCCAGGAGGAGGCCCTGCTGGAGATCTACCGGCGGCTGCGCCCCGGCGACCCGCCGACGGTCGAGAACGCCCGGAACCTCCTCAACGCCCTCTTCTTCAACTTCCGCCGCTACGACCTGGGCAAGGTCGGCCGCTACAAACTCAACAAGCGCCTGGGCCTGACCATCCCGCTCACCCAGCGGGTCCTGACCCGCGAGGACCTGGTCAAGATCGTCGAGACGATGATCAAACTCAACAACGGCGTCGGCCACCCCGACGATATCGACCACCTGGGCAACCGCCGGGTGCGGACGGTCGGGGAACTCATCCAGAACGCCTTCCGGGTGGGGCTCCTGCGGATGGAGCGGGTGGTCAAGGAGCGGATGAGCATCCAGGACCCCGAGACGGTGACGCCGGCGGCCCTCATCAACATCCGCCCGGTGGTGGCGGCGATCAAAGAGTTCTTCGGCGGCAGCCAGCTCTCCCAGTTTATGGACCAGACCAACCCCCTGGCCGAACTGACCCATAAGCGCCGGCTCTCGGCCCTGGGGCCCGGCGGCCTGAACCGCGAGCGGGCCGGGATGGAGGTCCGCGACGTCCACCACAGCCACTACGGCCGCATCTGCCCGATCGAGACGCCCGAGGGCCCCAACATCGGCCTCATCGGCAGCCTGGCCACCTACGCCCGGATCAACGAGTTCGGCTTCATCGAGACGCCCTACCGGCGGGTCTACGCCCGGCTGCCCAACGACCCGGAGAAACTGGTCGGACGCATCCTGCGCGAGCGGCTGGTTGACCCGGAGACGGGGGAGGTGGTGGCCGAGCCGGGCACCGAGATCGACCCGGCCCTGGCCCAGCGGATCGCCCGCCTGCCGCAGCGGGAGATCGCCGTCCGCCCCTTCGCCTCGCAGGAGATCGTCTACCTGCCGGCCGACGAGGAGGACCAGTACGTCATCGCCCAGGCCAACTCGCCGCTCGACGAGCGCGGCCACTTCCTGGTCGACCGGGTCGAGGTGCGCATCGGCGAGCGGATCGCCGCCGAGCCGCCAGAGCGGGTCCAGCTGATGGACATCTCGCCCAAACAGGTCTTCTCAGTGGCCACCGCCCTCATCCCCTTCCTGGAGCACGACGACGCCAACCGGGCGCTGATGGGGGCCAACATGCAGCGCCAGGCGGTGCCGCTCATCCGCCCCGAGGCGCCCATCGTCGGCACCGGGCTGGAGTGGAAGGCGGCCCGCGACAGCGGCCAGATCGTCATCTCCAAGACCGACGGCGAGGTCGAGCGGGCCACCAGCGAGGAGATCGTGGTGGTCGACCCCCAGGGACAGCGCCACGTCTACAAACTGCAGAAGTTTATGCGCTCGAACCAGGGCACCTGCATCAACCAGCGGCCCATCGTCCAGCGCGGCGACCGGGTGGTGGCCGGCCAGCCGCTGGCCGACTCCTACTCGACCGAGAACGGCGAACTGGCCCTGGGGCAGAACGTGATCGTGGCCTTCATGTCCTGGGAGGGCTACAACTTCGAGGACGCCATCATCATCAGCGAGAGCCTGGTCCGCGAGGATAAGTTCACCTCGATCCACATCGAGAAGCACGAGGTCGAGGCCCGCGACACCAAACTGGGCCCCGAGGAGATCACCCGCGACATCCCCAACGTCGGCGATGAGGCCCTGCGCGACCTGGACGAGCGGGGCATCATCCGCATCGGGGCCGAGGTCGGGCCGGGCGACATCCTGGTCGGCAAGATCACGCCGAAGGGCGAAACCGAACTCACCGCCGAGGAGCGCCTCCTGCGCGCCATCTTCGGCGAGAAGGCCCGCGAGGTCAAAGACACCAGCCTGCGGGTGCCGCACGGCGAGCGCGGGAAGGTGGTCGATGTCAAGGTCTTCTCGCGGGAGAACCACGACGAACTGCCGGCCGGGGTCAACCAGCTGGTCCGGGTCTCGATCGCCCAGAAGCGCAAGATCGCCGAGGGCGATAAAATGGCCGGGCGGCACGGCAACAAGGGCGTGGTGGCCAAGATCGTGCCGGTCGAGGACATGCCCTTCCTGCCGGACGGCACCCCGGTCGAGATCATCCTGAACCCGATCGGCGTGCCCTCGCGGATGAACGTCGGCCAGATCCTGGAGACCCACCTGGGCTGGGCCGCCCAGAAACTGGGCTTCAAGGTGATCTCGCCGATCTTCGACGGGGCCACCGAGCAGGATATCGAGGCCGAATTGGAGCGGGCCGGCCTGCCGCGGACCGGCAAGATCATCCTGCGCGACGGCCGGACCGGCGAGCCCTTCGACCAGCCGATCACGGTCGGGAACATCTACATGATGAAACTGGTCCACCTGGTCGAGGACAAGATCCACGCCCGCTCGACCGGACCCTACAGCCTCATCACCCAGCAGCCGCTGGGCGGCAAGGCCCAGTTCGGCGGCCAGCGCTTCGGCGAAATGGAGGTCTGGGCCCTGGAGGCCTACGGCGCCGCCTACACGCTCCAGGAGATCCTCACCGTCAAGTCCGACGACGTGGTCGGCCGGGTCAAGACCTACGAGGCCATCGTCAAAGGGGAGGACATCATGGAGCCGGGCGTGCCGGAGTCCTTCAAGGTGCTGGTCAAGGAGCTCCAGAGCCTGGCCCTGGCGGTCGAGGTCCTCAACGAAGAGGAGGAGCGCATCCAGTTCCTCGGCGAGGACCCGGGTCCGGACGAGGACCACAGCCTGGGGATCAGCATCACCGGGCGGGAACTGAGTGAGTAACGGCTCTCCTTTTCGCGGGCGGACCCACTCGGGGGGAGGAACAATGCTGGAAGTCAATGAGTTTAGTGCGGTGCGCATCAGCCTGGCTTCGCCGGAGCAGATCCGCTCCTGGTCCTACGGTGAGGTGACGAAGCCGGAGACGATCAACTACCGCACGCTGAAGCCGGAAAGGGATGGGCTGTTCGACGAGCGCATCTTCGGTCCGACCAAGGACTGGGAGTGCGCCTGCGGCAAGTACAAGCGCGTCCGCTACCGGGGCATCATCTGCGATAAGTGCGGCGTCGAGGTCACCCGGGCCAAGGTCCGGCGCGAGCGCATGGGCCACATCGAACTGGCGGCGCCGGTCAGCCATATCTGGTTCGTCAAAGGGACGCCCAGCCGCATCGGCCTGCTCCTCGACCTCTCGCCGCGCAGCCTCGAACGCGTCCTCTACTTCGCCCAGTACATCGTGGTCGAGGTGGACGAGGAGGCCAAGCGGCGCGAGCTGGAGAATCTGGACCAGCGCCTGGCCCAGGAGACGGCCGCCATCGAGGAGCGAACGGCCGCCGAGATCCAGCGCCTGCAGCAGGAGCTGGCGGAGCTCACGGCCGCCCGCCGCGCCGAGCTGGAGGCGACGCTGGCCCAGATCCGGGCGCGGGCGGAGCAGGCCCTGGCCGACCTGACCGCCCGGGCCACCGCCCTGCGCCAGCGGCTGCAGGGGCTTCTGCGCCAGGCCGCCCCGGAGGACATCGTCTTCGACGACGTGCTCCTGGTGCGGGCCGACCAGGCGGTGACGCCCGACACCCTGGAGCGGCTGGAGGAGGTGGTCCGGGCCAAGCAGAGCGACCTCGAGCGCCAGGCCGCCCTCGACATGGAGGCCCAGCGCGACCGGGTCGAGGCCGAGATCGACTACCACCGCCACCAGGTCGAGGAGCGCATCGCCCAGCGCCAGACCCGGGCCCAGGAGGAGATCGCCCGGCTCCAGACCGCCTACGAGACGCAGAAGGCCGACCTGGAGGCGCTCCAGCCCAAGCAGCTGCTCAACGAGAGCAAGTACCGCGAACTGGTTGAGCGCTTCGGCCATGTCTTCCGGGCCGGGATGGGCGCCGAGGCCATCCGCGAACTCCTGGTCAAACTGGACCTCGACAAGGAGGCCGAGGAACTGCGGCGGGAGATCCGCCTCTCGGCCGGGTCGGGCCAGCGCCGCAAGAAGGCGATCAAGCGCCTGCGGGTGGTCGAGGCCTTCCGCAAGAGCGGCAACCGGCCGGAGTGGATGATCCTGACCGTCCTGCCGGTCCTGCCGCCGGACCTGCGGCCGATGGTCCAGCTCGACGGCGGACGCTTTGCCACCTCGGACCTCAATGATCTCTACCGGCGGGTCATCAACCGCAACAACCGCCTCAAGCGCCTGATCGAACTGGGCGCGCCGGAGATCATCATCCGCAACGAGAAGCGGATGCTTCAGGAGGCGGTGGACTCGCTCATCGACAACGGCCGCCGGGGCCGGGCGGTCTCGGGCGCCTCGAACCACAAACTGAAGTCGCTCTCCGATATGCTCAAGGGCAAGCAGGGCCGCTTCCGCCAGAACCTGCTGGGCAAGCGGGTGGACTACTCGGGCCGGTCGGTCATCATCGTCGGCCCGACCCTCAAACTCCACCAGTGCGGCCTGCCCAAGCGGATGGCCCTCGAGCTCTTCAAGCCGTTCGTGATGCGGCGGCTGGTGGAGAAGGGCTACGCCTATAACATCAAGAGCGCCAAGCGGATCGTCGAGCGGATGCGGCCCGAGGTCTGGGGAGTGCTGGAAGAGGTGGTCAAGGACCACCCGGTGCTCCTCAACCGGGCGCCGACCCTCCACCGCCTGGGCATCCAGGCCTTCTACCCGGTGCTGATCGACGGCTCGGCCATCCAGCTCCACCCGCTGGTCTGCGCCGCCTTCGGCGCCGACTTCGACGGCGACCAGATGGCGGTCCACGTGCCGCTCTCCAACGCCGCCAAGGAAGAGGCGCGGACCCTGATGCTCTCGACCTACAACCTGCTCCTGCCCTCGAACGGCGAGCCCATCGTCGCCCCGACCCTGGATATGGTCCTGGGCTGCTACTACCTGACGCTCAAGCGCCCGGGCGCCCGGGGCGAGGGACGGGAGTTCGCCGACGCCGAGGAGGCCATCCTGGCCTACGAACTGGGCCAGGTCGACCTCCAGGCCGAGGTCAAGGTCCGCCTGCCCAACCCGGAGACCGGCGAGCCCGAGCTGGTCACCACCACCGTCGGCCGGGTGATCTTCAACCAGACGCTCCCGCCGGAGCTGCGCTTCAAGAACGACGTGATGGACCGCAAGGCCCTGCGGGCCATCATCGCCGAGGCCTACCGCCGCTTCGGGCCGGAGCGCACGGCGGAGCTGGCCAACGACCTCAAGGACCTGGGCTTCAAGTTCGCCACCAGGTCGGGCATCACCATCGCCATCGGCGACCTGACCATCCCGCCGGTCCGCGACCAGCTGCTCAAAGAGGCCGACGCCCAGATCGAGGAGATCCAGCGCCAGTACCGCCGGGGGCTCATCACCGAGCAGGAGCGCTACGACCAGGTCATCGCCATCTGGACGCGGGTGACCGACGAGGTGACCAAGGCGGTCCAGGAGACGCTCGACCGCTTCGGCTCGGTCTACATGATGACCACCTCGGGGGCCAAGGGGAATATCCAGCAGGTGCGCCAGATGGCGGCCATGCGCGGCCTGATGACGGCTCCCTCCGGCCGCATCATCGACATGCCCATCCGCTCCAGCCTGCGCGAGGGCCTGACGGTTCTCGAGTACTTCATCTCGACCCACGGCGCCCGCAAGGGCCTGGCCGACACCGCCATCCGGACGGCCGACTCAGGCTACCTCACCCGCCGGCTGGTGGATGTGGCCCAGGACGTGATCGTCCAGGAGGAAGACTGCGGCACCACCAACGGCGTCTGGTTCGAGGAGCCGGCCGAACGCGGCGGCGTGGCCGAAACGCTGCGCGAGCGGGTGGTCGGCCGGCTGGCGGCCTCGCCCATCGTCCACCCGGAGACCGGCGAGGTGATCGTCGACCGCAACGAGGAGATCACCGAGGAGAAGATGGACCTCATCGAGGCGGCGGGCATCCGCCGGGTCCACGTCCGCTCGGTCCTGACCTGCGAGACGCGCCACGGCGTCTGCGTCCGCTGCTACGGCCGCAACCTGGCCCGGGGCGGTCTGGTCGAGATCGGAGAGGCGGTGGGCATCATCGCCGCCCAGTCGATCGGCGAGCCGGGCACCCAGTTGACGATGCGCACCTTCCACACCGGCGGCATCGCCGGGGTGGACATCACCTCGGGCCTGCCGCGGGTGGAGGAGCTGTTTGAGGCGCGGGTGCCCAAGGGCCAGGCGGTGATCTCGGAGATCGACGGCGTCGTCAGCATCGAGCGCCAGGACGATCTGCGCAAGATCAAGGTCACCGCCTCCGAACTCTACCGCGACGAGCAGGAGATCCCGCCGGGGTACGAACTCCTGGTCCACGACGGCGACTGGGTGGAAGTCGACCAGCCGCTGGCTCAGGGGCCGGACGGCCAGATGGTCCTGGCCGCCCTCTCCGGCCGGGTGGCCATCGAGGACGGCCGGGTGGCCATCCTCTACGAGTACCGCGAGGAGCGCGAGTATCTGGTGCCGGCCACGGCCCGGCTGCGGGTCGAGGACGGACAGCGGGTCAACGCCGGCGACCTCCTGACCGAGGGGCCGGCCAACCCGCAGGATATCCTGCGCATCCGCGGGCGCGAGGCGGTGCAACTCTACCTCCTCGACGAGGTCCAGAAGGTCTACCGCTCCCAGGGCGTCACCATCCACGACAAACACATCGAGATCATCATCCGGCAGATGCTGCGCAAGGTCCGGGTCGAGACGCCGGGCGACACCGAACTCCTGCCGGGCGAACTGGTC
Organism: Chloroflexota bacterium; assembly: GCA_034433795.1. Lineage (GTDB taxonomy): Bacteria > Chloroflexota > UBA6077 > FW602-bin22 > DAOUAE01 > DAOUAE01. The sequence goes on from DAOUAE010000031.1 coordinate 51,179, forward strand.
GACCGGTTCGCCTACGAGGAGATCAACGCCCGCGTCCTGGCCGAGGGCGGCGAGCCGGCCACCGCCCAGCCGGTCCTGCTCGGGATCACCAAGGCCTCGCTCAACACCGAGAGCTTCCTGGCGGCGGCCTCGTTCCAGGAGACGACACGGGTGCTGACCGAGGCGGCCATCAACGGCGCGGTCGACCGCCTGATCGGTCTCAAGGAGAACGTTATCATCGGCAAACTGATCCCGGCCGGGACCGGTGCCAAGAAACGGCGGGAGCTGGCCGAGAAGCGGCGGAAGATTCTGGAGAGCCTGCTGGTCCCGCCCACGCCCGAGGGGACGACCGAGGCGCTGCCGCCGGCGGCTGAGGGCGGGCCGGCGGAGACACCGGCGACCGGGACGGAGGCGCCGGCCGCCGAGCAAGGTTGACAGGCGTTTCCGGGCCCGCTATAATACTGTCTGGTGTGCCGTGACGTGCCGGTGGGCCGGGCCCACCGGCACGCGGCCGGCAGCGGCGGCGGCACGCATTTTTTTGGCTCTTGAGCGCGTGCGACCGTCGGCTGGCGTCCGGGCCAGCGGCGGAGACGGGACAGGAAGGAGCAGACGGACTTGCCGACGATCAATCAGCTGGTGCGGAAGGGCCGGGTCAAGGTCCGCAAAAAGACCAAGGCGCCGGCACTTCGGTTCTACTACAACTCGCTGGAGAACCGGATCATCCGGGGCCCCGGGGCGCCGCAGAAGCGGGGCGTCTGCGTCCAGGTCCGGACGATGACGCCGAAGAAGCCCAACTCGGCGCTGCGGAAGATCGCCCGGGTGCGCCTGACCAACGGGATCGAGGTCACCGCCTACATCCCTGGCGAGGGCCATAACCTGCAGGAGCACTCGGTGGTGCTCATCCGGGGTGGCCGGGTCAAGGACCTGCCGGGCGTCCGCTACCACATTATCCGGGGCGCGCTGGATGCCGGTGGGGTCCAGAACCGCCGCAAGAGCCGCTCCAAGTACGGCACCAAGCGGCCGAAGACGACGAAGTGAGGGTGAGCGGACGATGCCGCGACGGGGCAAGGTAGAGCGGCGGGAGGTCCCGCCCGACCCGAAGTACGGGAGCCGGACCCTGCAGAAGTTCATCAACAAAGTCATGCGCAACGGCAAAAAGAGCCTGGCCGAGCGCATCGTCTACACCGCCCTCGACCTGGTGGAGCGGCAGACGCGGCGCAACCCGCTCGAGGTCTTCGAGCAGGCGGTGCGCAACGCCACGCCGGTCCTCGAGGTCCGGCCCCGCCGTGTCGGCGGCGCCACCTACCAGGTGCCCATCGAGATCCGGGGTGAGCGACGGCTGTCGCTGGCGATGCGCTGGCTGGTCGAGTCAGCGCGCGCCCGGACGGGGAAATCGATGGCCGAGAAACTGGCCGCCGAGCTCATCGACGCGGCTAACGGCGTCGGGGCCACCATCCGCCGGCGCGACGAACTCCACCGCATGGCCGAGGCCAACAAGGCCTTTTCGCACTATCGCTGGTGAGCGGCGGCGTACCCCCTGTACGCCCCTGCGGCGGGCCCAACGGTTGTCTCGCAACCGTCTATCCGCCGCAGCCGTGGGTCTGAAACGGGTCGGCGTGTCTGAGGACGCTGGAGGGGCCGCCACGACGGCCCCCTGGAACAGGGATTGCTGGGGAGACCCGTGAGACCGAGTGGCCGGGCGCCGGCACGCACTCTGGGCTGACGGGGTTGGGAGCACCATGCCACGGGAGTATCCGTTAGAGCGCACACGCAATATCGGCATTATCGCCCACATCGACGCGGGCAAGACGACGACCACCGAGCGCATCCTGTTCTACACCGGCCGGACCTACAAGCTGGGCGAGGTCCACGAGGGGACGGCGGTGATGGACTGGATGGAGCAGGAGCGGGAGCGCGGCATCACGATCACCGCCGCAGCCACCACCTGCTTCTGGCGCGACCACCGGATCAATATCATCGACACCCCCGGGCACGTCGACTTCACCGTCGAGGTCGAACGCTCGCTGCGGGTCCTCGACGGCGGGGTCGTCGTCTTCGACGCGGTGGCCGGCGTCGAGCCGCAGTCGGAGACTGTCTGGCGCCAGGCCGACCGTTATCGGGTCCCGCGCATCTGCTTCGTCAACAAGATGGACCGGGTCGGCGCCAACTTCTGGCGGACCATCGAGATGATCCGGGACCGCCTGGGCGCCCGGCCGGTGGCCATTCAGATCCCCATCGGGGTCGAGGCCGACTTCCAGGGGATGGTGGACCTCATCAATATGCGGGCCCTGCTCTTCACCGACCAGCTGGGGCGCCGGCCCGACATCGTGGCGATCCCGCCGGAGTACCGGGACCAGGCGCAGGAGTACCGGGAGAAACTGATCGAGGCGGTGGCGGAGGTCGACGACACCCTCATGCTCCGCTACCTGGAGGGCGAGGAGATCACGGCCGCCGACCTCCTCCAGGCCCTGCGGCGGGCGACTCTGAGTTATCAGCTGGTGCCGGTGCTGTGCGGGAGCGCCCTGCGCAACAAGGGCATCCAGCCCCTGCTCGACGCGGTGGTGGACTTCCTGCCCTCGCCCGCCGACCTGCCGCCGGTCCGCGGCCACAACCCCAAGACCGGCCAGGAGGAGGAGCGGCGCCCGTCGGACGACGAGCCGTTCACGGCCCTGGCCTTTAAGATCGTGGCCGACCCGTTCGTCGGCCGACTGGCCTACTTCCGCGTCTACTCGGGCCGGCTGACGGCCGGCACCGTGGTCCTGAACGCCACCAAGGGCCAGCGGGAGCGGATGGGGCGCCTGGTGCGCATGCACGCCAACATGCGCGAGGACGTCGACGAGGTCTTCGCCGGCGACATCGCGGCGGTGGTGGGCCTCAAGAACACCTTCACCGGCGACACCCTCTGCGACCCGGAGCACCCCATCGTCCTGGAGGCGCCGCGCTTCCCCGAGCCGGTCATCTCGGTGGCCATCGAGCCCAAGACCAAGGCCGACCAGGACAAACTCAGCCTGGCCCTCTCCCGTCTGGCCGAGGAGGACCCGACCTTCCGGGTGCGGGTGGACCCGGAGACCGGTCAGACGATCATCTCGGGGATGGGGGAGCTGCACCTCGAGGTCCTGGTCGACCGGATGATGCGGGAGTTCAAGGTCGAGGCCAACGTCGGCCGGCCACAGGTGGCCTACCGCGAGACGATCACCGTCCCGGCCCGGGCCGAGGGACGCTTCATTCGGCAGACCGGGGGCCGTGGCCAGTACGGCCACGTCTGGCTGGAACTGGAGCCGCTGGGGCCCGCTGGCGGCTTTGAGTTCGTCAACAAGATCGTCGGTGGGGTCATCCCCAAGGAGTTCATCCCGGCGGTCGAGGCCGGCGTGCGCGAGGCCATGGAGACCGGGGTCCTGGCCGGCTATCCGGTGATCGGCGTGCGGGTTACCCTCTTCGACGGGTCGTACCACGAGGTCGACTCCTCGGAGATGGCCTTCAAGATCGCCGCCTCCATCGCCTTCAAGAACGCGATGGAGAAGGCCAAGCCGGTCCTGCTGGAGCCGATCATGCGGGTCGAGGTGGTGACGCCCGAGGCGTTTCTGGGCGACGTGCTCGGCGACCTCACCGCCCGCCGGGGGCATATCGTGGGCATCGAGCCCCGCGGCCCCAACCAGGCGATTCGGGCGCTGGTCCCGCTGGCCGAGATGTTCGGCTACGCCACTGATCTGCGCTCGATGACCCAGGGACGGGCCACCTATACAATGGAGTTTGACCACTACGAACCGGTGCCGCACCAGATCGCCGAAACGGTGATGGCGCGGGCCCGAGGTTAATGCAGCAGAAGGAGGAACCATGGCCAAGAAGCGGTTTGAGCGGGTGAAGCCGCACGTCAACGTGGGGACGATTGGGCACATCGACCATGGCAAAACGACCCTGACGGCGGCCATCACCAAGGTGCTGTCGCTCAAGGGGC
>DAOUAE010000032.1:0-4031 GCA_034433795.1 Chloroflexota bacterium
GTCGAGCAGGGCCACCAGGTCGTCCTCCTCGACATCGCCCGCTATATCGAATCCGACTACCACGGCCCGGTCGCCTTCCATCAGGGCGATGTCCGCCACCGCCCCACCGTCGACCGGCTGATGGCCACCGTCGACGCCGTTATCCACGCCGCCGCCGCCCTCCCTCTCTGGCCCCGCCAGGAGATCTTTTCGGTCAACGTCGAGGGCACCCGCACGGTCCTGGAGTCCGCCCTGGCCCACGGCGTCCGCCGCCTCGTCTATATCTCCTCCACCGCCGTCTACGGCGTCCCCAGAAAACACCCGATCGAAGAAGACGACCCCCTGGAGGGCGTCGGCCCCTACGGCCAGAGCAAGATCATGGCCGAACAGGTCTGCCAGGAGTTCCGGCAGCGCGGGCTCACCATCACCATCATCCGCCCCAAGACGTTCATCGGCCCCGGCCGTCTGGGCGTCTTCCAGATCCTCTTCGACTGGGTCGAGCGCGGCAAACCCATCCCGATCATCGGCGCCGGCCACAACCGCTACCAGCTCCTGGAGGTCTCCGACCTGACCGCCGCCATCCTGCGGGCCCTGACCGCCCCGGCCGACCGGGCCAACACCACGTTCAACATCGGCGCCGAGCGCTTCGGCACGGTCCGTCAGGACGTGCAGGCCCTCTGCGACCACGCCGGGACCGGCGCCCGCGTCTGGCCGCTCCCGGCCGGACCGGTCAAGGCGGCCCTGGCCCTCTTCGAAGCCCTCCACCTCTCCCCCCTGTACAAATGGGTCTACGCCACCGCCGATAAGGACTCGTTTGTCTCCATCGAGCGGGCGATGACCCTCCTGGGCTGGCGGCCCCGCTACAGCAACGCCGAGGCCCTCATCCGGGCCTACGACTGGTACCAGGCCCACAAGGAGGCCCTGGCCGACCAGGTCGGGGTGACCCACCGCGTGGCCTGGCGCCAGGGCGTCCTCCGCCTCATCCGCGACCTCTTACCGTAGAGTAACCAAAATCTCTTACGGCCGGGCGTCAGCGCGGACCTGCCGGGCCCGTTCGACCAGCTCGTGCAGTTTGATGAGCGCCTGCAGCGGGGTCAGCTGGTTGGGGTCCAGGCCGGCCAGCTCTTCGATGAGCGGCAGCAGCCCGTCGGCCAGGAAGGGCAGCGCCGGTCCCCCGGTGCCTTTCTCCACTGTCTCCTCGCCCGCCCGTCGTCGGCGCCCGCCTTTGCCCCGCTCCAGCTCCCGCAGCAGTTCGGCCGCCCGCTGGACCACCGACCCCGGCAGCCCGGCCAGCCGGGCCACGTGGACCCCGTAGCTCCGGTCGGCCGCCCCCGGCACCACCCGGTGCAGGAAGACCACCTGGTCGCCCTCCTCCAGCACCTCGACCCGGTAGTTGCGCACCCGTGGCAGCACCCGCTCCAGCTCGGTCAGTTCGTGGTAGTGGGTGGCGAAAAGCGTCTTGCAGCCCAGCCGCGGATGGTCGTGGACGTACTCGATCACCGCCCGGGCCACCGCCAGCCCGTCGTAGGTGGCGGTGCCGCGCCCGATCTCGTCGAAGATGACCAGGCTGCGCGGGGTGGCGTGGTGGAGGATATAGGCGGTCTCGGCCATCTCGACCATGAACGTCGACTGGCCGGTGGCGATGTCGTCCTGGGCCCCCACCCGCGTGAAGATGCGGTCGACCAGCCCGATCTCAGCCGCCTCGGCCGGCACGAAACTGCCGATCTGGGCCAGCAGCACGATGAGCGCCACCTGCCGCAGATAGGTCGACTTCCCGCTCATGTTGGGACCGGTCAGAATGATGATCTGCGGCCCGCTGTTGGCCAGGTCGCAGTCGTTGGGGACGAAGCCGCCCTCGCTCAAGGTCAATTCGACCACCGGATGACGCCCCCCGACGATGCGGATCCGCTCGCCCGCGGTCAGCACCGGCCGGACATAGCGGTGACGCTCGGCCACCTCGGCCAGCGAGACATACACATCGAGTTCGGCCAGGGCGGCCGCCGTGGCCAGGATCCGCTCACGGGCCGCCGCCACCCGCGCGCAGAGGTCCTGGAAGAGCCGCGTCTCCAGGGCGACGATCTTCTCCTGCGCCCCATTGATCAGGGCCTCTTTTTCCTTGAGATCGGGGGTGACGTACCGCTCGGCGCCGACCAGCGTCTGCTTGCGCAGGTAGCCACAGCACCCCTCCAGATACTCAGCGACCGTCTCCGGCACCCGTCCGTCGGGCAGACGCGGGTTCTGAGCCAGGATCTCCGGGGTCAGGCGCGCGCGCAGGGCGGGATGAGAGACCTCGAGGTAGTAGCCGAAGACTTTGTTGTAGCCGACCCTGATCCCCTTGAGACCGGTCCGCTCGCGCTCGCGCCGCTCCAGGCCGGCCACCCACTCGCGGGCCTCGCGGATCGACTCGACCAGGGCGTCGAGGTCGGGGGCGTAGCCGGGCCGGATGACGCCACCATTGGCCAGGGTGGCCGGGGGGTCGGCCACCAGCGCCCGCTCGATCTCGGCGCTCACCTCGGGACAGGGGTCGAGCCGGGCGAGCAGCGTCCAGACCGGCGAGCACCGACCGGCCGCGCCGGATGCCGGCTGGTCGGCCAGGAGCGCGCGCAGGGCGGCCACCGTCTGCAGCCCCTCGCGTAGGCTGATGAGGTCGCGCGGGCCGGCCAGCCCCTGGGCGATGCGGGTGATGAGCCGCTCCAGGTCGGGCAGACGACTTAAGTGCTGTCCGAGCCGGCTGCGCAGGGCGTGGTCGTTCAGCAGGTGCTCGACGGCGTCCAGCCGGGCCTGGAGCGGGGCCAGGTCGCAGAGCGGCTGGTTGAGCCAGCGCCGCAGCAGCCGGCCGCCGGGGGCGGTGCGGGTTCGGTCGAGGACCCAGAGGAGCGATCCCTTGACCGTGCCGCCCCGGGTGCTCTGGGCCAGTTCCAGGTTCCGACGGGTGGTGGGGTCGAGGAGCATGTACTGGCGGGTGGAGTAGGAGCGCGGCGGGGCGAGCGTTTTGAGGGCGGCGCTCTGGGTCTCCTGCAGATACTGCAGGATGGCGCCGGCCGCGCGCGCGGCCAGAGGGCGGTCGTCGAGCCCGAAGGCGGCCAGGGTCTGCACGCGGTACTGCTGGCGCAGGGCCTCGCGGGCGGTGTCGGGGTGGAAGTGCCAGGCGTCGTAGGGGGTGAGATGGAACTGCCCAACCAGGGGCTGGTAGGGCTGCAGGGCCTCGGGGGCCCGGGGGTCGGTGGCCGGGACCAGGACCTCGGCCGGGCCCAGGCGCTGGAGTTCGGGCAGGAGGTCGCGCCAGACGGCCTCGGGGTCGGCCCGGCGGCGCAGCGCCGGCCCCGGTGCGTCCTCGGGCAGTTCGGTGGCGGCGAACTCGCCGGTCGAGACCTCGACGTAGGCCAGGCCGGCCCGGGCTCCCTCCAGGACCAGGGCGGCCAGGTAGTTGGCGCTCTTGGCGTCGAGGAGCCCCGGCTCGACCAGGGTGCCGGGGGTGAGGACGCGGACCACGTCGCGCTCGACCAGCCCTTTGGCGGTGGCCGGGTCCTCCAGCTGCTGGCAGAGGGCCACGGTGTAGCCGGCCTGGAGGAGTTTGGCGGCGTAGGTTTCGTAGGCCCGGACCGGGACCCCGGCCAGGGGCACGCGCTGGCCCTTGCCGATCTCGCGGCTAGTCAGGACCACATCGCAGACGGCACTGACGATCTTGGCGTCCTCGTTGAACGTCTCGTAGAAGTCGCCCAGGTGGAAAAAGAGGATGGCGTGGGGATAGCGGCGCTTGATGCGCAGGTACTGGTTCCAGAGCGGCGTGCTCACGGCTCCTCCCGCGCTCGTTCGCGTCGCCGGTGGCCGGCCTCCCCGGCCGGCCCTCCTCAGGATAGCAGAGCCCCCACCCGCCGGCAACCGGGGGCCGAGAAGGGGTGTGAGTCAGTATCGATGGTCTATCGTGTGTGTGACTGTCCCACAGGTGGTGGGTAGGGGACTGGACAAGACGGGGCAGACTCTCCTGGAATACAGGTAACACACCACCACACCCCAGGAGGCCTGCCCCATGGCCAGGATAACCCTCCGCA
>DAOUAE010000033.1:0-31018 GCA_034433795.1 Chloroflexota bacterium
CCTCGGGCAACGACGCCGCCCTGGCCATCGCCACCGGTCTGGCCGGGAGCGAGGAGCGGTTTGTGGCCTTGATGAACGCCCGGGTCCAGGCCCTGGGGCTTAAGAACACCCATTTTCAGAATCCGCACGGCCTGGACGCCCCCGGCCATTATTCCAGCGCGTACGATCTGGTGCAGCTGGCCCGCGTCGGCATGCGCGACCCGCGCTTTCGACGGATCGTCGGGACGCGGGTCTGGGCGCTGCGAACGCCACGGGCCTACGAGATCACCAACCGCAACCGGCTGCTCTGGGAGTATCCGGGGGCGGACGGGGTCAAGACCGGCTACACCGAGCGGGCCGGGCGAACGCTGGTGGCCTCGGCGGTGCGCGACGGGCATCGGGTCTACGTGGCGCTGCTGAACAGTCCGGATCCCTTCGCCGAGGCCCGCCGGCTTTTCGACTGGGTCTTTGCGACCTTCACCTGGCCTGCGGGAGCGGCTGGACGGTAGACGGTTCGGTCTGCGCGCCGGGGGTCTCGGGTTTCTGGAAGATCATCACGTACTCGTGTTTGAAGAGATAGAGACCGTGGCGCAGCGCCCGGTAGCGCCAGAGGTTGGTCCGCCAGCCCTTGCCGCGCTCGTTGCCCTGGATATCTTTGACGTTGATGGCCTTCAGCCGCAGACCGGCCTGCCGGCAGATCTCCATGCAGGCGAAGCCCAGCGGAACCCACTCGCCCTGGGCGTAGAGGTCGCCGATGACCAGGGCCAGGAAGCGGCCGGGCTCGAGGAGAGCGGTGGCCGTGGCCACCGCCTGCCGGAAGCGGTCCAGGAAGGTCTCCAGCGAGGGGGCGTTGGAGAGGTCACGCGGGTCGGTGCTGAAGCGGATGATATTGTGATAGGGTGGGTGGAGGATCAGACAGTGAGCCCGGGCGACGCCGAAGTCGGCCAGGGCGGTCTGGAGGACGGTCAGCGTCTCCGGGGCGCACGTGTTTGATCGGAGATCGTCGGATGAAGAGCAAGAGAAAGTACATGCGGGTTAAAGGAGTTGTTCTGCTATTACTTCTTTTTCAAACCGAAGATGCCATATTTGTGGTATTTTGCAGTTGAATTCTTGAAATTCTTCGGATATTAGTGATCCTATTTCTCTATACTTTTGCAGTAGGTGCTCGGGTGGGGCGACAGTTGTCACCCATACCGGCTGAATAATATCTCCTGGATCAAAAAGGTAAGAGATGGTCCAGCGAATGTATCTGACAAGTTGGTTCAGATAGTCGTTTGGTTCGACATTTTTAGTTTTAAGTTCTATAATTCTGAACTCTCTTCGGTTGCTCTCATCTCTGAGAATGCAGAATATATCCATTTTTTTGCATTCCGGTTCCTGCGTAAACTTCGTTAGCAAACCATTCGATTTTATCCGGATGACCACAAAACTTATTTACTTGCTGATGTCTTCCAATGTTTTGGGTTACCCATGCCTGGAGATATGCTTCTATCTTCGACGCTTTATCTGTAACATCTCGTGGGGGGTCTTTTGAACCTTGATATTCTGGTGTCGCGCCTTCCCTAAGAACTATCTCTCCATTCTGCCAATAGAAATGGTATGCGTTTGCATCATAGTCTGAGAGATAATTACCCTCATTTGCCGCATCTAGAAGGTTCTTAAGACTTACGTATTCGTGCTGAAAGATATATGAGCAGCCGCGCTCGCCTTTAAGTTTGCGATAAATGAGACTCCATCTAATATCCCTTGCTTTCTCTGGTAGTTTGTCTATAGCCTCCCATTCGCTTACTCCTTTAGGATAAACTCTTAAAGGTAATATTCTTACTCGGTAAATAAGTGGCTTACCAATCTCTGGCTGGAGCCAACCAGTAGTGGGATGTTCCCAGTAGATTGCATCGGTGGCGATGCAAAAGATGCCATAAAATCCGTAGCCGACCATGTAGAAGATTACCGGATCACCGGAGCGAACGCGACTGATATCTGCAAGTAATCCTATATGGTGTGCTTTTTGTGGATCACCCGGCGTTGTCCCAGCAAAGAGGTACCTGAGATGGTAAGGGAACGTCCTTTGGTCAACAACGAAAACGTGCGGCGTCGGCATGAAAGCTCTAAGGCTTTTGGAAGATCATCACGTATTCATGCCTAAAGATGTAGAATCCGTGTCTAAGGGCACGATATTTCCAGAGATTTGTCCGCATGCCTTTACCGCGCTCATTTCCCTGAATATCCTTAACGTTAATTGCCTTCAGTCGCAACCCTGCCTGACGACATACCTCCATACAATAGAAGCCAAGAGGTATCCACTCCCCGCCGGTATAGATATCACCGGTAACCAGCGCAAGGAATCGACCTTTGCTCAGTAGATCGACCGCGTTGGAGACCGCGAGGCGAAAACGGTTAATGAATTCATCAAGTGATACAGCGTTCGATAAATCCCTGGGATCATCGCTGAACTTGATGATATCGTAATATGGAGGATGTAGGATACAACAATGCGCATAGTCTGTAGCAAGATTTTGAAGAACGTCACATATCGCTTGCTTGGTTTCGTGTGAGCATGAATCTAGGCCTCCTAGAACAACTGTTGTAACATTAAATGGGTTCTCGGCGCTATTAATAAGATTCTGCGCTTTCTGTGCTATGGATTGCACAAGCTCTACACCAATACCGTGCCGCCCAAGCCGGCGGCACTCGATTAGTGTAGTTCCCAGGCCACAGAAGAGATCAAGAACTACTTCCCCAGGTTTAGTGAATCTCCGCAGTACCTGATAAGGGATTTGTGGAACAAAATTACCCCAATACTCAGGAGAGTGTACACTTGAATTGTCTCTACGTCCGATAATCCAAAGGCTATCTAGAAAGATATCAGGATATTCCTTCCAACGGGAGGGTATGAGGTCGGTATAGGGTAACACGTCATCTTTGCACGACTTTTCGAGTTGCTGAGGAACTTCTGGAGGTAAGATCAACCTGAGCTGATACATGGCACACTCACAGGTAGAGTAGTTGAACCTGGTTTGGTAGTATTGTAGCCGATAAATGGGTTAACGTCAAGTAAAAAATCATTCTTTCTAACCGGTTTTTGATGACGCGTATGTTGTGGCGACAGAGTACTTCCGCCCCCGCCAGCGGGCGGGGTCGAGGTCGGTGTAGGGCAGAGCGCCATCGCGCGGCGGGCGGCGGGCGGGCATAGACGCTCCTTGGCGACCGGGCGCCGATCAGCGGGAGGGCGGCCGCTTGAATTGTAGGGGGTGAGGGCGCCCGGCGCAAGGGGGCGATCAGCGGTCGGTGGCCTGACCGGCCGGTTGGAAGGGCATGGTGGCCACCTGCTCGGCCAGATGGCAGGCCACCACATGGCCAGGGGCCAGTTCGCGCAGGGCCGGCGGCTCGACCCGGCAACGGTCCACGGCCAGCGGGCAGCGCGGGTGGAAGCGACAGCCGGCGGGCGGGCGCAGCGGGCTGGGCACCTCGCCGGCCAGGACGAGCCGCTGCCGCCGGCGCTCGCGGACCGGGTCCGGCACCGGCGCGGCGGCGAGCAGGGCGCGGGTGTAGGGATGGAGCGGGCGGCGGTAGAGATTATCGCGGGCGCTCATCTCCACGATCTGCCCCAGGTACATGACCGCCACCCGCTGGCACATCTGGCCGACCACCGCCAGGTCGTGGGCGATGAGAAGATACGTCAGCCCCAGCCGCTGCTGGAGATCGGCCAGCAGCCGCAGGATCTGCGCCTGAACCGAGACGTCGAGGGCGGAGACCGGCTCGTCCAGGATAAGCAGGTCCGGACTGGTGGCCAGCGCCCGGGCGATGGCGATCCGCTGCCGCTGGCCGCCCGAGAACTCATGGGGATAGCGAGCGAGGTGCTCACGCTGGAGCCCGACCAGTTCGAGCAGAGCGGCCACCCGCTCGGCCCGCTCCGCCCGGCCGCCGATACCGTGGATGACCAGCGGCTCCCCGACGATGGCCCCGACCGTCATCCGGGGGTTGAGCGAGGAGAAGGGATCCTGGAAGACGATCTGAAGACGACGCCGCAGCGCGCGCATGGCGTCCGGCGCGAGAGCCGTCAGGTCCTGGCCGGCGAAGACGATCCGCCCGGCCGTCGGCCGGTAAAGACCGGCAATGGCCCGGGCGGTGGTCGATTTGCCGCAGCCCGATTCGCCGACCAGGCCCAGCGTCTCCCCCTGGTCGAGGTGGAAACTCACCCCATCCACCGCCCGGACCACCAGCCGCTCGCCCCCCAGCAGCGTCGGCCGCCGGACCGGGAAGTGAACGGCCAGATCGCGGACCTCCAGGAGCGGACCGCGGGCGACCGGGGCCGGCGAGACCGGCTCGGAGACCCGGACGCCAGACGTCACCGCCGGACCGTTCACCTCTAAGCGGACGGCCTCCGACCCGATACCCTCCCAGATCTCGGCGCGGACCGCCTCGGCATGCCAGCAGGCGGCAAGATGGCCATCGGCCTGCGGCAGAAGCGGTGGGCGCTCGCGGTGACAGCGGTCGCTGGCCAGGGGGCAGCGCGGGGCGAAGGGACAGCCGGATGGCAGGAACCGCAGGTCGGGCGGTGCGCCGGGGATGCTGGGGAGATCGCGGCGGTCCAGGCGGTCCAGGCGCGGCACGCAGTGCAGGAGGCCGGCGGTATAGGGGTGGCGGGGCTGGCGGAAGAGGCTCTCCACCGGCGCCAGTTCGACGATCCGACCGGCGTACATCACCGCCACCCGGTCGCAGAGCCCGGCGACGATCCCCAGATTGTGGGTGATGAGGATGGTGGCGGTCTGCAGCTCGGCGCTCAGCCGGCGGAGGAGATCCAGAATCTGGGCCTGGATGGTGGCGTCCAGGGCGGTGGTCGGCTCGTCGGCGATGAGCAGCGCCGGGTGGCAGGCGATGGCCATGGCGATGAGCAGCCGCTGGCGCATCCCCCCCGACAGCTGGTGCGGGTAGGCCCGCAGGCGCAGCTCCGGCTCCGGCAGGCCGACCGTCTGCAGAAGGGCCAGGCTCCTTTCGGTGGCCGCCCGGCCGGTGAGCCCCAGATGAACGGCCAGGATCTCCCGCAGGTGGTCCCCGGCCGTCAGGACCGGGTTGAGCGAGGCCATCGGATCCTGAGGGATGAAGCCGATCTGGCGGCCCCGGAGGCGCCGCAGCACGCTCTCGGGCAGGGTCAAAAGGTCCTGACCCTGGAAGTAGACGGCGCCGCCGGTCACCCGCCCGGGAAAGGGCAGACTGCGCAGGATAGCGAGAGCGGTGGCGCTTTTGCCGCAGCCACTCTCGCCCACCAGACCCAGCGTCTCGCCGGCCCGCAGGCTGAACGAGACGTCGCTGACCGCCCGAACGGCGCCACGACGGGTGAAGAAGGCGGCGCTGAGCTCACGAACGTCGAGGACCGGCGGGGTGCTCTCGGTGGTGGTCGTGGCGGCCGGCGTCGGGGCGGTGGCCATCGTCGTGCCTCACCTACTTGCGCATCGTCAGCACCTCTTTGCCCATGTACAGGAAGTTGAGACCAAGCCCCGCCGTCGATTCAGCGAGGAACTGCTCGCCATCGTAGCCGTACTTGTTGGGCAAAAGGTGCTTGCCTTTGCGGTAGGGCTTGTGCATCTGGCCGACCAGCTGGTGGTAGACGAAGACGCCCGGCGCCTCCTCGACCAGGATCTTCTCGGCCTGCTTGAGCATGTCGCTGCGCTTCTTGGGGTCGTCGGTGATCCGGCCGCCTTCCTTGACCAGTTTGTCGAAGGTCTCGTTCTTCCAGGAGTGACGCCCGCCCGACAGCCAGACGCCGAGCATGTTGGTGGCGTCGAAGTAGTCCATGCCGTAGGAGATCCAGCCGAAGGGGATCTTGGTCGGCTTGGCGTTGAGATCAGCCATAAACGAGGGCATGTCCTTGGTCTGGATGTCGATCTGGACGTTGAGAGTCTGCTTGATGCTGGCCACCACCGCCTGGACCACCGCCGGATCGCTCGGCGGGCCGCCGCCCCGGACATAGAGGGTGACCCGCGGGAAGCCCTGGCCGTTGGGGTAGCCGGCCTCGGCCAGGAGTTTGCGGGCGGCCTCGGGGTTGTAGTCCTGGATCGGTTTGAGCTCCTGGGCGTTGGCGTCGGGGAAGCCCGGCATTAGGAAGGAGTAGGCCGGAATGGCCAGCGGGGCCAGGATGGCCTTGATAATGGATTCGCGATCGATGGCCTTGGCGAAGGCCAGGCGCACCTTCTGGTTGTTCCAGGGCGGCGTGTTGACATCGAAGAAGAGGTAGAAGGTCCGGAAGTCGCCGGGGCTGACCTTCAGCTGGCTCTTGAGGGTGGGGTCGGCCAGAATCGCCTTCAGCTCGCCCGGACTGGGGTTGTCGAAGCGGTCGATCTCGCCGGCCTGGTAGCGGGCGAAATTTGAGCCGCCGCTGACCACGTTGACGACCATACGATTGATAAGCGGCTTGAGTTTGCCGGTGTACTTGGGGTTGGCCTTGACGACGATGCGCCGGTCTGGCGCCCATTCCTCGAGGAGATAGGGGCCGCAGGAGACGCAGGTGGCCGGGTTGGTGTTGTAGATGCCGGAGCCGTGCTTCTCCAGCGCCCGAGCGTTCAGGGGCCAGGAGTAGGTCATCATCGCCGGAAGCCAGGGCGTCGGCTCCTCGGTCTCGACCACCACCTGGTACTTGTCGGCTCCCACCCGCACGCCCACGTCGCTGGGCGGCCGCTGGCCCTTGGTGACCTCGGTGAAGTTCTTGATGATGCCGCTCCAGTACCAGGTGAAGTCCCAGGCGTGCTTGGGATCGGCGATGTAGCGGAAGGTGGCCACGTAGTCGTCGGCCGTGACCTCGCTGCCGTCCGACCACATCAGCCCTTTGGTCAGGTAGAACGTCCAGGTCTTGCCGTCCTTGGAGACCTCCCACCGCTCGGCCTGGCCAGGGGCGAGTTCATAATCATTGGTCAGCCGGACCAGCGGCTCGGTGAATAGATCGGAGAGCGGCGCCCGGGCGTAGACGGCCTCGTTGAAGTCCATGGCCTTCCAGCCCGTCCCGGCGGGACTGGCCACACCCTGGGTGTACTGCTTGTCGAAGGGGGCGGCGTCCTCGGGGTAGGGTGCGCCAAAGGCGCTGACCTGGGCCTTGGGCGCGGCGACCGGCGTGGGGGTGAAGGTCGGCTGGGCCGCTGGCTTGGCGGCCGGCGTCGGGGTCGCGGCCGGCGGGGCCGGCGTTGGCGTGGGCTGGGCGGCCGGCTTGGGCGGCGCGGGCGTCGGCGTGGGGGCGGCCGCCGGCGCGCAGGCCGCCCAGACGGCGGTGGCGCCGAGCGCCCCCATGGTGGTCAGGAACGCCCGTCGGCTGACGCGTTTCGACTGGCTCATCGGTCCTTCCCTCCCCTGTTTCTCCCTGGCAGCGCCACGGGCGGCCCGGTCCGGCTGGCGTGGGTCCCGCCCCTACTGGCGCATATAAGGGTCGAAGGCGTCGCGCAGGCCATCCCCGACGAAGGTGAAGGCCAGCATCGTGACCGCGATCAGCACGGTCGGCACCAGCGCCAGGTGCCAGTAGATCTGGATGTAGGCCTGGCTCTCAGCCACCATCTTCCCCCAGCTGGGGACCGGGTCCTGAACGCCCAGCCCCAGGTACGAGAGCCCGGCCTCGCCGAAGATGGCCCCCGGAATGGCCGTCATCATCCCGACGATGATCGGCCCGGCGGCGTTGGGCAGGATGTGCTGGAGCATGATCCGCCGGTCGCTGGCGCCCAGCGCCCGGGCGGCCAGGACGTACTCCCGCTCGCGCAGGGCCAGAAACTGAGCGCGGGTCAGGCGAGCGACCCCAACCCAGCTCGTCGCCGCCATGTACAGGATCAGTTTCTCGACGCCCGAGCCCCAGATCGTCACCAGGAGAATGGCCACCAGGATCGACGGCAGGGCCGTCAGCACCTCGATCACCCGCAGGAGCAGGAAGTCCACCCAGCCGCCGCGCCAGCCGGCCAGCGCCCCCAGCGGTACCCCGATCAGCGCCGCCAGCAGCGGCACGCTGAAGCCGACCAGAAGCGAGGTCCGGGCGCCGTAGAGCACCCGGCTGTAGAAGTCACGGCCAACCGCATCGGTGCCCAGCGGATGCTTGACGCTCGGGAACTGCAGGACCTCGCTGAAATCGGCGTAGTCCGGCGGGGCCAGGGCCAGGAGGTCGGCGAAGACCGCGCCCAGGACCAGGAAGGTGGCCACGATCAGCCCGCCCACCGCCAGGCGGTTGGCCAGGAAGCGGGCGGCGATGTCCGCCCAGACGCCGGTTGGCGCGGACGGACGGGGGAGCGCGGTGGCAGCCGGCGAGGCGGTCGCCATCGGTTCACCCCCGGGTCGTGTGCTCGCCGGCGAGCCGCACCCGTGGGTCGATCAGGGTGTAGAGAATGTCGGTGAAGAGATAGGTCAGTCCCCAGAGAACGGCTACCAGCATCATCATCGCCATGATCATCGGATAGTCGCGCTGGAGAGCGCTGGTGGTGAAAAACCGTCCGATCCCTGGCACGGCAAAGGCCGTTTCGACGAAAATCGAACCGGTCAGGAGATCCGGAATAAGCGGCAGGAGAACCGTGACCAGGGGAATGAGGGCGTTGCGCAGGATATAGCGCCAGACGACCAGCCGCTCCGGCAGCCCGCGCACCCGGGCCAGCCGGACGAAGTCGGAGCGAATGACCTCCAGCATATTGGTCCGCACCGCCCGGGCGATAACCGCGGTCGGGGCGATGGCGTAGGCGATGACCGGCATGATCAGGTGCTTCGGCTCGCCCCACCCACCGGTCGGCAGCCAGCCCAGCTTGACCGAGAAGATGAGGACCAGCCAGATGGCCAGCACGAAGTTGGGAACGGTCATCCCCAGCGTGGCGATGAAGGTCACCAGATTGTCGAGCCAGGAGTTCTGGTGGAGGGCGGCCAGCGTGCCCAAAAGCGTTCCCAGACTGAAGGCGAGGATGACCGTGGGAACGCCGACCTGGATCGTGACCGGCCAGGCCCGGGCGATGACCCCGGTCACCGTCTCCGTCGGGCTCTGGAAGGGGATGCCGAAATCACCCTGGAGCATGGCCCGAACCCAGTTCAGGTACTGCTCCCAGAGAGGCCGGTCCAGACCATACTTCCGCAGGATGTTCTGCATCGCAAAGTCCGGGAGGGGCTGCTTTTCGAAGGCGAAGGGCCCACCGGGCACCGAGTGCATGAGCACAAACGTCAGGATCGACACGACCACAATGGAGAAGAGCAGACTGAGCAGGCGCGCAGCGATGTAGCGAACCATGTCCCTGCTCCGCCGAACCCCCCGTCGGCTCAAAGCGAGCGACCAGGCACGGGTGTCCACTGGCGGCTACTCTAGCACCGCCGCTCTTCCGTGTCAAGGTCAAGTCAACCGCGGTCTCTCACCCGCCCCGGTCGAAAGTCTCGCGCGGCCAGCGACCCTGCCGCTTCGGCCGGAACGCCAGAATCTGTTGTCCGCGCTGATTGTGCAGGGTGCCCGGTTCTCTGGAAGGCTCAGACGGGCTGGGCCCGGCGATGCGGAACCACCCTGGTCGGCCGACCCGGAAAAGATGTGATGAGGCGGCGCGTTCCGCGTCGCGGCCGCTGATCCAGGACAGTCAGGCGGGCCGGTGCGGAACGTCGGCGCACCGGTCCCCTGGCCGCCGGCGGACGCGAGGACGACTTGATTATGTAAACTCAGTGCTGAGGAGCGCCGTGCGGTCCGGTGGGGCCGGTCAGGCGGCCAGGGTGATGGCCGCCGCCAGCGCCTGGCGGAGATCGGCCAGGACGGCCTCGAACTCCCCCACCAGGGCCGCGCCCCCGGTCAGGTCCAGCCGGGCCTGCCGCCGCGACCGGCTCTCCTGGGCCAGCTGCTGGACCGTCTCGTCGAAACGGTCCGGACCCGCCGCGGCCGCGCCGCCCGTCAGCCGGTACTCCAGCAGATACCAGACCCCCGGCTGCCGGGGGAGGCTCGACCAGGGCCCCCAGAGGACGGTGAGCTGCGGCGTCTCCCGAACCTGGGTCAGCACGTCGCTCTCCCGCACCATCCGGTTCACCGCCAGCAACAGCCGCCGGTCCGGGGCGTAAAGATCCCAGCGCGACCGCCCGGCGTAACTGACCGGCGAGGCCAGAATCGTCGCCGCCCCCAGCGCCTGAAGAACCACCATCCCCACCAGCCGTCGGAGCACCTCGTCCACCGTCAGCCGACGCGGATCGAACTCGTACCCCAGGGCCACCGCCAGAGCCGCCTGCCAGGCCGGCGCCTCCTGTCCGAGCAGGTGCTCCAGCACCGACCGCACCTCGGCCGGCAGGCGGCCCTCCTCAACCCGGGCCAGAACCCGTCGCCGACAGGCGATGGCCGCCAGCGTCTCCTCTTCGATCAGATGTCGGTAAGGCTGGGCCGGCAGCCCGGCCCGGGCCAGATCCATCGATGCCCTCCGCGCAGTCCTCATCAGCGGACCGCCAGCAACATCGGTGCCGAACCCGAGGCCCCACGACCGCCCCGGCCGCCTCCCGCCGGCTGAGCGGCCAGTGGGATCAGGCCCCCAGAACCGGACGGGCCAGCGCGGTTCGCGCCCGGCCCTTATATGCTACAATTACTCGGGCAGGGAAGAACGATGGCACGCCCGCCTGAGCAGACGCCGGTCGAGGTCTCGGTCTTCCGCGGCCGCCAGGAACTGGTCATCCGCTGGGCCGACGGCCACCGCAGCGTGTTCCCGTTCGTGGCCCTGCGCTGGCTCTGCCCCTGCGCTCTCTGCCAGGGCGAGTGGGGCCGCCCCGGGCTCCTGGCCACGCTGGAGACCCTCAGCCCGGCCCAGACCACCCTGGTGGACCTGCGACCGGTGGGCCACTACGCCCTCCAGCCCGTCTGGCAGGATGGGCACGACGCCGGCCTCTACGCCTGGGACTACCTGCGTCAGCACTGCCCCTGCCCGGCCTGCCAGGCCCGACGACCGGCCGGGTCGTCGGAGCCGGCGGTGTGATGAGGGGAGAGACCTGGTGACGGAGACCACCCAGACGCCGGCCACCCGCTGGCTGCCCTACACCGCCAGCCCCTATCGCTACCGTCGCCGCCGGACCCGCGTGGTGATGGTCGGCGACGTCGGGATCGGGGGCGACCACCCGATCCGCCTGCAGTCGATGACCACCACCCCGACCCAGGACGTCGCCGCCACCGTCGCCCAGATCGTCCGGCTGGTGCAGGCCGGCTGCGAGATCGTCCGGCTGACGGTCCCCACCGTCCAGGACGCGCGCAGTCTGAAGGAGATCCGGGCCGAGCTGCAGCGCCGGGGGGTGCGGGTGCCGCTGGTCGCCGATATCCATTTCAGCCCGGCGGCGGCGCTGGAGGCCGCCCCCTACGTCGAGAAGGTCCGGATCAATCCCGGCAACTACGCCGACAGCAAGCGCTTCGTCGTCCGCGAGTACAGCGACGCTGAGTACCAGCGCGAACTGGAACGGGTCGCCGAGCGCTTCCGCCCGCTGGTTCGCCGCTGCCGCGACCTGGGCATCGCCATGCGCATTGGCACCAACCATGGCTCGCTCTCCGACCGCATCCTGAACCGCTACGGCGATACCCCGCTGGGGATGGTCGAGTCGGCCCTGGAGTTCGTGCGGATCGCCGCCGCCGAGGGCTATCACGATATCGTCCTCTCGATGAAGGCCTCGAACCCCAAGGTGATGGTCCAGGCCTACCGCCTGCTGGCGGTCCGCCTGGCGGCCGAGGGCTTCGATTACCCCTTCCACCTGGGGGTGACCGAGGCCGGCAACGGCCCGGAGGGCCGTATCAAGTCGGCGGTGGGGATCGGCACGCTCCTGCTCGACGGCCTGGGCGACACCATCCGCGTCTCCCTGACCGAGGAGCCGGAGAACGAGATTCCGGTGGCCCGGGCCCTGGCGGCCCCCTATCAGGGGCGCCCCCTGGCCGACGGCGTCCTGGTCGAGACCCTGCCCTGCCCGACCTACAACCCGGTGGACTTCGTCCGCCGCCTGGTCCGGACCCTGAACTACGGCCGGCTGGCCATCGGCGGTCGCCAGCCGGTGGCGGTGGCCCTGCACCTTCCGGGCCCCCTGGCGGAGACGCTGGCGACGGCCCTGACCTTCCGCGGCCCGGACCGCCCCGGCAAGATCGTGGCCGAGATCCTGCGGGTGGACCTGACGGACGCCAGCGACCTGGCCGCCCTGCGCACGCTGGCCGCCCGCGAGCGCCGACCGGTCCTGGTGGCCCGCACCGCCGACCCGACGCTGGCCACCGCCGCGCTGGACCTGGCCGAGGCGGTCGAGCCGCTGGGCGACCGGATCGATCTGGCCGCCCTGGCCCGGACGGCCCGCGCGCGCGGCCGGAGCCTCTGGCTGGTCGAGCCGGGCACCGGCGTCCCGCCGACCGAGACCGATGTCCTGGCGGTCGAGCGCCTGCTGGCCCGGGTCGAAACGGCCCGCACGGCCGGTCTGAACGACCTGGTCGTGGCCCTGGCCATCGCCACGGGGGAGGTGCTGGTCCGCTCCTACCGGCTGCTGGCCGCCCATCTGGACCGGGCCGGCCTGGACCTGCCGCTCCACCTCCTCTACACCGCCGGCCCGGACCTCAGCCTGGACCTTCTGGGGGCGGCCAGCGCCCTGGGGGCGCTTCTGGGCGACGGTCTGGGCGACTCGGTCGAGATCGCCGGCCCGGCGCCCCTGGCCGGCCGCCTGCGCCTGGCCTACGACGTCCTCCAGGGCGCCGGCGCCCGTCTCCACCAGGCCGAGTTCGTGGCCTGCCCCTCCTGTGGACGGACCCTCTTCGACCTGCAGACGACCACCGAGCGCATCAAGGCCCGGACGCGCCACCTGACCGGGGTGAAGATCGCCATCATGGGCTGCGTGGTCAACGGCCCCGGCGAGATGGCCGACGCCGACTTCGGCTATGTCGGCGGCGCCCCCGGCCGGGTGAACCTCTACGTCGGCAAGGAGTGCGTCGAGAAGAATATCCCCATCGAAGAGGCCGACGACCGCCTGATCGCCCTCATCAAGGCCCACGGCAAATGGGTGGACCCCCCGGCCGAATCCGCCCCGGAGACCGCCCTCCGTTGATGCTCTCCCCAGGAACGCCGACGGTCTGACCCGGCGCGGGTCGACCGGCCGGTGAGCCCGGCTCGCCTCCCGGGGCTGGCACTGCCTGTGCACAGGACCGACGCGTGTCCAGACCAGCCGGGCGCGCTGCGCTCGGGCCAGCGTCCGAATGGCATGGGTGAGGACCGCACCGGCGGTCTGAACGCCAGAACGGACCGAAGGAGGCTCTTGGTGGGGCGCACACTGCGCGCACTCGGCCTGACGCTGGGGCTCCTGCTGGCGCTGGTCTCCGGGGCCCTGGCCAGCAGCGTCCACCTGAAAGGTGGCCGGAACGCCAAACCGACCTTCACCGATACCGGGCTGACCCTCACCGCCGCCGGCGAACTGGCCGGGCTGGGGAACGGCGATGTTGTCCTCACCCTCAGCGCCCAGGCGCAGGCGACCGCGACCTGCACCACCCCGTCGGGCGCCACCCAGCCGCCGGGACAGAACCCCGCGCCGGTCACCGTGACCGGGACCACGGCGATCCCGGCCAGCGCCATTAAGAACGGCGCCACACCATTCAGCGTCACCACCCAACCGCCGCCGATTCCGGGGGCCCCCGATTGCCCGAACCCGCGCTGGACCGAAGCGATCACCGACCTGGCCTTTACGAGCGCGGTTATCACGGTGACGCAGGGTGGCGCCACGGTGCTGACCATAACCTGCACCGTCAGCCCGCCCACCACCAACGGCGGGGTCCCGCCACGCAGTGTCACCTGCCAGGCGGGATAGTCCGCCCGTCCACGGCGCCTCTGGCGCGACCGGCCGGGCCTGGAGACAGCGGGGCCGACCACGGCCCCGCTTTTTCTGGTCCGACCACCGCCGGCTTCGGCTCCGCGCCGGCGCGGGCAGACCGGTCGGGCGCCGGCCCGGACGGCGGGGAGCAGCCGGTCGCCCTTCTGGCAGAGGCGGCGCTCCTGAGGATTGGCCGTGATCCCCTATCGGAGATGAGGGGTTGTACTCATAGGCGGCCGCCCGCCTGTCCATTACAGTATCGTGACAGAGACGGGAAAGGTCGGTCCGGCTCTCCGGCCGGGTGGCCGGGAGAAGGGTCAGCGGCCGTGGGGATGGGGCGAGGAGGGACGGCGGTGCGACACGGGCGTTTCTGGCTGGCCGGTGGGATCGTGGGGCTTCTGACGGGCGGGCTGATCGCTCTGGGAGTGGTCCAGGCCGGCCGGTGGTCGGGCGAGCGTCTGCCGGTGGCCGGTCGGTCTGCGAGCCCGGCGGCGGTCGCGCCCGGGGTGGGCCCGGTCGACCGTCTGGCGGGCGAGGCGTCTGAGGGCCGGCCGGCCGGGGTGGGGACCGCGCTGGTCGCCACCGGCCGGCCGGTTCTGGGGCTGGCGGTGGCCTCCGGGAGCGGCCCTGGTCAGGGGGTGGTGCGCCCGTCGGCGGAGGGGGTGGGGCTCGCCGTCGCCTACTATCTCGACGGCCAGGGGCCGTACACCTGTGCGCTGGAGCCGCTGCCGACGGCCGGAGGAGGATGTCCGGAGGGAGCGCCAGCGGCCACGGTCCGGGTCGGCCAGAAGCACTTCTTCGAGATCCGGGTCACCGTTCGCAACGCGGCCCGGGAGATGGTCCGCGAGTTTCTGCGGGGCGGTCTGCTGGCTGGCCCGGCGGTCGGCTACACCGCGCCGGTGGTGGACTGCGGGGTCGCTCTCCTCACCCGCGAGGAGGGGGGGCGGGGCCTGGTCCTGATCTGGTACGGGGGCGGGCCGGATCTGACCCGGACCAACGGCTTTGCCGTCGAGCCGGGGCAGGAGTGCCATCTCCGGCTCACGGTCGGCGCGGCCTTCGGGCAGGAGGGCTATCAGCCGCTGGTCGGTCCGTGGTCCGAGTTCCGACTGTGGCCGGAGGGATCGATGGTCCGGGGCGCGGAGAGGGTGTCCGGGGCCGGCCGGCTGGTGGTCAGCGTGGTCCCCTAGCGGGGTGGCGTGGAGAGGGCCGGGCCAGGGAGCTGGCCCGGTTTTTTCGTGGCCGGCCCGGCGACCGGGGCCGGCTCAGGGGCTGGTCGGCTCGGGGAGATAGGCGATGGCGTCGAAGCCGACCGGGCCGGGGTTCTCGGCCGAGACGACCAGGGAGCGCGCCGGGAGCGGCGGGCGGAAGTAGGTGGCGTAGACGGCGTTGACGGCGGCGAAGTCGTCCATGCGGCGCAGGTAGAGGGTGACCTTGAGGACGTGGTCGAGCGAGGTGCCGGCGGCCTCCAGGATGGCCTTGAGGTTCTCCAGGGCGTTGCGCGTGGCCTGGGCGATGTCGCCCTCGGGGGCGGGCTGGCCGGTCCGGGGGTCGCGGCTGCCGACCGAGGCGGTGAAGACCAGGTTGCCCCAGCGGACGGCCTGGCTGTAGGGGCCGGCCGGGGGCGCGGCGTGCGGGGTGCTGATGGCCTCTTTCTCGGGCACGGGGCACCTCCAGGCGAAGATGGCCGACCGGTGGGGAGTATAGGGGCAGGGCGGTCGGCGGTCAAGACCGGCGCCGGAGCCCACGGTGCCTCCGGCGCCACATGATCCTCTCAGTCGAGGCCCAGGGCGGTCAGACGGTAGGGGGTGGTCTGGCCCTCGCCGTAGTGGGAGACCTGCAGACCGTAGGTCCGGGCCTGGTCGGCGCTGAGGGCCAGGATCGCCAGGGCGTCGCCCCGCTCGTCGGGCTCGGCCCGGACCTGGGCCACCAGCGTCGCCCCGTCCCAGACGTAGAGGCTCAGGGCACCCACGGCGGCGACCGCGCCGGCTCCCGGCGCGCTGAGGACCAGCCGCGCCAGGCGCTGGCCGCCGGGATGGACCAGCAGGTAGTAGTGGTGGGCCCCGGCCCGGCGGCCGGCGAGGGTGGCGCGGTAGGCCCGGTGGGCCGGGTCGAGCGGCCGGGCCCGGTCCGGTGTCGTGTGCCCCTCGGCCGGCTCGGGACGCGGGGCCAGACCGGTCAGCCGCAGACCGTAGCTCACGGTGTGACCGGGGGCGTAGTTGAAAATCTGCAGCAGCAGCCGGTCGGGCGACCGCCCCTGGTAGGTGAGGACCAGCGTCTGGCGGAGGGAGGTCGCCTCGGTCACCTGACCGCGCGCCACCAGATCGCCGCGCCGGTAGAGATGCATTCCCAGGGCGGCCGGCGCGCCCGGCGCCGGCGGGCCGATGTTCAACGTGGCGCTGAGCGGTTCGTCGGCGCCGGGGTAGTCGACCTCCAGATAGTGGAAGGCGCCGCTGGCCTGACCGGTCAGCGTCCCGGCGAAGGCGACCAGGGCGTCCTGGGCCACCGGGGCGCCGGCCGGCTCGGGGGCGGGCGGCGGAGGCGGCGCCTGCCCCAGACCGCTCACCGTCAGGCCAAAGGCGACCGTCGCCCCGTGGAGGTAGTTGAAGACCTGGACCAGGTAGCGACCGGGCGCCGGCTCGGCGATGGTCAGGTCGGCCTGGGTGGCCCGCGGGTCGCCCTGGAGGGGCTGGCCGGACCCGACCAGGCCGGCCGGTCCGTAGAGATTGAAGCCGATGAGCCGGCCGACCTCGCCGAAACTCTCGCTCACGGTCAGCCGGACGGTCACCGGCTGGGCCTGACCGGGGTAGTCGAAGGCGTAGTAGCGGAAGGCGCCCCCACGGTCGCCGGTGAGGGTGTCGCCGGCCTGGGGGGTGCTGGCCGAGAGGCGTAGGGGGGTTTCGGCCGTCAGCCCGGTCTGGGCCCCGACCGGGCGGACCAGCGCCAGACTCAGCAGCAGACTCAGGCAGAGGCCGAAGAGGCCCGACCGCCGGTGTCGCATCGGCTCGTTCCCCTTTCTGAGCGTGATGGTGCCGGACTGGCGAGGCCATGATAGCGCTCCCGTCCACCGCTGTCATCAATATCCGGTCAAGAGGCAAGCGGCCCGGATACTGGCCTTGCGGCCGCCGGGGTGGGAATGGTAGCATAGAGACAGCGCCACCTGCCCGCCGCACCGCGGGAAGAGGGGGAGGCTGGCCGCCGGGGCGCGATGCTCGAGGCCGAGCGTTTCCGCCAGTATGTTCACGAGGTCGTCGCCCACCTCGACGACCCGCTTTTCTTACGCCGGCATCCCCTGACCACGCTCCTGGCCGCCGGGGGACCACCCCTCACCCCCGACGCCCTCCGGCGCTGGCTCCTCAACGGCCTCGCCCTCCTTCGTCCGCCGCCCGGCACCCCGCCGGCCGCTCCGGCCTGGCGCCGCTGGCAGGCTCTCTCCCTCCGGTACGGCGAGGGCCTGTCCACCGCGCAGATCGCCCATCAGCTCCACCTGAGCGACCGCCAGGTCCGTCGCGACCTCCAGGCCGGCCTCGACGCCCTGGCCACCGCCCTCTGGGAGGAGTTCGTCCGCACCCCACCCGCCGCGTCGCCCCTCACCGAGCCAGCGCCCGAGCCCCAGGCCGACCTGGAGTGCGAGCTGGCCCGGGTCGAGGCCACCACCCCGGCGGGGCCGACGGACCTCGGCCCGCTCCTGGCGAGCGCCCTGACCACGGTCCGCCCCCTGGTCGAGGGCCAGCCGGTCAGCCTCCAGGCCACCTGGCCTCCCGATCTCCCGCCGGTGACCGTCTCGCCCCCGGTTCTCCGCCAGATCGTGCTCTGCCTGCTCACCGGGCTCCTGCAGTGCCGCCCCGCCACCCTCGACCTGACCGTGCAGTCCGCGCCTCCGGCCCTCACCCTGACCCTGAGCGCCCGACCGGTCCCCATCCCGCTGCCGGCCGAGGCCGCCGACCTCCTGCAGGCGGCCCGTCGGCTGGTCGAGGCCGAGGGCGGCGGCCTCACCCAGACCGGCCCGGGGCCGGTGGTGACCCTCACCCTCGCGCTCCCCACCCGGCCGCTCCTGACGGTTCTCCTGGTCGATGACAATCCCGACCTGGCCCAGCTGTTCCGCCGCTATCTGGCCGGCGGGCCCTACCGCCTGGTCCAGGCCCGCACCCCGCCGACCGCCCTGGAGCTGGCCCGCACGCTCCGCCCCGCCGTCATCCTGCTCGATGTCCTGCTCCCCACCCAGGACGGCTGGCAGGTTCTCCAGGACCTCCAGCGCGACCCGGCCACCCGCACGATCCCGGTCATCGTCTGTTCGGTCCTGCCGGAGAAGCCCCTGGCCCTTTCGCTGGGCGCCGCCGACTTCCTGGCCAAGCCGGTCCTGCCCCAGGCCCTGCGTGCCGCCCTGGAGCGCTGCACCCGCCCGCTGGTCGCGGAGTCCGCGCCCCGGTAGGGACGGATCAGGCCGCCGGGCTGGCGGTCTCGGGGGCCGGCGGGCGGCTGGCGGTGAGGGCCTCGAGGCTGTGGCGCAGGCAGGCCACCATTTCGGCCACCGTCAGTCCGCGCGCGCAGCTGAGGCTGAGCACCTGGGCACGGACCGGGGTCTCCTCGGCGCCCCGGGCGGTCAGCACCACCACCGGCAGGTCGCGCAGGGCTGGATCCGCCCGCAGCGTTCGGAGCACCTCGTAGCCGCTCATCCCCGGCATCAGCAGGTCCAGCAGGAGGAGATCCGGCCGGCGCTCGCGCAGCAGCCGCAGCGCCTCCGCTCCGTCGGCCGCCGTCCGGACGCGGACCCGCCGCCAGGTGGTGGTCAGGATCTCGGTCAAGAGGCGCGCCATCTCCGGGTCGTCTTCGACAATCAGGATCTCCCGCCGGCGGCGTCCCAGCCGGCGCAGCACCGTCGTCAGCCGCTCCGGGTTGACCGGCTTGACCAGATAGGCCTGGACCCCCAGTTCGCGGGCCAGGTGCTGAGGCGTGCTGAGCGGACAGTGGAAGACGGGGATCTCGCGGAGGCGCGGGTCGCCGGCCCAGGCCGGCGGCTCCCGCTGGGCCGCCGGCTCGGTGATGACGACGGCCTGGACCGGCCGGCTGGCCGCCAGTCGGCGCAGGTCGCGCTCGCTGCCCGCCCAGAGGACGGTATAGCCGTCGAGATAGCGCTGGAAGACCCGCGCCGCCTCGGGCTCCCGGGCCAGGACCACCACCGTCCGCTCGGTGGTCGGTCGGGGGGCGGGCGTTCGGACCAGCGGCTCGGTGGCGACGTTGCCGCAGAGCGGCAGCGCCAGGTAGAACGTGCTCCCCTGGCCCAGCTGGCTCTCGGCCCACATGTAGCCGCCGTGCATCTCGGCGAAGCGCTTGCAGATGGCCAGCCCCAGACCACTGCCCCCGCGCCGGCGCCCGGGCGGGCCGGCCTGGTAGAACTCCTGAAAGACGTAGGGCAGGTCCTCCGGGGCGATCCCGGTCCCGGTGTCGCTCACCGCCACCACCACCTCCCGTCCGTCGCTGGTCGCCCGGATGGTCACCCCGCCGCGCTCGGTGAAGCGGGCGGCGTTGTTCAGGAGATTGATCAGGATCTGCCGGATCCGGTTGGGGTCGACGAAGAGCAGGGGCAGGTCGGGGGACAGGTCGACCTGCAGCCACAGCCCCAGCCGCTCGTAGAGCGTGGCGACGGTGGCCACCGCCTCGTCGACGATCTGGCGGAGGGAGACCGTCCGCCGCTCCAGCGCCAGACGGTGGGCCTCGATCTGACTGAGGTCGAGGACGTCGTCGATGAGCCGCGAGAGGTGGCAGGCGTTCCGGTAGATCGCCTCCAGGTCCTGCCGGTAGGGCTCCGGCAGGCCGGTCCCCCCGTAGGCCTGGGGCGCGTGCATCATCATCTCGGCGAAGCCGATGATGAGGTTGAGCGGGGTCCTTAGCTCGTGGCTGACCGCCGCCGCGAACTCGGCCTTGAGGCGCCGGGCCTCCTCGGCCGCCCGGCGGGCCCGCTCCAGCTCCCAGTTCATCGCCTCCAGGCGGGCGCAGGCCTCGTCCAGACTCTTGGCCAGTCGCCCCAGTTCGCCCTGCCGCTGCCGCAGCTCCTCGGTCCGCTGCTGGGCCAGGCGGTAGTGCTGCCAGGCCCAGTCCAGGGCGATCCGGGTCGGGCGGGTGACCAGCCAGGTGATGACAGCCGCCGCCCAGAGGAGGCCGACGACCATCCCCGGCGCCTCCACCCATCCCCGGCCGTCCTGGGCCAGCAGCAGGACGCCGAGCGAGCCCAGCGCCGCCACCAGACAGGTCGGGAGCAGGCCGAAGAGGGCGCCCGTCACCCCGACAACCAGCGGGAGGGCGTAGAGCGCCTGGCTGCCCGGATAGACCACCGTCCCGGCGACCACGCTCAGGCCCAGCCCCAGGACCACCAGCCCCGAGGCCAGCGGCAGGCTCCAGCGCCAGGCCTGCCCGGCCGCCGCTGTGAGCAGAAGCCCGCCCACCACCAGCCAGAGACCCGGCCGGCGGGTCTCGGCGTCGACCGCGGCCAGGAAGAGCAGCCCGATGGCCAGTCCGACCAGCCCCAGCCCGAGGAGATCGAGCGCCTCGGCCCGGAGCTCCTGCAGCCCCAGGTCGTCCTGCGGCTCCCGGATCGTTCCCGTCCCGCTCATCGCCGCCTCCTTGCCCGGTTCTGAGGCGAGTATAGCCGGCGCGGTCGGGTGTCACAAGAGGGGGTGTCGGACCGTCGGTCCAGACGGTGGTCCGGCCGTCGGGTCCGACGGCGATGCGGGCGGGAAGGAACCCACGGCGGTCCGGCCGGTCAGCGGGCCGGCGTCGGGCTGGGCGAGGGGAGAGGGGTGGGCGAGACGGCCAGTCCGACGGTCGGGGTGGGGGTGACCGGCGCCGGGGTCGGCGAGGGAGCCGGCGTGGGGGTGAGCGCCGGCGTCGGCGAGGGGGTGGCCGGGACCGGGGTGGGCGTGCGGGCGGGCGCGGTGGGCGTCGGCGTGGCGGCCGGGGTCGGGGTGAGGACGGGCGTGGGGGTCGGTGGCAGCGGGGTCGGAGACGGTGGGGCGGGCGTCGGCGTCAGAGTGGGCTGGGTCCGGGTCGGGGTCGGCGGCGGTGTCGTCGCGGTCGGGGTGGCCGGCGGAACCGGCGTGGCCGTGGGCTGCGGCCGGGGGGTCGGCGTGGGCGTCGGCAGTGGCGCCGGCACGGTCCCCGTGGGCGTCGGCAGCAGTGCCAGCACGGCCCGCGTGGGCGTCGGGCGGACCACCACGGGCGTGGGGCTGGCCACCGGTTCGACCGGCAGGGCCGGTAAACGGCCCCGCGCGTCGCGCAGGGCCAGGAGGCTCCCGGCGACCAGGCCGAGGATGGTGCCGCCGAGGAGCAGCCAGCCCG
Organism: Chloroflexota bacterium; assembly: GCA_034433795.1. Taxonomy (GTDB): domain Bacteria; phylum Chloroflexota; class UBA6077; order FW602-bin22; family DAOUAE01; genus DAOUAE01. Next base: position 21,082 of record DAOUAE010000033.1, read on the forward strand.
GCCAGGAGCGGCGTCGGGGGCGCGTCGCCACGGTCTGTCCCTCGCCGGTCCGGGCCGCCGGTCCGAGGGGGACGGTCGGCTGAGCGCTGGCGGCGAGCGCCTGGTCGACCGCCCGGAGCATGGCCCCGGCCTCCGGCCAGCGATCGCGGGGGTCTTTGGCCAGGGCCCGCGCGATCAGCGCCGCCACGCTCGGTGGTATCCCCGCAGCCGATGGGTGGAGCGGGGGCGGTGGCGCCGTGAGGTGCTGGCGGAGGACGCTCGCCGGGTCCGGGCCCCGGAAGGGCGGCTGGCCGGTCAGCATCTCGAAGAGGATGACTCCCAGGGCGTAGAGGTCCGTCGCCGGACCAACCGCCTGACCCCGGATCTGTTCGGGGGCCAGGTAGGCGGGAGTGCCCCAGAGAGTCCGGTCGCCGGCGGGGCGTTCGGCCAGTGTCCGGGCGATGCCGAAATCGGCGATCTTGGCCGTCCCGTCGGCGGCAAAGAGAATATTCTCCGGTTTAAGGTCGCAGTGGACCAGTCCGGCGGCGTGGGCGGCCGCCAGCCCCTGCAGGACGTCGCGGGCGATGGTCAGCGCCTCGGCCAGCGGCTGCCGGCCCTGACGGAGAAGCCGCTCGCGGAGGGTGCTGCCCGGCAGGTACTCCAGCACCAGGTAGACCAGGTCGCCGTCCTGGCCGGCGTCGTAGACGGCCACGATGTGGGGGTGCGTCAGCGCCGCCACGGTGCGGGCCTCGGCCAGGAGGCGAGCGGCCAGGTCGGCGTCCGCCAGTCCGGCGAGCCGGACGATCTTCACTGCCACGGGCCGGTCCAGGCGGAGGTCGATCGCCCGGTAGACGGTGGCCGTTCCCCCTTGCCCCAGACGATCGGTCAGGTGGTAGCGGCCCGCGATCAGCGAGCGTGCCAAGGGACCGTGCCTATTCGCCCTCGTGCAGGGCTTTATCGCCCTCTTCGATGAGCATGATGGGAATGCCGTTGCGGATGGGGTACTTGCGCTTGCAGGTCTCGCAGACCAGGCGCTCCCCTTCCAGCACCACCGGCGACTTGCAGGCCGGGCAGCGCAGAAGGTCCAGGAGTTCCGGGCTCAACATCGCCGCCTCCACCCCATGCTCCTGCCCCATAGTGTACACCGGTTCCGGCCCTCCGGGCAAACCGAAAGACAAAAAGCGCGGGCTCTGCCCGCGCTCAGGATCGGGGAAACGGGTCTAGAGCCGCGCGACTCTCAGGCTGCCCGGGCGTAGGTCCGACCGGGGACCGCCAGCCAGCTGGCCAGACCGCTGAGGGCCACGATCGCCCCGCAGATGATAGCGTTCCAGGCGGTCAGCAGCGTCGTCTCCAGGCCGATCTGGCCAGCGATGCCGGGCAGCACAAACGGTGAGGCGATCAACCACAGGCCGATGAGGAATGTGATGACGGCAGCCACCCGTAGCATGGCGCATCACCTCCTTTCGGCCGGTGTTTGACAGCCTTTCCACTCTGGAAAGATAGGCCGGGCCGCTTAGAATGCCGATAGCGGCGGCTTAGAAGTCGCTTAGCAGAAGCGCGCGCTGGACGCGGGGACGGACTGGTCAGGGCTGGTCCGGTTATAATACCCTGGTAAGTGCGAAAATCTGAAAAAGGAGAAAAGAGCACCATGGTTGTGGTCCGCCTGAAAGCCCGGGGGCAGCTGACCGTCCCGCGGGCCGTCCGGGAGAGGCTGGGTCTCCGCGAAGGCGATCTCCTCCGCCTCTCGATTGAGGAGGGTCGTCTCGTCCTGGAGCCGTTGCGGGCGCCGCGGCCGGAACCGATCTGGGTGCCAGCCGAAAAACTCCGGGCTCTGGCCGGGGCGGTTGCCCTGGGAGGCAACGCTCTTGAAGATACCGAAGAGTACGATCAGTAAAGTGTGCCTGGACAGCAGTTACCTGGTCGCTCTCTACGACCAGCGTGATGTCTTTCACCGGACCGCCCTGGCCATCCAGGAGGTGCTGGAGGAGCGTGGTCTGCACTGTCTCTATCTGGACTGCGTCCTCAACGAGGTTCTGAGTGTTCTGATCCGTCGGGCTGGCCAGCGCGGACTGGCCCCAGATGAGGTCCTGGCGAGGCTGCTGGGAGCGCTGCCCCCCAGTCTCCTGACCTGGACCTATCCGGCGGTTCCGGAATGGTTTGGGCGCTGTCTGGGCATTATGCGGGAGACGGGCTGGGCTCTGAACTTTCACGATGCGCTCATTGTCGTGGCCTGGCAGGAGTTCGGTTTCGCGGCGTTGGTCAGTTTCGATAGCGATTTTGATCGGGTGCCGGGCCTTCGCCGCCTGGGGTCGGTCGAGACGGTGCGATCCTGGCTGGCGGAGCGGTAACCGGCGGCGGTCTCGCCGGGCGGAGGCGGGTCAGCGGCCGTGGTGGCGGGTCAGGGCGGGCGTTGCGGCCGGCGCCGGCCTGTCCGGTGGGCTGGACAGGCAACCGGTGATTGTGTACTATAGCCGGTGCCCGGCCTGGTCGCCGGACCGGCGAAGGACCAGAACCGGTGCCCCTCAGATCGTGGAGGCGTCCGTGATCCCGCTGAAAGACACCGTCCGCGCCCGCTCGTTCCCCGTGGTGATGACCGCCATCATTGGCGCCAACATCGTCGTCTTCCTCATCGAGCTGCGGTTGCCGCCCGAGGCGCTGGAGGGGTTTCTCTGGCTGCTGGGCATCGTCCCGGCCCGCTTCGTGGCCAGTCCCCTGCCGGGCGAGTGGTTGACGCTCTTGACCTCGCAGTTCCTGCACGCCGGCTGGGTGCATCTCGTCAGCAACATGCTGGCCCTCTACATCTTCGGCGATAACGTTGAGGACCGCCTGGGTCACTGGCGCTTCCTTTTCTTTTACCTGGCCTGTGGTGTCGGGGCGGCCCTGGTGCACATCGGCATCGACCCGACCTCGGCCGTGCCGGCGGTCGGGGCCAGCGGCGCCATCTCCGGCGTCCTGGCCGCCTATATGGTCCTCTTCCCCGGGGCCCGGGTCATCACCCTGACGCCGGTCTTCCTCATCCCCTGGATCGTCGAGGTGCCGGCCCTGGTCTACATCGTCGCCTGGTTCGCCTCGCAGTTGTTCAACGGCCTGCTGACCCTGGCGGTGCCCAACGTCGCCGCCCTGGGCGGGGTGGCCTGGTGGGCCCATGTTGGGGGGTTTCTGACCGGCTTCCTGCTGGTCTTCCCCCTGCGCCGGCCGGCGCCCAAATTCTATCCGGATGAATACTGGCCCTGGTAGCCAGGGCTGGAGAGACGCCCGCGGGAGGGAGAGCGTGACGTTCCTCGACCTCTTCTGGATCTTCTTTATGATCAGCGCCCTGCAGCCGGTCATTCGTCAGCGGATGCTGGAGGCCGCCCGGATGCGGGCCCTGCACCGCCTGGAGGCCCGGCGCGGCACCCGGGCCATCGCCCTGATCCACCGTCAGGAGACGCTCAGTCTGCTCGGCTTCCCCATCGCCCGCTACATCGACATCAACGACAGCGAAGAGGTGCTGCGGGCCATCAAACTGACCGATCCGGATGTGCCCATCGATCTTATCCTGCACACCCCGGGCGGGCTGGTCCTGGCGGCTGAGCAGATCGCCCTGGCCCTCTGCCGCCACCGGGCCAAGGTGACCGTCTTTGTCCCGCACTACGCCATGTCCGGCGGAACCCTCATCGCCCTGGCGGCCGACGAGATCGTCATGGACGAGAACGCGGTGCTGGGCCCGGTCGACCCCCAGCTGGGCCAGTACCCGGCGGCCTCGGTCCTGCGGGTGCTGGAGCGCAAGGACCCCAAGGACATCGACGACCAGACGCTCATCCTGGCCGATATCGCCGAGAAGGCCATCCGCCAGGTCGAGCGGACGGTCTGCGAGATCCTGCGCGAGCGGATGCCTGAGGAGAAGGCCCGCGAGATCGCCCGCGTCCTCTCCAGCGGCACCTGGACCCACGACTACCCGATCACCGTCGGCGAAGCCCGGAGCCTGGGGCTGCCGGTCTCGACCGATATGCCGCTCGAGGTCTACGAACTGATGCGTCTCTATCCCCAGACCGCCCAGCGGCGGCCCTCGGTCGAGTACGTGCCCATGCCCTACCGCCCCCGCGACCTGGAACCCCGTCGGGCGGCCCGGCTCTTCGACTGGCGTGGGGAAGGCTGAGATGGAGATCGTCTGGCTGGGCTACGCCTGTTTCCGCCTGCGCGGGCGCGAGGCCACGGTGCTTATCGACCCTTACGACCGGACGGTGGGAACGCTGCCGGCGCGCCTGACGGCCGACATCGTCCTCATCACCCACCCGCACCCGGGCCATAACAACCTGGCCGCGGTGAGCCAGGTCCTCAAGGTCATCCAGGGGCCGGGCGAGTATGAGGTGCGGGGGGTGGAGATCATCGGCGTTCAGACCTACCACGACGCCGAGAACGGTCGGCGCCTCGGGCGCAACACCGCCTACGCTGTCACCCTCGACGAGGTGGTGGTCTGCCACCTGGGGGACCTGGGGCATGTCCTGACGCCGGCCCAGGTCGAGCAGCTGAGCGGGATCGACGTCCTGCTGGTGCCGGTGGGCGGACAGACCACCATCGGGGCGACCGAGGCGGCCGAGGTCATCAGCCTGCTGGAGCCCCGGGTGATCGTGCCGATGCACTACCAGACGCCCGACCTGCGCCGGCCCCAGCCGCTGGACCCGGTTGAGAAGTTCCTGCGGGAGATGGGGCTGACCACCCCGCCCACGCCGCAGCCCCGGCTCAGCCTCACCAAGGGCACCCTGCCCGAGGAGCCCCAGGTTGTGCTGCTGGAGCCCCGGCACGGCTAGGGCGTGGAGGCGGTGGAGATGACCGACCGGACCGCCCATCCCCCGCTCTATCCGCCAGGACGGGTTCTGGCCCTCACCGGGGTCGTCGGGCTGATCGGGCTGGTGACGCACGCGGCGGCGGTCGGCCAGGGCTGGACCTTCCCCTCGCTCGGCTACGCGGCCGGGATCGGCGTCTGGAAGCTCGCGACGCTGGGTGTCCTGGCGGCCGCGCTCTGGCGCTTTGAGAGACAACCGCTCTCGGCGACCGCCCTCGGTCTGGGGCCGGGACTCTCGCCGGACGAGCGGCGCCGCCGGAGGCGTCGGGCGCTGCTGGGCCTGGGCGGCGCGGCGGAGCTGCTGGGCGCCCTGTCTCTGGCTCCTGGACTGGGGCTCTCGCCCGTTGATCCGGCGGCGTACGGGGCCACCCGTCCGATCGGTTGGGCTGTTCTGCTGGTCCAGGTGCTGGTCGTGTATCCGCTCACCGTCCTGGCCGAGGAGGCTTTCTTCCGGGGGTTCCTGCAGCCCCGGTTGTCGCTGGCTCCGCCCGTTCTCAGCGGGGTCCTCTGGGCGGCTCATCACCTCCAGCAGGCGGCGACGATCCCCTGGCTGGTGCCGCTGGGCCTCGCCCTGGGGGTGCTGCGGTGGTGGCGCGGCGACATTCGCGCGAGCGGCGCCGTGCACTATCTGGGGGATGTGCTCTTTCTGGTGACGACCTATCCGGTCGTCTAGGGGTGTGAGCGGTGACCGGAGCCGGCCGTTCAGGCGGGCGGTGGAGATGCCGGCGGAACGGCGGCCGGCCAGGTGGCCGGCGGCTGGCGATAGTAGTCGGTGATGGTGGTGAACGGCTCGGGGGTGGCCAGGGCGATGACCCGGTAGCCGGCCTGCTGGAGCGCCTGGACCGCCGCCCGGCGGGCCACCGGGGTGGCGATGATAATGGCCTGGGGACGCTGGCCCTGGAGGGCCTGGAGCGCCGGGGCGACCGGGGCCGGGTCCTCCAGCCCGTGGACCACGAGGACGACCGTCCGGCCGGTCACCGACGGCACCGGGCCGCTGGCGGTGAAGGGGTGGACCGGCCAGCCCAGGTGGTGGCCGACGACGCGGGCCACCGCCAGTCCCTCAGGACCGAGGCCGAGGAGGAGCGGCTGGGCCAGAAGCTCGTAGCGCAACGCCTCCGCCAGAAGGACCCCCGCCTGGTGATGGTCCTCAAACAGCACGGTCCCCTCCCGTCCGGGGTGCCGGGAAGAGATAGTGCAGAGCCTGTGCCGGGCTGGGGCCGGCCTGGCGAGTGGCGCCACCGGTTTGCCCGTCGGGAGACCCGCCTCTCGACCACAGGCGTGCTCACGGCGACGGCAACAGCCCACCAGCCTGGTGGGCTGTTGCCAGGACGGCTATCCCCTGTTGGGGGTGAAGATCCCGCCGGCGCCGGCCCTGCGCGCGATCCGAACCGGCGACGACCTGGGGAGCGGTCCTGCACTGGTCAGGCTGGCCGTTCACCGGCGGAGGGCGGCGACGACCGGGTCGTCCGCTGGCCCGGCCAGCGCCAGTTGGGGGCCAGGCCGGCGATGATGGCCAGACTGAGAAGCAGGCTGCCCAGCAGAAAGAGGATCCGGAGGTGCGTCATCGTCCCCAGGGAGATGAGGAGGGTGCTGATCACGATGCAGGCCAGAAACAGGCCCAGCGACATCGGACACCTCCTGGCCGATGGAGGGGCTGCCGCCCGGCTATCAGACGCGGTCCTGGTTTTGAGGATAGCAGAGCCGGGGGCCTCCTGAGAAGAGGGCTCTTCTAAGGAGAGTTTCAGGGGAACCTCCCGGCGGATTCTCCGGCGCGTGGGCGAATAGATAGGGGAGACGGCTGGTCCGGGTTCTGCGCCCTTGGGCGGGTGAGACCCGGCGGCGTTGAGGAGGCACGATATGCGTGAGCGATGGTGGGTCTGGTTGAGCGGCGGGCTGGTCGGTCTGATCCTGCTCGGGGTGGTGGCCGCGGTCGCCTGGTCACTGGGGCGGAGCAGCGCGCCTGGTGCGGCTCCGATGCCGCCGGCGGGCTGGATGATGCCGGGCGGCATGGTGGGCCCCGGGGGGATGATGGGTCCTGGCGGCGTGATGGGGCCCGGCGGGATGATGGGACCGGGCGGGATGATGGCTCCCGGCGGCATGATGGGGCCGGGCGGCATGATGGGCATGAGCATGATGGGCGGGCCGTTCGCGGCCACCGCCCGGCCGCTGGGGCTGGCCGAGGGCGTGCGCCTGGCCGAGCGCGCTCTGGCGAATCTGGGCAACCCCGATCTGACCTTCGACGAGGTCCACGCCTTCGCCCTCAATTTCTACGTCCCGGTCTACGAGAAGAGCACCCGGGCGTTCGCTTTTGAACTGCTGGTGGACCGCTACACCGGTCAGGTGATGACCGAGCCGGGTCCGTCCATGATGTGGAATACGAAGTACGGCATGATGGGCGGAGCCTCGCCGGTCACTGTGGCCACGCCGGTGACCGAGGAGCAGGCGCTCCGGCTGGCCCAGCAGTTCCTGGAGGGGTTCCTGCCCGGTGCCCGAACCGGCGAGGTCCACACGTTCTACGGCTACCGGACTATCGATATCGAACGCGATGGTCGGATGGTGGGGATGCTCTCGGTCAACGGCTACACCGGTCAGGTCTGGTACCACGCCTGGCACGGCGATTTTCTGGAGACCTGGCACCGCGGTCCCTGAAGGGCGGATCGCCCCGCCGAAGCCTCCGGGCGGAGATGGTCGGCGTCGGTGGACCGCGCTGGCCGGGGCTCAGCCGGTGGCCGTAGAATAGGGGCGTAGGATGCGGTAAGGAGGGGCACCATGGGGCATGACCACGACCATGCGGCCCACCGGCCGGCGGGTGCGCCCTCGCCCCACGTCCACCCGCCGGCGGCCGTCCACCGCCACGTGGTCCATCCGGAGCACCCGCCGGAGGGCCCGCACGACCGGCACCGGGCTCATCGGCCCGAGACCTTCCGCACGCGGTTTCTCATCACCACGCTCCTGACCGTTCCGCTCCTCGCCCTCACCCCCGAGGTGCCGCGGCTAGTGGGGCTGCCGCCCCTGCCGGTGCCGGGGGCGGAGTTTCTCGTCGCCGCCCTGGCCACGGTCATCTACCTGGTGGGCGGGCTGGTCTTTGTCCAGGGGGCCTGGGACGAACTGCGGGCCGGCCGGCCGGGGATGATGACCCTGATCGGGCTGGCGGTGACCGTCGCCTATTTCTACAGCCTGGCGGTGACGCTCGGACTGCCGGGTCATCCCTTCTACTGGGAACTGGCCACCCTCATTGACGTGATGCTGCTGGGCCACTGGCTCGAGCTGGTGGCTGTCCAGCAGGCGGGACAGGCTCTGGAGCGGCTGGTCGAGCTCCTGCCGCCGGTAGCGCACCGGCTGGTGGATGAGCGGATTGAGGACGTGCCGGTGGGGGCGTTGCAGCCTGGCGACCATATTCTCATCCGACCGGGCGAGCAGGTGCCGGCCGATGGCGTGGTGGTGGTCGGCGAGTCAGCGGTCAACGAGGCGTTTCTCACCGGCGAATCGCGGCCGGTGCCCAAGCGGCCGGGTGACGAGGTGGTGGCTGGCTCGGTCAACACCGAGGGGGTGCTGACCGTGCGGGTGACACGGGTGGGCACCGAGACGACGCTTTTTCAGATTGTGCGGCTGGTCCGGGCGGCCCAGGCGGCGCGCAGCCGTTACCAGGCGCTGGCCGACCGGGCGGCCTTTGTCCTCACCCTCGTCGCCCTGGGGGGTGGGCTTTTAACCTTTCTGGTCTGGGTGCTGGTCGGCGCCGACGCCACGTTTGCTATCACCCGGTCGGTGACGGTGATGGTCATCGCCTGTCCGCACGCCTTGGGGCTGGCGATTCCGCTGGTGGTGGTTGAGGCCACCGGTCTGGCGGCCCGGAACGGGCTGCTGATTCGCAATCGCGAGGCGTTTGAGCGTGGTTACGCCATCACCCGTATCGCCCTCGATAAGACCGGCACGTTGACCGAGGGGCGGTTTGTGCTGCGTGATCTGACGGCGGTGGCGATCACGCCGGAGCAGGCGCTGGCCGTGGCGGCGGCGCTGGAGCGGCACTCCGAGCATCCGCTGGCCCGGGCCATTGTGGCTGCGGCCGAGGAGCGCGGGCTGGCGCTTCCGGCGGTGGCGGAGGTCCATGCCCAGCCGGGACGGGGCGTTGAGGGGCTGGTCGAGGGCGTACGGTACCGCGTGGGCCGGCCGGAGTGGCTGGCCGAGGCTGGCCTGACGTTTCCCCCGGACCTGGTGGCGGCGTTGACCCGGGCCGAGGAGCGGGGGGACAGCCCGATTGTTCTCTGGAGCGACCGGCCGCTGGCCGTCTTCGCCCTGGCCGACCAGATCCGGCCGAGCGCGCGGGTGGCAGTCCGGGCGTTGCAGGAGATGGGGATAGCGGTGGTGATGGTGACCGGGGATGCGGAGGCGGTGGCCCGGACGGTGGCGCGGGAGCTGGGGATCGCCGAGTACTACGCGCGGGTGCTGCCGCCGGACAAGGCGGCGCTGGTCGAGCGCTGGCGGGCGGCGGGCGAGCGGGTGGCCTTTGTGGGCGACGGGATCAACGATGCGCCGGCGCTGGTGGCGGCTGATCTGGGGGTGGCCATCGGCGCCGGGACGAATATCGCCATCGAGTCGGCCGATGTCGTGCTGGTCGAAAACGATCCGCTGGATGTGGTGCGGCTTTTACGGCTGGCGCGGGTGAGTTACCAGAAGATGGTGCAGAACCTGCTCTGGGCGACGGCCTACAATGCGGTGGCGTTGCCGCTGGCGGCGGGGGTGGCGGCCCGGTGGGGGCTCCTGTTGCCGCCGGCCATTGGGGCGCTGTTGATGAGCCTGTCGACGATCATTGTGGCGCTCAACGCCCTGCTCCTGCGGCGGGCGCGGCTGGCCTGAGCGAAGGGCCTTCTTCCGTCGTCTGCGCGCAGAGGCAGGGCTCCCCCCGGTCTCCTATCCACGGGAGTGCTTCCGCGAGATTTTTCGAACCGGCTGTGTACGCCCGCTCTGGTCCCCTGCCCGTGAGGGTGCTCCCGGTCGGCTTCTCCACACGCGGGGGGAGAGGAATAGCCCTCTGCGATCTTCGGTAGAGGGAAGACGGAGCAACACTCTCCGCTAGTTCATTCTCCGCGTCTCACGCCCGCTCGGTTTCAATCCCACTATGGTGCGATTAGGACG
>DAOUAE010000034.1:0-76906 GCA_034433795.1 Chloroflexota bacterium
CCTCGGGCAACGACGCCGCCCTGGCCATCGCCACCGGTCTGGCCGGGAGCGAGGAGCGGTTTGTGGCCTTGATGAACGCCCGGGTCCAGGCCCTGGGGCTTAAGAACACCCATTTTCAGAACCCGCACGGCCTGGACGCCCCCGGCCATTATTCCAGCGCCTACGATATGGTGCAGCTGGCCCGCGTCGGTATGCGCGACCCGCGCTTCTACCGGCTGGCGGCGACCAAGGTCTGGTCCGTCCAGGGCCCGCGCTCCTATCAGGTGTACAACCTCAACCGCCTCCTCTGGCTCTACCCCGGGGCCGATGGCGTCAAGATCGGCTACACGGAGAAGGCGGGCCGGACGATTGTCGCCTCGGCGGTTCGCCACGGCCACCGCGTCTACGTCGGGCTGATGGGCAGCCAGGACCTCTGGACCGACAGCATCCGTCTCTTCGACTGGGTCTTCCAGAATTTCGCCTGGCCCGATCCCCGGGCCGAGGAACGGTTGCGCTGACTCTCGGCGTCTTCCGCCCGACTGGCGGCTCTGGGAGGCCGGCGGTGATCCGGTGTCGCGGGGGACGGACGCTCGGTGGGTGTCGCCGGGATCTGGGCGGCGGCTCGGAGGCCAGCTGGCCTGGGGCGACGGCCCTGTGGTATAGTGGGCCCACGCCGGTGGGCTGACCTGTGATCGTCGACGAGTACGCACTGCTTCTGGCAATCCAGAGCCTCCGCCAGCCCTGGCTTGACCTGGCCGTCCGGGCCCTGACCGCACTGGGCGGGACGGAGTTCACCCTGCTCGTTCTGCTGGGTCTTTACTGGCTCTGGCCGCCAGGCCTGGGGCTGCGGCTGATTCTGCTGACCTTGGTCTCGGCCTACCTCAACGCCACCGTCAAGTGGTGGCTGGCCTGGCCCCGGCCTGCCGGACCCGACCTCTGGGTCGCCGAGCCGCTCACCAGCCCGGGCTTTCCCAGCGGCCACGCCCAGAACGCCACCGTGCTCTATGGCTACCTGGCCTGGGTCCTCCGACGACGCTGGGCCACTGTCCTGGCCCTGGGTCTCATTCTGACCGTCGGGCTGTCGCGCCTCTATCTGGGAGTCCACTATCCGCATGATGTGCTCGGCGGGATCGCGCTTGGGGCGCTGGTTCTGCTGGTGGGGATCCCGCTCCTGCACGGGTCCTGGGGCGAGCGTCTGGTGCGGGGGCATCCGCTCCTGCTGGCGGTGGGTCTGGCGGGAGTCCTGCTGGGGCTGCTCGGGGGTGATGGCGAGCGCAGCCGCTACGCCGGGGCCCTGGCTGGCCTGACGCTCGGGCACCTCTGGCGGGCTCGCCGGGACCTCCCCTGGCTGCTGGCCCTGCGGCCCTGGCGGCCGGTCGGACTGCTCCTCAGCCTGCTGGTCGGTCTCGGGCTGGCCCTGGCGCTGCACCTGGTCGGACTGGCCATCGGCAGCGGGCCGGTGGTTGTCTTTGGGCGCTACGCTCTTCTCGGGCTGGTGGCCACCGGGCTCGTGCCCTGGCTCTTCAGCCGCTGGGCGGGCTCGGCGTCGGCAGTCCGCCCGCCAGCTGGGCGTAGCACCACTCCAGGGCCGTCTGGACCGAGAGGGCCTTGACCGTCTGGCGGTCGCCGCTGAAGCGCCGCTCGATGACCAGTGTGGTCTGGGCGGTGGCCAGGGCGATGTAGGTGAGGCCGGGGGGCTTGGGCGAGCGGCGACCGGTGGCCGGGCCGAGCAGGCCGGTGATGGCCAGGCCGACGGTGGCTCCGAAGCGCTCGCGCACCCCCCGGGCCAGGGCCACCGCCACCTCCGGGCTCACCGCCCCAACCCGGGCCAGGAGATCGGCCGGGACGCCCAGGAGGGCTATCTTACTGGCGTTGCTGTAGGGGATGATCCCGCCCAGAAAATAGGTGGAGGCGCCGGGCCGGTCGGTCAGCCGGTGGCCGAGGAGCCCGCCGGTCGAAGCCTCGGCCACCGCCAGTGTCCAGCCGTGGGCGGTGAAGAGATCGGCCAGCGCTCCCTCGATTCCGGTCTCCGTTTCCACGCTCAGACCGCCAGGTGCACCCGCTCCAGGACCGCCGGGTTGACCACCGCCTTCGGCCGGCGACCGGCCAGAACGGCCGCCACCTCCTGTCCGACCCGTCGCCAGCGCTCGACGTTGGCCCAGTCGGAGACGCTGGCGCTGTGGGGGGTGCAGACCACGTTGGGCATGTGCAGAAGGGGATTATCAGGATCGGGCGGCTCTTTCTCGAAGACGTCCAGTCCGGCCCCGGCCAGCCAGCCCTCCCGCAGAGCCCGGATGAGGGCTGCCTCGTCCACCACCGCCCCCCGGCTGGTGTTGATGAAGTAGGCGGTGGGCTTCATCCGGCGGAACTGGGCCTCGCCGATCAGGTGATAGGTCTGCCGGGTCAGCGGCACGTGACAGGAGACAAAGTCCGAAAGGGCGAAGAGGTCGTCGAGCGCGACGGGCGCTACCCCGTAGGCGGCCATCACCTCGGCCGGGACATACGGGTCGTAGGCCAGAATACGCATGCCGAAGGCATGGGCCCGTCGGGCCACCGCCCGGGCGATGTTGCCGAAGGCCACCAGGCCAAGGGTGTCGCCGGTCACGCGGGGCATCGGGCGCATAACGCTCCGGGCCTCCCGCCAGCGGTTCTCGACGACGCACTGGTGGAGCGGCACCAGTTTCTTGGCGCAGGCCAGGATAAGCAGCCAGGCGTGGTTGGCCACCTCTTCGACGAAAACGTCGGGGACGTTGGTCACCACGATTCCCCGTTCGGTGGCGGCGTCGACATCGATGTAGTCCACCCCGATCCCACCGGCCGCGATGACCCGGCAGCGCTCGAGGGCCTCGATCATGGGGGCGGTCAGACGCAGCCCACGGACGATGACCGCGTCGGCGGTCCGGGCGGCCGCGATGAAGGTGGCCTCGTCCGGGCAGTGAACCGCCTCGACCTCACAATCGGCCAGGGCCTCGCGCTCCGGGCCGATCTGCAGACCGGGGAAGGCGCTGACCACAACCACACGGGGCTTCCGCCCCTCCTGCGCACTCACGCTCTCTCCCTCCACAGTGGCGAATCCGCGGGCCGATCCTAGTCAGAACCATCCGGCCTGTCAAGCGGTGCGTCCGCCCTGGAGAGGCGGGGAGGGGGCGACTGCCCACCGGGGGTGGCGGCGGCCGCGATTTGGGGCCGCGTGGCTCGACGGCCGTGGTCGCCTTCGGGGAGCCAGGCCGGCTCAGGCCAGCAGCGGCCTGTTGGGTGGGCTCAGTCGTCGATCGGGGGCGCCGCCGCGTATTCCTCATCGGTAACGTGGGGGCCCCAGATCGCGCTGCGGCCCTGGTCGTCGACCTCGAGCATCGCCAGGTGCGTCATGAAGCGGTTCGGCGCGGCCCCGTGCCAGTGCTCCTCCCCCGGCTCGAAGAACACCCGGTCGCCGGGGCGGACCACCTCGATGGGCCCGCCGCGCCGCTGCACCAGGCCGATGCCCTCCAGGATATAGATGGTCTGGCCGTGGGGATGGGTGTGCCAGGCGGTGCGGGCGCCTGGCGTGAAGTGGACGAGGCTGGCGCTCAGCCGCGAGCCATTCCCCGGCACGGCCACCGGGTCGAGGTAGACCGTGCCGGTGAACCACTCGCTCGGCCCCTGTCTGGTCTCGACGCGGCTATTCCGGGTGATCTGCATGGGTCTCACTCCGGTGTGGTCCCGGTCGGTGGACTCCTTTCCCGACCGTCTGACGCCTCCTGCGCGGCGAGTATACCGAGAGGCCCCGGCGTCGTCAATCGCCGACAGGGCGGGCGATCCTCTCGTCGTTCTGCCGCTCGGATTGTCGGGTGGGCACGGGCCGCGTCCCGCCTCTCTCCGGCTCGGGGGGACGTTTCCCCGGGGCGGCGGACTCTGGTGGCCACTTAACCAAGGGCCTGTTATAATAAGGGGCGGACAGGCAGTGAGGCGGGTGGCCGGAGTCGGCCACGGCCAGCGAGGGCACCACGGTGGTCAGGGGCAGACGCCCCCGCGTTGTCATCCTGGGGGCCGGCTACGGAGGGCTGCGGGTGGCCCTCCGGCTGAGCGGTCGGTGGGGAGGACGGTTCGAGGTCCTGCTGATCGACCGGTGCGATTATCACCAGCTGGTCACCCGTTTGCCGGAGGTCGCCGCGGGCGGGATCAGCCCACTCGAGGCGGCGGTCCCGCTGGCCGTCCCGCTGGCCGGTCGCCCGGTTCGGTTCCTGCAGACCACCGTCCGGGCTCTGGACCTGGGGCGTCCGGCGGTTCTGACCGATGTCGGCTGGCTGGAGGGGGACTGGCTGGTGGTGGCCCTGGGCAGTGAGCCGGCCTGGCCGGCCATCTCCGGGCTGGCCCAGGTGGCCTTTCCGTTCCGGACGCTGAGCGACGCGGTGGCCCTGGGCGAGCGTCTGGCCCGGGGGCCGGCCCCGACTGTCGGGGGCGACCGGGTGGTGGTGGTCGGTGGGGGGTTCACCGGTGTCGAACTGGCGGCGGCCGTGGCCGAGGGCTACGCCGGGCGCTGGCGGGTGACCCTGGTCGAGATGGCGCCCCGTCTGCTTCGCGGCTACCCGGACGGGGTCGCGCGGCGGGCCACCCACATTCTGGAGCGACTCGGCGTCGAGGTTCTGACCGGCGCGCAGGTGGTGGCCGCCGACGCCCGGGGGGTGGATCTGGCCGATGGTCGACGCCTGCCGGCTGGGGTGGTGGTCTGGGCCGGGGGGATCACCGCGCCGGCGGTGGTCCGGCAGGCCGGGCCGCCGTTGGGACCGGACGGGCGGGTCGAGGTGGCGGCCGATCTGGCCCTGCCGGACCAGCCGGCGGTCTTTGTGATCGGCGACTGCGCGCGCGTGCGCGACCCGGTGACCGGCCGGGTTGTCGCGCCCTCGGCGCAGGTGGCCGTCCAGGCGGCGGAGGCGGTGGTGGCGAACATCGCCGCCGATTGGAGCGGTGGTCGGCGCCGGTCGTTCCGGCCGCGCCTGATCGGCGAGGTGCTGGCGCTGGGGGCGCACGCCGGGCTGGCGCTGGTCGACGGCTGCCTGATCGCCGGCCGGGCCGCTCTTGCGCTGAAGACGGCGGCTCTGGCAGAATATCTGCGCACGGTCGGCGGGCTTCGCCTGGTCGCCGGGCAATGGGGCCTGGCGGTGGTCCGGCGGCTCTGGTCGGGCTGGGCCGGGCCGTGGCCGACCACCCAGGTGGTAGCCAGGAGAGCGGCCAGTGCCGTGGCCACAGACAGGGGGAAGTAGGATGGCCGTTGTCCGCGATCTTGTGATCCGTATCGCCGGCGAGGCCGGCGAGGGCGTGCTCAGCACCGGGCAGCTGGTGACCCAGGCGGCGGCGCGGGGAGGGTTCCACGTGCTGACCTTCTACAGTCCGCCCGCCGAGATCAAAGGGGGGCACGCTCTTTTCCAGATCCGGCTGAGCGGTCAGCGTGTCTACTCGCAGGGCGATGCCCTGGATATCCTGCTGGCTTTCAACCAGGAGGCCTACGACCGCAATATCGCCGAGCTGCGTCCGGGGGGGCTGCTGATCTTCGACCCCGCCGAGTGCACCCCGTCCGAGAACGGCGACCGGATTCAGGTCTCGGTGCCGCTGACCGATATCGCCAAGAACCAGTTGCGCTTTGAGCTGGGCAAGAACGTGGTGGCCGTCGGGGTGGTGGCCGCCCTCTTCGGCCTGCCGACCGAGCACCTGACCCGCCTGCTCCGCGAGAAGTGGGGTCGCAAGGGAGAAGAGGTTCTGGCCAAGAACTTCCAGGCCCTGGAGGCTGGCCTCCGCTACGTTGAGGAGCACATCCCCGAGCGGGAGAAGTTCCGGCTGGAGGCCGGGCCGGTGCGCTCGGATATTATCGTCGTCTCCGGAAACCAGGCGCTGGCGCTGGGGGCGCTGGCCGCCGGCTGCCGGTTTTTCGCCGGCTATCCGATCACCCCAGCCAGCGACATTATGGAGTTCCTGGCGGAGGAGCTGCCCAAGGTGGGCGGGGTCTGCGTCCAGGCCGAGGATGAGATCGCCTCGATCAATATGGTCCTGGGGGCGGCCTACGCCGGCAAAAAGGCCATGACGGCCACCTCCGGACCGGGGTTCAGCCTGATGGTCGAGGGGCTGGGCCTGGGGACGATGGCCGAACTGCCCTGTGTGGTGGTGGACGCCCAGCGGGCCGGTCCCTCAACAGGGATGCCGACCCGCCACGAGCAGGGCGACCTCTATCTGGCCGCCTTCGGAGGGCACGGCGAGGTGCCCCGCCTGGTCCTGGCCCCGACCTCGGTCGAGGATTGCTTCTACCAGGCGGTCAACGCCTTCAACCTGGCCGAAAAATACCAGGTTCCGGTCATCCTGCTCTCCGATACTGTCCTGGCGGTCCGCACCGAGAGCATCCCGCGGCCGGACCTGAACCGGATCACGGTGATCAACCGCCGGCTCTTCGAGCCCAACGGCCACGCGGATGGCTACCTTCGCTATGCGCCCACCGACGACGGTGTCTCGCCGATGAGCCTTCCCGGCCAGCCGGGTGGCGAGTATGTGGCCACGGGGCTGGAGCACAACGAGACCGGCCGCCCCCGCTACGACCCGGCCACCCACCGCCGGATGACCGAGAAGCGCTTCCGCAAGATCGAGCGGGCGGCGGCGGACGCCCCTCCCGCCGACCGCTATGGCGACCCGACAGCCGAGATCGGGATCGTCACCTGGGGATCGACGGCGGGGGTGGTGGTCGAGGCCATCGACCGGGCCCGCGAACGGGGCATCCGGGCGGAGATGGTGGCTCCCAAACTCCTGCGTCCACTGCCAGACCACCAGCTGGCCGACTTTATGCGGTCCAAACGGGTGATCCTGGTGCCCGAGGTCAATTACAGCGGTCAGTTCGCCGATCTCCTGACCGCCCGCTACAGACGCGAGGTGATCCCGGTCCGGGTCTACGCCGGCCAGCCGTTCAAGGTCGCCGAGATCCTGCAAGCACTCGAAGAGGTGGCGCAGCATGTCGGATAGCACGGTCGTCGTCACGCGCACCATCGACGATTTCAAAAGCGGCGAGAAACCGACCTGGTGCCCCGGCTGTGGCGACTTCGGGGTCCTGAATGCGGTCTACAACGCCCTGGTGGCCAGAGGTTATGCGCCGGAGAACGTGGTCTGCGTCTCCGGCATCGGCTGCTCCAGCCGGCTTCCCTACTTTATGTCCACTTACGGATTCCACGGCATCCACGGCCGGGCGCTGCCCATCGCCACCGGGATCAAGCTGGCCAACCCGGACCTCGAGGTTCTGGTGGTCGGGGGCGATGGCGACGCCTTCGCCATCGGCGCCGGCCACTTTGTGCACGCGGTGCGGCGCAACCTGGATATCTGCTACGTGGTGATGGACAACGCCATCTACGGCCTGACCAAGGGGCAGACCTCGCCGACCAGCGCCCTCGGCTTCACCACCAAGACCACGCCACGCGGCAATATCGAGCAGCCGATCAACCCGCTGCTCCTGGCCCTGGCCTGCGGCGCCACCTTCGTGGCCCGGGGCTTCTCGGGCAAGCCCAAGGAACTGGCCGACCTCATCGTCCGCGGCATCGAGCACCGGGGCTTCGCCTTCATCGATGTCTACAGCCCCTGCCCGACCTTTAACAAGGTCAACACCTTCAAGTTCTACCGTGAGGAGACCGCGCCGATCCCGGCCTCGCACGATGTGACCGACCTGGTCGGGGCGATGAGCCTGGCCGCGCAGGAGGACCCGCTGTACGTTGGCCTCTTCTATCAGGTCGAGCGGCCGACCTACGAGGAGCACATCCGCGCGCTTCAGACCGGCACCGAGACCGATGCTCCGAGAGTCCTGAACGCGCTGCTGGCCCGCTTCAGTTAGGACCGGCCGCGACCGGGTCTTCAGCGTTCCCGCCATCACCGAAACCATCCGGTGCGACACCTGGAGAAAGCCCCACCGGGGCTTTCTCTTTGTCCGCGCCCCGACCATCCCTCTCGGCCGATCCGTTGCGGGCCGGGCCGGCCCAGTGCCGACTGGGCCTCTCCTGGCCGACCGCATTCCGTCTGCCTGGCTGGAGACCGTGTCGACGGGAGTCCGACGGGTCTTCTGGACGGGACAACCGCCGGCGGTTCTGGGTTCGGGACCCGGCTGGTCGCCTCCGGCGGAGCGGGGTCAGGCGATTGACGGGGGGCGGTCTCTCTTTCTAGAATAGGCGTGCAACCCCCGATGCGCCGAGAAGCGGACATCTCGCGACCGGATGCCGAGAGCCACTGTTCCCTGGGCCGCAGCGCGGACAGCCAGCCGCTGACCTGTCCCGTCTGCGAGATTCGACACGAGAGGACGCGCATGCACCGGGGAAAGAGTGTTCTGGTTATCGACGATGACCCGTTCATGTGCGAACTGCTGGCGACACTCCTGACAAGCGAGGGCCTGACTGTGCGTACGGCGACGTCGGTCGCCCAGGGCGTGGCGCTGCTCCAGCAGGAGCCGGTGGACCTGATCATCACCGATTTAACCGGCCCGCTGCACGAGGTCTCACTGGACGAACTGCGGCCCCTGCGTGCAGTCAGCCCGGCGCCGATCATTGTGCTGACGGGACGGGTGGCGGCGCTCCAGGTCCCGACCAGTGAGGTGCAGGTGGCGGCGGTCCTGTTGAAACCCTTCGATGTCGATGATCTGCTGGCCGAGGTCCGGGCCAGCCTCGACCCGCAACCAGCCTGAACGACGCCCGGCCCGCCTCGGCCGGCCAACGCGAAACCGAGGTGAGCGGCGATGCGGGAGAGCATGCGCACTCTGGTCAGCGACGCCCAGCGCTATGAGCGTACGGTCAACGAGGTCGTTCTCTGGATCGACCGTGTCTACCAGGCCAGCGGGACCTTTGTCCTGACGCGCGACCAGCGCGAGGCGCTGGTCGTCCATCTGGAGCGGGCCCGGGCCCACGCCCAGGCCCTGCAGCGCGAGCTGCTGGCGCTGGCCCGTGAGGCCGAGAGTCTGGCCCGGCGCGCCTGAGCCCGCGACGCTGAAATCTGTGCAGGGAGGCAGAAACCGTGGACCTGACCGGCAAGATCGCGCTGGTGACCGGTGGCGGCACCGGTCTGGGGCGGGAGGTCAGCCTGCTCCTGGCCCGCCACGGGGCCGATGTGGCGATAAATTACTCGCGCTCGGCCCAGGAGGCGGCCGAGACCGCCGCCCAGATCCGCGACCTGGGCCGCCGGGCCCTCACCGTCCAGGCCGATGTCGGGTCGGTGGCCGAGGTCGAGCGCCTGGTCGAGACCGTGGCCCGCGAACTGGGCGGACTGGATATTCTGGTCAACAACGCTGGCACCACCGAGTTCATCCCCTTCTCCGACCTGGAGGCGGTGACCGAGGAGGTCTGGGACCGCATTATGGCGGTCAACGTCAAAGGGGTCTTCTACTGCTCGCGGGCGGCGGCGCGGGTGATGCGGGCCCGGGGCGGCGGCCGGATCGTCAATATCACCTCGGTCTCGGCCCTTCGCCCTGGGGGTAGTTCGATCCCCTACTCGGTCTCGAAGGCGGCCGAGACGATGGTCACCAAATGTCTGGCTCTGGCCCTGGCCCCGACCATCACGGTCAACGCGGTGGCGCCGGGGTTGATGGACACCCGCTGGGGCCGTCGCTGGGGGGAAGAAGGGATCCAGCGGGCTATCGCCGAAGCGCCCCTCAAGAAACTGCCCGACCTCGACGATATTGCCGAGGCGGTGCTGTTTCTCATCCGCAACGATTCGATGACCGGTCAGACGATCGTGGTCGACGCCGGTCGGGTCATGCACTGACCGCCGGAGGCGGTTCGCGAGCCGGGGGAGCCGATGGCCTTGCGGCAGGCGTCCCTGGCGCCCCTGGCGCTGGGGCCGACCGATCCCGCGCTGCTGACCTTCCTGGAGCAGCAGGTGGGGACGATTCTGCAGATCGTTCTCATCCTGGCTCTGGCGGTCGTCAGCTACCGTCTGCTCTCCCGGCTCATCCGCGGACGGCTGGTGGCGCGGGTCCGGGGCCGGGGAGTGGCCCTGGAGCGGCGGGCGCTGACGATCAGCAAGCTCATCGACGATATCCTGCGCTACACCATTCTCCTCTTCGCCCTCTACGCGGTCCTGGAGAAAATCGGGATTCCCCTGGCCCCGGTGCTGGCCAGCGTCAGCATCCTGGGGATCGCGGTCAGTTTCGGGGCTCAGTCGCTGGTGCGCGATGTGCTGACCGGCCTCTTTCTCCTCTTCGAGGATCAGCTGAACGTCGGCGACTACGTCGAACTGGTCGGCATGGCGGGGGTTGCTGGGGTGGTTGAAGAGTTCGGCCTGCGGATCACCAAGATCCGCGGGATCAACGGTGAACTTTTTGTCATTCCCAACGGCCAGATCGGCGCCATCAATCGCTACCCGCGCGGCTACATCACCTATATCATCGATATCCCGATTCCTCCCGGCCTTGATCCCGACCAGGTGGCCCCGGCCGCCCTGGCCCAGGCCCGGGCCCTGGCCGCCAGCACCCACTTCTTCATCGAGCCGCCCACCCTGGCCGAGCCCGCCGGCGAGCCAGGAGTCTGGCCGACGGTGCGGCTGGTCGCCCGGGTTCTTCCTTTCACCGGCTGGATCGTCGAGAAAGAGCTGGTCGAGCGTCTGAAGGCCCTGCTGGGCCGTCTGGGCGCCGAGGCTCCCGTCCCCAGTCCCCTGGTCTTCCGGCAGGTCGCCGAGATCATCGAGCACCGCCGGTTGGTGGTGGACGAACGCCCGATCCGTTAGATCTCTGACCGCCGGCGAGATGGCGTCGGGCGGGCCAGGCCGGCCCCCAGCACTCCCCCGATGACCAGCAGGCCGAGCAGGCCCTGCAGCTGGAAGAAAAGGGCCGGCTGGCGGAGGAAGAACAGGGTCGCGGGGACCAGCAGGACTAGCCCCGTGGCGATGGCGTAGCCCCAGGCCAGGTCCTGGAGCACCCGGCGGACCAGCCAGTAGCCAATGGCCAGCCGGCCGACCGTGAAGGCGCTCTCGAGGAGCACTGTCGCGGGGTGTTTCACCTCGGTCAGCGTCGCCAGCAGGGCCAGCGCGGTCAGGCCGAGGAAGACGCCCCAGCCGGGCAGCCGCCGCCGCAGCCCCAGGACGAGGACGGTCGCCCCGGCCAGGAACAGGCCCCCCTGCCAGACCAGTCGGAGAAGGGCTTCGACGCCGGGAAGCCAGGCGCTGAGAAGCGCGAGAGTCTCGGGCGCCGTGATCCGCAGCCCGTCGCGGGCCAGGGCGTCGAGCGCCCACCGCTCCAGGTGCCCGACGGTGAAGACCAGGCCGGCGGTCAGCCCACCGGCGGCCACCGCCCGCCGGTGCAGGCCAGGCCAGGCGAGCGGGGGTGGGGTGCGGTCCGGCGGGAAGGCCTCGGCCCAGAGGCTGCGGGCCAGGGCGACCAGGACGAAGCCGCTCAGCCCGACCAGCACCAGGAGCCCCAGGGTCATCGCCACCACCAGCCCGACCAGCGCCGGCGGACTGAGGGTGGTCGGAAGGCCGGCCAGCGTCTGCGGCAGGGTGTTCAGCTGGCTCAGCAGGAAGGCCAGGCTCAGGACTGCGGTCCAGCGGGCGGCCGGTCCGTAGGCCAGCCGCCCGGCCTGGGCCCGGCGGACGAAGAGAACCAGGGCCGCGACGAGCAGCGCGACCACCACCAGGGCCCGGAGGAGATCGAGCAGGGCCTCAACCACCGTCCGCCGGGCCAGCGCCCGCTCGAAGGCCTCTGGTACCTTAAGAAAGACCCGGTAGGTGCCCAGCCGGTCGCCCAGCAGGCCGATCTCGAAGCGCAGGGTGGCCTCGCCGACCCGCCAGTCGCTCCGATCGAAGACGAAACGGTAATCGGTCCGGGCCGGGCGCTCCTCGCTGGCCGCCTCGACCAGCTGGCGTGGCTCCTGCTCGCCTCGGAGCCGGGCCAGAACCTGCTCGGCCAGGGCCTGAGCCTGGTCGCGCGGCAGGCGGGCGCCGGGCGCCGACTCGGGCAGGCTGTGCTGGTAGCCCAGCACTGTCCCGGTCACAGGGTGGAGCCGCAGGGCGAGCTCCTCTTTCTCCAGCGGGCGGAAGTAGCGCTGGCGCCAGCCGAAGGGGGTGAGCTCATCGAGCAGCGTCTGGAGACCGGTCGCCAGCCCCTGCTGGCGCGCCAGGTAGGTGGCAGCGGTCTCCCAGTCCGCTGCCCCAAAGGTGGTCACGGTCCACCACCCTTCCGGCGAGAAGAGGGGGTCAATCCGGCTGAGCCAGGTGGCCGCCTGAGCCGGAACGGCGGTCGGAACCAGCCCCAGCCGCAGCCGGTCGGTCAGTCCGGGCGGCGCCAGCCGGCCGGTGAGGACCGCCAGACCGATGGCCAGCGCCGTCAGCCCCCAGAGGGCCGGCTGGCTCAGGGCGGGTGGCAGAGTCAGCGGCCGGCTGATCGGGATGCGGCGGACCCGCGCCGTGGGCGCCGGCCGGGCGACGAGATCGGCCGTGGTCCAGAGGCGGGCGCCCTGCCGCCAGCGCCCGAGCGCCGGGAGAAGCAGCGCCAGCGGCAGTCCCATCACCAGAACGGCCGATCCCTGGAGATAGAGGTTTCCCGAGAGCAGGAACAGCGCTCCGACGACGGTGGCGTTGTAGATGTAGTGGGCGAAGACCGTGGTCCAGATGCCGTAGCGCAGGAAGACCAGCCCGTCGACAGCCCCCACCACCGTCAGTTCGACGGCCCGGATGTAGAACGGCTGCTGGGGATAGGTTGAATGGAGCGAGGCCCAGAGCGCCGCCGGCAGCAGGACCGCGCCGGCGGTGGCGAGGCCGGTCGGGAGCGATAGCCGGCGAAAGAGAATGAGCAGGGCCGGCACCGCGAACAGGCGGAAGGAGAACTCCTCGGCCAGGGCGGCGCTGACGCCGACCGTGAGGGGATAGAGGGCCGGCACCAGGGTGCTCATTATATCATCGTAGGGGACCTCGACCGGCGACCAGACCCCGAAGAAGCGCAGCCCCAGGAAGTAGAAGAGCACCACGTAGCCCAGCGAAGCCCCGGCCAGGGCGTAGCCCAGCAGCAGCGAGCGCACCAGCGGTCTGGAGGCCAGCCCCCGCCGGCTCAGCACCTGGTCAGGCAGCGGCTGGAGCCCGACCAGCCGGGCCAGGTGGCGTCCGCTGACCGCCGCCAGCAGGACCAGGAGCCCCAGCCCGATCTGGCTTGTCACGATCCCGGTCAACCGCTGGACCAGATAACCGGGGAGATCCACGGTGGTCGGGTAGTCCAGGAGGACCAGCGGCAGTCCGTTCAGCCCGGCCAGCAATCCGATCACCGCCACGCTGGCCCCCAGAAGCAGGCCGAAGCGCCAGGCGGCCTCGCCGCTCCGGGCGGCCTGGACCAGCACCCCCAGCATCGCGATGATGAGGGCGAGATAGAGGACGCTCCCCAGTCCGGCCAGCACCGTCCCCCGATTCTGCTCGGCCTGCTGGGCCCGCAGCCAGGCCTCTGGCACCTTGAGAAACTCGTCCAGCGCTCCCAGCCGGTCGCCGGTCAGGCCGACGACCAGACGATAGGTGGCCTCGGCTACCCGGAAGTCCTGGCGTTCCCAGGTGAAGGTGTAGTCGCGCCGGCGCGGCCGCTCCTCGGCCCGGCTCTCGACCAGCCGGTAGCGCTCGAGCGGGGTTCCCCATACCTCCTGAAGGAACCTGGTGGCCAGCCTCTGGGCCGTCTCCTCCGGCAGCGTGGCGCCGGGAGCGTCTTCCGGCAGGCGATGCCAGAATCCGACCAGCCGTCCGGTCGGGTCCACTCGCACCTGCCATTCCTCGGTCTCGAGCGGGCGGAAGTAGCGGATCTGCCAGTACCAGACCGAGACCTCGCGCCGGGCCAGATCGTTCAGGGTCGCCAGGCCGGCCTGGCGCTCGATATAGTTCAGCGCCTCAGGGCGGGTGCGGAAGCCGATGGCGGTCAGCCAGCCTTCAGGGGCGAAGCCCTGGCTCTGGAGGAAGCGTCGGGCGATCGTCTCGGCTCCCGCCTGCCGGACCTGAAAGTCGATCTGGGCCACCGGGAAGGCCTGGCGGTGCAGGGCGACCGCCACCACCACTCCCAGCAGCCCGGCCAGGGCCAGGGCCCAGGCGACCCGGTCGCGCCCGGTCATGGAACGATGACGGCCCGGGCCACCTGGCCCTGGCTGGACAGCCAGTCGGCCTGGGCCAGGGCTTCGTTAATGGCCTCCAGCGGGAAGCGGTGCGAGACCAGCCGCTCGAAGGGGAAGCGGTGGCGGGTCTGGCGCAGGAAACTCAACGCCCGCGGGATGGCCCAGGGCTCGTAGCCGACCACCCCGATCAGCCGACGGGAGAGCCGGACGACGTCGTGCGGGACGATCTCCCCCCGGGCGCCGGGGACGATGTTGCCGACCAGGACGTACCGCCCGCCGGGGCGGAGCATCTCCAGTCCCTCCTGGACGACGGTTGGAACGCCGGCCACCTCAACCACCAGGTCGGCGCCGACGCCCTCGGTCCACTGCCGAACCAGCGCCACCCGCTCGGCGGCCTCGGGGTGGGCGGTGAGGTCGATGACGTGATCGGCCCCGAACAGGCGGGCCAGCTCCAGCCGCTCAGGCCGGCGGTCGATGCCGATAATCAGCCCGGCGCCCATCGTCCGAGCGACGGCCACGGTGTAGAGTCCCAGACCCCCCAGCCCCTGGACCACCACCGCGTCGCCCAGCCAGATGCCGCCCCGGTGCAGGCTGTAGACGACCTGGGCCAGGGCACAGTTGACCGGCGCCACCAGTTCGTCGGGCAGATCGGGTGGCACTTTAAAGACCCACTGCCCTGGCTGGATGTAGTAGTACTCGGCGAAGGCACCGAAGAAGTGGGGCGGCTCGTCGGCCGGACGGCGGTGGCTGTAGCGGTTGGGGCAGGTGGCGGTGCGGCTGATGCAGGCCCAGCAGCGTTCACAGGGCCGGAAGTAGGCGTAGGCGACGCGGTCGCCGGGTTGGAGCGGGCGGCCGAGCGAGTCGGTCTGCCACTTCTCGCCCAGTTCGACCACCTCGCCGACCATCTCGTGGCCGGGGACATCGGGCAGGACACCCCCGAGTGAGGGGAGAGACCCGCGCCAGATATGGAGATCCGAGCCACAGATGCCGGCCATCCGCACCCGCACCAGGATCTGGTCGGGCGCCGGGGGGGCCACCGGGTACTCGCGGATCTCGAGCGGCCGCCCCGGCCCGTAGGAGACGGCGGCGCGTCCTGTCCGCATCAGACTCCTCCCGCGGAGAGGTCTCGCTGTGAGGGCAGTGTAGCAGAGCGTGGGCCGCGCTGTCGAGAGCCCGCGCCGGCCGTGTCCCGCTCTGGCTCGGTTCTCCCTGGCGCCGATAAAAAAGCCGCCGGGCGGAGAGCCCGACGGCCGGGTGTCCCTTCCTTCAGAGACGGACTGGTTCAGCGTGGGCGCCCGCTTGGCCCGCCGGGTGGCCGGCGCTCCGGGGGCCGGCCGGGTCCGGGAGCGGGCCGGCGCTGGTCGGCCCGTGGGGGTCGGGCCTCGGGGCGAACCTGGGGCGGCCGACCCTGGGCCGGGGCCGGCGCCGGGGCTCGTCGGGCTGCGGCCGGGGCGGATGGTGGCTGCGGGGCGGTGCGTGCCTTGGTCGCCTCCAGCACCGCTCGGCGCGAGAGATTGATCCGGCCCTGCGGATCGATCTCAATAACCTTGACCATGATCTCATCGCCGACGGAGACCACATCCTCCGGCCGGGCCACGCGGTACTCAGCCAGTTCAGACGTGCGGACCAGCCCCTCTTTGCCGGGCAGGATCTCGACGAAGGCCCCCATATTGGTGACGCGGGTCACCCGGCCCAGGTACTCCTGACCGACCTCGACCTCTTTGGTCAGGGCCTCGATGGCCTTGAGAGCCTTCTGCGCCCCTTCGGTGTCGGTGGCGGTGACGAAGACGCTGCCGTCCTCTTCGATATCGATCTTGACGTGGTACTGCTCCTGGATCATCCGCACCGTCCGTCCACCGGGGCCGATGAGCGTCCCGATCTTCTCCACCGGGATCTTGGTCTTGAAGATGCGCGGGGCGTAGGGCGACAGTTCGCGCCGGGGCTCGGCGATGACCTCCAGCATCTTGTCCAGGATGAAGAGACGTCCCTCGCGGGCCTGGGCCAGGGCCTGGCCCATGATCTCGGGCGTCAGCCCCTTGACCTTGATATCCATCTGCAGGGCGGTCACCCCCTGGCGGGTGCCGGCCACCTTGAAGTCCATATCGCCCAGGTGGTCCTCAATCCCCTGAATGTCGGTCAGGATGGCGTACTTCCCATCCGGCCCGGTCACCAGCCCCATCGCCACGCCAGCCACCGGCGCGGCGATCGGCACGCCGGCATCCATCAGGGCCAGGGTCGAGCCGCAGACCGAGCCCATCGAGGTCGAGCCGTTCGAACTCAGGACCTCTGAGACGATCCGGATCGTGTAGGGGAACTCGTTCTCCGGCGGGATCACCGGGGCCAGGGCCCGCTCGGCCAGCGCGCCGTGGCCGATCTCCCGCCGGCCCGGGGCGCCCAGGCGGCGCACCTCGCCCACGCTGAAGGGGGGGAAGTTGTAGTGGTGCATAAAGCGCTTGGTCTCTTCCAGCCCCAGCCCCTCGATGATCTGCTCGTCGCTGATCGAGCCGAGGGTCACGATCGAGAGGACCTGGGTCTGGCCCCGGGTGAAGAGGCCCGAGCCGTGGGTGCGCGGCAGCACCCCGACCTCGCACCAGATCGGCCGGATCTCGGCCAGGCCCCGTCCGTCGGGCCGTTCGCCGCGCTCCAGAATGCCGGTGCGGACGATCTCTTTTTCGATCTCCTCCAGGGCGGCCAGGATATCCTTATCGCGATACTGCTCCACAAACTGGGCCAGCGCCTCGCGCTGAATCTCCTGGCGCAGCCGCTCCCGCACCGTCTTGTCCTTCTGGTAGATCATGTCGCGGAGGCGGTCCCGGAACACCTCCTCCAGTTTGGGCCGGAGGTCCTCTGGCAGGCTGAAGACCGGGTAGGTGAACTTCGGCTTGCCGATCTCGGCGCGCATCCGCTCCTGCAGTTCGACCACCACCTGCAGGGCCTGGTGGCCGAACTGGATCGCCTCCAGGATCTTCTCCTCCGGCACCTGGCGGGCCCCGGCCTCGACCATCACCACCGCCTCACGGGTGCCGGCCACCACCAGTTCCAGGTCGCTGTTGGTCAGCTCCGAACTGGTGGGGTTGAGGACCAGTTCGCCGTTGATAAGACCGACTTTGGCCGCCCCGATCGGCCCTTCCCAGGGGATGTCCGAGATCGTCAGGGCCGCCGAGGCCCCGATGATCGAGAGGATATCCGGCTCGTTCTCCTGGTCGGCCGAGAGGGCGGTCACGATGATCTGCACATCGTTGCGGAAGCCCTTGGGGAAGAGCGGTCGGATCGGCCGGTCGGTCAGCCGACAGGTGAGGATCGCCTGCTCGCTGGGGCGCCCCTCGCGCTTGAAGAAGCCCCCCGGAATCTTGCCGGCGGCGTAGAGCCGCTCCTCGTAGTCGACCGTCAGGGGGAGGAAATCGATGTCCGGGCGGGGCTCCTTGGCCGCTGTGGCCGTCGCCAGGACGACGGTGTCGCCGTAGCGAACCATAACCGCGCCGTTGGCCTGCTCGGCGACCTTCCCCGCCTCGATGATCAGCGGCCGCCCCCCATACTGAATCTCATACCGTGCAACCATTCTTTCTCTCGCCTCCACAAACATCGCCCGTCGGCGGGGCAGGCCGCGCCCGCCGCCCCGCCAGGGCTGACCGGGATGAGGTGGCAGGCAGAGAGGCTAAGCCGGAACCCGGATACGGACCCATAAGGAAGGGCCCAGGTGGGTGACCTGGGCCCGGGGAGTCAGCGACGCAACCCCAGTTTGGTGACGATAGCCCGGTATCGCTCGAAGTCCTCACGCGCCAGGTAGGCCAGTTGGCGTCGCCGCTGGCCGACCAGCTTCAGCAGGCCCCGCCGCGAATGGTGGTCTTTCCGGTGGACCTTCAGGTGTTCGGTCAGTTGCCGGATCCGCTCGGTCAGAATGGCGATCTGCACCTCGGGCGATCCGGTATCCTTTTCGTGGAGTTGGAACTGGCTGATCAGCGCCTGCTTCTCCTCTTTCTCCAACGCCATTCTCCCGAAACCCCTTTCTGGTCTGACGCGGCGGTGAAGACGCCAGCCGGTGGCGCGGTGTCCGGTACCCGGTCTATCGGCGTCCGTTGCGGCCGTCTTTCACCCTCACTCCTATCCTACCTCAGTGGTAGATTATAGCACGCGCCCGCGCGAGCAGCAACAGCCCGGGAGGCTCCGACCGGACGGTTACCTGGCCTCTGGCTCCCCGGTCAGGGCCGCCGCCCCATGGCCGTTCTGCTGGGCCCGCAGCAGCTCGTAGAAGCGGCGGCGCAGCTCCCGACCGTCCATCACCTCGCGGGCCTTGAGTTCGTCGGCCAGGGCCCGCAGGATCGTCCGGTGACGCTCCAGCAGCTGCCGCACCCGCGCGTAGTTCTCGGCCAGCAGCCGCTGCACCTCGCGGTCCATCACCCGCGCCAGGTCCTCGCTCACCCCGGCCGGCACGCCGGTCGCCGGCCCGCTCAGGAACGGACCGTGCTCGTCGGGCAGGGCGATGAGCCCCACCGCCGGGCTCAGCCCGTACTGCCGGACCATCTGCCGGGCCAGATGGGTCGCCTGCTGCAGATCGTGCGCCGCCCCGGTCGAGACCTGGCCGAAGACGATCTCCTCGGCCGCCCGGCCGCCCAGCAGCACCGCCAGTCGGTCGTGCAGCTCAGCCTCGGTGTAAAGGTGCCGGTCCTCGGTCGGCACCTGGGTTGTCAGCCCGAGCGCGGCCGGCCCCCGGGCGATGATCGAGACCTTGTGCACCGGGTCGGCATTGGGCAGGAGCAGAGCGGCCAGGGCGTGGCCCAGCTCGTGGACGGCCACGATGTCCCGCTCGCGCTCGGTCAGCACCCGGCTCCGCCGCTCCAGCCCGGCTGTCACCCGATCGATGGCCTCCTCGAACTCGGCCATGCCGACGGCCTCCTTGCCCCGCCGGGCGGCCAGCAGGGCCGCCTCGTTGACGATGTTGGCCAGGTCGGCCCCGACAAAGCCCGGCGTCCGGGCGGCGATCACCCGCAGGTCCACGTCGGGCGCCAGTTTCACCTGACGGGTGTGGACGCGCAGGATCGCCTCCCGGCCGGGCAGGTCGGGCCGGTCCACGACGATGGTCCGGTCGAAGCGACCCGGCCGCAGGAGGGCCGGATCGAGCAGATCGGGCCGGTTGGTGGCCGCCATGATGATGACCCCGGTGTTGGCTTCGAAACCATCCATCTCGACGAGCAGCTGATTGAGCGTCTGCTCGCGCTCCTCGTTGGCCCCGATGGTGGCCACCCCGCTCCGGTGGCGGCCGATGGTGTCGATTTCGTCGATGAAGATGATGCAGGGGGCCTTCCGCTTGGCCTGCTCGAAGAGATCGCGGACGCGGGCCGCACCCACACCGACGAACATCTCGACGAACTCCGAGCCGGAGAGGGCGAAGAAGGGCACCCCGGCCTCACCAGCCGTCGCCCGGGCCAGGAGCGTCTTGCCGGTGCCGGGCGGGCCGACCAGCAGCACCCCCTTGGGGATGCGTCCACCCAGCCGGCGGTACTTTTCCGGATCCTTGAGAAAGTCCACCACCTCGCGCAGTTCGGCCACCGCCTCATCTACGCCAGCCACATCGGCGAACGTCACCGTGACCGTTCCCTGATCGTAGATTCGGGCCCGATTGCGGCCGAAGGTCAGGGCCGGCGGCTGCCCGGCCACCCGGGGCAGCAGGTACCACCAGAGTGCGCCCAGCAGGGCCACCGGCACCAGCCAGCTCAGCAGATCGATCAGCCAGGAGCGCTCACTGAACCCACCGAACTCGGCCCCGCTCTGGCGCAGGCGGGCGATAAGGTCCTGATCGGCGACGTCGGGCAGCCGCCGGGCCACAAACGGCCGGGTCTGCCCCTTCTCAGTCCAGAGAACCTGACTCTCGCTGATCGCCACCCGTTCGACAGTCCGGTTCTCCAGCGCGGTCAGGAAGCGGCTGTAGGGCACCTCCTGAGGAGCCAGCGGCGGGAAGAGAAGATACTGGAGGATCGCCAGCACCGCCAGGGAGAGGAAAAGATAGACCAGCGAGAAGCGCCAGCGGGGACTCAGACGCCCGGGTCGCATCGCTCGCCTCCCTTTGCTCTCTCATGGGAGAAATGCCGCGGGCGGGATCAGAAAACGCCTAGCGGTCGCCAAAAACTTGCTTAATCGGGCTCTCTCTGAGCATCGGGGGTGGCCTGGGGCGCTGCCGGTGTGGTATCCGTTAAAGCGAAGAGGCGCTGTGTGTTGGAGCGCCGAACAGGAGGGGAAAGCCATGGCCGTGACCATCGACCGTGCCCTGGCGACCGATCTCACGACGCGCTACCTGCGTCCGTTGACCAATTACGTGCGCCGCCAGTTGCTGCTGTACGAGGCGCTGGGCTTCATCCACCGGGGGGATCTTGAGCCGGCCGACATTGTGGCGGCGGTCTTCCTGGAGGCGGTAGCCCGGATGGAGGAACGGCCCCGTGACCTCTCGCTCTACCGCTGGCTGCGCCGGATCGCCCGGCAGATTATCCGGCGTGAGGCCCGGCGGGTCCGCCGCGAGGAACGACGGACGGTGAGCCTCTGGAAGCCGATCGGCTTCTCCGATGACGGTGAGCCGCTGCGCCTCATCGATATCCTGCCCGATCCGACGGCCCCCCCGCCGGAGGACGAACTGGAACGGCGGCGCCTGGACTATCTGCTCGCCACCCTGCTGAGCCGCCTGCCAGACACCTGGGCCGAGGCCTTCCTGCTGACGGTGGTGGACGGCCTGCCGGTCGAGGAGGTGGCGGCGCTGGAGGGCATCACGCCCGAGGAGGTTCGGCGGCTGGTCGAGCAGACGCGGGCCTTCCTGCGGGCTGCCCTGGCCCAGGAGTATGAGGAGGCGGCTGTCGCCCACCCTGGCGAGGACCTCTTCCAGCGCCTGCCCGGGGGAGCGATCAGTCCCCAGGAGCAGCAGGCCATGGTCGAGCGGCTGGTGGCCGCCGGGACCGCCTCGCCCGGGCCGGAGTCGGGTCAGTCAACCGCCTGAGGCCGGCCGTCTCCCCCGGCCGGCGCAGGATCGCCGCCTGGTCGGGGTGCGGCCGGCCTCCTGGCTTGTCTGGCCGCCGTCTCCGGCTATAATAGGGGCGGCCCGACCGGGCCGGAGTAGCAGCGCGGAGAGCGGTTGCCGTGTGTCCGCTGATCGTGGTCACCGAACCCATCCACGAGGCCGGGCTGGAGCGCCTGCGCCAGGCGGCCGACCTTGTTTACCTCCCCGAGCGTCCCGGTGAGACGCTGGAGCAGCATCTGCCGGCGGCCGAGGGAGTGATCGTCCGGATCGCCCGGCTGACCGCCGAGCGTCTGGCCCTGGCCCCACGGCTGCGGGTCATCGGGAAGCACGGGGTGGGGGTGGACAACATCGACCTGGCCGCCTGTCGGGCTCGCGGCATCACGGTCGTCTCGACGCCGGGCGCCAACGACGAATCGGTGGCCGAGTTCACGATCATGATGCTCCTGATGCTGGCCCGCCAGGTCGAACAGGCCATCGCCGCCGTTCGGAGCGGCCGCTTTGCCGCCGCCCGGGGTGAACTGCGGGGCTGGGAACTCCAGGGGCGGACTCTGGGCGTCGTCGGTCTGGGCCGCATCGGCGCCCGGGTGGCGGAGATCGCCCACCGGTGCTTCGGCATGCGCGTCCTGGCCTACGACCCCTATGTCACGGCCGAGCGGGCGGCTGCCGTCGGTGCCGAGCTCTGCGTCGATCTCCAGGCCATGCTCCCCCACTGTGATTTTCTGACCATTCACGTTCCCCTCACGCCGGCCACGCGGGGGCTCATCGGTCGGGACGCGCTGGCCCGGCTCAAACCCGGCGCCTATCTGGTCAACTGCGCCCGTGGGGGCATTGTGGACGAGGTCGCTTTGGTCGAGGCCCTGCGCTCGGGCCATTTGGCCGGCGCGGCCATCGATGTCTTCGCCGACGAGCCACCGCCGCCCGACCACCCGCTGCTGCACCTGCCCACCGTGATCCCCACGCCGCACATCGCCGGCCAGACCGAGGACTCGCTCCGGCGGATGGCGTTGCTCGTCGCCGACGAGGTGCTGCGCGTGCTCCGGGGCGAGCCGGCCCGCTATCCAGTGGCGGAGACGGAGGGGTGAGACTGTCACAAGGCCCCCGGGACCCTCTCCCGACCCCGGCCGGGGGCGCTCCTGGCCGCTGGCCTCCGGCGGTTGCCTGGGGACCAGTGTGCCCTGTGCCCGGCCAGGACGGCCGGGCTGGCGGGGTAAGCACCGGGCGGCGGCTCTGGGCTCAGCGGCCCGACCCTGGCCTCGCTTCTGGCCTGCGTCCTCTGGTCGGCGCTGACGGTGGTGACACTCTGGGACCGGCGCGGTAGGGCTACCGCTGGCCGCCCTGGCTGATGGGACCGGCTCACCCTCACAGCCCTCCTCCGGGCGTCCCTGGCCGCCCTCGGCGCTCGGCTGTCCACATCGTGCGCGGCGCCGGCCGCTAAGCCAACGCTAAGAGTGCTCCGAGCCCCCTTCTAAGAGAGCCACGGCAGATCATGGAGCGGAAAGGCTGCCCACAGGCAGCCGCTGACGGAAGGAGGTGATGCGCCATGCTACCGCTGCTTGACGCCGGTCTGGTGCTGCTCCGGGTGGTGACCGGGCTCACGCTGGCAGCCCACGGCGCCCAGAAGCTCTTCGGTTGGTTTGGTGGTCACGGGATCAGCGGAACGACGGGCTTCTTCCATCAGTTGGGGCTGCGGCCGGCCAAGCCGCTGGCCATCCTGGTGGGACTGGTTGAGACGTTCGGTGGCCTGGCTCTGGCGCTCGGGTTCCTGACGCCGGTGGCGGCGGCGCTGCTCACGGCCGATATGATCGCCGCCATCGCGCTGGTGCACTGGACGAAGGGCTTCTGGAACTACGCCGGTGGGTTTGAGTACAATCTTATCCTGACCGCGCTGGCTCTCTTCCTGGGCCTGGTCGGGCCGGGGGCGTACGCCCTGGATCCGCTGCTGGGGCTGAATATCCAGCGGCCGGAGGTCTATGTGGCCAGTCTGCTGGTCTCGCTGGTGGTGACGGCGATCATCCTGGCCCTGCGGCAGCCGGAGGTCCGGCCGGTCCAGGCGCCGGCGACGAGTTGACCCTCACCCGGCCAGGGGCGCGCCCCTGGCCGGGGTTGTACTTTCATTTTATGGGGGTATCACGATGGCGATCACGATCTTTCAGGACCTCGCCCGGCTCCAATCGCTTCCGGAGAGCGGTCCGCCGATCCTGAGCCTGTATCTGTACCTGCGGCCGGCCCACCGGGTTGAGAAAGCCTACCGGACGGTCGCCAAGGACCTGCTCAAGGACCTGGAGGCCCGGCTGTCGGAGACCGACCGGGCGCTGCTTGAGCCCGAGGCTCAGCGGGTGCGCGAGTACCTGCAGGAGGTCGAACCCAAAGGGAAGGGGCTGGCCCTCTTCGCCAGCCAGCCGCGCAACCTCTGGGTTATCTTCAATCTGCCCACACCGGTGCCCGACTACGCCACCTTCGAGTCGACGCCCTACCTGCGGCCCCTCCTGGCGGCCTTGGATGAGCACGAGCAGTACGGGGTGCTGGTGGTGGACAAGCGGCGGTCGCGCCTCTTCCGAGTCTTCCTCGATCAGATCGCTGAGGAAGGCCACCACAAGGATTACGTGCTTTCCAAGCACGACCAGGGCGGCTGGTCGCAGGCCAACTACCAGCGCCACCACGAAGCCCACGTCCACTGGCACCTCAAGCACGCGATGGACCTGTTGCTCGCGGTTCATCGGCAGCAGCCGTTCGATCGCATTATCCTGGCCGGCACCGAAGAGCCACTGAGTGAGCTCCGCACCCTGGTCCCCAAGGGCCTGCGCGACCGGATCGTCGGGACGTTCCATATCGACGGCGACGCGCCGGAGAGCGTGATCCTGGAGCGCGTGCTGACCATCGAGCAGGAGGTCGAGCGCCGTCAGGAGGTGCAGCTGGTCGAGGACCTGATCAACACGGCCCGGGCCGGTGGTCTGGCCTCGGTGGAGCCAGAGGAGGTGCTGCTGGCGGTGGCTGACGGCTGCGTCCACCGTCTGGTGCTGGTGGAGGGCCTCAGCCAGCCGGGGTTTGAGTGCAGCACCTGCGGGGCGCTCTGGCTGCGGCCCGACCTCAGCCAGTGTCCGCGCTGTGAGCAGCCGGTCCACGCTCACCCCGACGTCATCGAGCGGGCGATTGAGCGCACACTGCTGGCCGACGGCCGGGTCGAGGCAGTCCAGGGGCCGGCGGCGGAGCTGCTCCGTCGCGAAGGCGGGCTGGGCGCCATTCTCCGCTTCCGCCTGCCGGTCACTGTGCCGGCGGCCGGTGAGACGACGCCGATGACCTAAGACCGGTCAAGGGCGACCGGTGACCCAGAGCCCCGCCCCAGCGCTGGGGCGGGGCCTTTTTGGTGTTTCCGCGGGCGTGGGGTCGTGCTACAATCGGGCCAGAGGGGCCGTCGGTGCGCGCGGTCCGACGGCCAACCTGACAGCTGGGCGAAGGAGGCAGAGAATGCGCAGTGTGACCGGCATTGAGGTGCGGGCCCCGGCTCCCGGTCGGTTCGCCGAGATCCTGACCCCTGAGGCCCTGGAGTTCGTAGCCCGCCTGGAGCGCGAGTTCGGTCCCCGGCGTCGGGCCCTGCTCCAGCGCCGGGCTGAGCGCCAGGCCGAGTTCGACCGGGGCGTTCTGCCCGACTTCCTGCCCGAGACCCGACACATCCGTGAGAGCGAGTGGCGGGTGGCGCCGGTGCCGCGCGACCTCCAGGACCGGCGGGTCGAGATCACCGGACCGGTCGACCGCAAGATGATGATCAACGCCCTGAACTCCGGGGCGAAGGTCTTTATGGCCGATTTCGAGGACGCCCTCTCGCCCACCTGGACGAACCTCATCCAGGGGCACATCAATCTTATTGACGCCATCGAGCGGACCATCGAGTTCGAGAGCCCGGACGGGCGGATCTACCGCCTCAACGAGCAGGTGGCCACGCTGATGGTCCGGCCACGGGGCTGGCACCTGGTGGAGAAGCATGTCTGGGTGGACGGGGCGCCGATGTCGGCCAGCCTCTTCGACTTCGGTCTCTACATGTTCCACAACGGCCGCCGCCTGCTGGAGAAGGGCACCGGCCCCTATTTCTACCTGCCCAAACTGGAGAGCCACCTCGAGGCTCGCCTCTGGAACGATGTCTTCCTCTACACCCAGGAGGCGTTGGGGATCCCGCGCGGCTCGATCAAGGCGACCGTCCTTATCGAGACGATCCTGGCCGCCTTTGAAATGGACGAGATCCTCTACGAACTGCGCGAGCACTCGGCGGGGCTGAACGCCGGGCGCTGGGACTACATCTTCAGCATCATCAAGAAGTTCCGCCACCGGCCCGACTTTGTCCTGCCCGACCGGGCCCAGGTGACGATGACCGTCCCCTTCATGCGGGCCTACACAGAGCTGCTGGTCAAAACCTGCCATCGGCGCGGGGCCCACGCTATCGGTGGTATGGCCGCCTTCATCCCCAGCCGTCGAAATCCCCAGATCAACGAGGTGGCCCTGGCCCGCGTTCGCGAGGACAAACTGCGCGAGTCGCGCGACGGCTTCGACGGCACCTGGGTGGCCCACCCCGACCTGGTGCCGGTGGCGATGGCGGTCTTCGACCAGGTGCTGGGCGAGAAGCCCAACCAGATCGACCGGCAGCGACCGGAGGTCCAGGTGACCGCCCGGGACCTGCTGGATGTCCGGGTGCCCGGCGGACAGATCACCGAGGGAGGGCTGCGCAACAACATCAGCGTGGCCATCCAGTACCTGGAGTCCTGGCTGCGCGGCACCGGTGCGGTGGCCATTTTCAACCTTATGGAGGATACGGCCACCGCCGAGATCGCCCGCTCCCAGGTCTGGCAGTGGGTCCGGCATGGGGCCCGCCTGGCCGAAGGACCGACGGTCACCCGCGACCTGGTTCGGCGGTTGGAGGCCGAGGAACTGGTCAAGATCCGGGAGGCCCTCGGCGATGCGCTCTACCAGCAGGGACGCTTCGCCGAGGCGACCGAACTCTTCGAAAAGGTGGCGCTGAGCGAGGAGTTCGTCGAGTTCCTGACCTTCCCGGCCTACGAGTACATCGACTGAGGCGGTCTAGAGTATCAGCATCGCGTCGCCGAACGAGTAGAACCGGTAGCGCTGGGCCACCGCCTCACGGTAGGCCCGCAGAAGGAGATCGCGTCCGGCAAAGGCGCTGACCAGAAGCAACAGGGTCGAGCGCGGGAGGTGGAAGTTGGTGAGCAGCCCTTCCACCACCCGGAAGGCGAACCCCGGGTAGATGAAGAGACGCGTCCAGCCGGTGAAGGGTACGACCGCCGCGCCCGTCGCCGGCTGGTGGAGCCAGCCGGCCGGCTGAACGGGCGACTCTCCGGAGACGACCGCCGCCGGGTCGGGCGGCACCGCCGAGACCGGCGCCGGCAGGCCGGCCGCCAGCAGACCGGCGGTCTCCAGCACGCGGACGGTGGTGGTGCCGATGGCGATGATCCGTCGCCCCTCGACCCGGGCGGCGTTGATGAGGGCGGCTGTCTCTGGCGAGAGGTGGCAGAACTCGGCGTGCAGCTGGTGCTGGCGGGGGTCGGTCGCTTTGATCGGCCGGAAGGTGTCGAGGCCGACGTGCAGCGTCACCCAGGCGAAGTGGACCCCCTGGGCCTGGAGGCGGGCGATAAGCTCCGGGGTGAAATGCAGGCCGGCGGTCGGGGCGGCCACCGAGCCCTCGGTCCGGGCGTAGACCGTCTGGTAGCGCTCGGGGTCGGCGAGGGGCTGACGGATATAGGGTGGAAGCGGCACCTGGCCGATCTGGCGGAGGGCGCTGACGACGTCCTCTGCGGCAAACTCGAGGACCCGCAGCCCCTCTGGCCCCGCGCCGACGACCGTGGCTGTCAGGCGGACGGTCTCCCGCTCGAAGAGGAGCCGCTCGCCGGGGCGGACGCGCCGGGCTGGCCGGACCAGGGCTGCCCAGCGGTTGGGCCCGAGCGGCTGGACCAGGAGCGCCTCGACCCGACCGCCCGTTGATCGCCGGCCGAGCAGCCGGGCCGGGATGACCCGACTCTCGTTGGCCACCAGGAGATCGCCCGGCCGCAGGAAGCGGTCCAGATCGCGCACCTGGGCGTGGGTCAGCCGGCCGGTCGCCCGGTTGACCACCAGGAGGCGGGCCGCGTCGCGCGGCTCGATGGGCGTCTGGGCGATGAGGTCGGGTGGCAGATCGTAGTCGTAGGCCTCCAGCGTCAGGGGGTCCTTCATGCTCTCAGCCTCCGCGGTTGAGCAGCCGGGCGATGATGTTGAGAATGAGCGTGAGCAGCAGGCTCAAAAGGATCATGCTGGCCAGCGGCACAAAACAGGTGATGCGGTCAGTCTGGATGACGATGTCGCCGGGCAGACGGCCAATGAGAGGGATCCGGGGGGCCAGCATGAGCAGCAGGCCGACGAAGACCAGGATGAGCCCCATAATAACGAGCAGGCGTCCGATCTCGGTCACGTCCGGATGCTCCTCGCTCTCCCGATGCTGGTGCTCAGGGTGCGGTGAAGCGTGGCGGTCGTCTCTCCCGGAAGGCCTGCAGGCCCTCAGTCCAGTCGGGCGAGCCGGCCAGGGCGGCGAAGTGGTGAGCCTCGAGGAGAAGGCCACGGCTCAGCGGCTGTTCCCAGCCCTGGCGGACGACGGTCAGCAGGGCGCGCAGGGCTGGCCGGCTGAGGGCGGCCAGCCGCCGGGCCAGCTGCTCAGCGGTCGGAAGGAGATCGGCCGGCGGGACGACGGTCTGGACCAGGCCGGCCTGGTGGGCCTCGGCGGCGGTCAGACGCTCGCCGGTGAGGAGAAGGGCGAGCGCCCGTCCCGGACCGACCAGGCGTGGCAGGCGCTGGGTGCCGCCGAAGCCGGGGATGAGCCCCAGCGTCACCTCGGGCAGCCCCAGGCGGAGGTTCTCGGCGGCCACCCGCAGGTGGCAGGCCAGGGCCAGCTCGGCTCCGCCCCCCAGGCAGGCGCCGTGCAGGGCGGCGATCACCGGCCGGGGCTGGGCGGCCAGCCGGTCGCAGAGGATCTGGCCCTGGCGGGCGAAGTGGTAGGCGGCCGTGGGGGTCAGAGCGGCCAGTTCGGTGATATCAGCCCCCGCTGAGAAGGCCCGCTCGCCGGCGCCGTACAGGACGACCGCCCGTACTGCTGGCAGAGCCTCCAGCCGGTCGAGGGCCCGCGCCAGGGCGTCGAGGACCTGGCGGGTCAGAATGTTCAGTGGAGGATTGTTGAGACAGAGCCAGGCCACCTCCTCGCGAACGGTCAGCCCGACCAGATCGCTGGTGGTCACCGCCGCGCTCCCACGGTCTGAATCGCCCCGATTATACCAGACAGGGCGGCCAGACTCCCGTCGCCGAACTCTGCTCCCCGGCGGCGCCGGGCCCCCCGGTCCGGCGGGAGATCGCCGGCCTGTGATTGGCGCTGACCCTCTTGATTGAACTTCTTCGATATGATAGACTCTCCACGCGGGAGGGACTGGCGCGATGACCCACGCGTCCTCGGCAAGAACGGCCCCAACGCCGTGCTGCGGCGATGCTGGAGAGGTGCGGCCTCGGTTGGGTCTGGCGGAGGCGCAGGACCTGGCCGCTCAGATCCAGATTCTGGCCCATCCGGTACGCCTGCAGATCATCGATGTGCTGGCCCATCACGGCGGTCAGGTCTGTGTCTGCGATCTGGAGGCCGTCCTGCCGGTCAAGCAGCCCACCGTCTCCCATCATCTCCGGCTGCTGCGGGCTGCCGGGCTGGTCGACTGCGAGTGCCGGGGGCCCTGGGCCTACTACTTCCTGCGGCGCGAGGCGCTGGCGGCGCTCCGCGCCCGCCTCGACCGTTATCTAGCGCGGCTCGAGTAATTTTTGTCCGCTGTTACATCGACGATCGTCGATGTAACAGCGGAGATAGGGGGAGGTGACGTGAGCGATTGGTACACCCTCGAGTGGTTGGCCCGCTTGCGGGTCCGGGCGCTCCAGGCAGAGGCAGACCGGGAGCGGCTGGCCCGTTCGGCCCAGACGGGGTCTGCCGGCCACCGTGGGCTCCGGTGGCTGAGAGCTCGCTGGCGTGGGGTGAGCCAGCCGGTGCGTCAACCAGGGAGGACATCGGGGAACCCGCCGGCGCGGGCTGGCTCGCCGGGCGACGCGGCTGGGGGGTGGTCGGAGCAGTCTGGCTGCCGACCGGTCTCGGCAGCCACCTCACCTCAGAGCGAGGGAACCCCGAGCCTCCGGTTCGGGGTAGCGGCCACGGTCAAGACAGAATGTGGAGGAGTGTCGATGGAGGATCACATCACCGCCGAGATTCAGGACCACTATCGCCGGGTCGCTGAGGAGGCGCAGCGACCGGAGACATTCGGCGGCTGCTGCGCCGGACCGGGGGCGGCTAGCCTGGAGTGTCCGGCCTGCGGTCCGGCCCAGACGGGTGGTCTGCCGGCGGCCGCCGTCCGCAGCAGCCGGGGGATCGGCGATCCCCTGGTGTTCGCCGCCCTGCGGCCGGGCGAACGGGTGCTGGACCTGGGCTGTGGAGGCGGGCTGGACGTCCTGCGGGCCAGTCTGCAGGTGGGGCCCAGCGGGTGGGTCTATGGCCTGGATCTCACTCCCGAGATGGTGGCCCTGGCCCGTCAGAACGTCCAGGAAATGGGGGCGACGAACGTCACTATCCTCCAGGGGGACCTTATGGCCATTCCGCTGCCGGCGGCCAGCGTGGACGTGGTGATCTCCAACTGCGTGCTCAACCTGGTTCCCGACAAGGTTCAGGCGCTGGGTGAGGCCTGGCGGGCGCTGCGCCCCGGTGGGCGGCTGGCCCTCGTGGATGTCGTCATCGACCCCGATTTCGCCGGCCTGCCTCTGACTGAAGAAACGATCCGGGCGACGCTCGGATGGACTGGCTGTCTGGGGGGCGCTCTGACCACTGCTCAGTACCGGACGGCACTGACGACGGTCGGCTTCACCGACCTCCATCTGCGGATTCTGCGACGCTTCACCCTGGACGACCTGGCCCCGCCCGTGCTTAGGCCGCTCGCCCGCCTGGCTCCGACGGCGCTCCGCGACCTGGCCAACCGCGTCACCAGCACCGCCATTCTCGCCCGCCGGCCGGCCGCCTGACCCTGGGGGGAGAGTGGCGCGCTGGGGGCGCCCACTGGCATGCTTCTTGCTCTCAAGCCTTACGGCTGCCGCTCTGCTGGACGCTTTGCCAGGGGTGGTCGGCAGAGCGACGGTCGCCCGGTCTCCGCCAGCAGGGCCGGGGCCGGGCGGTTGAGGTGTGAGCAAGGGGGTACCAGTCATGGCCGAGGAGCGACGCGAGATGACGGTCCGCGAGGCCGGCAAGCGCGGCGGCGAGATCGTCAAGCAGAAGTACGGGTCGGCTTTCTACGCGGCCATCGGCCGCAAGGGCGGCGAGGTGGTGGCCGAGGAACGGGGCCGCGAATTTTACGCCCAGATCGGCAAGCGGGGCGGAGAGACCGTCAAGCGCAAGCACGGTCTGGAGTTCTACGCCGAGATCGGTCGCCGGGGTGGCGAGACGGTCAAGATGCGTCACGGTCCCGACTACTACGCCCAGATCGGCCGCAAGGGCGGCGAGTCCGCCCGCCGGCTGCGGACCAAGGCCCCCGCCTGAGAGGGCCGGCGGGAGCAGCCACCGGCTCCAGTCGGCGACACGACGGCTACACGGCTGCGATAGAGCCGAGCAAAGGGACCTCGCCGGCGCTTTTCTCACAGTCACCGACCGTCGTCAGCGCCTGATTCCGTCACGAGCACCACCGGATTCCGCAGAACGCCGATTCGCTCGATGCTGGCGGTGATCACATCGCCCGGCTGCAGGACCGGGATGCCCTCCAGCGGGGTACCGGTGGTGATGACATCGCCCGGCTCCAGGGTCATGTACCGTGAGACATAGGTGAGGATCTCGGGAATCGAGAAGAGGAGCCGGGCAGTGGTGTCACGCTGGCAGGGCTGGCCGTTCCGGTCCAGCAGCAGTTCCAGACGGTGAGGGTCGCCAAGGGCGTCTGGGGTGACCACCCAGGGGCCCATCGGGCCGTGGCCGTCGGCGCCCTTGGCGATGGCCGCCGGGATGGCGATCTCCTCGCCACCGGTTCCCCGGGCGCGGTAGAAGCTCACGTCGTTGACGATGGTGTAGCCGGCTACTACCGCTAAAGCCGTGCTCTCGCGCAGGTGCCGGGCGCGCCGGCCGATGACCACTGCCAGTTCGACCTCGGGGATGGCGTAGGTCGTCTCCGGATAGAGCGGGATCGGCTCCTCCGGACCGATGACCGCCCGGCTGGCCTTGAGAAAGAGCCCGGGGACCGGTGGCCGTGGCTGGGCGGGACTGCGGGGGAAGTTGTGGCCGACCCCCAGAAACAGACCGGGTCGGGGGACCGGTGCCCGGAGGGTCACCGGTCCGGTCAGCCGCAGCCGCTCCGCCAGCCCCGGTGTCTGCAGAAGCGCGCGCAGGGCGGCTACCGTCTCCAAGGGATCGGGTGTGGCGGCCAGGAAAGAGGGGAGGTCGGTCACCGGGGGCGTCTCGGGCCCGCCGGTCAGCAGTCGCCAGAGCTGGAAGGCGCGGGTCAGGTCGTACCAGGTCTCGTCCAGGGCGCCGGCCAGGCGGGGCTGCCCCTGGTGCCAGACCGAGGCCAGGCGCATCGGTCCTCCTTTCGCGGTGTCACTCGTCCAGACCATCGTACCACATGCCGCTTGGTTGACAAGCCTTGCCGACCGTGTTACACCATAGGCGCAAGCGCGGGGAACAGGCCCTGTGGTGGTGGAGCCTGAGCATGGCGCGGGTGATCTTCGAGCGGGTCTCGAAAGTCTTCGGCGACGTTGTCGCCCTTCACGAACTGGACCTCGAGGTCCACGATGGCGAATTTCTGGTGCTGGTCGGGCCGTCGGGCTGTGGCAAGACCACGGCCCTGCGCCTGGTCGCCGGGCTGGAGGAGGCGACCAGCGGCCACATCTATATCGGCGACCGGCTGGTGGACGACCTGCCGCCAAAGGATCGCGACGTGGCGATGGTCTTCCAGAGTTACGCCCTCTATCCGCACATGAACGTCTTCGACAACATCGCCAATCCCCTCCTGCTGCGCAAGGTGCCCCGGCGCGAGGTCGAGGAACGCGTCCGTCAGGTGGCCGAGCTGCTGGGGATCAGCGACCTCCTGCACCGCAAGCCCAAGGAGCTCTCCGGCGGCCAGCGTCAGCGGGTGGCCCTGGGGCGCGCCATCATCCGCAATCCGGCCGTCTTCCTGATGGACGAGCCGCTCTCGAACCTCGACGCCAAACTCCGCCTGTATATGCGGGCCGAACTCATCAAACTGCACGAACGGCTGCGGACAACCACTATTTACGTCACCCACGACCAGCAGGAGGCGATGACGCTGGGCGACCGCATCGCCGTCCTCCACCAGGGGGTCCTCCAGCAGATCGGCTGGCCGCAGGAGCTCTACGAGCGGCCGGCCAATATGTTCGTGGCCGGCTTCATCGGCAGCCCGGCGATGAACTTCTTCGAGGGCCGGCTGGTGGCCGCCGACGGCTTCCTCTGTGTCCAGTGCCGAGGCTTCTGCCTGGCCATCCCGCCGGAGCGGGCCCGGGCCTACGAGCGCTATGTCAATCAGGAGGTCATCCTGGGCATCCGGCCCGAGCACCTCTACGACCGGCGCGAGGTGGTCGAAGCGCCCCCGGGCTCGACCTTCCAGGCTATCGTCGACGTGGTCGAGCCGCTGGGCAACGAGACGCTGGTCTACCTGACCGTCGAGGGGCAGCACTTTATCGCTCGCCTCGGCCCCGACCTCGACCTGCGCCGCCGACAGGTGCTGGAACTGGTGGCCGATACCCATAAACTTCACCTGTTTGATAAGAAAACGCAGCGCGCCCTGCGCTGACCGTCGCCCCGGGCGCCAAATCCCACGGCCGAGAGGACCATGAAGATCACCCGCCTGGAACTCCTGCACGTCCGCCCCCGCTGGCTCTTCCTTAAGGTCCACACCGATGAGGGAATCGTCGGCCTGGGCGAGCCGATCGTCGAGGGCCGGGCCCGGACGGTCGAGACAGCGGTCCGGGAGCTGGAGCGCTATCTCGTCGGCCAGGATCCCCGCTGGATCGAACACCACTGGCAGGCCATGTACCGGGGGACCTTCTACCGGGGCGGGCCGGTGCTGACCAGCGCGATCAGCGGCGTCGAGCAGGCCCTCTGGGACATTATGGGCAAGTGGCTGGGGGTGCCGGTCTGGCAACTTCTGGGCGGCCCGACCCGCCAGCGGATCCGCCTCTACGCCCACGCCGGCGGCAACACCCCGGAGGAGGCGGCGGCCGCCGCCCGGGCGAGGGTGGCCGCCGGCTTCACCGCCATCAAGACCGGCTTTCCCGGCCCGGTCCGCCCGGTAGACACCCGCGCCTACCTCAAGCGCTGCGTCGCCCAGATCGCCGCCATGCGCGAGGCGGTGGGCGACGAGGTCGATATCGCTATCGACCTCCACGGTCGCTTCAGCCCGGCGATGGCCATCCGGCTCTGTCAGGAGCTGGAGCCGTTCCACCCGCTCTTTGTCGAAGAGCCCTGTCTGCCGGAGAACGTCGACACGCTGGTGACCATCGCCCGCTCAACCCGAATCCCCATCGCCACCGGCGAGCGCCTCTTCACCAAATGGGGCTTCCGCGAGGTTCTGGAGAAGCAGGCGGCGGCCATCGTCCAGCCCGACCTCTCCCACGCCGGGGGCATCCTGGAGTGTAAGAAGATCGCCGCCATGGCCGAGACCTACTACGCGGCAGTGGCCCCCCACTGCCCGCTGGGGCCCATCGCCCTGGCGGCCAGCCTGCACCTGGACGCCGCCATCCCCAACTTCCTCATCCAGGAGCACGTGACGCTGGGCGAGGGCTATCTCAAACAGCCGTTCGTGGTCAAAGACGGCTACATCGACCTGCCAACCGGCCCCGGCCTGGGCATCGAGCTCGATGAGGCCGCCCTGGCCGAGAAGCTCTTTGACGGCTCCTGGGAGACGCCCCGCCTCTACCACCCCGACGACGGCTCGGTGGCCGACTGGTAGTCCTCAGGGCGCCGGGGCGTAGCCGACCAGTTCGACGTAGGCCCAGCCACCGACTGGCCGCCCTCGCTGCGTGCCCGCGACCCGCGCCTCGCCCTCCCAGTAGACGGTGCCGGTGCTCTCGCGGGTGTCAAGCTCCTGGTCCGGCAGGACCGGGGCAAGCGTGAGCGAAAGGTCGTGGGCCGGGACCGTGACCTGCCAGCCGCTCGGATAGACCGCTCCGCTGCGGGGGCTGGTCCAGGCGCCGAGGGGAATGGCGGTCCAGTCGGCCAGTGGCACCGCCTCGCCCTCGGCGGAGACGAAGGTGCCGAAGCGCCACAGCGGCCGGTGGGCGGCGTCGAAGACGACCGAGAGCATTAGGTCGCTCCCGTCATCCAGCTGGATGGCGTACCAGTCCCAGCCCCCGCCGGCCGAAATGAAGTTGCCCCACTGGTGATCCATCCAGGCGCTGCCCTCGACCGGGAACGTGCCGGCCGGGGTGGTGATCTGGCCGCTGGCCCGCAGGCGGGTGCGGGAGTAGTAGGCTGAGTCGCCGGCCGGTCCAAAGGAGATGACGCCGGTGCCGTTGTGCAGAACCGGCGGCTTAAGCGGGGTCACGGTCAGGGTCAGGGCGTAGCCCGGCATGGTGGCGACCAGGGTGTCGGTCCCGTTCTCGCCCCGAACCCGCCAGTCGCCCAGGGCGACGGCGTAGCGCCCCGGCGACAGCGGCGGTCCCACCGCCCGTCGCTGGGCGTAGGAGAAGCGGCCGGCCTGGTGGTCGGTGATGGCGAAGTGAGCGGCGTAGCCCACCGGGCGGCGGGCCCGCTCG
The DNA here is from genome assembly GCA_034433795.1 of Chloroflexota bacterium. Classification (GTDB taxonomy): domain Bacteria; phylum Chloroflexota; class UBA6077; order FW602-bin22; family DAOUAE01; genus DAOUAE01. The sequence goes on from DAOUAE010000034.1 coordinate 34,828, forward strand.
GACTTGAAGAAGACCAGTTGAAAGCCGAAGCGCTGGCCGGTGGCCGTCACCAGGTGGCCGGTGTAGTACCACCACTCGCTGAGGACCCGATGCGGGCCGTCGTCGGCGGGGAAGCGAAGAGGGGTGAGCGGGACCGGCGGGGGAGCCGGCGCTGGTGGCACTGGCACTGAGCGGGCCGGGATGACCCCTGGCCGCAGGGCACAGCCGGTCAGCCCCAGAAACAGAACCAGGCCGAGAAGCCGTCTCATCGGCTCACCGCCGCCGGGCGTCGCGCCCGCCACACCGGCCGCCACCAGTTCAGGTGGCCCAGAAGATGCATGGTCGCCGGGACCAGCCCCGAACGGATGACGGTCGCGTCGAGCAGGACCGCCACCGCCACGCCCAGGCCCAGGGCTTTGACCAGCACCACCTCGGCGGCGACGAAGGCGCTGCTGACCAGCACCACCACCATGGCCGCGCTGGTGACCACCCGTCCGCTCCAGGCCAGGCCGGTGGCGATGCTGGTCCGGTTATCGCCGGTGCGGAGATACTCCTCACGCATGCGGCTGAGTAAAAAGACCTCGTAGTCCATGCTCAGGCCGAAGAGGACGCAGAAGAGGAGAATGGGCAGAACAGCGTCCACAAAGCCCGGTGGTCGAAAGCCGAGCGGACCGCTGAGCCAGCCCTCCTGAAAGACCAGGACCATGATACCGTAGCTGGCGCTCAGGCTCAGGATATTCATCAGCACCGCTTTGAGCGCCAGAACCGGCGCCCGCAGCAGGGCCAGCACAACGATGTAGGTGGTCACCAGGACGAAGGCGATGACGAGGGGAAAGGCGGTGTAGAGACGGTCGACCACGTCGAGGATGACCGCGGGAGCCCCGCCGACCAGGAGAGCCAGATCGGCTCCGGGCTGGAGGGCGCGGATCCGTCGAACCAGGGCCTGGGTCTCAGCGCTGGTGGCGCCGTGACGCGGGGTGATGATCACCACGGTGGCCCGGTCATGGCCCAGGGCCGCCAGCGCCGCCCGGGCGTAGGGATCGGCGAAGCGGCCGCCCTCGCGGTAGAGCAGAAGGTACTGGTCGAGCGTCAGCCGGGGGTCGAGGTCGACGATGCTCTCCACCGCCGCCACCTCCGGGTCGGCGCCGAGATACCGCGTCAGGTCGAAGAGGGCCCGCAGCCGGGCTGGTTCGAGGAGCGACCCCGGCGCCTGGACCACGACGAGGATCGGGCTGGTCACGCCAGGGCCGAAGGCCTGCTCAAGGCGGTCAGCGCCCTGTCGGGAAGGCAGATCGGGCGGGAGAAGGCTGGCGTCGGGCAGGCTCACCCGGGCCCGCAGGAAGGGAGCGCCCAGGAGGGCGATGATCAGCCCCAGGCCAGCCACCACCGCGAGCGGGTGACGGGCCGTGAGGTCGGCGCTGCCCTGGAGAGGGGTCCAGGTCCAGCGCCAGAGGCGCGGCGCCGGCAGGGCGAAAACCCGCCGGCCCAGAACAGCCAGGACCGCCGGCACCAGCGTCAGCCCGGCCAGCAGGCTGACGGCCACCACCAGCACGCCGGCCAGCCCCACCGAGCGCAGCATCATAAACTCGAAGGCCAGAAGTCCACTCAGGCCGATGAGCACCGCCAGCCCGGAGAAGAAAACAGCGTGGCCAGCGGTCTGGAGCGTCCGCTCCAGAGCCAGGGGAACGTCAGCCCGGGCCAGCTCCTCGCGGAAGCGGGCGGTCAGCATCAGCGCGTAGTCGGTGCCCAGGCCCAGGCCCAGCATCGTCACCAGGTTCAGGACGAAGACCGAGAGCGGGGTGAGAGCGGCGACCAGGGTGAGGAGAGCCAGCGAGATCAGCACGCTCAGCCCCCCGCTCAGCGCCGGCAGCCCGGCGGCGATGAGCGAGCCGAAGGCGAAAAGGAGGGCGAGGGCGGCCAGGGGCAGCCCGATGATCTCGGCCCGCCGCAGGTCGCGCTCGGAGACGGCGATGAGATCGCGGTAGGCGACGGCGCCGCCGGTCGGATAGGCCCGCAGGCCGGGTGGCGTGAGCTCGGCGAGGATCTCTTCGACGGCCGCCAGGTGGGGCAGAGCCTCGGTCTCCCACTGGATGGTGAGATAGACCGTCCGCCGGTCGGGGGCGACCTGAGACGGGGCCAGGTCCGGGGTGATGACTCCCCGAACACCGGGCAGGCCGCTCAGCCGGATGGCCAGGGTCTGGAGGAAGGTCTGGAAGGGGAGATCGTCGAGGGTCAGGGTCTCGCCGGCGACGACGACCAGGACGATGTCGCGAGGCTGGCCGGCCAGGGCGACCATGGCCTGGTGGGCCCGTTCAGACTCCATATCGGCGCTGAAGAGGCCGCCAGCCTGGACCAGGCCGGGCAGGCGGGGCGCCAGCGGCAGGCTGAGCAGGGCCAGGACCAGCCAGAGGCCGATGGTCAGCCAGCGGTGGCGGTAGAGAAGGTGGGCCAGCCGGGCCAGGAGCATGCTCACCCCCAGAACCCGCGCGGGACGTTGCGGTGGGGGTCGAGCAGAGGGAAGCGCCCCCGCTGCACGGTCTGGGCGACGCGTTGGAAGAAGACCGTTACCTCGCGCGGATCGAGCCACTGGCGCAGCTGCTCTTCCAGCGGGCCGCGCACGGTGGGGTCGTCGAGCAGGCGACGGAGATCGGCCAGGATGGCCGACGGGATCGGGTCGCCGCAGAAATCCCAGATGACCGTCCGGAGCTTGGGGACCACGTTGAAGGTGAGACCGTGGTCGATGGCCCAGATGCGGCCGTCGGGGCTGCGCAGGCAGTGGCCCGGTTTGCGGTCGGCGTTGTTGGTGATGAGGTCGAAGAGGGCGATGCGCTGGAGATCAGCCGGGTGCTGGCCCCGGAAACGGTAGTAGTGGTCTTTGGGGTCGTTGGGAATGAAGAGCTGGACCGTGCCGATGCCGAAGGGGCCCTCGCGGACCACGGTCGGGGGGACGGCTGGCCAGCCCAGGGCCCGGCTGACCAGGTAGGCGGCGTACTCACGGCGGTAGAGGGTGCCGTCGGGGAAATCCCACAGGGGAGCTTCCCCAGCCTGGGGTTTGTAGACGGCCAGGACCGGGGGGTCGCTGTCGGCACGCACGGCCACCAGGAAATTCTCGTTCGAGCCCCAGGCCATGGCCTGGCAGGCGACGATCTCGCCCTGGGCCAGCAGCCGGTGGACGTCGGTGACCTCTTCGGGCAGGCAGGTCCGAACGACCAGCCGTCGGCGACGCTCCTCTGTCGCCATGGTCTCCACCCCGCTCTTCACCTGGCATTATACCATCCAACAGGCCGGCACACCGGGGCCAGTCCCCCTCCGACGGCCTATGGCCGAGGGCCGGTGCACCCTGGCGGTCGGGTCCTGATGCCGGTCAGCCATCCCTGGGGGCTGCGGGGTGTGACCGGAGGCCCGCCGGGCCAGGATTTGACGGCGAGGCCCGCCGCACGTACACTGATAGAAGCCAGCGACCTCATCGCCAGGAGTGGAGCTGCCTTATGCCGACCGGAACGTCTCTGCAGCCCCGGCTCTGGTTGACCGCTCTCTACACCATTCCGTCGGTCGCCTCGCTCCGGGACCTCGACCCGGTCGCCCGCTGGCTGGTGATGGGCCGGGCGGCGGTCCTGGTGATGACGGTGGTGGCGGCCGGACTGGGTGGACTCTTCGCCGTGCTCGATGGGGTCTTCCACCCGCTTCGCTTCCTGGTGGCCGCTCTCGGCCTGGTCCTGGCGCACTTCGCCAGCAACCTGGCCAACGACTACTTCGACTTCGTCCAGGGCAAAGACACCCCCGATTCGCCGCGGGTCCGCTACGGCCCCCATCCCCTGGCCCATCAGGGGGCCTCGCCCCAGGGGCTTCTCGTCGCCACCCTGCTGGCCCTGGCCGGCGCGGCGCTGGCCGGACTCTGGCTGACCGCCGCCGTCGGACCCGGCGTCGTACTCTTCGCCGGGCTCGGACTGCTGGTGCTCCTGACCTATACCGGCGGCCCTCTGCCCCTGAAATACAGCGGACTGGGCGAGCTGGCGGTCCTGCTCGTCTGGGGGCCGCTGATGGTCGGCGGCACCTACTACAGCCAGGCGGGAACAGTCCCCCTCTGGCCTCTCATCGGCTCGCTCCCCTACGCCCTGGGGGTGACCACTGTTCTTCTGGGCAAGCATCTGGATAAGGCTGCCTTCGACCAGGAGCGCGGGGTGCGAACCCTCCCGGTCCTTCTCGGCCCCGCCAGAGCCCGCCGCCTGACCCAGGCCCTCATCGTCCTGATGTATCTGACGGCCGTGGGCGTGGCGTTCTGGCGCGGGCTGCCGGGACTGCTGGCGGTCCTGCTCAACCTGGTCACGGCCGGACGAACCCTCGCCTTTCTCCATCGTGCAAAACCGCCCGAGCGGCCGCTCTGGTATGTCGGGGCCACTTTCTGGCACAACCGCCGGTTCGGCCTGCTGCTGGTCGGCGGGCTCCTCCTGGAGATAGGGGTGCGGGCGGTGACCGGCCGCCTCCCGGCCTGACCCACCGGGCGGCGTGGACGGGGCAGGCCGGTCCACGGATGACCGGAACCGGGTCTGGCCCGGGGAGCAGGTCGCGCTCCCTCTCCGCGTGCCGGCTGGCACCACCGGGTCCCGGCTCTCTCCGGCCCGCGCTTTGCGGACAGACTGTACAGAGGCTCGACAGGCCCGGCGTTGCCATAGTCGGGGGCCGGGAAAGGAGCCGAGCGATGACCGAGGTGCCGGTGACGCTGCGCAACCGCCGGGGGTACCGTCTGGCGGCGGTGTTCCTCGCCCCTGCGGAGGGCGGGCCGTTTCCCGCTGTGACTTTCGCCCACGGTCTCTACAGCCACAAGGGCAGCCCCCGAAATCGTCTGGTGGCCGAGCAGCTGGTGGCCGAGGGGTTTGCCGCTCTCCTCTTCGATTTCACCGGCCACGGCGAGAGCGAGGGGACGCTGGCCGAGTCGACCCTGGAGCAGCAGGTGGACGACCTGGGAGCGGCCCTCGACTTCCTGGCCCAGCACCCTCGGGTCGATGCCGGCCGGCTGGGGGTGAGCGGGTCGAGTACCGGCGCGGCGGTGGCGATCGTCCGGGCTGTCCAGGACCCGCGCATTCGGGTCCTGGCCCTGCGCAGTCCGCGGGTGGGACACGTCCTGCCCTACGCCGCCCGCTGCACTATCCCGGCGCTCATCATCGTCGGGGCGGCCGATACCGTTATCCTCCCCGAGGCCGAGGCTCTTTACCGTCTCTGGCCGGCCGAGAAGCGCTGGGTGACCGTGCCTGGGGCCGGCCACCTCTTCGAGGAGCCGGCGGCCATGGAGCAGATGGCCCGGGCGATCGTGGCCTGGTTCGTTGAGAAACTGGGGGCAGCCGCCCGGGCCTAGCGTCTCCAGCGGGTCGAGTCGGCCGGTTTTAAAAGCCCCGACGCTTGTCCACCACGTTGATGAGCGGCTCGCCCCGCTGGAAGCGGCCGATGTTCTCGTGAATGATCTGCCAGAGGAGATCGGCCGTCAGCCGTGAGGCGGCTGAGATGTGCGGGGTGATGATCACGTTGTCCAGGTCCCAGAACGGGCTCTCCGGCGGCAGCGGCTCGGTCTCGAAGACGTCGATCCCGGCCCCCGCGAGGCGGCGCTCTTTCAGGGCGGTCAGGAGAGCCGCCTCGTCCACAATGCCGCCGCGCGAGACGATCATAAGGTAAGCGGTCGGCTTGAGGAGGGCCAGGAGGTCGGCGCCGATCATACCGCGCGTCTCCGGCGTGAGCGGGCAGCAGATGCTGACCACGTCGGACCGACGCATCAGGTCCGGCAGGCCCTCCGGCCCCCAGACCGCCGAGACACCCGGCGCCTCAACCGGCTGCACGTCGACCGCGACGACCTCCATCCCGAAGGCCCGGGCCCGCTGGGCCACCGCCCGGCCGATGTTGCCCAGCCCCACGATCCCCATGGTCAGGCCCTTCAGGGCGGTGAGACGCGCGGCGCCTCCTCCCCGATCCCACTGGCGGGCCTGCTTCTGGCGATTGAAGTAACCCAGGTCGCGGGTGAAGTAGAGGAGCATGGCGAAGAGGTGCTCGGCGATGGTATCGGCGTGGGCTCCGCGGGCGTTGGTAACGATGACGTCGCTCTCAACGAGCGCCGGCACGCGCTGCAGCCACTCGACCCCGGCGCTGTGCGACTGGACCCAGCGCAGCCGCCGGGCGGCGGCGAACTCCTCCGGCCCCAGCCAGCCGATGTAGGCGTCGGCGTCGGCGATCACCTCGACCAGTGGGTGCTCCTCAGTCGGCCAGGCGAACTCGATGTCGGGGAAGGCGGCCCGCAGCGCGGCCAGCCGTTCGTCATCAGGACGCCGCCACAGGACGATCTTCATCCGGCCTCCTGAACAGAAAGATAGGCAGGGGCTATTCTAGCATCCCTCTCGGTTCTGTGCTACACTGAGCCCCGCACAATGCCAGTCAGGGTAAGGAGCGATGCCGCGCATCAACCGCATGATCGACCTGCTGGCCCAGGGCCAGCCTGTCTACTACACCGGCGTCCCGGAGGAGGAGCGCTCGTTTGAAGGAGGGCTGCGGCTGGCTCACACCTGGGCCGATTATCTGACCTACGATATGGAGCACCATCCCTTCGATGTCAGCCGGCTGGCCGCCTTCATGCGGGGTCTGGCGGCCGGCGGGCCGACGCGGAGTGGCCACCGCACCCCGGCGGTCATCGTCACTCTGCCGATGGAGGGGACCGACGAACAGTCGGTCCGGGCCAACGCCTGGATGATCAAGCAGGTCCTGGCCACCGGCGTCCACGGCCTGCTCCTCTGCCACGCCGAATCGCCCGAGGCCGTCCGGGCCTTCGTCGAGGCGGCACGCTATCCTTTCCACCGGATCGGTGTGGGCGCGGGGCTGGGCGAGGGCCGGCGGGGCTCGGGTGGCCAGGCCACGGCCGCTGCTGTCTGGGGCGTCTCGGTGGACGAGTACCTGGCCAAAGCCGATGTCTGGCCGCTCAACCCCGAGGGCGAGATCATTCTGGGAATCAAGATCGAGAACCGGCGGGCGCTCGAACGGGCCGAGGAGACCACCCGCGTCCCGGGGATCGCCTTCGCCGAGTGGGGTCCGGGGGATATGGGCATGTCGTTCGGCTACCCGAACCGCCACGATGAGCCCTATCCGCCCGAGATGCTGGCCGCCCGCGCCCGGGTGCTGGCCGCCTGCAAAGCCAACAATCTCTTCTTCCTCAACCAGGTCCGTCCGGATAACGTCATCGCCATGATCCAGGAGGGCGTGATGATCGGGGCGGCCACCCGCGAGGCGGCCGAGATCGGCCGGCGCTACACCGGCCGGACGCTGCCGTGGTGAGGAGGTCCACTGATGGCCCAACCGTCGGCGACCCTGCCCAAGCGCCCCTTCGGCCCGACCGGTCTCCTGGTGACCCCCATCTGCGTGGGCTGTGCCCCCCTGGGCAATATGCCCGAGACCTTCGCCTACGCGGTACCTGAGGAGCAGGCCCTGGCCACCATCCGCGAGGTCTTCCGCAGTCCGATCAACTTCCTGGACACCGCTGCCGCCTACGGCGATGGGGAGAGCGAGCGACGGATCGGCCTTGTCCTGCGCGAACTGGGCGGGCTGCCTCCCGGCTACGTCCTGGCCACCAAGGCCGACCGCGACCTGCGCACGGGCGACTTCAGCGGCGAACAGATGCGCCGCTCGGTCGAGCGGAGCCTGCGTCTCCTCGGCCTCGACCGACTGCAGATCGTCTACCTGCACGACCCCGAGCACACCACGTTTGAGAACGTCATGGCCCCCGGCGGCCCGCTGGCGGTTCTCCAGCGCCTCAAGGAGGAAGGGGTCATCGAGCATCTGGGGGTGGCCGGGGGGCCCATCGACCTGATGATCCGCTATGTCGAGACCGGGGCCTTCGAGGCGGTCATCACCCACAACCGCTACACTCTGATCAACCGGACGGCCGAGCCGCTCATCGAGCTGGCCTATCGGCGGGGACTGGCGGTGGTCAACGCCGCGCCTTACGGCAGCGGCATCCTGGCCAAAGGGCCCGACGCCTACCCCCGCTACGCCTACCAGGACGCCCCGCCGGCGATCGTCGAGCGGGTCCGCCAGATGGCCGCCCTCTGTCAGCGCTACGGCGTGCCCCTGGCGGCGGCAGCCCTCCAGTTCTCGCTGCGCGACCCGCGGATCACCTCAACCATCGTCGGGATGACGCGACCCGAGCGTATCTGGCAGACCATCGAACTGGCGCAGATCCCCATCCCGGACGACCTCTGGCCGCAGCTCGACGCTCTGGCCCTGCCCGATGGCGACCCGGAGGCCGGCCGCTGGCGGCGTCCCCTCGAGGCCTGAGAGCGTCAAGGGGGGAACGGCCCCTCCTCTCTCGGGACACGTGGTCAAGCACAACGCCTCCGGCGACGTCGCCGGGGGCGTTGAATGCCTGCAGCCGGCAAGAACTGAGAGACTAGACGATGCTCTTGATCGCCCGAATGATATCCTCTTCCTGCGGGATGGCCGCCCGCTCCAGCGTCTGGTTGTAGGGGATGGGGCAGTTGGCCCCGCAGACCCGGACGATCGGCGCATCCAGGTAGTCGAAGGCCTGTTCCATCACCTGCATGGCGATCTCGGCGGCCACGCCGCCGCGCTGGGGCGCCTCGTGGCCGATGACCAGCCGCCCGGTCTTTTTGACCGACCGGACGATGGTCTCAATGTCGAGCGGGTAGAGCGTCCGGGGGTCGATGACCTCGACCTCGATCCCCTCCTGGGCCAGTTTCTCGGCGGCCGCCAGGCCGCGATGGACCAGGGTGTGAATGCCGACGAAGGTCACGTCACGGCCGGGCCGCTTGATATCGGCCACCCCCAGGGGGATGGTGTACTCGCCGTCCGGCACCGGGCCACGGGTGGCGTAGAGCAATTTGTGCTCGATAAAGATGACCGGGTTGTCGTCGCGGATGGCGCTCTTGAGCAGTCCCTTGGCGTCGGCCGGGGTCGAGGGCACCACCACTTTGAGGCCCGGCACGTGGACGAACCAGGCCTCCAGGCTCTGCGAGTGCTGGGCGGCATTCCCTCGACCGGCGCCCTCCTGCGTTCGGATCACCAGCGGGACCTTGGCCTTGCCGCCGAACATATAGCGCATCTTGGCGGCCTGGTTGACCACCTGGTCCATCGCCAGGGTGAGGAAGTCGATGTACATGATCTCGATGACCGGCCGCATACCGGTCACCGCCGCTCCGACGCCGATACCGACGATCCCCTCTTCGGAGATCGGGGTGTCGCGGACCCGGTCTGGCCCGAACTCGTTGACCAGATTGCGGGTCACGCCGAAGATGCCGCCCCCAGCGCCCCAGCGGGCGATGTCCTCGCCCATCAGGAAGACCCGCTCGTCGCGCTGCATCTCCTCGCGCAGCGCCTCGTTCAGCGCCCGCCAGTAGTGGAGTTCCCTCATGCGTAGATGTCCTCCAGCAGGGACTCGACCGGAGGTTCAGGGCTGGCCTTGGCGAAGGCGACGGCCGCCTCGATCTGCTCGGCCACCTCCCGCTCGATGGCCTCGGCGCTCTCCGGGGTCAGGATTCCGTCCTCCAGCAGCAGCGTGCGGAAGAGGACGATGGGGTCGCGCTCGCGCCAGCGCTCCACCTCCTCTTTTGTCCGGTAGACCTGGGTGTCACCGACATTGTGTCCCTCGAAGCGATAGGCGTTGGCCACGATCAGGCTCGGCCCCTCGCCGGCCCGGGCCCGCTCCACCGCCTGGCGCACCGCATCGTGCACCGCCAGCACGTCCATGCCGTCCACCGCCATCCCCGGCATGCCGAAGGCCACCGCCCGGATCGAGAGGTCGGGCACCGAGGCGGCATAGCTGATATGGGTGGACATGGCGTACTGGTTGTTCTCGCAGAGGTAGATGACCGGCAGTTTCCAGATGGCGGCCATGTTAGCGCACTCGTAAAGAATGCCCTGGTTGATGGCGCCGTCGCCGAAGAAACAGATGCAAACCTGGCCGCTCTGACGCATCTTGGCCGAGAGGGCGGCGCCGGTGGCGATACCAATGCTTCCGCCGACGATGCCGTTGGCTCCCAGGATGCCGGCCTCGACGTCGGCGATGTGCATCGAGCCGCCTTTGCCCTTGCAGTAACCGGTGGCCTTGCCCAGCAGCTCGGCCATCATCAGGTCCACCCGTCCCCCTTTGGCGATGCAGTGGCCATGGCCACGGTGGGTGCTAGTGATGTAGTCGTCGGGACGCAGGGCGGCGCAGGCGCCGACGGCGATGGCCTCCATGCCGATGTAGGTGTGGGTCGAGCCGCGGATAAGGCCCTCGTTGTAGAGATCGATCACCTTCAGTTCAAACTGCCGGATGGTCACCATCTTGCGGTACATATCGAGAAGGGCGGTCGCCGACAGCGTCCGCCGGTCGACATGGATGGCCATGCTCTTCCCCCCTGCCTGCCCGGCCCGACCGGGCGCTCGGCCGGCATCTATCCCCCAACCGGGGAGACCGCCGGTCAGGTCTCAGAATACGCTATCACCGGGCGCCTGTCAACCGCCTCTCAGCGCCAGCCGACCTCGCGGAGCGCCTCCCCTGCAGCCAGCAGGTTGGCCGTCTGCATCTCGGAGTACTTGCGCGAGAGGATGACGCCGTCGGCCCCGGCCGCAGCGGCCCCCCGAATGGCCGCCCTGACATCCTCGGGCGTGGTCTTCTTGGCGTCGGGTGGCGTCGGGATATCGATATCGATCCCGGGCCAGACCGGGATCTCACGGTTGACGCCCTCAAGGCAGCGGAGCGTCTCGCGCCGGACGTAGTCGCCCGACCAGCCGGCCGTGTAGATCTCGTCGTAGGGCCGCTCGGCGAGCTGCAGAAAGTCATACATGACCGGGCAGGTCTTCTGGGGAGTGCTGTCGCGGAGGATCGTCTCGTGCAGGTTGCGCAGGTAGGTGTGGAAGCGGGGTCCGGCGCAGTTATTGTACACCACCGGCTTGAGAAAGTCGGCGTAGCGGCGGATCTCCTGGTAGTCCCACTGGGCTCGCAGGAGCGGTGAGAACGAGAGGTGGTGCCAGACGTGCCAGCCGATCCGCTTGTCGGGCGCCACCGCCTTGGCCAGCCCGTAGATCTCCTGGTGGAGGCGCTGATGCCGCTCGGCCCAGAGCGCCTCCCAGCTGACGATCTCGGGGTAGCGCATCAGCAGCCGCAGAAAGCCGACCATGGCTCCGTCGCGCGGGACGGTTCCCTGGCGCAGCGTCTGCAGATACTCCCAGAGGGCGCGGTACCCCTGGCGGGCGCGCTCCGGGTCGATCCCCCGCTCGCGGGCCAGGGCACAACAGTGCTCGCAGAAGCAGAAGGGGATCTGCCCCTGGAGCGCCAGCCCCAGCGGACCCCGGCGCTCCGATCCGTACATCAGGCCGGCGGCCGCCGGGTAGTTCATCAGCAGGTCCTCGACGATGGCGAAGGTCCAGGCCCGGAAATCGGGGTGGTTAATGCAGACCGTCGGCCGGCGCCGGCCGTAGCAGTCCACCTCGCCCAGCCGGGCCAGCCCCGGCACCCACTGCATGGCCCGGGGTACCGCCGGCTCGAACCAGTGGAAGACCGCCAGGCCCCGGCGGGTGGCCGCCTCCAGCACCCAGGCGGTGTAGTCAACGTCGCGCCGGTACTCCGGGTCGGGGGCCCGGAAGTCGCCGATGGGAAGACCCTGGTAATGCGGCGGGTGGGGCTGGAAGAAGGCCCCACCCCGGAAGTGATCGGTGCGCTCCTGGACGCCGTGGTCGGGGAGAGGGCCGGCCGACCGGCCGCCGGTTCCCAGGGTGAACGTCATGTTGGCCAGGAAGAGGGCGTTGATACCGACCTTTTCCTGGAAGAGATCGAGGACGGGCTCCAGCCCCTCGTCCAGAAAGGAGATGACGCCGACCTGAATGCCGATGAGTTTCTGGTTCGCCATTGCTCCTCCCGCGCGGCCAGGCTCCGTTAGTGTCGGCGGACGACCCCGGCCAGGGCCCGGATCTCATCGACGCTCAGCAGTCCGACGGTTGAGAGGGGTGGCGTGCTGACCGTTCCCCGCCGGGTCAGTTCGGCGTAGACCCGTTCGAAGCCGTTGTCGGTCACCCCGCCCGAGGCCCAGCAGCCGTGGAACGGCATGCGGACCACGGCCAGGGCCGGGTTGTCCACCAGTCCGAAGCCGCGGACCAGGGCCTGCCCCTCAAGGTCGGTCCCGCAGGGGTAGTTGAAATCGGTCAGGACGGTTCCCTCGGTGTCGACGACGTCGCCGTGGAAGTGCAGCATCCAGCCGATCTGCGGAAAGGCCTGGTAGACCCACCAGAGGCCGGCCGAGTCGACCGAGGGCCGGCGGTGCCGCAGCCGGCCCTCCAGGTGGACCGGCATCCGCACGCGGATCAGACTGGTCTCCGGGTCCACACCGGTGATCAGCATCACGTCGCCGCCATGGGGATCGATCCGGGCCTTGTCGATGCCGCTGGCGGTGATCCAGAGGCCGGCGCCCTCGGGGTCACGGGCGCTCATGTTGCCGTAGGAGATGCCGGTGATGCGGAACATGTGCCAGAGGAAACTGCGGGTCTTGGGCGGGATGTCCTCGTCGTCGCAGGGGTCGGGCAAGAGCCCCCGGGCGTGAAGCCACTGTCCGGCCTGGCGGATCTGCTCGCGCACCGGGGCCGCTCGTTCCCAGACGGCCTCGGGCAGGTCGAAGGCGATCTCAAAATGCAGGAGCAGCCGGGCGCGGGCCAGCGGTTCGATGGCCACAAAGAGGGCCTCGGCGAAGGTCTCGGGCGTGGTCTGGACGCTGTAGTAACCGCGCTCGGGGGTGATGAAGCAGAGCCGTTCGCCCTCCGGCGTCGGCACGAAGAGGGCACCCAGGTTGGCCGCAGTCTCGGTCACCACCCAGTAGAAGGGGCGTGGCATCGTGGCCGGCAGTGCGGCCATGGGGGGCATCTGGGCGACGGCGATGACGAAGTTGCGCTTGCCGCGCCGGAAGAACCCGTAGGGGCGCTCCGGGCCGGGGAAGTAGAAGACGATGTTGGTCTCGTCACCGTACTCCGGGTCCTGGTCGTACCCGTGGGCGCGCATGACCTCGATCAGACGAGGGGCCACACGGGCGAAAAAGGCGTCGCGGACCCCGTGCAGGGCAAAGGTTCGGGGGGTCTGGTCAGGGGCACACGGTCGTTCCAGCATTGCTCCCTCGGCTCTCCGGAATTAGTCGAAGGCGAAGACAGCCTTGACGACGCCGGATCGGCCCTTCTGGACCACCGTCGCCAGGGCCCGCCGGTACTCGTCCAGACGAAACTTATGGGTGATGAGGTGGCCCAACCGCGCCCGGCCACTGCTCAACAGCTGCAGGGCCAGGGTGAAGGTGCGAACCGTCTCTCCCTCAATCTGCTCGACGCCATAGGCGCAGGCGCCCCAGAGAGTCAGTTCGCGCAGCCAGACCCAAGTCCAGTCGATGGCCGGCAGCTGCCCGGCCAGCCCCACCAGGACCACCCGGCCCCCCGTTCGGGCCAGGCGCAGCGCGTCGCTGAGGCTGCCGGCCGAGCCCACGCAGTCGTAGACCAGGTCGGCCCCATCGGTCAGCACCGCCGGCCCCAGAATGGGACGGAGCAGACGTGCGCCCAGCAGGTCGGCCAGCTGGCGGTCGTAGGCGCCCTGCCGCCGGACGACCGCGTCCGCCCCCAGCGCCCGGGCCAGGTCGGCCTGGAAGCCGTACTTGGCCAGGGCGATGACTCGGGCCCGGCTCCCTATGGCCCGAAGGGCGGCGATGAGACAGAGGCCGATGACCCCGGCCCCGATCACCAGCACGGTCTCGTGGTCGCGGGGGGGGAACCGCAGGACCGGATGCAGGGCGGCGGCGAACGGCTCGACCATCAGGGCCTCTTCATCACTCAGGTGATCCGGGACGCGGAAGACCTGGCTCTGGTGGGCCACGAAAAAGGGCGCCCAGCTGCCACCCGTGTCGCGGCAGGCGCCGATCATGATGCCGGGGGCGATGATCCCCTCGGTGAAGCGCTGGCAGCGGTTGGTCTCGCCCCGCTGGCAGGCGGGGCACGGGTCGGTGAAGCCCCGCGCCCGACATCCCAGGAGCGGCTCGACCACCACCCGGTCACCCGGCCGGAGGTCAGTGACCGCCGCTCCGATTGCGGCCACCGTCCCGGTGTTCTCGTGGCCCAGGGTAAAGGGGAACGAGGCGAAGACCGAGGTCGCCGGGCTGCTCTGAAGCAGGACGATGTGCAGGTCGCTCCCACAGATGCCTCCGTAGCGGGTGCGGATCCGCACCCACTCCGGCGAGGGCAGGGATGGTTCAGGCACCTCGCGCAGCTGCAGGCAGGCCAGCGGGCTCCAGTAGATGGCCGGCAGCAGCCAGCCCAGGGCGCGAGTCAGGCTATAGCGGGGGATACTCTGGACGAACTGCAGCGCTTTCACCAGCGGTCGCCCTCGGTGGCCGGTCGGCGGTGACCCATGCTATACAACACCGTTCAGCTTCCGATGATACCACGCGGTCCAGCCCCCGCCAAGACAAACTCGAGGACCGCCCCCGACGCCCGGGCGCTGCTCCGGGGCATGCCCCCGGCCGCGCGGGTGTGGCGCGGCTGGACGGATGCGACCGGCGCGCCGACCTTGGGCGTTACTCCGGGTGTCGGGGCAGGTGGACCACCAGATCGGCTACGGCAGCGAACTGGGCCTTCAGCGCCGGGTAGAGGGCGCGGTAGACCTGGTAGCCCCGAGCGTAGACCGCCACATTCTCCGGGATGGGGTGAGTGGTCGAGGTGACGCGGATGGTGGCCGCACAGGCGCTCGGCACGTCGGGGTAGAGGCCCACGCCCACGCCGGCCAGCAGGGCCACGCCGAAGGCCGGCCCCTCCTGGGCGTTGATGGTGGTCAGCGGATAGCCGAAAACGTCGGCCTGGATCTGGCGCCAGAGGGCGCTGCGTCCGCCGCCGCCCGAGGCCCGGATCTCCTCGACCGGCACGCCCATCTCCCGCAGGATCTCCAGCGAATCGCGCAGGCTGTAGGCCACGCCCTCCAGGATCGCGCGTAGAACATCGCTCCGGCGGTGGCGGGCGGTGAGGCCGAAGAGCACCGCCCGGGCGGTGGCGTCGAGGTGTGGGGTGCGCTCGCCCATCAGGTAAGGCAGCCAGAAGAGGCCCTCGGCGCCCGGCGGCGACTGTTCCGCCTCCCGGGTCAGCAGTTCATAGGGGTCCAGGCCCAGCCAGCGGGCCAGGGCCGTCTCCTGGTCGCCGAAGTTGTCGCGGAACCAGCGTAAGGAAAGCCCGGCCCCCTGGGTCACGCCCATCACGTGCCAGGCGCCGGGCACAGCGTGGCAGAAGGTGTGGACCCGCCCCAGCGGGTCCAGGGTTACGCGCTCGGCGTAGGCGAAGACCACCCCCGAGGAGCCGATGGTTGAGGAGACCAGGCCCGGCCGGACGATGCCGTTGCCGACCCCACCGGCTGCCTGGTCGCCGGCGCCGCCGACGATGGGCGTTCCCGGCGCCAGACCGGTCGCCTCCGCGCCGGCCGCCGAGACGTGGGCTGTGACCTCGGGCGACTCGAAGACCGGCGGCAGCAGATCGGGGTCGATATCGAGGAGGCGAAGCATCTCCGCCGACCAGCAGCGGTGGGCCACGTCGAAAAGAAGCGTGCCCGAGGCGTCGGAGACCTCGGTGGCGAAGGTTCCGCTCAGACGGAAGCGGATGTAGTCCTTGGGCAAGAGGAATGTGCGGGCCCGACGGTAGATCTCCGGCTCGTGCTGACGGATCCAGAGGAGTTTGGGAGCGCTGAAACCGGTGAGAGCCGGGTTGCAGGTGAGGTCGATCAGCCGGCGCTGGCCGACGCGCTCCGTGATCCAGTCGCACTGGGCCTGGGTGCGCTGGTCGCACCAGAGAATGGCCGGCCGGAGCACCCGGTGGTCGGCGTCGAGCAGCACCACCCCGTGCATCTGTCCGGAGAGGCCTATCCCCACGACCTGGGCCGGATCCACCCCCGCTCGGGCGATCGCGCCACGGACGGCTGTCTGGGTGGCGCGCCACCAGTCCTCCGGGTCCTGTTCGGCCCAGAGGGGGTAGGGGGTGGCCATCGGGTACTCGGCGGTGGCCGCCCCCAGGACCTGCCCTTCCGGGTGAACCACCACCGCGCGGGTGCCGCTGGTCCCGATATCGATGCCCAGGAGATAGCCCATCGCCGCCCTCCGGGTCTCAGCCGAGGCTGGCGTAGACCTCTTTGACGAACGCCTCGTTCAGCCCCAGCGCCTCGAAGACCACCTGGTAGGCCCGCACGGCGTCTTTCTGCCGCTTGGCCGCCGCCAGCGCCTCTTTATCGATCTTCTGGGCCAGGCTGTCGATGAACTCCCAGGCCAGAACGCTCTGGCGGACCGCCGCCACCTGGTCCTCGGTGTAGGGGAAGAGGTCGAAGCCCATACGCTCGCCGTTCCGGCCGTAGCCGACCCGCTGGAGTTCGACCGCCAGCTCCAGCGTCTCCATAAAGCGCAGCGCCCCGACCATATTGTCGTCGTCGAACGTGCCCCAGCCGGAGTTGGCGTGCTGGTGCCCCAGCAGGTTCTCGCGGGCGAGCAGCGCGGCGTACTCGGCCAGGTTCTCGCCGTTCATAATGAGGTGCTGCCAGTCCATGTTGATCTTCACGTTGCTGACATCGGTGCCGAGCGACTCGATCTTGCGAATAAGATAGATCGTCATACCGATGTCACGCATGAGAATCTTCATCGCCGGCTCGCTGTTTTTGTGCTCAAGCAACAGCGGCACGCCCTTGCTGTTACAGTACTCGACGACCTGTTGGAGGCCCTCGATGAACCAGGTCCAGGTGGCGTCGTAATCGATCTGGAACGGGTAGTTGTAGCCCTCGCCGCCGGGCCAGATCAGGAACTTGCACTGGAGGGCGGCGCAGAGGTCGATGGCCCGCCGGCACATCTCCTGGGTCTTCTGCCGTATCTTCGGGTCGGGGTGGACAAATGAACCCAGCCCGTACTCGGGGTAGCAGAAAAGCCCCAGCGGGATGGCGTAGATGTCGGCGTGGCCGAGGGCTTTCTTGATCTCTTCAACGTTGTCTTCGTTGATCTCGCCGGGAAAGTGGAACTCGTAGCCGTCGACCAGTTTCCCCAGGCCGTTGACTGCCCGGGCGGTGCGCTCGACGATAGACTCCCGGGCCGCCTCGGGATGGTAGCCGCCAGGCATAAAGCGCGTGGGGGTGGGCCCGAACGCCCAGATACCGACCGAGTTCTTGAGACGCCGTACCGCCATGGCCTGTCTCCCTCTCGTGGCAGTCGCCCCCATCATAGCCCGGGCGCCTCCGGCTGGCAATCCCTGCCGGGCGGTCGCCTGTGGCTTTCGGGCCCTGGGGCGGGCTTTTCCCAGAAGGACACACAGAAGATGTCCCGGCGCGGTCGCTCACCCCGCGAGAGGCGCGGCGAGGCCGGGAAGACAGGATGATCACGGACGCCGGGCAGGCACCAGCGCCGTCATCCTCTTGCGTGTCGGTCCGCAGACCGGATCGTGGGAATGCGGAGGCAGGTTAGCGGCGGGCCCGCAGCCGATTGTAGCAGGCGCTGCAGTAGACCGGCCGGTCGTTGCGCGGGACGAACGGCACCTCGGTCCGGGCGCCGCACTCCGCGCAGATCACCGTGTGCCGCTCGCGCGAGCGGCTGGCCGGGCCGCTGTTCCCATAGCCGGCGGCCTCACCGCTCTGGGCGGCGCGGCGGGCCGCCCGGCAGGCCGGGCAGCGCCGGGGCTCGTTCAGCAGACCACGGCTGGCGTAGAACTGCTGCTCCCCCGCCGAGAAAACGAACTCCACACCGCACTCACGGCACTTGAGGGTCTTATCCACGAACGCCACCTGAGACCTCCTGCGGGACTGGTTGGCCGGCCGGTCATACCACGCTGCGGTAGGGACACCTCAAGGCCGTTGCGGCGGTGCGCGCCGGGACACGCGTCTGGCCGGGCTGCCCTAGCCGTCACGCTCTGGACCAAGCACAGGACCACCGCTGGCCAGTATAGCGCAGCCGCGGCCCGGTTGCAAGCGGGTGTGGGCGCCGCCTCTCCAAGGGGGGTGCGCGGGCTGAGATGGTGATCGGCCGGGCGGTCTCCCGGGTCAGGCGGATGCGGGACCAAGAGAGATTTAACCGGCCGCTAAGCCGGCTCCAAGGGTCGTCCGTGTACCTTTTTCGACGGGGAATATTGTCGAGCGAAAGGAGGTGTCGGCGATGGCTCAGGCGGAGGTGACACGCGATCAGCAGATTCAGCAGGCGGTGCGCCAGGCGCTGGCCGAGAACCCGCTGACCAGGGCGCTGCGGCTGGCGGTCTCGGTCCTGGGAGGGATCGTACGCCTGGAGGGGATCGTGCCGACCGAACAGGACCGGCTGCAGGCCGAGCAGGTGGCTCGGACGGTCGAGGGCGTGGTTGATGTCCACAACCATCTCAATAGCGACGAGGCCATTGTCTGCTGGGTCCAGTCGGCGCTGGCCAGCGATCCGCGGACGGCCGGGGCGGCCATCGAGGTCGGCTCGATTGTCGGCACGGTGACGCTGCGCGGCGTTGTCCACGACCCGGCGGTCCGGGAGGCGGCGGCCGAGATCGCCCGCCGGCATCCGCAGGTCCGGCTGGTGATCAACGAAATCGAGGTGCGCCCGGAGGAGAAGACCGAGGCGATCCCGGTCCCGCCCGTGGTGGTGCTCCGGCAGCAGTGAGGCGGCACCGAGACGCCCGGAGCGCGGGGCCACGGCCCCGCGCTCTTTATTTTTGCCGTTTTCTGTCGATAGTTACAGTAGACGAGATCCACGAGAAGGCGGAGTGCGTATTCTCCGCAGAGGACCGCGCGCGGTGGAACGGTTTGCGGGTGGTCGATGAAGGAAGGTCGAGCGCCTGATAATCGTCTGACCGTCGAGCTGACCCCGCACCGCCAGTTCGTCGCCCTGCTGGCGCTGGTGCTTATCGTGGGCGGACTGGCCCTGGCGCTGCTCACGGTGTTCTGGGTTCAGGCCTACCATTACCGCGAGACCTACGAGAGCACGCGGCGGGCGGTCGAAATTCACTTTCAGTCGCTGTTCGACCACCGGGTATTCCATCAGCTGCTGACTCCGGATCAGTACGCTACTTTCGACCGGATTGTCCGCCTGCATTTTGATGTCTACGATATCGTGGAGGCTGAGTTCTATCGCCCGGATGGCCTGATCATGTACAGCTACGCCCCGTCGCGGGTCGGCCAGTCCTTCAGCGAACCCGCACTGCTGGCGCGGGTTGTCGCCGGTGAGCCCGTGGAGCGGCAGCGCTGGCTGCCGGCCGCCGCTCTTGTGACGCCGGTCGCTCCCCGGGCCAAGGGGTACGCGGGCGCCTACGGGGAACCGGCCGGCAGGGCGGCCGAACACGCCGTCCATGCGGCCGGAGGTTCGTCTGGCGCGGCGGGTGCCGGGGCTGTCGAGGTCCTGGAGCTGTTCGTGCCGGTCCGCGAAGGGGAGACAGTGGTGGGAGTGGCGCGGGTGGCCCGCGACCTCCGGCCGTTGCACGCGGGCCTCCGCCAGGTGCAACTGGTCATCGCCGGGGCGGTCTTCGGCCTGGCGCTGGCGCTCTTTCTGACCCTGCGCCGGAGTTATCTCCGGGCCACCGCCCGCCTGCTGGCCCAGGAGGAGGCCCGCCAGCGGGCCGAGGCCCAGGCGGCGGCGATGGCCGAGCTGGCCCGCCTCAAGGACGAGTTCCTGGGCATGGTCACCCACGATCTGCGCAACCCGCTGACCCTCATCCGGGGCTACCTTGAACTTCTGGAGTACGCCGACCCGCCGCCGGACCAGCGGGCGGTCTTTCTGCGACAGGCGGCCGAGGCCGCTGAACGACTGGACCGCCTGGTCAGCGACCTCCTCGATGTGACCAGCCTCTCCGCCGGGCGCTTCCGGATTCAGCCTGAGTCCATCGACCTCTACCGTCTGGTGGAAGAGACGGTGGCCGAGTTGCGCATCCGGCCGCCGCACACCGTGGTGGTGCGCAGCGAGGGGCCGGCGGAGCGCCCCCCGGTCGTGGCTGATCCGGGCCGGATCCGACAGGTG
This sequence comes from Chloroflexota bacterium, assembly GCA_034433795.1. Classification (GTDB taxonomy): domain Bacteria; phylum Chloroflexota; class UBA6077; order FW602-bin22; family DAOUAE01; genus DAOUAE01. Next base: position 54,792 of record DAOUAE010000034.1, read on the forward strand.
CTGGTGAACCTCTTGACCAACGCCGTGAACTACTCACCCCAGGGCGGGACGATCACGGTCACCGTCACCTACGGACCGGAGAGCGTGACGGTGAGCGTGGCTGACCAGGGCGTGGGCATCCCTCCGGATAAACTCGACCAGGTCTTCGAACGGTTCACCCGATTGGAGCACGGGGGCGTCCGGGTCAAGGGCAGCGGCCTGGGGCTGGCCATCGCCCGGCAGATCGTCGAGCTGCACGGTGGACGGATCTGGGCCGAATCGGCCGGTGAGGGGAAGGGCGCCTGCTTCACCTTCAGCCTGCCGCTGCGGCCAGCCGTCGGCCCAACGCCCGGCCAGTCGCTGGTCGAAGCGGCCCGGCCAGGCTGAGCCCGCGTCAGCCCGGCGGCCTTCTCGACCGCTCGTCGCGGGGTGAGGGGGCGTCCCGGCCTTCACGGGCCGGCGCGCTCCGCCCGGCCGCCGGCGCCCCTTGCAGATCGGCCGCCGATCCCCCATAATCGCTCCAGCACACGCCGGCGAGCCGGATGATGGAGACGGTGACGACCGCCAACCCCCTGCGGGCCGGCCTGCAGGCCGAGCGAACGCCGGCCCCCAATGTTCTGGTGATCTTCGGGGCCTCGGGCGATCTCACACGCCGGAAGCTCATCCCGGCCCTCTACAATCTGGCCCGGGAGCGGCTCCTGCCGGCGGGCTTCGCGGTCGTGGGCTACGCCCGCCGGCCGTACACCACCGAGGAGTTCCGCCAGCTCATGCGCGCGGCGGTCGACCGCTTCTCCCGCAGCCGTCCGGTCCAGGAGGCGGTCTGGGAGAGCTTCGCCGACCGCCTCTACTACCTCTCCGGTCAGTACGACCGGCCGGAGGACCTGCAGACTCTCGCCGAGTTTCTGGGTCTCCTCGACCGCCGGCACGGCACCGCCGGCAACCGCCTCTACTACCTGGCGACCCCGCCCGATGCCTACCCGGTGGTCATCCACCAGATCGGCCAGGCCGGGCTGGGCGGCGATCGCTCGAACGATGCCTGGACCCGCATCATCGTCGAGAAACCGTTCGGACGCGATCTGGAGACCGCCCGGGCCCTCAACCGCATCCTGGCCGGGGTCTTCGACGAGCGCCAGATCTACCGCATCGACCACTATCTGGGCAAAGAGACGGTTCAGAATATCCTGGTCTTCCGCTTTGCCAACGGCATCTTCGAGCCGCTCTGGAACCGTCAGTATGTGGACCACGTCCAGATTACGGTCAGCGAGAGCATCGGCATCGAGGGTCGCGGGGCCTACTACGACCAGGCCGGGGCGCTGCGCGATATGGTCCAGAACCACATGCTGCAGCTCCTGGCCCTGGTGGCGATGGAGCCGCCGGTGGCCTTCGATGCCGACGCTGTCCGCGACGAGAAGGTGAAGGTCCTGCGGGCTATCCGCCCGATCGGCCCCGACGAGGTCGACCAGTATACGGTCCGCGGCCAGTACGGACCGGGGACAGTCGGGGGGCTGGACGTGCCCGGCTACCTGGAGGAGCCAGGGGTGGACCCGCACTCGACCACCGAGACCTACGTCGCCCTGAAACTCTACATCGACAACTGGCGCTGGGCCGGCACGCCCTTTTACCTGCGCACCGGCAAACGGCTGCCCAAACGGGTGACCGAGATCGCCATTCAGTTCCGACGACCGCCGCACGTCCTCTTCGCCCAGGCGGCGGCCGACCTGGAGCCGAACGTCCTGGTGCTGCGTATCCAGCCCGGCGAGGGCATCTCGCTCAAGTTCGGCGCCAAGGTGCCGGGCCCGGCGGCGCGCATCCGCTCGGTCAACATGGACTTCCTCTACGACGCCTCGTTTGGCAGCGAGGCCCCGGAGGCCTATGAGCGCCTGTTGCTGGACTGCATGCTCGGCGACTCGACCCTCTTCACCCGCCGTGACGAGGTCGAGACGGCCTGGGCGCTCATGACCCCGATCCTAGAGGGCTGGGCCCGGCGGCCCGGCCCCCTGCCTGTATACCCGGCCGGCACCTGGGGACCGGCTGCGGCCGAGGAGTTCATCGCCCGCGAGGGACGGCGATGGCGCCGTCCCTGAGGGCCATCTCCCACCGGAGGGACGGACGATGGCGCCGGAGGTGGCCACCGCTGGAACGGTGGCGCTGGTGGCCCCGCTCGATCCTGAGGAGATCGAGCGGGCTCTGAACAGACTCTTGAAAGGTGTCGGGAGCCCCGACCATCCGGCCACCCGCGCGCGGGTGCGAACGCTGGTGGTGGCCGGCCTGGAGCAGAGCGATCTGCCCGCTGTGACCCAGAGCCTGATCCCGCTGACTCTGCGTCACCCGATGCGGACGATCCTCCTTGTCCGGACCGAGACGCCCGGGCCGCTCCGGGCCTGGCTGACCGCTCACTGCCACCTGCCGCCTGGCGGGGCCTATCAGGTCTGTCACGAGCAGATCGTTATCGAGGGGCCGCCAGGGGCCGAGCACCACTTCGGTCCGGTGGTCACGGCCCTGCTCTTGCCCGACCTGCCGGTGACTGTCTGGTGGGCCCGATGGCTGCCTATCGCCCATCCCCTCTTTCGTCAGGTGAACGCGCTGGCAGAGAGCGTTATCATCGACAGTGGCGCCCTGGGAGGGGCGCTGCCGCTCTATGGCCGGCTCGCCCAGGTGGTGCGGTCGGTCTCCCCGTACTGGCGTGACCTGCGCTGGCTGGGGCTCACCCCCTGGCGCAAACTCCTGGCCGATCTCTTCGATATTCCGGCTTTGCAGACGGCTCTGCCCGCGCTGCGCCAGGTGACCGTCACCCTGGCGGACCGCTCGTCCGGCCTGGCCAGCGGTCTTCTGTTCATTGGCTGGCTGGCCGCCTGTCTGGGGTGGGAGCCGGTGGCCTGGCAGCGGACGGTGGAGGGGCTGGAATGGCAGTTTGTGGCCCCGTCCGGCCGTCCGGCGGCCGACCTGGTCTTCGCCTCGCCGGCGGCGCCGCTGGCGATCTGTCTGCGGCTTCCGACGCTCGAGCTGGTGCTCGAGGGGAGTCCGGACGGCGAGTGGTTGACGGTGGAGACGCCGGGACAGGCGACCCACCTTGAGCGGACGGTACGGCTGGGGCCGGCCGGCGCCGGTGTCTGGCTGGCCCAGGCGCTGGCGCTCACCGATCCGGATCTGGTCTATCTCTCGACGCTGGAGATGATCGCCCGACTCGTCGGTCTGGTCGGGGCGGAGGAGGCGGAACAATGGCAGTGATCGGCGTCATCGGCCTGGCGGTGATGGGGGAGAACCTGGCGCTCAACCTCGCCGGCCACGGCTTCCCCGTTGTCGTCTACAACCGCACGGCCGAGCGGACGCGACGTTTTCTGGCCGAGCGGGCCCGAGGGTTTCCCATCCACGGAGCCTACACGCTCGCCGAGTTTGTCCAGGCGCTGGAGCGTCCCCGGCGGATCCTGTTGATGGTCCAGGCGGGCGCCCCGGTGGATGAGGTGCTGGCGCAGATAGAGCCGTTGCTGGCGCCGGGCGACATCGTGCTGGATGGGGGCAACTCGCACTACCGCGACACCGAGCGGCGGGCGTCGGCGCTGGCCGGGCGGGGCCTGCACTACTTCGGCGTGGGCATCAGCGGTGGCGAGGAGGGGGCTCTCAAAGGTCCGGCCATTATGGTCGGGGGGCCCGCTGGCGTCTACCCCCAGATCGCCTCGATGCTGGAGGCCATCGCCGCCCGGACCGAGGACGGTCCCTGCTGCGGCTACCTGGGGCCGGGCGGGGCCGGCCATTACGTCAAAATGGTCCACAACGGCATCGAGTACGGGATTATGGAACTCATCGCCGAGGTCTACCACCTGCTGCGGGTGGTGCGGGGGCTATCGGCCTCCGATCTGAGCGCCCTCTTCGCCGCCTGGAACGCCGGTCCCCTGAACTCGTATCTGGTCGAGATCACCGCCCGCATTCTGGCCTATATTGACCCGGAGACCGGCCAGCCGCTGGTGGATCTTATTCTCGATAAGGCGGGCCAGAAGGGCACCGGCCGGTGGACCTCGCAGGACGCGCTGGATCTCGGGGTGCCGGTGCCGACCATTGACGCCGCCCTCTGGGCCCGCCACCTCTCGGCCTATAAGAGCGAGCGCGAGCAGGCCGCCCGCCTGCTCCCGGCGCCGCCCGCCCCGGCCACGGTCGACGGGCGCCTGGTCGGCGACCTCCACGATGCCCTCTACGCCGGGATGATCACCGCCTTTGCCCAGGGCTTCGCCCTGCTCCACCAGGCCAGCCGCGAGTACCAGTATCAGATCCCGCTGGCCGAGGTCGCCCGCATCTGGCAGGGAGGCTGCATCATCCGGGCCCGTCTGCTCAAGACCATCCGGGCCAGTTTTCTCGACCAGCCCGACCGGCCGAACCTTCTCCTGGACCCGCGCTTCGCCGAGCTGCTGGCTCCGCTCCAGACCGGCTGGCGGCGGGCGGTCATCACCGCTCGGGAGTGGGGGCTGCCCTGCCCGGCTCTCTCCGCCTCGCTCGATTACTACGACGCCTACCGGCAGGCGCGCCTGCCGGCCAATCTGGTCCAGGCCCAGCGCGACTACTTCGGGGCCCACACCTACGAACGAATCGACCGGCCCGGGGTCTTCCACACCCAGTGGACGCCCGAGGACCCCGTGTGAACCAGAACACGAGCGCTCGGGCGGCTAGCCGCCCGAGCGCTCTTTCAGCCGGAGACGGGAGGTCAGCAGGGCGCAGGCCTGGTGGACCACGGTGAGCCCCAGCCGCTCGGCCAGGGCCACCACGTCGGGGTCGTCGGCTCCCGGCTGAAACCAGACCCGTCGGACGCCCAGACGGGCCGCCTCTTCAAGATAGGGCCGGGCGCGTTCCGGCCGGACGGCGATCACCACCACGTCGGGCCGCTCGGGCAGGGCGCTGAGGTTCGGATAGGCCGGAAGACCGGCCACCTCCGGCGCCTGCGGGTTGACCGGGTAGACGCGGTGTCCCAGAGCCCGCAGCGTCAGCACCAGCTGGTGACTCTCTTTCTCGGGGTCGCGCGAGGCGCCAACCACCGCCCAGACTGGCTGGGCGAAGAAGTCGGCGATCCGCTCGGCCAGGGCGACCATCAGCCGGCTCCCATGCGATGATCGCTCTTATGATACCGCGTCCCCGGCCAGTGCGCGCCGGGCCTGGCCCAGGCGGTCGCGCAGGAGCAGAAGGTGCTGGGCCTCGGCGATAACCATCGCCGGGGTGATGGCCTCCAGACAGCGGGCCACCGACCGGTCGGCGCAGCAGCCAGGGGGAAACCGTCGGCAGGGCGCGTGCCAGTCGGCCACCGGTCGCTGCCAGAGCCAGGAGGGCGGACACCAGCGGACCGGCGGCCCGGCCCCGAAGACGATGACCGTGGGAACGGCCAGGGCGGTGGCCAGGTGGGCCGGCCCGCCGTCGTTGGTGATGAAGAGATCCAGACGGGCGAGCAGCGCGGCCAGCCCACCCAGCGAGAGGCATCCGGTCAGGTCGATGACGGGCAGAGGGCCGAGCAGCGCGCGGACGGCGGCCGTCTGGGGCGCCTGGCCGGGGCCGCCGACCAGAATGAGGTGTTGAAAGCGGCCGGTGGCCCAGAGAGCCCGGGCCACGGCGGCGAAGCGCTCGGGCGGCCAGCGGCGGAGTGGGTCGGCGGCGCAGGGGTTGAGGCCGAGGGCGCCGCCCCGGTCGAGAGCGGCCAGCAGCCGTCCGCCGTCGAGGGCCTGGAGTTCGCGCCGGTCGCGGGGCTGGAGTGGCACGTCAGGGACGGTGGCCACCGGTGGGGCGCCGACCAGAGCCACCTGGTCGAGAAAGCGCTGGATCTCGTGGCGGTAGGGCGTGAACGGAACCCAGAGGTCGAGGGGAGGAGCGTCGGGCGTGCGGCTGCCGACGCTCAGGGCGGGGGCGAGGGCCTGGATGAAGCGGTTGGAGTGTCGGCCGTCGCCCGCCCACTGGAAGGCCAGGGCGAAGCGCTCGGCTCGCAGGGCGGCCAGCGCGGCCCGGGCCGCGGGGCTCTCGGCCGGGCCGTCGGCCACGCCGGGGAACGGCGGGCAGGCGACGACCCGCTCCAGGTAAGCATAGCGGCGGCAGAACGCCACCAGGTCGTGCCGGGCGATGAGGGTGATGCGGGCATCGGGCCGGGCGGCCTTGAGACTGCGCAGGGCCGGGGTGGTGGCCAGGAAGTCGCCCAGCCCGCCCGGCTTGAGGACGGCGATCTTGGGTGCGGGCGGCAGACTGGCCAGAATAGAGGGCATGGCGACCGTCCCGTGCGCCGGCGTTCTGTCGGGCCCAACCGGCAGGGGTTGTGCCAGGGAGACCGTCAGCCCAGGCCGGCCCGGCGCTGCCAGGCGCTGATCCAGCGTCGAACCCGCTCCTGGGCGGCTGGGCTGAGCAGGCCCGGCCGGTCCGGGCGTGGGGCCAGGTCGTGGAGCAGCACCCACCCGGCCCAGGCGTAAAAGGGAGCGAGATCGCTCGGCGCGGGGAAGGTTCCGGCCGTCTCCCGGTAGCCCGCCCGCCAGGCCAGTTCCAGGAGCCCCCGCAGAGGGGAGAGAAGCCGCCGGCCAGGACCGGGTGGGGCGGGGGCCAGCCGGAGCAGCGTCACGGTGCGGGCCAGGTCCGCTCGGGGGTCGCCCCCGCCGGCGTTGATCCAGTCGAGGACGGCAGTCAGGCGGTGGCCGTCGGTCAGGACGTTGAGCGGATGGTAGTCCAGGTGGAGGAGAGCCTCGGTCCGGAGGGGGAGCTGGCGCAGGTGGTGCTGGACGGTCGCCGCCATGGGGCCCGCCCAGGCGATCCAGTCCCTGGCGGGCGGGCGCAGAGCGGCCGGCGCCTGGACGGCGTGGATCTGCGCCTGGACGGCTCCGAAGCGCCGGCCCAGCCGCCAGATCGTCCAGGGATGGGTCAGCAGGACGTGGAGAAGCGGCCGGCCCTGGCACCAGGAGAGGAGAAGCACCGGCCGTCCGGCAACGGTCGCCTGGCCCAGGATACGCGGGACCGGAACTCCCGCTCGGGCGGCGGCCGCAAGCGCCAGGGCCTCACGTTGGGCGGCTGCACTCTGCTCTGGTCGGTAGAGGCGGAGGACCGCCCGCCGGTCGGGCCAGTCGAGGCGCCAGACCTGGGTATCGTGGCCTCCGGCCAGGGGTGTGATGCCCCTGGGGGGTGGCAGGTCCAGGGCCTGCAGAAACGGCTGAGGATCGACGGCCACAGTCCCAGTATACGGGTTGTGGCCGGCGCTGGCCAGACCCGCGTATTGCCAGCCGGTGCCAGGTGTTTGTATGGTGATACGTAAAGAAGCCGGCGCGGTCTTGACAGGTTCTTGACAGGGCTGGCCGGTCTGCTATCCTAGAGGGCAGGCCCCAGGGAGGGGTAGACGGCCCCGTGCGGGTGGGGCGGTATCAGGGTCGGTGAACGATGAAACGGACCGTTCTGGGCTGCATCGTCGGCACATTTTTTCTGCGCTGCGGGACCTCGGCCGAAGGGGTCATGCTCGGTCTGCTGCTGGCCCACATCGCCACCACCGTGGCGCCGATCCCGGCCACGATTGTCGGCCTTCTGGGGACGAGCTTCTACATCGCTGAGCTGCTGGGCGCGCCCATTTTCGGGGCGCTGACCGACCGGCTGGGAGCGCGGCGTTTCCTTCTGCTGAGTCCCTTCTTCGCCGGTCTGGCCAGCCTGATGATGGCCGGCATCTTCTTTGGCGTGATCCACGGGGTCCTCTCGCTCCCGCTGGCCATCGCCGCCTTCTTTGGAGTCCGGGTCTTCCAGGGTCTCTCGACTGCCGCTTCGGCACCCTCCAGCCTGAGTTACCTCTCCAGCGAGACCGCCGACGCCACCCAGCAGCGGGGGCTGGCGATGGGCTTCTTCGAGATCGCCACCATCGCTGGCATGGCCAGCGGTTTCGTGGCCGGCGGGCAGTTCTGGACATATTTCTACGGCCGGGGCTTTATCCCGCTGCTTGTTATCTTCACCATCGCCGGACTGGTCTTCTGGCGCTTCACCGAGGACCGGCCGCTGGCGGTGCACGAGCCGGGCCTGCGCCGCTACCTCGGTCTGCTCCAGAACCGCCTGCTCCTGCGTTTTGCCCCAGCCTGGCTGGCGGCCAACGCGGTCCTGGGGGCCTGGTTCACCCACAGCGTCTTCCAGATGGCCCACGGTACCCCCGACGATGGACAGCTCCTGACCGGCGGCTTTTCGGGCTCGGCCCTCGGCTTCTACTTCGCCGGCTTCGCCCTGACCTTCGCCCTCGGGATCGCGGTCTGGGGCTGGCTGCTCGGGCGGGTGCCCAAGCTGACCGTGATGCTGGTCGCTATCGGCGGGCTCTTTCTGAGCTGTCTGGCGTTCTACGGCCTGAACCACAGCCAGGCCGACGATGTCCGTGAAATCGTCTTCTGGCTGGCCCTGCTGGGCGTCGGGATCTTCTTGGAGAGCGGTTTCACGCCGGCGGCTCTGACTTTTCTGGCCGACATCGCCGATGCCAACGCCACCGAGCGTGGCGTGGTCATGGGCCTCTACTCGGTCTTCCTGGGAGTGGGCCAGTTGCTCGGCGCCGCACTGGCTGGTCCCTTCGCCGACCTCTACCGCATCGACGGGCTGATCCTCTTCTCAGCGATCCTGGGCTGTATCGCCCTGGGCGCTCTCCTGATGCTGCGCGAGGCGGTGGCGGTGGGCGTCCCCCAGAAGGCCGGGCCCGCCTCGCCGCGCTCCTGACCCTCAGCCAGCGGCTCGCCGCTTCCGGCGCCTCCCGGTTGGCGGGAGCGTGATCTGGCCTCTAGCCCTATCTTCCCATTGCCGGTTCCGGAGTGGGCCGGGCATACTCGGCCGGCCCGCCCCGCGGGAGTGGTCTGGGGGCGGGTTGGCGAGGAAGAGGCGATGTCCGGGAGTCATGGGCCCTTTCCGTGGTGGCTGCCCGTGGCCCGGCGGCCCGGCCGCCGGGTCCTGCTCGGCCTGATCCTCGTTCTGGGAGGGCTGCTCCTGAGCCAGGCGGCCCGTCCGGCTGCCGGGGCGGTGACGCCGCTGCCAGCGGTCCCTCCTGATGGACGGTTTGGCATCGTCCACATCAGCTACGCCGACGGCGGCTCCCCACTTCGGCAGACCTCGCCGGCGGTCTGGTATGGCCAGGCCGTCGAGGCCGGTGCCCGCTGGAACCGCTGGGCCCTCTACTGGACCGATGTCGAGCGCGCCGAGGGCCAGTTCGACTACAGCCGGGTGTGGGCCACAGTCCGGGCCGACCGTGAGCGTGGTCTGGAGATCGACGCGGTGCTTCTGGGCACGCCAGGCTTCTACGCCACCGCCGGCGCGCTCGCCGTCGCCGCTCCCCGGCTGACCGACCGCCGGGCAGTGCTGGCCGTCCAGGGTGGCGATCTCAGCGTTCTGCGCTCTCCGGTCAGCGCCGCCAGTTCACCCCCGCGCAACCTTTACGCTCCCATCTTCGCCGATGGGACCGATAGCTATGCGCCTGGCAAGCCGCCCAACCCCAGCAACCCCTGGGCCCGCTTCGTCTGGCGCACCGTCTCGGAGTTCAAAGACCACATCAAGCACTGGGAGATCTGGAACGAGCCCGACTTCTCGCTCTTCTGGAGCGGCAGCGTCGCCGACTATGTGCGCCTGCTCAAAGTGGGGGCGCTGGCCGCCCGGGCGGCCGATCCGCAGGCGCGCATCCTGGTCGGGGGCATGATGTACTGGGAGTGGGCCAACCGGACCGGCACCGAGCACGCCTGGCTGCGAGCCTTTCTCGATGAACTGGCCCGCGATCCCGAGGCGCCCCGCTACGGTTACTACTTCGACATCATCCCCTGGCATTTCTACAGCCGCCCCAGCGACCTCTACGACCGCATCCGCTCGGCCCAGGCCCTCCTGGCCCAGCGCGGGGTCGCCGGGAAGACGTTATGGGTCAACGAGACCAACGCCCCCGCCTGCGGTGAGCCCCCGGCGTTCGTCTCCTGCAGCGACCCCAACTACAAAGGCGCAGCCACCCTCGAGGAGCAGGCAGCCTTCGTCATCCAGGCCTTTGCCTACGGGCTGGCGGCCGGCCTGGAGCGCGTCTTCGTCTTCCAGCACTACGACGACGGGAACGGCGAGGCCTTCGGGCTCTTCCGCAACGACGGCTCGCCCCGTCCGGCCTACGTCGCCTATCAGGTGGCCGCCCGCTACTTCGGTGGCTTCTTCGCGGTCAGCCGTCAGCCTCTGGGGACAGTCGAGCGCATCATCTTCGGCACCCCGCAGGGCAAGGTCACGGTGGTCTGGAGCCGGACCGACAGCCCGGCCACCGTAAGTCTGCCGGCAGTGACCACCACCGCGCGGGTGGTCGAGTCAGATGGGACCAGCCAGACGGTGACCGCCCAGAACGGCCTCTACACGCTCACCCTGGCTCCGGCCACCAACAACCGCAGTTTCACCGGCGACCCGCGCGACTTCATCATCGGCGGCCGTCCCCGGCTGCTGGTCGAGGAACCACCTCCCGACAGCCAGCCGCCGACCTCGCGAGTGCTACCGCTGCCGGCCCAGACGACCAGCCCCTTCACCGTCCGCTGGAGCGGTGAGGACCCCGGCGGCTGGGGAGTGATGGACTATGACGTCGAGTACCAGGATCTCACGGCCGGCACCGGCTGGCAGCGCTGGCTGACCGCCACCCCGGCCACCGCCGCCACCTTCAGCGGCCAGACCGGCCACACCTATCGCTTCCGGGTGCGGGCCCGCGATTTCCGCAACAATCTCGAGCCCTGGCCGCCCGATCCGGGCGATGCCGAAACCACGGTGGTCGGCGCGCTCCCGCCGAGCACCGCCGGCGGGCTCATCCAGAACGGCGGGTTCGAGGGCGACCCGGCGCTGCTCGACCAGACCTGGCGCCGGAGCGGGGCCATGCCGCCGGTCCTGACCGATGTCGCCTTCCGGGGGAGTCGGGCCCTGCGGCTGGGCGTCCTGACCGCCACGGAGTTTCGGGCCGATGTCGGCGCCGGCGGAAACGCCACCGTCGAGCAGCGGCTGTCCCTGCCGGCCACGGCCCCCAGCCTCTGGCTGGAGTTCTTCTACCGGCTGACGACCGAAGAGACGGACAGCACCTGTGCCCGCGACCGGTTCGAGATCATCGTTATTGACGAGGCGACCAACGGCCGGACCGATCTCCCGCCGACGCCGCTCTGCCGGCCGACCGCTGGCTGGCAGCGCCAGCGGGTGGACCTGAGGGCCTTTCGGGGGCGAACCGTCCGCCTCATCTTCAATCTCTGGCAAAGCGACAGCGAGCGGCTGACCCAGGTCTACCTTGACGAGGTCTCCCTCTGGCCGTACGTCCTGCGGCTGCCGCTCCTCTTCCGCTGAGCGCTATTCACCGTACCACCAGACCCGCACGAAGCGCTCGTAGGCCAGGTCGTCGATGCGCAGCCGTCCGTGGTAGGCCTTGCGCACCTCAAGGCCGATCCGTTTCGCCAGGAACTGGTTGGTGGTGATGATCTCGACCTCCGTGCCGCGGTCCTCGATGGAGGCGATGCGGGCCAGAGGATTCGATTCCCAGACCCGACGCTCCTCGTTGCGGACGAGCCCCAGCACGTGCTCCTTGGGCGTCTTGTGCCAGGGGCTGAGGAGCAGGATGCGTCCCTCGTAGATCCCCCGCTCGATTTTCTCGCAGCCGGGACAGACGACGAAGAGGGCCCGGGGATCGGTCCGGTACTGCTGGTAGAGGGCCTCGTCCAGAAACCAGCGCTTGATCTGGGAGATGGCGTGGCAGCGTGGGCAGAGGAGCAGGCCGGGGGCGTCCTCGGCCACCTGCAGTTTGCGTTTGGGGAAGCGCCAGTCGGCCCAGGGCCCGTACTGCCAGCGCTTGGCGGTGCGGTAGGTCGGTTTCACGCGGCCGGGCAGCGGTGGTGTTCCGACCATGGCGATCCTCCTCAGGCGAACTCGTGGCGATGGGCCGGGATCTGGCCGGGCACGATCTCCAGGTCGTTTATCACGTCCACGACCTCCTCGATGGTCCAGCAGTCGAACTCGGCGGCGTTCTTTTCCGGCTCGCCGTCCACCGCTCCGTGAAGCCGTACCCGCCGGTCGCGGACGATGACCAGGATCTCGCTCTCGTCGACCAGCGGGTCTTTGTCGAGAATGATCTGGATGGCTTCGGCGATCTGCTCGTCGCTGTCAGGTTCCGGTGGGACCACTTCAATGTCATTGTGCACATCGCCCACCCCCGGCACCCACCAGGCCATGGCCCCGATGAGCCGCTTGCGCACCAGCGAGGGCGCGTAGCCGCGCAGGAAGACCACTCGCTGTCGCACTGCGATTTCGAGCAGAGTCTCGTCGATATTGGGGTCGTCGGCCAGTTCCTCCCAGAGCCGGGCCTGGATTGCGCTGTCGCGCATCGGCTGGACCGCCCGCAGGCGCAGGAGGTTGCGGACCGGGGCCGCTCCCGGCACCTGAGCTGCGACCAGGCCCGCCAGACGTTTCTCGGCCAGTGTGTTGACCTCGCCGCGCAGCACGGTCGCTCCGTTGACCCGGGCGACCTCGATCTGGACGGCCGCCAGACTGATCCGGGGGTGGAATTCGAGGGTCACTTTGACCGCTTTCTCGAGAGCCGCATCCTGGCCGCTCATCAGGCTCACCTCCGCTGGCGGAGCCGGCGGACCAGCCCCTTGTCCTCAGAGCGGGTGGCGGTGCGGGTGGCCACCAGCAGATTGTTGACCACGTCCACCACGCCGGGGACCTGCCGGGCGATCCGCTCGGCAGCCAGGCTCTGCTCCAGGCTGTCCACCTCGCCGTGCAGATAGACGGTGCCGCGAACGGCGTTGACGTGGACGGCGGTGGGGCTGGCCTGGCCGCTCCGGCGCAGGGCCTCCAGCACCTGCACCGCCAGCAGTTCATCGGGATCGGTGCTGGTGGCCTCCAGTTCGACGACCAGGCGATTGATCACCCGGCGGACGCCGTCCACCTGACGGGCGATCTGCTCGGCCCGCTGGCGCTCGGCCTCGGTCCGCACGTGGCCCTCGAGGTAGACGGTGCGGTCGACGACCTGGACCCGTGGCTCGAAGAGGACGATGCCGGCGTCGCCGATGGCCTCCAGCACCCGGCTTTTGAGGAGGGCGGCGTCCACTGCACCAGCCCCGGTGGTCTCGATGGGGGCGAGGAGCTCACGGGCGACCTCCGGCGCGACCTCCCCCAGGGCCACGTCGCTGCGGACCTCGCGGACCCCGAAGACGCTGCCGGCCACTTCCAGGGCCCGTTTCAGGCTGTCCCAGTCGGGCAGCCAGCCAACCAGGGTGACCCGTCGGCCGACAACCCGGACGCCGAGGCGGCTGAGGTCGAAGCCGGCGGCCGCCAGCGCCTGTTCGACGGCGTGGGCCAGTTCGTCGCTCTCACGGTAGGGGGGACCGGCTATGGTGATGGCGTTCTCGACCGTTCGGACGCCGGGGACGCGGGCGGCGATCTCGCCGGCCACCGCTTTTTCGGTCGCCGAGTGGAGAGTGCCGGTCAGCGTGACGACGCCGCTCTCCACCCGGACCAGAATCCGGTCGGCGGCGTGGACCCGTGGGTCGAGGGTCAGGGCGTGGAGGATGCGGCCGGCGATCTCCTGGTCGCGGATTGAGGTCATCGCTCCCTCTCCCGTCGAGGGGTGGCTGCACCGGACCAGGGCAGCAAGGGGCGTGCCAGGGCCCTGGCCTGGCCGCCCTGTTCCCCGGGCGGTATGGTCGGGTGGAGGGTGATTGCCCGGCGGGCGGATCGCGTCTGAGGGCGAGAGGGGGCCGTGTCTCAGCCTCTGGCCGGAGTGGTTGGCATTCATCTTGCTGGCACCGTCTGATGGGAGCCCCGGTGGGGCGGTCCCCTGAACCCTGACAGCAGAAGAGTGGTCGGAAGGGCTGGCGAAGGCTGGCGGAGCCCGCGCCAGCGAAGCGACAGCAGCGGGCTTGATCCTGGCCCGGGGCGAACGGTAGCGGCGTGCCTAACACATGCAAGTCGGACGCCCCCGGGGGTCTGCCCCCCGGGGGAGTGGCAGACGGCTGCGTAACACGTGCGTGACCTGCCCGCAAGGGCGGGATACCTCTCCCAAAAGGAGGGATAATCCCGCATGTGCTCCCGGCGCTGCGGCGCCGGGAGGAAAGCCGGAAGGCCTTTGCGGAGGGGCGCGCGGCCTATCAGGTTGTTGGTGGGGTAATGGCCCACCAAGCCGATGACGGGTCGCTGGTCTGGGAGGACGGCCAGCCAGACCGGCACTGAGACACGGGCCGGTCCCCACCGGGGGTCATCAGTCCCACCGTGGGGGCAGCAGTGGGGAATCTTGGGCAATGCGCGCAAGCGTGACCCAGCGACGCCGCGTGGGGGAGGAAGGGCTGCGGCCTGTAAACCCCTGTCGGTCGGAGACGACGCCGGACGGTATCTGACCCCAGGAAGTCCTGGCCAACCGCGTGCCAGCAGCCGCGGCGACACGCGGAGGGCGACCGTTGCCCCAAGTTATTGGGCGTAAAGGGCGTGTAGGCGGCCGGGGGAGTCCCCCGTGAAATCGCCCGGCTCAACCGGGCGCAGCGGGGGAGACCCTCCGGCTTGGGGCCGGTAGAGGGAGACGGAATTCCCGGTGGAGGGGTGAAATCCGATGAGATCGGGAGGAACGCCGAGCGGCGAAGGCAGTCTCCTGGGCCGGGCCCGACGCTGAGGCGCGAAGGCGTGGGGAGCGAACCGGATTAGATACCCGGGTAGTCCACGCAGTCAACGGTGGGTACTAGCCCTCGGGCCCGGCCCGGGGGCGCAGCCAACGCGACAAGTACCCCGCCTGGTGACTACGGCCGCAAGGCTGAAAGCCAAAGGAATTGGCGTGGGCCCGCACAAGCGGGGGAGCATGTGGTTTAATCCGATGCAGACCGGAGAACCTTACCAGGGCTTGACTGTCGGTGGTAGGCGGCCGAAAGGTCAGCCGACCTGATGCTCTCTGGCCAGAGAGCCTCTGTGGTCGGGGCCTCGGGAGCCGACACAGGTGCTGCACGGCTGTCGTCAGCTCGTGCCGTGAGGTGTGGGGTTCAGTCCTCAAACGAGCGCAACCCTCGCCGCTAGTTGCCCGGGGGGTCCCCCGCCCCGGGGGACCCCCCGGGCTCTCTAGCGGGACTGCCGGGGTGACCCGGAGGAAGGCGGGGACGACGTCAAGTCAGCGTGGCCCTGATGCCCTGGGCCACACACATGCTACAGTGGGGGGGACAGCGGGCGGCCACCCCGCGAGGGGGAGCGAATCCCTGAAACCCTCCCTCGGTTCCGATCGGAGTCTGCAACCCGACTCCGTGAAGCCGGACCCGCTAGTAACCGCCGGTCAGCGATACGGCGGTGAATACGTTCTCGGGCCCTACACAGATCGCACGCCACGTCCCGGGCACGGGTGGATCGGAAGGCCGGCTGGCTCAGGAGACGCTCGGGAACCGGGACGAAGGCGTAGCAAAGTAGCCGTACGGGAACGTGCGGCTGAACCTCCCTGGAGGGAAAAGGCGGGGGAGACCCCGCATAGGCCCATCGGGCGCGGGCGCTTCCGACCACTCCTCTGCTGGCCGGGAGGTGGACCGGCCGGCGGGGTGCACCTTGACAACTGCAGACGGGCGAGTCAGGAGCGGGCACTCGGTGCCAAGCTCACCAAGGCGCACGGTGGATGCCTGGGGGTTGAGGGGGCCGACGAAGGACGCGGCGGGCGGCGAAACGCGCCGGGGAGCGGCCCTGCACGCGGTGATCCGGCGATCTCCGAATGGGGTAACCCGCCCGGCGGCAACGCCGGGCGTCCCCGGTGGCCACCGGGGACGGGAACCGGGGGAAGGGAAACATCTCAGTACCCCGAGGAGCAGAAACCAAACGGGATTCCCTCAGTAGTGGCGAGCGAACGGGGAACAGCCCAAACCGGCCACCCCTGGCGGGGGGTCGGGGTTGTGCGGCCCGGCCGGGGGCGACCCCACACGTCGTGGCTCATCCCTAGCCGAACAGCCGTGGGACCGGCGGCCAGAGAGGGTGAAAGCCCCGTAGGCGAAAGGGGAGCGCGCGTGGCCGGGTGCGCGAGTACCACGGAGCACGGTCACGCCGTGGGAAGCTGGGGGGACTACCCTCCAAGGCTAAATACCCCCTCCACCGATAGTGGACCAGTACCGTGAGGGACCGGTGAAAAGAACCCCGGAAGGGGAGTGAAAGAGAGCCTGAAACCGTGCGCCGACAGGTGGTCAGAGGGGGCCACGGGCCCCTGATGGCGTGCGTCTTGTAGAATGAGCCGGCGAGTCGGTCTCCGTGGCGAGGTTAAGGGGGTCAGCCCCGGAGCCGTAGCGAAAGCGAGTCCGAAGAGGGCGCCAGTCGCGGGGATCGGACGTGAATCCGGGCGAGCGACCCATGGCCAGGGTGAACGCTGGGATCAGCGGGAGGCCCGAACCGGTGGGCAGTGCAAAGCCTTCGGATGAGCTGTGGGTAGCGGTGATACGCCAATCAAGCCCGGGGATAGCGCGTTCTCCCCGAAATGCATCTCAGTGCAGCCTCGGGCGGTCGACCCCGGCGGTAGAGCCGCCGCCGGGGCGGGGGTGCGCCCTCGCCCCGGCGAACTTGCGAACACCGGGGCCGCAGCCCGGGAGTGAGACGGCGGGGATAAGCTCCGTCGTCGAGAGGGGAACAGCCCAGACCACCGGCTAAGGTCCCTCAATCCGGGCTCAGTGACAGTCAAAGGAGGTCGGCCTGCGCAGACAGCCAGGTGGTGGGCTTAAAAGCAGCCAGCCACCAAAGAGTGCGTGCAAGCTCACTGGCCGAGCGGGCCGGCGCCGAAGATGGACGGGTCTAGGCCCGGTACCGAAGCCGTGGGCCCGGTCCACCGACCGGGCGGTAGGGGAGCGTGAGGCCAGCGATGAAGGGGCGTCGGCAGGCGCCCTGGAGCGTGGCCCCAGTGCGAATGCCGGCACGAGTAGCGAGTATGGTGGGTGAGAAACCCGCCTACCGGAAGCCCGAGGTTTCCCGCGCTCTGTGCATCAGCGCGGGGTTAGCCGGGCCTAAGCTGAGGCCGAAAGGCGTAGGCGATGGGGAGCCGGTTGATATTCCGGCGCCACCCCGTCTGCGCGACCGCGGAAACGCGGTCAGACCGCTCCGGTGACGCGTGCTCCCTGGGTGGGCGTGGGACTGGTCGTCCACGTTCTTCGGCCCGGCCACGGTCTGGCCGGGCCCGGAGAAGAGCCCTCAGGCGATCCGTCTGGGGAGGGCGCCGAGAAAAGCCGTGGCGGCAGCGGACGGGGTGCCCGTACCGCAAACCGACACAGGTGGGCGAGGGCGAGTGCCCACAGGTAGCCGAGCGACACCTCGCTAAGGAACTCGGCAAGAGTGCCCCCGACCTGCGGGTGGGGGCTGCCGTGGCGGTCGGTCGTCGGCCGGCTCGATCCCGGTCGGCGACGGGCCGCCGGCGGCCGCAGTGAACGCGCCGGGGCGTCTGTTTACAAAAAACACCGGTCCCTGCTCAAGCCGTAAGGCGCTGTATAGGGGCTGCCGCCTGCTCAGCGCCGGGACCTAAGGCTGGTCGGCTCGACCACGAGCGTCGGGTTGACCCCGAAACCCCGGTGTAGCTGCGGTGGTAACCATGACCACCGGAAGGTAGCGAAATGCCTTGGCGGCTAAATACCGCCGTGAACGAACGGCTGAACGACCCCGGCACTGTCTCAGCGAGGCCCTCGGCGAAACTAAAGGCCCCGTGAAAATGCGGGGGACCCGCACCCGGACACCAAGACCCCGTGGGACTTTACTGGAGCCTGGTATGGGGCCCACGCGCCCTCACCCGGCCGGTGGACGGCCGGGGACCGTGCCAGGTGGCCAGTTTAGCTGGAGCGGCTGCCTCCGAAAATGTACCGGAGGCGTCCAAAGGTCCCCTCAACACGGATGGAAATCGTGGGGAGCGTGCAAGGGCTAATAGTCCAAGGGGGCCTGACTGTGAGGGCGACCGCCCGAGCAGGGCCGAAAGGCGGGCCTAGTGAAGCTTGGGGGTCCACGTAGGTGGCCCCTGGCGGCATCGGGTCAAAGTTCCCCGGGGATAAGAGGTCAGTCGCGCCCGAGAGACCCCATCGACGGCGCGGTTCGATCCTCCGATGTCGGCTCGCCTCATCCTGGGGCTGAAGCCGGTCCCAAGGGTTGGGGTGTTCACCCATGAAAGAGGCATGTGAGCTGGACTTAGACCGGCGTGAGCCAGGTCGAATCTTTATCCGGTGCGGGGGTGAGGAGGCTTGCGGGGTGCTGCCCCCAGTACGAGAGGACCGGGGTGGGGGAACCGCCGGCGTACCGGTTGTGATGCCCGTCGCATCGCCGGGTAACCAACGTTCCTCAGGGATAAGCGCTGAACGCATCTAAGTGCGAAGCCCGCCCCAACACGAGGCCTCCGGCCCACAGGGCTAAGGCCCCAGGGAGACGACCTGGTTGATAGGGGGGAGGTCGACAGTCGGCAACGACTGCAGCTGACCCCTCCTAATGGCCGAGCGCTTGGCCCCGGCCCGCCCTGACGCGCCCGTCCTCCCACCACGCGCCCGCCCGCCGGGCGCGTCGCCGCCTTGACGCCTTTGCCCCCGCCCTCATATAACCTCATTCGCGATGAAACGCTCGACGACCAGCCGCTCACCCCTCCGCCGGCCACACTCGCCGCTCGACCGGCTGGCCGCCTGGCCATGGTGGGCCTCGCTCCTCCTGGGCCTGGCCGTCGCTCTCCTGCTCGTGGGCGGGCTCGTTCTGGTTACCCGCCCCCGCGCCACCGACCGGGGTCTCACCGGCATCGAGCACGTCCACGCCCTGGCCGTCTGGCCCGGCGATCCACCTCAGTTCTGGCTGGCCACCCACCGGGGGCTCTACCGGACCCGCGATCTGGGCCGGCAGTGGGAGCCCGGCGGGCCGGTGGGCGATGTTCGCGCTCTGGCGCTCGACCCCGCCACCGGCCTTCTCCTGGCAGCGGGCCCGGGCTTCCTCAAACAGAGCGGCGACGGCGGCCAGACCTGGACCGATCTCAGCGAGCGGCTGCCCGCCCAGGGGGCCGTCCAGGGGCTGGCCCTGACGCCAGACGATCCCCAGCGCCTGACCGCCTATATCGCCGGGCAGGGGGTCTACCGCAGCCGCGACGGTGGCCGGTCCTGGGAACGGGTCGGCCCACCCCTCCCCAACACCGAGGTGACGGCCCTGGTCGGCGTCCCCGGCCGGCCCGATACCCTGTATCTGGGGACGGAGCGCCTGCGCGTGCTGCGCTCGACCGACGGTGGGCTCCTCTGGAGCCCGGTTGGGACCGGCCTCCAGGGACCCCGCGTCCTGGCGCTGAGCGTCTCTCCCCAGGACCCACGGCTGGTCTTCGCCGCCACGCCCGAGGGGGTCTTCCGCTCGACCGACGAGGGCCGGACCTGGCAGCTGACCGGCCCTGGCCTGCCTCACCGCCTGGTCGAGGCGGTGGCCATCGACCCCACGCCGCCCGGCACGGTCTACGCCGTCGCCCTCGGCCTCCTCTACCGGAGCCAGGACCAGGGCTTGAGTTGGCAGAAGGTGACACCGGAATGAACGTTCTCGGAATCGAGACCTCGTGCGATGAGACGGCGGCCGCGGTTGTGACTGATGGTCGCCAGCTGCGTTCCAATATTGTGGCCTCGCAGGCCGAGATGCACGCCGCCTATGGTGGGGTGGTGCCCGAGGTGGCCTCGCGCCAGCACGTCCTCTGGATCGTCCCGGTGCTGGAGCAGGCGCTGGCCGATGCCGGTCTGGGCTGGGCCGACCTCGACGCCGTGGCCGTGACCCAGGGGCCGGGCCTGGCCGGCTCGCTCCTGGTCGGGGTAAACGCCGCCAAGGCCATCGCCTTCGCCCGTGATCTTCCCCTGGTCGGCGTGAACCATCTGGAAGGGCACATCTACGCCAACTGGCTGACCGGGGCCGAGATCACCTTCCCGGTCGTCTGCCTCATTGTCTCGGGCGGCCACACCGATCTTATCCTCATGCGCGACCACGGCCAGTACGAGCGGCTGGGTCGGACCCGTGATGATGCGGCCGGCGAGGCCTTCGACAAGGTCGCCCGCATTCTGGGTCTGGGCTATCCAGGAGGACCAGCCATCCAGCAGGCCGCTGAGAACGGCGATCCCAGCCGCTATCCTCTGCCCCGGGCCTGGCTGGGCGAGACCTACGATTTCAGTTTCAGCGGGCTGAAGACGGCCGTCCTGCGGGCGGTGGAGACCCTGCGTCCCCACGAGCCCGGCGCCACGGTCACCGTGGCCGATCTGGCCGCCAGCTTCCAGGAGGCGGTGGTCGAGGTGCTGGTCGAGAAAACCCGACGGGCGGCCCTGGCTTACGGGGCCCGCCAGGTGCTCCTGGCCGGCGGGGTGGCGGCCAACCGGCTCCTGCGCCGCTGGATGGCCGAGCGGGTGCCGGTGCCCGTGGTGGTCCCGCCTCTCAGCCTCTGCACCGATAACGCCGCCATGATCGCGGCGGCCGGCTACTTCCGCCTTCAGCGGGGAGAGCGGGCCGGCCTCGAGCTGGACGTGGACCCGAACCTGCCGCTGGTGGCCTGAGCCGTCGGCCGGGCTCGGGAAGGGGTGGGAGGAGACCGCTGGCCGGCTAGACGGTGGCCAGGTCGAGCGCCTCGGCCAGGGTGCGGGCGGGCAGGAGATCGAGAGAGACGGCGGCCCGGAGTGTCGGGGTGACAGTCTGGGCCGGCAGGACGCAGCGCCGGAAGCCCAGTTTGGCCGCCTCGGCCAGCCGGCGCTCGACCTGAGTGACCCGACGCAGTTCGCCCGAGAGCCCCACCTCGCCCACCAGGACCGTGTCGGCGGCCACCGGCCGGTCGCGGAAGCTGGAGGCGATGGCCACGCCCACCGCCAGGTCGACGGCCGGCTCGTCGATGGAGAGACCGCCGACGACGTTGACGTAGATGTCCTGGTTGCTCAGGTTCAGCCCGACCCGCTTGGTCAGCACGGCGGTGATGAGGAGCAGGCGGCCGGTGTCGATGCCGGTGGCCGTGCGGCGGGGGATGGCCAGCCCGGTGGTGGCGGTGAGCGCCTGGACCTCGATCAGCAGGGGGCGGGTGCCCTCCAGCGTCACCGCGATGGCCGAGCCGCAGACAGCCGCCGGGCGTTCGCTCAGAAAGACGCCCGAAGGATCGGCCACCTCGCACAGTCCCTGACTCTGCATCTCAAAGACGCCGATTTCATTGGTCGAACCGAAGCGGTTCTTGACCGCCCGCAGCAGCCGGAAGGCGTGGAACCGCTCGCCCTCGAGGTACAGCACAGTGTCGACGATGTGCTCCAGGACGCGGGGGCCGGCGATGGCTCCCTCTTTGGTCACGTGGCCGACCAGAAAGACCGGGATGCCGGTGGTCTTGGCCACCCGCAGAAGAGCCATGGCGCACTCGCGGACCTGGGAGACGCTGCCGGCAGCCGCTGGCAGGGCCTCCAGGTACATCGTCTGGATCGAGTCGATGACGGCCAGGCGCGGCTGGAGAGCGGTCAGGTGCTCCAGCACCTGGTCCAGATTGGTCTCGGCCAGCAGGAAGAGGCGGTCGGACTGGAGCCCCAGCCGGTCGGCTCGCAGTTTGATCTGCTCGACCGATTCCTCGCCGGAGACGTAGAGGACCGGCCCGCGCTCGCGGGCGACCCCGGCCGCCACCTGCAGGAGGAGGGTGGATTTACCGATCCCCGGGTCGCCGCCGACCAGCACCAGGGCGCCGGGGACGACCCCGCCGCCCAGCACGCGGTTGAACTCGCCCAGGGGAGTGGGCCAGCGCTCGACGGGGGCGCTGCGCAGGGCCGCCAGTGGCACCGGGGCGCTCCGCGGGACCCCCCACGACCGGGTGCTGGGTGCGGGGGTCTCGGCGGTCTCGACCAGGCTGTTCCACTCGCCGCACTCCGGGCAGCGCCCCAGCCAGCGCGCACTCTGACTTCCACACTGCTGACAGACAAAGACCGTCCGCTGGCGCTGCTTGCTCATCGCCCGACCCGAATATCTGTTCGACCCTGACTATACCCGAAACCGGCGGTCGGCGCAAGAAAAAAGACCGGGGAGAAGAATCTCTCCCCGGTCGGTGCGATCGCTCGAGAGGGTCAGGAGACGGTGACCAGATCCTCGGCCTCCAGGCGGAGTTCGCCGTTGTCGAGGCGGACGAGGATGGTCTGACCGGGCTTGAAGCGGCCAGCCAGCAGCCCCTCGGCCAGCGGGTCCTCCACCAGCGTCTGAATCGTCCGCCGCAGCGGCCGGGC
>DAOUAE010000035.1:0-62572 GCA_034433795.1 Chloroflexota bacterium
GGAGCAGAAGGGGCAGGAGGAGGGCCGGTCCTCGGGGGAGGGCGTGACTTCGGGGATGCGGAGGGTTATCCTGGCCATAGGGCAGGCCTCCTGGGGTGTGGTGGTGTGTTACCTGTATTCCCGGAGAGTCTGCCCCGTCTTGTCCAGTCCCCTACCCACCACCTGTGGGACAGTCACCCGCCGTGACCGGTGATGAAGCCGTAGGTATGATACTGTTCGAGAATCGGCATCAGGAACCCGTACTGATCACCCTTCGTCAGCTCCCTGGCGACGCTCAGGAGCTCGCTCCAGGTCTTGGGAGCCTGCGGCACCAGCCGCCGGTTCCGGATCAGGGCGACGGACTCGATAAAAAGAGGGAAGCCGTAAAGTTTCCCGCCGTAGGTGACGGCGTCCAGACTGGCCCGCAAATACTGATCCCGGGCCTCCAGCGCGTCCGCCGGCAGCGGCGCGGCCAGTTCCTGCTTGGCCAGCGCCCCGAACCAGTCGTGGGGAACCGGCCCCATGATCTCTGGCCCCTCGCCGGCCTGGCTGGCGGTGGCCAGTTTCTTCCGCAATTCATCCCACGGGACGGTGACGAGATCGATACGGTGGCCGGTGGACCGGGCGTAGGCCTCGGCGACCGCCTTGAGGGCGGTCAGCTCGCCGCTGCCCTCGGCGTAGTTGCTCCACCAGACCAGCCGCACCCCACTCGCCGCCTTCGGGGTCACCTGGGCGGCGGGCGTGGGCGAAGGCGGGGCCGCCGGCGCCACCGTCGCGGTCGGGGTTGGCGGTGCCGGCGCCTTCGGCGCCGGCGTGGGGGTTGGCGCGGCCGGCTGGCAGGCCGCCACCACACCAGCAGCGGCCATCAGCCCGGCCAGGCGCAGAAATCGACGACGGCTCCATTGGTCAACCTGCATGGCACTCCTCCTGGACCTGCAACCTTCAACAACCTGCTGAACGACTCACCGACCGCCCATCAGCACGTATTGTCCAGCCCGGTGGCGTCAAGGAACCGGAGAGGACACCGGCCCACCTGAATGCCAGCCCTCGTCTCACCCCCTCTCGCGTCCCGGGACCATCCCCACGAGATGGTCCACGGCCTGCTGGGCCGCCCCGACCTCCAGGGAGGCGCAGAGCCGGGAGAGCAGGCGCTCCAGCGCAGCCAGATCCTCCGGCGCCAGACCCCGGTAGAGGCCGGCGACAAACGCCAGGTAGGCGGCCCCGGCCACCTGCCGCAGACGCAGCCCCGCGGGGGTCAGATGCACCTCGATCCGGCGCCGATCCTGTCCCGGCGTCCGCTCCCGACGCACCAGCCCACGCGCCTCCAGACGGTCTACAATGCGGGTCATCGCACTCTTCTCGCAGATCGTCCGCCGGCTAAGTTCCGTCAGGGTGAGCGACCGGCCGTCCTCGAGGTGCCAGAGCACACTGAACTCCGGCAGGGTCAATCCATACTGTCGCAGGTACTGCCGGACACGGTCGTCCAGCATCAGGAAGGCCTGGCCGAGCAGCTGATGGACCGCAACGCTCCGCTCCCGACCGGTCCCCGCCGACGCCACCCCTGCCTGCGGGTCCATACGCCCTCACCGCTCCCAGATAGTTGAATTTGCAACGATTATACTTTCAACCAAATGCCCTGTCAAGAGGGGACCAGTCCCACAGCGCCGATCACCCAGATCACCCACCCCCGGGCAGTGCGGGACCGTGGGCCCATTGACAGCCAGTCTGTCCGTGCGCTATCCTGCCCTGGCGAGAACACCACCGAGGAGCCGATCTGTGCGACTGGGCTATTCGACCTGGAGCATGCCGATGCTGCCGGTGGAGGAGGCCCTGGCCGTCATCGCCCGCACCGGCTTCGACAGCACCGAATTGACCGTCATCCCCGGCTGGAGCACCGAACTCGACACCCTCGACCGCGCCGCCCGCCGGCGCCTCCGCGAACTCCTCGACTACCACGGCCTGCGCCTGCCAGCCATCGCCGGCCACCGCAGCCTTCTGGCCACCGACCCGGCCGAGCACGCCGAGAACTGGCGCCGCCTGACCGGGGCCATCGACCTCTGCGTGGACCTGGCCGGCCCCGAGGGCCCTCCGGCCCTCAACACCACCACCGGCGGTCAGAGCGGCGCCTGGGAGGCCACCAAAGACCTTCTGGTCGAGCGGCTGGGACGCCTCTGCGACTACGCCGCCGCCCGTGGCGTCACCATCGCCATCGAGCCCCACGTCAGCCACGCCCTCGACACCCCCGAACGCACCCTCTGGCTGCTCCAGGCCGTCGGCCGGCCCAATCTCAAGGTCGCCTTCGATATCAGCCACTTTAACATCCAGGGCATCCCCATCGAGCAGAGCGTGGAGACCATGGCGCCCCACGCGGTTTTCACCCACGTGAAAGACGAGCGGGGGCAGGTGCCAAACTTCGAGTTTCTGATCCCCGGCGAAGGGGAGTTCGACTACGTGCGGTACCTCAAGGCTATGCACCGGATGGGCTACACCGGCGACATCTGCGTCGAGATCAGCCTGATGGTGCAGCGCCGCCCCACCTACGACCCGGTGGCCGCCTGCCAGCAGTCGTACGCCGTGCTCAGCCGGGCCTTTGCCGAGGCCGGCGTGCCCCGGGGCTGAGAAGACACGAGCAGACAGGGGGAGAGAGCGTGGACCTCAAAGAGATCGCGCCCGCCGTGCGCGTGACCATCGACAGCCTGCGCCGCTTCTGTGAGGAGGGGTTCCGGCGGGCCGGCCTCGACCCGGAAGGGGCCCGCATCGTCACTGAGGTGCAGCTGGAGGCCAGCCTGCGCGGCCAGCCCACCCACAACGTCGGCAGCATCCCCGGCTACGCCCGGGCCATTGCCCACCGGAAGATCAACCCCCAGCCCCAGATCCGGGTCGAGCGCGAGTCGCCGATCCACGCCCGCGTCGACGGCGACAACGGTCCGGGCCAGTGGGTGAGCATGGTCGCCACCCGGCTGGCCATCGCCAAGGCTCGGGAGAGCGGCATCGGCGTGGTGGGCGTGCGCCGCTCAAACCACTTCGGCGCGGCCGGCCACTACGCCTGGGTGATGGCCACCGAAGACCTCATCGGCCTGTGCACCACCAACGGTGGCCTGGTCCTGGCCCCCTGGGGTGGGGTGACGCCCACCTTCGGCAATAACCCCCTGGGCGTGGGCATCCCCTCGGGCCGCTATTTCCCCATCGTCCTCGACATCGCCATGAGCGTGGTGGCCCACGGCAAGATCGCCCTGGCCATTGCCGAGGGCAAGCCCATCCCCCTCGGCTGGCTGATGGACAAACGGGGCCGTCTGACCACCAACCCCGAGGACTTCAAAGACGGCCTGGGAGTTCCCATCGCCGAGCACAAGGGCTACGGCCTGACGCTGGTGATGGAGACGCTCGCCGGCATCCTCACCGGCGCCGGCTTCTGCTGGGACCACGGCCGTGAGCGCATCTACAACCCCGAGGAGGAGAACGACCTCGGCCACTTCTTCCTGGCCCTCAACCCCACACTCTTTCTGCCGCTCGAGGAGTTCAAAGCCCGGGTGGACCGGATGATCGAACAGGTCAAGAGCGGCGAGAAGGCCGAGGGGGTTCAGGAGATCTACCTGCCGGGCGAGATCGAGATGCGCCAGCGGGCCGAGAACCTGCGCGCCGGGACGGTGCCGCTCCTGCCCTCGACCTACGCCGCCCTCCGGAAGTTCAAGGAGGAGTTCGGGATCGCAAGCGACCTGGTCGTCAGCGATGCCTGAGTACCCCGAGGTCGAGACGCTCCGCCGGAACCTCAGCCGAACTCTGCCGGGGCGGGTGATCGCCGCAGTCGACCTCCGCCTGCCCAAACTGCTCCAGCCCGCCCCCGGCCTGGGCCCGGCCGACCTCGTCGGCCGCACCGTTCAGGGGCTGCGCCGACGGGGCAAGGTCCTCATCATCGACCTGAGCGACGGCCTCAGCCTGGTCCTCCACCTGAAACTGACCGGCCAGATCGTGCTCGTGGACGCGAGTGGCCAGGTGGTGGTGGCCGGCGGCCACCCGGTGCCGGCCTTCGGCAGCCCGCTGCCCCATAAAGCCACCCACCTCATCCTCACCTTCACCGATGGCAGCCGCCTCTTCCTGACCGACCTCCGCCAGTTCGCCCGCGTCTTCCTGGTCCGGACGGTCGATGTCCCGGCCCTGCCGGTGCTCCAGGGCCTGGGCCCCGACCCCTTCGACCCCGACCTCACGCCTGAGGCGTTCGCCCGGCGACTCCGCCAGCGCGCCCGGGCGCCGCTCAAGGCCGTCCTTCTGGACCAGCGGGTCCTGGCCGGACTGGGCAACATCTACAGCGATGAGGCCCTCTTCCTGGCCGGACTCCATCCCCTCCGCCCGGCCGGCCAGCTTTCCGATGCCGAGGCCGAACGGCTCCTCCAGGCCATCCGCGAGGTCCTGACCTACGCGGTGACCTACGGCGTGGCCCAGGTGATCAACGGCCGGGCGGTCCGCGGCCGTCCGTTCCCCCGGGTCCACGGCCGGGCCGGCGAGCCCTGTCCCCGCTGTGGCACTCCGATCGTCAAGATCACCGTGGGGGGGCGCGGCACCTACCTCTGTCCACGCTGCCAGCCGCTCGCGGTGCCGGCGCCCGCCGGCGTGGGCCGCGCGGACCCTTCCTCGCCGGTGTGAAAAGGCGGTCGGCCGACCGGTTCAGGCCAGAAGCAGCCGCTGGAAACGCTCCGAGCCGCGGAACGGTCCGACGACGGCCAGGTTCTGCCGCTCCGGCCGCAGGACCGCCTCGGCCACCGCCCGCAGGTCATCCGGGGACTGCCGGTCGATCTGGGCCAGGACCTCCTCGACACTCAGCACCCGTCCGTAGCGCAGCTCCTGACCGCCCAGCCAGAGGGCCAGGTTACGGGTGTCCTCCAGACTCAGCAGCAGGCGTCCCTTCAGGTACTCCTTAGCCCGGGCCAGCTCGGCCGGGTCAGGGCCGGCCCGCAGGGCCAGCGTCTGCTCGCGCACCACCTGGATGGCCTCCTCGATCCGGCGCGGGTCCACGCCGGCGTAGATGACCAGGGCCCCGGTGTCGCGGTAGTGGTGGACCGAGGAGTGGACCTCGTAGGCCAGCCCCCGTCGCTCGCGCAGCTCCAGAAAGAGACGCGAACTCATCGCCTCACCGAGGATGATATTGAGGAGGCCCAGGGCGTAGCGCTGGGGATGGGTGTAGGCGAGGCCCGGGAACCCCAGGCAGAAGTGGGCCTGCTCGGTCTTGCGGTAGATCAGCCGCACGCGCGGTCCGGGCTGAGCCCCCTCGAACGGCTGCCAGCCCGGTGGATCGCCGGGGGGCCAGTCGCCGAGGGCCACGGCGATATCCTGCACGATCTGGGCGTGATCCAGCGGCCCGGCCACCGCGACGATGAGATTGCCTGGTGTGTAAAAGGTCCGCACGAAGGCCAGGAGATCGTCACGCGTCAGGCGGGCGACGGTCTCGGGGGTGCCGGCCACATCCCGGCCCAGCGGGTGCCCCTCCCACAGCACCTCGTCGATGAGGACGTTGACCAGTTCGCCGGGCGTGTCGGCCACCATGTGCAGTTCCTCGATGATCACCCGGCGCTCCCGCTCCAGCTCGTCGGGGGCGAAACGGGAGCGGCGCAGAACGTCGCTCACGATATCCAGGGCCACCGGCCAGTGTGCGGCCGCCACCTTGACCCAGTAGGTGGTCGTCTCCTTGTCCGTCTCGGCGTTGAAGACGCCTCCCACCCCTTCGATGGCCTCGGCGATCTCCTTGGCCGTCGGCCGTCGCTCGGTCCCCTTGAACAGCATGTGCTCGACGAAATGGGCCAGCCCGCTCCGGTCCAGCGACTCGTGCCGCGAGCCGGCGCCGACCACCACGGTCAGGCTGAGGGATCGCACGTGGGGTAAGGTTGTCGAGATGACGCGCAGCCCGTTCTCCAGCGTCGTCTTCCGATACAACGGTAAGCCTCCACTCCGGCGAGCGCTCTCCCCGCTCCGGATTATAGGGGGCCAGCGACCAGCCACGCAAGCAGGGAGAGAGGGGCTCCTATGAGCGGGCGGCTGGCGTCGGCGTGGGCGTGGGCGCCGGCGTGGCCCGGGGCGCCGGCGTGGGCGTGGGGGTGACGGGTTTGGTGCCCACCAGGACCACGTTGCGGGCCGGGTGATAGGCGCTGCGGATAACCGTCCGGCTCAGGACCTGCCCCTGGCGGCGGACCGTGCGGATGATCGTCGAGACAAAGCCGTCCTGGGCCGCCTCGATCTGCAACCGTTCGCCCACCGGCCGGCTGGGGTCGGGCTGCTCGACCACGGTCGGGTCGGCGGGGACCACGTCGGTGATGATCGGCCCCTCGACCTGGACCTCCCAGTCGGGCCTGGTCCCGTAGAGAACGAAGCGTAGCGTCGTCCCCTCGGTCCGGGCCTCGATGGCCAGCCAGTGGCCGGTCGTGTTGCGGAAGCGGAAGTCCAGGCCGTACTCCTCGTCCACGGTGGCGTCGAGCCCCTTCAGCCCCCGGGGCGGCAGCCCGTAGCGCGGGATCCAGTACAGGTGCGGGTAGCGCTCGACGATCTCCAGCCCGGCCCAGAAGACGGCGTGGAAGAGCGTCGTGGCCACCTGGCAGATCCCTCCGGCCACCGAGGGGACCGTCCGCACCTCCTCGTTGGCCAGCGTGATCCCCCAGCCGATCTGGTAGCCGGCGTCAAGGGTGGTCGGTCCCAGTGCCGTGTTGAACGAGAAGACGCCGCCCGGCGGGACCACCACGCCGTCCAGCCGGCTGGCCGCCAGCCGGATGTTGTGGGCCCGGGCCGGCACCGAGCCGGCGAAGGAGGTCGCTGCGTCCATAATCGGCTCCCGGATATCGATCCGGGCGCGGTCGGCCGCCGTGAAGGTCGGCGACGTCACCCGGACGACCAGCGGCACCTCGGTCCGCCCGGCCAGCAGCGCCCGCTCGATCTGCTCCACCGTCGCCGCCACGTCGACCGACCGCCCCTCCTGCTCCGGGGCGACCACCTCGACCCGGCCGTTCTGGAGCCGGAAGCGGGCGTCGCGCGCTGGCTGGTCGACGGCCTGTCGGATCGGCGCCAGCCGTTCGGCCAGCGCCTCCCGCTTCAGGCCGACCTGCGTCGCCGGCCCCGATCCGGTGATCTGGAGCGCCGCCAGGAGCGCCGCCCGCGGGATGGTCCAGGAGCGGTCGCCGTAGGTCAGGCGCAGGTCGCCGGCCACAAGCCGCTGGGCCCGGTCGAAGGCCGCCTGGAGCATCGCCGCCGTGACCGGCGGGCGGAGCGTCTGCACCGGCAGCGCGATCTCGCCGGCCTCCCCACGCAGCGCCGACCGCAGGGCTTGAAGGGCGGCCGGCCGGTCGATCTGCCGGCCAGTCTGCTCGGGCTGGAGGGCGACCGTCTCCCCGACCACCAGTCGGGCCTCCACCGCCGGCCGGTCGAACGCCGCCGCTCGGGCGGCCAGCCAGTCGGCCAGGGCTTTCTCCTCGACCAGAACCTGGCCGGTCGTCAGGTCGACGGTGAGGAGCCGGGCCAGGTCGCCGGCGGTGAGCGTCCAGGTCTGATCGCCGGCGCGCACCACCAGCGGCCGGGCCAGGCGGCGCTCCAGGGTCTCGGTCAGGCGGGCCAGCGCCGCCGGGTCGGTGGCCGGCGGGACGGTCTGCACCACCAGGTCGACCGGGCCGCTCGGCAGGTTCGGCAGGGGCTGGGCCAGCCGCGCCAGCGAGGCCTCGATCTCCAGCCTCCGCCCGGCCGCCGGCAACCGGCGGCTGAGCCGGCCGTCCGGCTGGATCGTCACCTCGCCCTCGACCGGCGCCTGGTCGAACGTGCGCGCCAGACGCTCCAGCGCGCTGCGGGCCTGGGTCTGGCTCAGGCGGAAAATCGGGGCCCGGTCCACGCCCCCCAGCACGCCCAGCAGGCGGTCGCGCCACTGGAACGGCAGCAGGCCGTCACGGCCAACTCCCCAGAGCCGCTGGACCGTGGCCTCGAGGTCGAGCTCGAAGCCGAGCGCCCCGGCCGGCAGGGTCCAGGTCTGGTCGCCGGCCCGCAGCACCACCGGCTGGGCCAGAAGCGGCTGGGCCCGCCGGGGCACCAGCGCGCGCGCCTCCGGGAGCGTCAGACCACCGACCGGCTGCCCCAGAAAGCGCGTTCCCGGATAGATGCGGTCGGCCAGCGCGACCCGGTCGAAAACCAGCGCTCCGACCACGGTCAGCGCCCCCACCACCAGAGCGACGCCCAGGAGAACTGCTCCCCGGTCCGGCCGCTGTGGCATGCTTTCTTCCCTCCTGTCGGTCCTGCCTGACCGCCTCTCCACGGAAAGTATACCCCCAGGCCCCCTTCAGGGCAACGCGCCGGGACGGCCTCGGCCGCCGTCAGTCCTCTCCCAGGTGCTCGTGGCGCTCCTCAAAGCGCCGCAGCACCATCAGAACCACGAAGGCCAGGGCGGTGGCGAAAATCGCCGTCAGGTAGAGGCCGAGGGCGGCGACCATGCCGATGGCCGCCACGATCCAGATGCCGGCCGCTGTGGTCAGGCCGAAGACCGAGCGCTCGGTCCGGAGGATCGTTCCGGCCCCCAGGAAGCCGATCCCGGTGACGATCTGAGCGGCCACCCGTGAGGGGTCCACCGGGGCCCCCGGCACCAGGCCGCTGAAGCCGTAGACTGAGGCCAGCGTGAAAAGCGCCGACCCGGTGCTCACCAGGATGTAGGTGCGCAGACCGGCCGGCCGGCCCCGTCGTTCACGCTCCCAGCCCAGGACGCCGCCGAGCAACGCCGCCACCAGCAACCGGATGACCGCCATCCCCTCAGGGCCCAGCGCCGTCAGGTCAACAGCCGGCACGCTCCCCTCCTTCCGTTCACCCTGTGCTATAATCCTTCCTGTGCAGACCAACGGACAGCGGCCCACAACCCGTCTCTTCCTGGTCCGCCACGGCCAGACCCTGCATAACCATGTCAACCGCCTGGCCGGCTGGACAGACACCCCGCTGACCGCCCTCGGCCGCCAGCAGGCCGAGCAGGTGGCCGATTACCTGGCCGGCCTCTGCCAGCCCCAGGCCCTCTACACC
Source organism: Chloroflexota bacterium (assembly GCA_034433795.1). Lineage (GTDB taxonomy): Bacteria > Chloroflexota > UBA6077 > FW602-bin22 > DAOUAE01 > DAOUAE01. Next base: position 9,004 of record DAOUAE010000035.1, read on the forward strand.
AGCCCGCTGCAGCGGGCCCGGGAGACCGCCCAGGCCATCGGCCGGCGCCTCAAGCTCACGCCCGTGGTCGTCCCCGACCTGCGGGAGATGCACTTCGGCGCCTGCGAGAACCTGACCCTGGACGAGATCCGCCAGCGCTTCCCCGACCTCTGGCCACGACTCCTCGACGAGGACGACCTGACGTTCACCTGGCCGGGAGGCGAGAGCCGGGCCGGCTTCATCCAGCGCGTCCGCCAGGTCTTCACCACCCTCCTCCAGCACCACCCGGGGGAGACCATCGTCATCGTCGCCCACGGCGGGGTCCTGGCCGTCTGGCTGGCCGATCAGCTGGAGGGGCGGCCGACCCGCTGGCGGGCCTACCAGCTCGACAACTGCGCGGTCTGCGAGGTCGAGGCCGGGAACGGCCGGCTGCACCTCCACCGCTTCAACGACTGCGCCCACCTGGGGCTCACGCCCCCGTCAGCGCCCTGACGCCCGCGCCGGCCGGCCCCGACCAGCCGCTAGGCTGAGGGCCGCCGCCGCCAGGTCCACCGGGTCGTGGTCGTCGAGCAGGTCCTCGACGATGGCCCGGTAGGGGCCCCAGCCGCCCGCGGCAAGGGTATCGAGCAGCCGCTCGACCAGAGCCTGGCGTTCCCGCTCGGCCACCTCGGCCGCCGTCGGCACCTCGGCCCGTTGCAGCCGCGCCCCGGTCACCCGCTCGATGACCCGGATCTCCCGCGTCTCCCAGGGGACGACCAGCGTCACCGCCCGGCCGGGCCGGCCGAAGCGCCCGGCCCGACCGATCCGGTGGACATAGCCCTCAGGGTCCTGGGGCAGGTCGTAGTTGACCACCAGCGCCACCTCGGGGATATCCAGCCCCCGGGCGGCGACATCGGTGGCCACCAGCACCTCGGTCCGGCCCTCGCGGAAGTTGCGCAGCACCTGCTCACGGGCCGCCTGGCTCAGCCCCCCGTGCAGCGCCTCGGCCAGATAGCCACGGCTGACCAGCGCCTCGGCGAGTTCGTCCACCATCCGCCGGGTGGCGCAGAAGACCAGCGTCCGCTCCGGCGTCAGCGCGTCCAGAATGCGGGTCAGCGCGTCCAGCTTGCGCCGCGCCGGCACCTCGTAGTATACCTGCTCGACCGCCGGCACGGTCAGCGCTCGCGGCCGCGAGAGGCGCAGAACCACCGGGTCGCGCAAATAGCGGCGGGCCAGGGCCAGGATCGGATCGGGCATGGTGGCCGAGAAGAGACCGGTCTGACGCTCGGCCGGCAGATGCTGCAGAATGTACTCCACGTCCTCCAGAAAGCCCAGGTTGAGCATCTCGTCGGCCTCATCCAGGACCAGCACCCGGACCTGGCGCAGGTCGACCGTTCCGCGCTGCATGTGGTCCATCAGCCGGCCAGGGGTCGCCACGACGATCTGCACCCCCTGCCGGAGGGTCCGGATCTGGCGGTCAATGGACTGCCCGCCGTAGATCGGGGCGATGCGCAGCGGCCGGTAGCGGGCGATGCGGCTCAGGTGCTCGGACACCTGGAGAGCCAGTTCCCGGGTGGGGGCCAGCACCACCGCCTGGGGCAGCCGCCCCCCCGGCTCGGCCCGCTCGACCAGCGGAATGCCGAAGGCCGCCGTCTTGCCGGTGCCGGTCAGCGCCTGGACCACCACGTCTTTCCCTTGAAGGAAAAGCGGGATCACCTGGGCCTGGACCGGCGAGGGCTCTTCGAAGCCCATCTCAGCAATCGCGCGGAGAACCTCCGGACGGAGGCCGAACGTGGTGAAATCGGGCATGTTTTTCTCCTCGACGCTGGCAGTGCAGCCCCTGTACCAGCGCTACTCGGTCAGCCGCAGACGGCAGGGGGCCGGATCGATGGCCACCAGAAGCGGCCGGGCCAGACTGGTGAACGAGACAATGGCCTGGCCCGGCGCCAGCGCCGGCAGGCGACGCCACAGCCCCTCGTCGATCCCGCCCACCGCCTCGCGCAGCCGCTGGACCACCAGCGGGTCGCTGATCTTGTGCAGAATGTAGTTGTTGACCAGGCCGAACACCGGCCGGGGCAGGTGCTGCGGCAGCTGGGTGACGAAGACCAGCCCCAGCCAGCGCTTGCGCCCCCGCTTGGCGATCCGGGCCACCTCGGCGAAGACATGCCCCAGCGCCGCGCTCCGCTCCTCGGCCAGAAACTCGTGGGCCTCCTCGATGATAATGAGCACCGGCACCGGCGGACCCTGGCCCTCCTCCCACCGCCGATAGCGCTCCTCCTGGGCCTGCTGAACGCCCCGCAGCAGATCGGCGATCACCAGGTTGTTGAGCTGGGGCGATTCGGTATCGGAGAGGTCGATGATGTTCACCCGCCCCGGCTGCAGCAGCTGGGCGTAGTCCAGCGCCCCCTCGGACCGGTCGAAGACCCGGAGCCGCCGGACCTGCCAGAGCTTGCCCAGCAGGGTCCGCCAGCTGGTGGCGTTATCGTTGCGGGTATCGCCGAGCCGCTCTTTGAGGAAGCTCTCCTCCCGGTTGCGCAGCGCCTCGCTGAGAAAGCGCAGCGACCGCTCGTCCCGGGCCACCGCGTGGTAGTAGGCGTTGACGATGTCAAAGAGGAGGTCGAGAGTCAGCCCCGGATAGCCCTCGCTGAACTCGTCCCAGTCAGCCGCCCGCCGCTCATCCGTCTCCAGCGGGCGGCCGGCGTCCCGCCGGGGGAAAAGCCCGAGGTCGCGCAGCACCAGCCGGGCCGTATCATAGGCTCGCAGGAAGCGTTGCTGCTGGGCCTCGGTCAACCCCAGGATCTCCATCAGGAGATAGGGCGAGAGACGGCTGAAGTCGAGGGCGAACGTCACCCGCCGGGGATGGGCGGGGTTGCTGGTCGACCGGTCGACCAGCGTGTACACGACGGTGTCCGGCACCCCGGCCGGCGCAAGGCCCGCCCGGTCCAGGGCCCGGACCATGAACGGATCGGTCGTCGGCTGGTCGATGGCGGTGTACTCGCCCTCGACGTCCAGGACGATGACGGCCAGACCCGCCCGCTGGGCCTCGGCGATGAGCCGGGCCACGGTGGTCGACTTGCCGCTGCCGGTGGTCCCCAGAACCGCCAGGTGTCGGGGCAGGACCGCTTTGCGACGGGCTGGAATCCGGACGATAACGCCCGGCAGGCCGATGGCCGGCCCCAGTCGCAGGTCGCCCTCGACCTGCAGGACCCTGGCCGTGGCCTCGGCGTCCAGGACGTACACCGGGCTGTTGGGCAGCGGTCGGTAGCGCGGGGGCACCAGCGCCCCCTCAACCTCCTCGCCCATGATCTCGATCTGAACCCGCCCGTGGTAGCGGGGAACGAAGACCCCCCCGCGCACGGTCGTGGTGACGATGAGCGGAGCGTCCGGCCGCAGTCCGTCGGGCTCGGCGAAGGGCCCCCGGACCACGATCCCGAGGTAGCAGCGACCGTCCCCCCGGCTGCGGATCCGCACCAGCGCCTGGGCCGGCACCCGCTCCAGGTGCTCGCGGGGAATCAGCACCGTCACCGTCTGGTCCTCGCTGGTGGGGGTATCGAACATCGTCCGCCCAACCGCCTCGCCGTCGTCGGCGGCCGGGTCCGGGACCGGAACGGCGCCTCCCTGGGCGATCTCGGCCTCCAGCCGGGCCTGGGCGGCTGCCGAAACCGGCTGGGGGCTATCAGCCGTCCTCTCCCACAGCGGCTGCGACTCCATGGCGCTCACTCCCCCGGCCTCGCGACCGGTCCAAGAGAGTTCCAACCGAACGCTGAGCGTTCTTGCAAGAATCACCGGCTACTTTACCAGATGGCGGTGCCAGTGCGGAAGACCTGGCGCTCGCCCAATCTCCAGATTGTCAGGAGGGATGGCTCAATGGCACTGGCGCGATGGAACCCGGTCCGGGAGATGATGGAGCTCAGCCGGGCGATCGACCGCCTGATGGAGGAGGCCTTTCCGGAGTTCCCGCGGACAACCCGCGAGGGCTGGTACCCGGTGGACCTCTACGAGACCGACGAGGCGTTGGTGATCCAGGCGGTGCTGCCGGGGGTGCGCTCGGAGGACATTACCATCTCGTATGAAGGCGGCGTGCTGACCATCCGGGGCAAGACCCAGCCGGAGCCGGAGGAGAAGCGCCGCTACTACCTCCGCGAGCGGACCTTCGGCGAGTATGTCCGCAGCTTCAACCTGCCGCTGCCGGTCGATATCGACAAGGCCCAGGCCAAACTGGAGAATGGCATCCTGACGGTCATCCTGCCCAAGGCGGCGCAGGTCCGGCCGCGGACGATTCCGGTCCGCCCGGCCTAAGCCCAACCTGGTCCGGGGGCCGGCCTCTCGCCGGCCCCCTTTTCTGCTTTCGCGCCTTGCCCCGGCAGGGCGGCGGTCGTACAATGCCGGCGATCTCTCCGGGAAAGGAGACTGCGGCGTGCTGCGGCTTTCGGTGTGTGTCGAGATGATCTTCCGCGACCTGCCCTTCCTGGATCGCCTGACGGAGGTCGCCCGCGCCGGCTATCCAGCCTTCGAGTTCTGGCGCTTCAGCAACAAGGATATCCCGGCCATCGCCCAGCGGGCCGAGGAGCTCGGCCTGGCGGTGGCCGCCTTTGTCGGCAGCGAAGGGGGACCACTGGTCGATCCCGCCCGTCGGGCCGACTTCCTGGCCGGGCTGCGCGAGGCGGTCCGGGCCGCCCAGACCCTGCGCTGCCCGACCCTTATCATCACCGTCGGCCAGGCCCTGCCCGACCGACCGCGCGCCGAGCAGCACCGCTCGATCGTCGAGGGGCTGCGCGCGGCCGCCGACATCGCCGGAACCGCCGGCCTCACCCTGGCCGTCGAGCCCCTGAACACCAAGGTCAACCACCCGGGCTACTACCTGGAGACCAGCGCCGAGGGCTTCGCCATCATCGACGAGGTCGGCCAGCCCAACGTCAGGCTGCTCTACGATATCTACCACATGCAGATCATGGAGGGGAACCTGACCCAGACGATGACCGAGAACCTGGCGAAGATCGCCCACATCCACGTGGCCGACGTCCCGGGGCGGCACGAGCCGGGGACGGGCGAGATCCACTACCCCTTCCTCTTCCGCGTCTTGGCCGAGCACGGCTACACCGGCTACGTCGGCCTGGAGTACCTGCCGCTGGCCGACGCCCACGCCACGCTGGCCCAGGTCCGGGCGATGCTGCCGACCGACGGAGCAGCCAGGGGCTGATCTACGGACACCCCCCCGCCCGCAGAAAATCGGGGTGGGCGACCCAGCCGCTCTGGCCGGCGACCGCGACCGCCACCAGCTGGCCGGTGGTCAGCAGAGGCGCCAGACGCCGTTCGAGCAGCGTCGGCGGCCAGCCGAAGAGCCGGACGATCGCGGCGGGGGTGGCCGCCCCCACCAGACGCAGATAGTGGTCGAGGAGGCGCTCCATCGCCGTCTGACCGCTGATCGTCGCGGCCTGGGCCAGAAGATCCGGCACCCACTGGCTGAGCGCGCCGTAGACGAAGCAGTAGCGCCAGGCGTTGTCGTCTGAGACCCCCACCACCCCGACCAGGAAGGCCCGCTGGAGGTCGGCCAGAGCCCGGTCGAGCCGAGGGGCCGCCCCCGCCCGGTCCAGGCCGGCCGCCCGGCGCAGGGCCGGCTTGCTCAAGGGCCCCCGGTCGAGGAGCACCGCGTAGACCCGACGGGCGTCGGCGCTCAGCCGGCCCTCGGCGTAGGCGGCCTCCCACTCCTCCGGGTCAATGGCCTGGGGGCTGGCCGCCACCAGCAGCGGCCAGCACCACCGGGCCACCAGCGTCGGCTTGCCCCGCAGAAACCGGCCATAGACCACCTGCCGCTCGGCCGGCAGGCGGTCCTTCCACTCCCAGGTTCGGTCGAGGGCCGGATCGTCCAGGTGTTCGGGAAGGGCCCGCTCGCCGCCGTTGACCGCGCTCCAGAGGTCGGGAGCGGTGACAGTCCGCTCGGGGAAGGTGAAGGCGAAGCCCACCGCCTCGACGAAGGCCCGGGCCGCCGTGAGCGTTCGCACCGCCCGCTCCGGATGGCGGTGGAGCTGCCAGGCCCGCCAGGCCGTCAGTGCCGCCGGTTCGACGACGACTGCCATTTATGTCATCTTCACCACGATATCCGCGATGATGTTGGCCGCCTGGTCGCCCCGGTCGGCGGCGTTGCTCAGGTGTCGGTAGACCTCGCGCATCTTGAGGACGTAGACCACGTCCTCCAGGCTCTTAATGCTCTTGAAGAGGTCGATGAGCGCCTCGCGGTAGAGGGTTTCGGCCATATTCTCCAGCGTCTTGGCCCGGACGGCGTGCTCGGTGGCGATGGTGGGCCGCTCCTTGAGCTGCCGCACCGCCAGATAGATCTCCTCGGCCGCCTCACGCAGCACGGCCGCCATTTTGACGACATAGGGGCTGGGCTTGACCTCCAGAATCGTCAACTCGTCGATCGTGCTGTAGGCGTAGTCGAGCACGTCGTCGATGGCCCGCGAGAGGGCGAAGATGTCCTCGCGGTCGATAGGGGTGATGAACGTGCGGTTGAGTTCGTCGATGAGGATGCGTCGCAGCTCGTCCTCCTCGCGCTCCAGGTCGATCACCTTCTGAGCCATCTGCGGGTCCTCGGTCCGGGCGTAGGCCTCGAGCGCGCGCAGTCCCTCCCTGGTCAGATTGGCCTGGGCCAGCAGCAGTTGCAGGAAATCGGCCTCCGGTTTCGGGCGTAACCAGCGCCGGAGCATCGGTCCACCCCCTCGCGGCGGGAATCAGAACGGTAACAGCAGCAGCAGACGGGCGAGCCCGGCGGCCAGGAGGGCTGTTGCCGGCAGGGTGACCACCCAGGCCAGGGCGATGGTGCGGGCCACCGGCCAGCGCACCTTGCTCAACCGCTCCGCGCTCCCGACCCCGATGATCGCCGCCCCGATGACCTGCGTGGTGCTGACCGGTCCGCCCAGCAGGGCGGCGCCGAGCACCACGATGGCGGCGCTGCCCTGGGCGCAGAAGCCGTGGATCGGGCGGATCCGGTAGATCTGCACCCCCAGCGTCCGGATGATCCGGTAGCCGCCGAGGGCGAACCCCAGGGCCAGCGCGCTGGCTGCGGCCGCCACCGCCCAGAGCGGGACGGTGAACTCGGTCGTCAGCCCCTCGATCAGCAGCAGGAGCCCGATGAGGGCCATCGTCTTCTGGGCGTCGTTCGTCCCGTGGCTCAGCGCCAGGACCACCGCCGTGAGCACCTGCCCACGTTTGAAAACAACGTTCACCCGCGGAGTGAAGTGACGGGCGATATTGAGCATCAGCCGCATCACCAGCCACCCGCTCAGGAAGCCCAGCACCGGCGCCAGCAGGAGCGCGAGCCCGACCTTGAGCAGGCCGGCCGGCTGGACCGCCGACCAGCCGGCGGCGCCGATGACCGCTCCCACCAGCGCGCCGACCAGCGCGTGCGACGAACTGGTGGGCAGCCCCAGTCCCCAGGCCCCGATTCCCCAGCCGATGGCCACCACCAGGGCCACGCCGAGGACCAGGGGCGAGAGGCTGGCGGGCCGGATCAGACCAGCCCCCAGGGTCGCCGCCACCGCGCTGCCGAAGAGGAACGGCCCGGCCAGCTCCGCCAGGGCGGCCAGCAGCAGCGCCTGGCGCGGGGCCATCGTCCCCGAGGAGACCAGGGTCGCCACGATGCTGGCGCTGTCGTTGAAGCCGTTGAGGAAGCCGTAGAGCAGCGCCAGGCCGAGCAGGAGGCCTATCCCCCCGGACAGCGCCGCCAGAGCGACCGCGTCCACCGTCCACCTGCCCGCTGGTGTCTTCAGCCCCGCCGGACCGGGGCCGGCTGCCCGCCCCGGAGCCAGGCCCGCACCTGGCCGGGCAGGTCACGGGCCGGTCCCCGCCGCACCGTACAGGGCGGCAGCGATCCCAGAAACTGCTCGCCATAGCCCTTGGTCAGCACCCGCCGGTCGCAGAGCACCACCACGCCCCGGTCGGTCTGGCTGCGGATGAGCCGGCCGAACCCCTGCTTGAAGCGCAGGACCGCCTGCGGGACGCTATAGGCCAGAAACGGCTGGGGGAACTGCTCAGATCGGGCGGCGAAGACCGGGTCGGTCGGCACGCTGAACGGCAGTTTGGCGATGACCAGCACGCTGAGCGCCTCGCCGACGATATCGATCCCCTCCCAGAAACTGCTGGTCCCCAAAAGGACGGTGCGCGGGGTGGTGCGGAAGGTCTGGAGGAGCTGGCGCCGGCCCACCCCCTCGACGCCGTGCCCCAGGACCAGGATCTGCCGCTCGGCCAGCGGGCCCCGGATCGCCTGGTAGACCTCGCGCAGGGGACGGTAGGCGGTGAAGAGCACCAGCGTCCGGCCCTCGCTGGCCGTGCAGAGGTCGATCAGCAGGCGGGCGAGGTGTGAGACATACCCCGGCTGATCGGGCTCCGGCAGGTCGGTCGGAAGGTAGAGCAGGGTCGAGCGGGCGTAATCGAACGGCGAATCGACCACCAGTTCGCGGGCCTCGTCCAGACCGAGACGCTCTCTGATGAAGGCGCAGGAGCCGTTGACGGCCAGGGTGGCCGAGGTCAGGACCACGCTCTTTTTGGTGGCGAAGAGCAGTCGCTGGAGGAGCGGACCCACGTGCAGCGGGGCGGTGTGCAGGCTGGTCTGCTCTCCCCCGGCCAGGGTGACCCAGTAGATCTGTCCCTCGCCAGGCCGGAGCACCAGCTGCTGGATCTCGCGCCGGAGGTCCTCGTTGAACCGCAGGAGTCCGCCGAGCCGCCCCACCAGCCCGCCATAGTCCAGCACCTGGTGCTCCTCCAGATCGCTCACCAGCGTGGCCAGACGCGAGAGGGTGCGGTGGAGCGCCGTCAGGGAGACGTGCAGGTTCTCCCAGGCCAGTTCGACGTCCCGCCACCCTGGCGCCCGACGGACCGCCGGGGTGATACGCACCCGCTGGTCGGCGTTCTGGCCCGCCCGCCCGCCCCGGTCCAGGGCGCCGGCCAGCACGGCGAAGAATTCGCGGGCAGCCCGCCGGGCGTCGCTGGCCAGGGCCAGAAGGTCCTGGGCCAGCGCCTCCCCCTCGCGCTGTATCGGCAGCGGGACGCCGCGAAGATAGGTGCGGAGGTCGCCGGCCAGGCCGGTCACCCGCTCGCCCTCGGACTGGCCCACCGCCGCCAGGTGGTCCAGCAGATCGCGCAGACGCAGGCTGTAGCCAAACTGCTCGGTCGCCTCGTCCTCCAGGTGGTGGGCCTCGTCAATGATGAGGTACTGGTAGTCGGGCAGGACCTGGTTGTTGGCGGCCAGGTCCGAGAGGAGCAGGGCGTGGTTGACCACGACGATGTGGGCTCCCTCGGCCCGGGCGCGGGCCCGGTAGAGGAAGCAGCGCCGGCGTCCGCGCAGGCAGGTTCGGGGAGTGCAGGTCTCCTCGGTCGCGCAGACCTTCTGCCAGACCGCCCGCTCGGCCTCGGTCAGATTGAGTTCGCTGACATCGCCGGTCTCGGTCTGCGGCAGCCAGACGAGAATCTTGATCAGGGTGACGATCTCCTCGGGGCTGAGGTCGGTCCGGTGCCGCAGGGCGTTCCACCGGGTCAGGCAGAGGTAGTTGCTGCGGCCTTTGAGCAGAGCCACCCGGAACGGGAAGGGCAGCACCCGCTGCAGGTCGGGCAGGTCCTTCTGGCAGAGCTGATCCTGCAGGGTGATGGTGTTGGTCGAGACGACCACCCGCTCGCCGTTGTGGACGGCGTGCCAGAGGGCCGGGACGAGGTAGGCGACCGACTTGCCGGTGCCGGTGCCGGCCTCGACCACCAGATGCTCGCCCCGGTTGAAGGCCTCGGCCACCGCCCGCAGCATCGTCGTCTGCGGGGGGCGGTGCTCGTAGCCGGGGAAAGCGCGGGCGAAGAGTCCGCCTGGCTCCAGCCAGCCGACCAGTTCGTCGGTCGGGATCGGACGGGGCGTCTCCACCGGCTCGACCGCCTCGGGCTCCCGGTCGGCGGCCAGCAGGAGCTCGAGGGTCGTCTCGGCGAGATCCCCCTTGGCGGCCAGCTGCTGGAGGATCGAGACGCCGGTGCTCCGGCGGGCCTTGACCCGCTCCAGGTCCTGAAAGATCACCTTGAGCGGCCAGTCCAGCCTGGCGGCCAGCCGGTTGATCTCCTGGAGGACGGCCAGATCGAGGGCGGCCGCCCGTTCGAGCAGGCGCAGGAAGAGCTCTTTGGTCAGGAGGGCGTCGGCCGCCGCCCGGTGGGTGGTCTGATAGGGGATGCCGAAGTAGTCGGCCAGGGCGGCCAGGCTGTAGCTGTGATGCATGGGGAGCAGGATACTGGCCAGTTCGTAGGTATCGATCGGGAGATTGGTGATCGTCAGGCCGTGGCGGGTCAGGCAGCCGATGTCGCTGCTGATGGTGTGGGCCACCAGCGGCAGGTCCTCGATGAAGGCCAGGAATTGGTCGGCCACCTCGCTGAAGAGGGGCGCGCGGTCCACCTCCTCCTGCCGGATGCCGGTCAGGCGCTGGATGGGGAGCGGAATCTCACAGCGCGGGTTGACCAGCGTGGACCAGCTCTCCAGCGTGCGGTCGCCGCGGAACTTGATGGCGGCGATCTCGATGATCTGCTGGTTCTCGGGCTGTGGCCCGGTCATCTCCAGATCCAGGGCCACCCAGGTGCGGTGCTCGAGCATCGTCTCCTCGTCCTGAGGGACGATTTTATCACGTCGCCCGCGCCGGCACAAAAGCAAAAACCGGCGTGGCCCCGCTTCCACGCCGGTCTCGTTAGAGGAGGAGCAGGTCAGCCTGCGGACCCACGAGCGCGTCGCGAATCCGCGCCCCGAGATATACATGGGCCGGCCGCGCGGCGTCTATCAGGAGTTCTCGGGATCTTCCTGTCCGGAATTTCCCGACAGCGCCCGACGCCGGGCCACCAGCGCCGCCCAGAGGGCGGCCCAGACCGCCCGTCGCTCCGCGTCGGTCAGCCGCCGGCCCAGACGCTGGCGGGCGGCCAGCACCCCCTGACCGGCCAGGAAGCCCCAGGCCCCCGGCTGGCTGGCCAGCCAGCGGTCAACCACCCCCGGATAGGCGGCCAGGGTCTCGGCCACCACCGCCGTCAGCCACGTCGCCGTCGCCTCTGAGTCCACCATCCCCTCCCCTTTCAATACCTTATGACCATAGAGTATAATAACGGCGACCGAACCAGTGTCGGAGGGAACCCATGCGGCTCAACAACATCGACCTCGACCGGGTCCAGCAGACGATAGCGGCCATCCGGCAGGACCCGGCCCAGGCCCGGCGCCCGCAGCGCGTCGCCGTCACCTGGAACTTCGCCGAGGGCGAGCCCCAGATGCGGGCCACGGTCACGGTCGAAGGCCGGCCCCAGACGCTCGAAGCCGACTCACCGTCCTTCCTCGGCGGTCAGGGCCTCCGGCCCGGCCCGATCCCCTACTGCCTCTTCGCCTTCGCCAGTTGCTTCGCCGGCTCCTTCGCCGGCGCGGCGGCCGAACTGGGCGTGCGCCTGACCTACCTCCAGGTCGCCGCCGAAACGGTCGTCGACTTCACCCGACCCCTGGGGCTGGGCGAAAACCCACCGGCCGAAGGCCTGACCTTCATCGTCGAGGCTGCGACCGACGGCGACCCGGCCCGCCTGGAAGAGGTCAAGGCGCTGGCCTACCGGCGCTGTCCGGCGGTGTACTGCATCACCAACCCCATCCCGCTGACCGTGCAGCTGAAAACACCCTCCTCCGGCTCCTGAAGAGGGCCGGATCCCGTCTCCCGCCGGGCGCTTGACAGGGTCGGGTCGCTCGCCTATGCTCAGGGCCGGTTCCCGACCACACCGTCCTTGTGGAGGAAAGCCGTGCCCACCCGCCTTGAACGGTTCCGCGCCCGGCTGGAGGCCGCCGGGCACGATGGAGCGGTCGTCGCCTTCCCACCCCACATCTACTATCTCAGCGGCCTCACCCCCCCAGCCCGCGGGCAGACCTTCCTGGTCGTCGGCCCCACCACGGCCATCGCCGTCGTCCCGGGCAGCAGCCCGACCAGCGCCGGGCCCGGCGTCACCGTCTCCCCTTACGAGGACTACTCCTCCCGTCAGGTCATCGACCCTCTGCAGGCCGCCCGGCAGGCCCTGCAGAGCGCCCTGGCTGAGGCGGGTCTCTACGGCAAACGGGTGGCGCTGGAGAGCAGCGCCCTGCCCCACACCTACGCCACCATCGTCAGCGAACACGCCCAGCGGGCCGATCTGGGCGACCTCCTCCTGGAGATGCGCCGCCAGAAAGACCCCGACGAGATCGCCGCCATCCGCCGGGCCATCGCCATTCTCGACGCCGCCTATGCCACCGCCCAGCAGACTATCGCCCCCGGCGTCAGCGAACTGGAGGTCTACCAGGCCATCTTCCAGACGATCCTGCACCGGCACGGCGAGCCCTTCTTCCTCCAGGGCGATTTCGTCTCCGGCCCCCGCAGCGCCGGCATCGGTGGTCCCCCGACCGCCCGGCGGCTGGAGCCGGGCGACCTCTTCATCATCGATCTCTTCCCGGTCCTGCACTTCTACAAAGGCGACCTCTGCCGGACGTTCGTCGTCGGTCAGCCCACGCCGGAGCAGCGGGCCCTTCACACCCTCCTGGAGGAGGCGCTGGCCAGAGGCGCCGAGGCCCTGCGTCCGGGGGTCACCGGGGCCGAGGTCGACCGCCTCGTCCGGGGACACCTCCAGGCCGCCGGCTACGGGCAGTACTTCCCCCACCACAGCGGCCACGCCATCGGCCTGGGACACCCCGAGCGACCGTATCTCATCCCCGGCGAGACCCTGCCCCTGGCCGAGAACATGGTCGTCACCCTGGAGCCGGGCCTCTACCGTCCTGGCTTCGGCGGCATGCGCCTGGAGCAGAACTTCCTCATCACCGCCAGCGGAGCCGAGCCTCTCTCGACCTTCCCCCTCACCCTCATCGCCTGCCCCTGAGAGCCCCGGCGGGCGCGCCGTGTTTCCGGCGCGCCCGCCTACGCCGCGTCCAGATCGCGCAGAAGGCGGTCGAGGTAGGCCAGATCCGCCTGCACGCACCAGTCCTCATCGAGGAAGCCCGGGATGCTCTCGACGGTGAAGACGAGGTCCGGCCGGGCCTGCCGCAGCAGCCGGACGATGGCCGGCAGCGGCACCAGCCCCTGGCCCAGACGGGTGTAGAGCACCTGGTAGCCGAACCGCCCCGAGCCACCCAGCTCCTGGACCGAGACGATGGCCAGGTCGCGCATATGGGTCGAGCGGACAAACGGCGCCAGCCGCTCGGCCGCCTCCAGCGGGTCCTCGAAGACGGCCACCGGGTTGCCCGTATCGAAGTTCACCCCAAACCAGGGGCTGCCGACCGCCTCGACCAGCTGCAGCAGCTCGGTCGAGCGGAAATCGGCGTGGTTCTCCTGGGCCAGCACCAGCCGGCGCGCGGCTGCCTCTGGCACCAGGGCGTGGGCCGCCTCCAGCGCCCGCGCCATCTCGGTGGCAACATCGATCCCCGGCTGGCTGCGGAACCAGCCGGTCGTCTGCCAGCAGCCCCAGGCGCCCAGCTCCGCCGCCAGATCGAGCAGCGGCCGGACGCGGTCCAGCGTCTGGGCGACGGGCTGACCGGGAACGGTCACCGCCCCCAGTCCGAGCTGCACCCGCAGGTCCAGGTCCTCGAGCAGCCGGCGGAGATCCCGCACCGCCTCCGGCGAGCGGTCCGGGATCTGGAAGGCGTGGAGCATGATGTGCCGGACCCCGCGTCCGGCCAGGTGGCGAAGGAGGTCGGAGAGCGGCCAGCCGGCGGCCAGCCGCCGGTGGTAGCTGTAGGTGGCGACGCCGATCTGGGGATGCAGCCCGCTCATGCCCCCTCCTGTCCGGCCGCCGGACCGGAGCGGCGCTTCTGCGGGAGGAACTGCGCCAGATGCCGACGGCCGATATCGAAGCCGTCCAGACCCGGACAGTCGCGGTCCTCGTTCTCGATGCAGAGCACGTAGTCGTAGCCGGCGGCGTGCAGGGCCCCGATGATCGTCCCCCAGTTCAGCTGCCCGCGCCCCGGCACCCGGTAGTGCCACCACCAGTTGCCGATGATCCCCTGGCGAAAGAGCATGTAGGGCGAAATTTCGCAGTCCTTCACATCGGCGTAGTACCACTTCCCGGCGAACAGCCGGATCGCGTCCTCGACCGGGGTGATGTGCAGCCAGACAAGGTGCGAAGGATCACAGGAGAGCCCCAGGGCGTCGGAGGGGATGGCGTCGAGACAGCGCTCCCACATCTCCGGGTTGCAGGCGATGTTCCCCATCCGGACCGCCGTGTCCAGGGCGATCCTGACCCCTTTCTCCTCAGCGTAGCGCACGACCGGCGTGAACATCGCCCGGAAGAGGTCCACCACCTCTTGCGACTTATCGGTGGGATTGCCCGGTGGCTGTGACGGCATGCCGTAGAAATGCCAGCCATAGGGGCTGCCGGTGTTGGTGATGACCACCGGGGCCCCGAGGAGCGCCGCCGCGTCAATGCAGAGCCGCAGCCGCTCGCGCTGGCGCTCCCGCTCGGCGGGATCGGGATGGAGGAGGGGCGTGTGGGCCGTGAGCGCCGCCAGGTAAAGACCGTGCCGGCGCAGCGTGTCGGTGATGTAGTCTGGCCCTTCACGGAGCACACGCGCCGGCTCAGCCACCCCCCGACAGGCCAGCCGCACCGCGTCGAACTCGTGGGCCGCCGCCCAGGCCGCACACTCCTCCAGGCTCCAGACGCCCTCGCGACCGGCCTCGGTCGAAAAACTCAGGTCCATACCGCCACCCCTCCCACGGCGAAACTCCGCCCGGCAGGATAGCCGAACCGGCGCGCGCTGGCAAGAGGCAGCCGCTGGGGCGTCGCCGACCGACCCCCCCGGCCTCGCGGTCAGAGCCCGGCCGGAGGCGATGGCGGCCGCTCGCGAGACCGGCGGTCGCTGGCCAGCCGGGCCTGTCCCTGGACCCGGAGGATCAGCTCCTCGAGCAACCAGACCGCCGTGGCGATCCGCTGCAGCTGCTGGAGACCGCCAGGCCCCAGAAAAGCACCGTAGGAGCGCTGGAGGGTGTTCACCGCCAGACGAATCGTCGTCACCGGCACCTGCCAGCCAGTCCGCAGACTCTCGACCACCCCGCGCCAGATCAGCGCCCGCTCGGCGATCTCGGCCTGGAGATCGGCGATGCGCTCCTGGTAGCGCTGGACCGCGCTCAGGTCGCGCAGGAGCAGCAGCGTCCGGGAGCCCCGGTCGTCGGGCGCCAGCACCGGGACATAGCGGGCCTCGACCAGCGCCACGGTGCCATAGGCGGTGGCCAGACGCATCGGCTGGGGGCCAAGGGCCGCCCGCTCCTCGATGGCCCGCTGGGCCTGGCAGCGCTCGGCACAGAGCGGCCGCCCCCGCTCATCCTGACACTCCAGCACCCGGCAGGAGAGCTGCCCAATATCGCGGCCTGTCCAGCCGGTGATCCGTTCGGCCGCCGGGTTCAGGGCGATCACCCGCCGCCAGCGGTCGATCACCAGCACCCCTTCGCCGGTCTGGAGAAAGACCTCCTCCAGACAGGCCCGCTCGACGGACAGGCGATCGGTCGCCACACCGCGCTCCCTGGCCCTCAGACGGTCACATCGACGAACTGGCCAGCGGGGATCGCGGACCGCCCGGCCACCCCGTAGCCACGCCCCCCCGGCAAGCCACCGCCGAGCAGCCACAGCCGTCCGTCCCGCGCCAGCCCCAGTCGGATCTCCAGAACCTCGCCGGGCTCGCCCCCGACCAGAATCGTCCCGGTGGGGGCCGCCCGCTCCACCACCAGCCGGGCGACCGGGCGCACGGGGAGAAGGGCCGGCCCACCACCGAGCGCGGGCACCTCCCGCGCGGTCGCCAGGGTCGGGGTGACGGCCGTCATAACCCTCCCTCCAGCAGCGGAGCCACCAGCCGTTCGTACGGCCATTCTACGCGGGCGTCACGCGATCCGTCAAGTCGCCCAGGGGTGAATCACGATCTTCAGGGCCTGGTCGCCCTGGCGGGCCAGGCGGAGGGCCTGGCCGACGGCCGCGAGCGGCAGCTGGTGGGTGATGAGCGCCGGGGCCGGGACCTGCCCCTGAGCCAGGAGCGCCAGGGCGGCCCGTGTCTCCAGTGGGGTGGCCGAGTAGGAGGTCAGCACGGTCAGTTCGTCGAAGAACAGGCGATGCGGGGAGATGGGGAGCGTCGCCTCGGGCGGGGTCGGGGCGAAGAGCAGCACCGTCGCCCCCCGCGCGGCCAGGGTCAGCCCCTGGGCGATGGCCGCCGTGTTCCCCGCACAGACGATGACGAGGTCGGCCCCGCGCGGGTCGAGAGAACGGCAGGCTGTCGCGGCCTCCGCCGGATCGGCCGTCGCATCGGCCCCCAGACGACGGGCGGCCTCGCGTCGGAACGGCACCGGATCCACCGCCAGGACCCGTCCCACCGGCTGCCGGCGGGCCAGGGTGAGGTGCAGGAGCCCGGTCACTCCACAGCCGATGACGGCCACTGTATCCCCGGGGACGACCGTCAACCGCTGCCAGGCCCGCAGGCAGCAGGCCAGCGGCTCGATGAGCGTCGCCTCCGCGAAGGAGAGGTGCGGTGGGAGCGGCAGGACGTCGAGGGCCACGTTGGGCGCCGGCACACGAGCGTACTGACTGAAGCCACCCGGGTCCAGCCGGGTCTGGTGGAAAAGGCGGCAGAGGGTCTGGTGACCGCGCCGGCACTCCTCGCAGACAAAACAGGGCACATGGTGATGGACGAAGACCCGATCGCCGGGGGCGACGGTGGTGACACCCGGTCCGACGGCCACCACCACCCCGGCCGGCTCGTGGCCCAGGACCAGCGGCGCCCGGTCGCGCAGGTACCAGTCCATCGTGTCGCTGCCGCAGAGGCCGCAGGCCTCGATGCGCACGACGATCTCGCCCGGTCCCGGCGCGGGCACCGTGGTCTCCTCCAGGCGCACATCGTCGGGCCCGTAGTACCGGGCGACCAGCGTCCTCACGGCTCCCCCTCCGCCCAGGGATCGATCGCGTACTTCAATCCCTGCCGGGCCGCCATCGCCGCCAGCGCCTCCGGCAGACGGGTCAGCGGGTACTCGCCGCTGATGAAGAGCGCGCCGGGCACGGCCCCGCTGGCCAGCAGGCCCAGCGCCGCCCGGACGCAGGCCGGCGTGTGGTGGAAGGCGCCGCGGAGGGTGAGTTCGCCGTAGTGGACCGGCGCCGTGGGCAACGCCACCTGGCTGTCGAGCGGTGGTCCGCCGAAGAAGACCACGGTCCCACCCGGTCGCACCAGCTGGACCGCCTCCTCCCAGGCGGCGACGGAGCCCACCGCCTCGATGACCACATCGGCCCCCTCGCCCGCGGTCAGCTGCCGCACCGTCTCGACCAGCGCCCCGGCCGCGCCGGCCAGGGGCTGGTCCACTCCCAGCCGCCGGGCCAGCGCCAGACGGTCCGGGTGACGGTCGCAGAGCAGGACCGTCGCCCCGCGCAGTTTGGCCAGCCGGGCCAGGAAGAGCCCCAGGGCGCCGCCGCCGACGATCAGCACCGTGGCCCCGGGCTCGGGGGCGGCCACCGTCAGGCCGTGGACCGCGCAGGCCAGCGGCTCGACCAGGGCCGCCTCGGCAGCGGTGAGGCCGGCCGGCCGCGGGTAGAGATTGGTGGCCACGATCCGGGCCGGGACCCGGACGTACTGGGCGAAGGCGCCGAAGAGAAAGACGAGGTCACGGCAGAGGCTGAGCTGTCCCCGCTGACAGGGCCGGCAGCGGCCGCAGGGGGCCGAATTGGCCACCACCACCGGCTCGCCCTCCCGGAGCCCGGTCACGCCCGGGCCGACGGCCGCCACCACCCCGGCCACCTCGTGGCCGAAGAGGGCTGGGAGCGGCCCCAGGGCCGGATGGCGGCCCCGGCGGTACATCTTGAGATCGGTCCCGCAGGTCAGGGCCCGCTCCACCCGCAGGACGACCTCGCCCGGCCCCGGCTCGGGGCAGGGCAGCGTCTCCAGGCGGAGATCGTCCGGCCCGTGGAGGCGGGCCGCCAGCATCGTCCGGCTCATCAGGCGCTCGCTGTCCTCATCGACACCGCCGGCAATTATACCAGGCGGACGGTTCGGGCCGCCCGGCGGGGCTCCGCCAGACGCCCGCGCCGGGCGATCGGCGGGCTAGCGCCCGGGGCGTGGTCCTGGCGGG
Source organism: Chloroflexota bacterium (assembly GCA_034433795.1). Lineage (GTDB taxonomy): Bacteria > Chloroflexota > UBA6077 > FW602-bin22 > DAOUAE01 > DAOUAE01. The sequence goes on from DAOUAE010000035.1 coordinate 27,051, forward strand.
ACAACCGTGGTCGACTCTTCCTCGACGCGGGGGAGAGCGTCTGTCTGGTCGCCCCGGACCGCGCGCGGAGGCGTCTGACCAGCGGGCTGGCCGGAGCCGGGGGGCGCGGTCAGGAGGTCGCTCTCCAGCCGCCGGAGGCGGTAGAGGGCCTCCTCCAGCAGACGCCGGTTGGCGGCGATGAGGTCAGAGAGCAGACCGATGAGCATCACCTGGAAGCCGACGACCAGGAGAACCCCGCTGAGGACCAGCGACTGCACGTGGCCGGCGCCCGAGCCGGTGGCGAAGAAGTAGAGGAAGCGGCCCACCCCCAGCAGCCCGGCCAGGCAGAGGAGCAGGCCGCAGGCGCCGAAGACCTTGAGGGGCTGGTACATGGCGTAGGCCCGGAGCAGCGTCGTGGCCGAGCGGAGGAGGTAGGCCCGCAGGCTGGTGATGAGGCGGGAGGGGCGGAGCTGGGGATTGGTCTGGACCGGGACGAAGGCGATGGCCTGGCGCTGGACCCCGGCCTGGATGAGCGTCTCCAGGGTGTAGCTGTAGTCGGAGAGGACGTTGAGGCGGAGGGCGGCCTCGCGGGCGTAGGCTCGGAAGCCGCTGGGGGCGTCGGGGACGGCGGTGCCGGAGAGTTGTCGCACCACCCAGCTGCCGAGCCACTGGAGGAGCTTTTTGGCCGGGGAGAAGTGGGGGACCTTGAGCGGCTGGCGGTCGGCGATAACGACCTCGGCCTGGCCCTCCAGGATCGGCCGGATAAGGCGGGGGATCTCGGCCTGGGGGTACTGATTATCGCCGTCGGTGTTGACGATGATATCGGCGCCCAGGCGGAGGCAGGTATCCAGGCCGGTGCGGAAGGCGGCGGCCAGGCCGCGATTCCGGGGGTGGCGCACGACGACATCGGCCCCGTGGGCGCGGGCGATGGCCGCCGTCCCGTCGGTCGAGCCATCGTCGACGACCACCACCGTCACGGTGGCCACCCCCGGGATGGTCCGCGGGATCGAGCGCAGGACGAGCGGGAGCGTCGCCGCCTCGTTATAGCACGGGATCTGGACAAAGAGCCGGGGCGCGGGCGTCATACCCCCTTATCAATAGTTCAGGCCGTTAGCCTGCGAGAAAAGGTCACCCAGTCGTTCGACCACATCCCGGTTGGTATTCGTCCGGCTGATGACCCTGTCCAGTCGGTAGTCCCGGTTGCTGACCGCAAACAGCGGCTGCGTGCCCTCGATGGTCAGCGAGCCATTGAAATCGGTGATCGTCTTGCCTGCCAGCTCGGCCAGTTCGTCAGGGACGAACCGCGCCCAGGCCTGGCCCGGGTTGAGCGTCACCGTCCGGGTGTAGCTCGAGGGCTCGCCCGGGTAGAAGGCCGACCGGTACCGCTCGTCCCAGCGGTAGGTGATCGTGAACGTGCCCGGGGTCGCGCCGGCGTTCACGACACTGTAGCCGCTCGAAAAACCATAGAAGACCGAGGTGATCTGCGGCAGGATGGCCCGCGGCGTCTTGGCATTATCCAGGAAGGCGCTGTAGGTCGCCGATTCGCTCTTCCCGTCGCCACGGAAATCCTTGCGATAGTTCACAATCGCGATGATCGGCTGACCCGACGACCGGATGACCGCGCTCCCGATGAGGAAGTCCGGCCAGCCGGGGAAATCGGGGTTGGGCTTGAGGTAGAGGGTGCACGACTGATCGGGCTGCAGGTTCTGGCACTGCGGTGGCTCCAGGGTGGTGCGAAACTCCGGCCGGCCGCCACGGGCCGGGAAGTTAAAGTCGATGGCGATGCTGGTCGGCTGCGTGCCGATGTTCTGGATGGCCAACCCCGAGGTCACGTCGTAGAAGGTGCGGTAGACCAGCGGCGCGTGCAGAACCGTCGCCCCGGCGTTGAAGGCGCGATAGGTGTTGAACTGCGAGCGCTCGCCGTCGGCGCCGTTGGCGAAGAAGTTACAGGTCCCGGCGAGTTTGGTGGTGCCATCCAGGGCCTGGACCTTCATGCCGCCGGCGAAACCCATGGGCAGACCCAGCTGGGTGTGATCCACCGTGAGAACGCCGTTCGCCGGAATGGTCACGACCTGGTTGTAGGCCTCGGCCCCGCCGAAGCGGCTCTTGATGATCACGCGGACCTGAACCGGCGCTGTGCTGGTGTTCTGGACGTAGCAGGTCGAACTCCAGCCGTCCTCAAAAGCATTGTTCATCACCTGCGGCATCCAGAGCGTCACACCGATGCTGCTGTCATCGAGCGCCGGGCTCGAATCACGTCGCTCCGGCTCGCTCGGGCTGCTGGTCAGGCGCTCGGTGTTGACGCTGGCGGCGATCGGCTGGTCGGCGCTGATCACCGCCGCGCCCACGAAGCCGGAGGGCAGACCAGCGAACTCCGGATCGGTGGGCAGATAGATCGTTCGGACCCCGTTCGGGCCGATCTGGAACGTCTTGCTGAAAACCGTGGTTCCATCAGGCCGGTTGAACTCGATGAGCACATTGGCCGCATTGCTGCTCAGGTTCACGATCATCAAACCGCTGGCGAACGTCGAGGCGCTCACCTCAAACTGCTGGGCCAGCGCCCCGCCGGGCATGCTCAGGACCAGCAGCCACAGCGCCACCCAAAGACCGAGCCCCCGCAGCGCCCTGCGCACAGACATCGCCACCTCCCGGTCCCACGCCTTGGACTGAGGAGAGCATAGAAGGGCTCAGGCGACCCTGTCAATATGACTTTTCTCACAGCCCCTTTTATTTATTTTTTCCGCGCCAGGAAGAGCCAACACGCCCCCTCGGCCGGCTGAACCGATTCGACGATCAGCCGCTCCAGCAGCGGCGCCCAGCTCCGCCAGAGCACCGGACCGGCCACCCGCTCAAGCAGCCGGAAGGTCGGCGCGGCAAAAAGGCGGAACCAGAGAAAGGCCTCCCGCGAGAGGTAAGGCTCCAGATGGTCGACGGTCAACCCATACGCGGCCAGCGTCCGGATCCACCAGTCCCCCTCATACTGGTGCCAGTGGGCCTGCCAGCGGGCGAAAGCCCGGGCCGCTCCGGGCCCGGCGATGCCCGCCAGGTAGGTCTCCGCCCGCGCCCCCGGCACACTCGCCGCCAGCAGTCCGCCGGGCACCAGCACCCGGGCGATCTCGCGCAGCGCCGCGTCGAGGTCCGGCAGATGCTCGAGCACCGAGTTGCAGAAGACGCCGGCGAAAACCGCGTCGGGAAAGGGCAACCCGGTCTGGCCATCGGCCAGCACCAGGGCCTGGTAGCACGGCTTCCGCCGGGCCATGGCCAGCGCCCTGGCGTCCCGGTCCAGGCCGACGGCGACCTGTGGGAAGATCAACGCGCCAATCGTTCCATCGCCGCAGCCAAAATCGAGCAGCGGCGCCCGCAACCACGGCCGCAGCATCCGCCAGCGGCTGACCTCCACCGACCGCCACAGGGTATACGAGAGAGCCGGAAACCGGATCAGCCAGATCCCCCGCCGGGCGTCGAGCAGCCGCTCGTCCAGGACCACGAGCGCCCGTCGCTGACTGCCCAAGGGACGCTGGCTCGCCCGGACGGCCAGTCCCGCCCGCAGCAGGCCATCGCTCAGGGTGAGCAGCCGCAGGCCCAGGCCCCACAGTGGCTCAGCCATCGGGCCTCCGAACACCGATCTGGCGGGGTCGCAGAGCCAGTCCCCGGATGAACAGGAACCAGAGCGTCTCTTCGCCGACAATCAGCAGGCGCAAGAGCACCGCCACGAGCGACCCCAACGCCGGCGAGACGACCGACGTCAGGACCACCACGAGGAGACCTTCCCGGACGCCCAGCCCGTTGGGCGCCGGCAGGACCAGCAGTCCTCCCAGAAAGGCCAGGGCTGTGGCCAGCACACAGAGCGGGAACGCCTCCCATCCCACCGGCTGAAAGGCCCGTACGGTCAGATACAGGGCCAGTCCGGCCAGACACCACGCGCCCCCCATACCCAGGCTCACCAGCCCCAGGAGCGGCCAGTTCACCCGCTCGACAGCCAGGGCCGCGCGCCACCGCGCCCCCAACGGCCAGCGCCGCAGGCCGACGAGCACACCGATCACCCCACCCCCGATCGCCACTCCCAGAACCCACCAGCCGCCCAGCGGGATCTCGCCGTTCATCGCCAGCGCGAAGACCAGAAGGATACCGACCCCCGCACCGATGATGACCGCCACCTCGGTCCCCAGGCTCACGATCGCCACCGGCCGGGGGAGCCCCGCCCGTTCGCTCAGGTAGACTTTGCCCAGCGGCTGCCAGAGATAGCCCGGCAGATACTTGGCCAGATTGGCCGTCAGATGAACCCGCACCGCCCGCCCCAGCGCGATCTCGCCCCCCAGCGCCCGGACGATCAGCCACCACTGGACCGCCCCGTACCCCGTGCCCAGAGCCAGACAGACAAACGCCCCCACCAGATACGGCCACTCAGCCCCGGCCAGCGCCGCCCGCACCTGACCGAACCCGGTCAGGAGCAGACGCCCGACCACCCCCAGCGTCAGGAGCGAGAGCCCCACCCCCAGCCAGCGCCCGACCGCCCGCCCGTAAGCCGCCCACCAGCGCCGTCCCCGGTCGAACCACCACTCACCGACCGTCGCCCACCTCCTGGTACAGCTGCGCCAGGGCCGCCGCCGACCGGTCGTACGAGAACCGGGCCGCCTGGGCCAGACCAGCCGCCCGCAGCCGCGCCCGGACCTCGGCCGCGTGGTAGACGTGGGCGATGGCCTCCGACAGCGCCGCCGGATCGTGGGGCTCGGTCACCGGCCAGCAGGCCTCGCCCAGACATTCGGCCAGCGCCCCGACAGGGGCGGCCACCACCGGCGTCCCGCAGGCCAGCGCCTCCAGCGGGGCGATGCCGAACCCCTCGATGACCGAGGGGAAAACGAAGAGCCGCGCCCCACTGTAGAGAGCCGGCAGGTCCGCATCCGGCACCGCCCCCAGCCAGCGCACCACCCCGGCCCGCTCCAGCCGGGCGACCGCCGCCCGCAGCGGGGCCGTCCGCCCCTTGCGGTAGAAGCCTCCGACCAGGACCAGCGGGGCCCGCACCACCCCCTGACGGTGCAGCCGTTCGACCGCCTGAAGCAACACCCCGGTGTTCTTTTTCTCCCAGAGGGCGCCAACGTAGAGCAGGTAGTCGGCCGGCAGACCGTAGCGGGCCCGCACCACAGCCACCTCAGCCGCCGGCCGGGGCCAGAAGTGACGGTCGTGGGCTGGATAGATAACCGCCAGGCGCTCGGCCGCGAGACCGTAATAGCGCTGGACCGCCTCCGCCGTCGCCTGGGAGATCACCACTACCCGTCGGGCCCGTCCGAGCACCCAGGGCTGGACCCTTCGCCAGTACCAGCGGTCGAGCCAGGGGAAGAGGTCGGGATGGGTGAGCATCCCCAGATCGAACAGGGTGATGACCGTCGGCACGCCCCCCCAGAGCACGCCCAGGTTCTTCAGATGGTGAACCAGCCGGACCCGACAGCGCCGGGCCAGGACCGGCAGCGCCACCTCGGCCCAGAGCCGGGCCAGAAGCGGGCGGCTCAGCGGCACCACGCGCACCTGGACATTCGGGAACCCGGCCAGCCGGGGCTCGGGCCGGGTGAGCAGGAGCTGATAAGGCGTCCGCGGATCGCGCCGGAACAGCGCCTCCAGGAGCGGCAGCGTCGCCGACCGCCCGCCGCCCGGGCGCTCGATCCCCAGCGCTTCCAGCAGAACCGTCACGGCCCTCCCTCCGGTCGCCAGCGGGGGCCCGTGCCCTCCGCCTATTATACCCGTCCCGGTCCCGACGCCGGGAGAGGCCGCGCGCCAGGCTCAGCCCTCCAGGAGCAGCCGTTCAGGGTCCTCGAGCAGCTCCTTGACCCGGACCAGGAAGAGGATGGCGTCCTGACCGTCCACGATCCGGTGGTCGTAGGTCAGGGCCAGGTACATCATCGGCCGGATGACCACCTGCCCATTGAGGGCCACCGGCCGGTCCTGGATCTTGTGCATGCCCAGAATGCCCACCTGCGGCGGGTTGAGGATCGGCGTCGAGAGAAGCGAGCCGAAGATCCCACCGTTGGTGATGGTGAACGTGCCGCCCTGCAGGTCGGCCAGCGTCAATTTGTTCTCGCGGGCCCGCCGGGCCAGGTCGTCGATCTCGCGCTCGATCTCGATGAACGACTTGCGATCGGCGTCGCGGACCACCGGCACCACCAACCCTTCGGGCGTGGCCACGGCGATCCCGATGTCGTAGTAGTACTTGAGGACGATCTCCTCGCCCTGGATCTCGGCGTTGAGGTAGGGGAAGGCTTTGAGAGCCGCCACCGTGGCCTTGACAAAGAACGCCATAATCCCCAGCCGCACCCCATAGCGCTGCTCGAAGGGATCGCGGTAGCGGCGCCGCAGGTCCTGGATGGCGGTCATGTCCACCTCGTTGAAGGTGGTCAGCATGGCCGCCGTCTGCTGGGCCTCCTTGAGCCGCCGGGCGATGGTCAGCCGCCGCCGCGACATGCGAATGCGCTCCTCACGACGGGCGGCCGGCGGGGGCGCCGGGGTGGGTGGAGGCGCCGGCGCGGCCGGCGGAGCGGGCGCCGGGGCGGGCGGTGGGGCAGTGGGGGGCGGGGCCGGGGGCGCGGCTGCCGCCGGCGGGGCGGGGGCCGGCGCCGCCGGTGGGGGCGCCGGGGCTGCCGGCGCGGGCGCCGGCGCCCGCGCGGCCAGGTAGGCCAGGACGTCCTCTTTGGTGATGCGCCCGCCCGGACCGGTCCCCCGCACCTGACTGAGGTCCACGCCGTACTCTTCGGCCAGCCGCCGGGCCACGGGGGTGATCTCGCCGGGCGGCACCCGGCGCTCGACCGCCGGCGCGGGCGAGGGGGGTGCGGGCGCCGGGGCCGGAGGCGCGGCTGCCGCCGGCGGGGCGGGGGCCGGCGCGGCCTCGGCGATCTCGGCCAGGACCTCGCCCACCCGCACCGTCTCCCCCTCTCGCTTGTGGATGCGGGCCAGCACGCCCGACCGCTCGGCTGGCACCTCGACCGTCACCTTTTCTGTTTCCAATTCGACCAGCGGCTCGCCGGCCGTCACCGGCTCACCCTCGCGTTTGCGCCACCGGCCCACCGTGGCCTCAAAGACCGATTCCCCCAGCGGTGGGACGCGGACCTCAACGGGCACGGGGCACCTCCTCTGCCGGTTCTGGGTGTGCGGCCGGGCTGAAGGCCGCGGCGATGATCCGCTCCTGCTCGACCATGTGCAGCTCCAGGGTCCCTTCAGCCGGACTGGCCCGCTCGGGGCGGCCGAGGTAGCGCAGGGGCACCCCGGCCGGCAGCAGCGCCGGAAGACGCTGGAGCATGTAGGCCCAGGCGCCCATGTTCTGCGGCTCCTCCTGCAGCCAGACCACCTCCCGCACGTTCGGATAGGCCGCCAGGACCGCCCGCAGTGCGGTCGCCGGGAAGGGGTAGAGTTCCTCCACCCGAACCACCGCCACCCAATCGGCCGCCGCCCGTCGGTCGCTGGTCAAAAGGTCCACCGCCACCTTGCCGGTGCACAGGATGAGACGGGTCACCCGGTCGCGCGCCGCCACCGTCGGGTCATCGAGCACCGGCTGGAACGTTCCGGCGGTCAGGTCGGTCAGCCGGGCCATGGCGAAGGGGTGGCGCAGCAGGCTCTTAGGGGTGAAGATGACCAGCGGCCGGCGGTCGTGGGCCAGGAGCAGTCCCTGCCGCCGCAGCAGGTGGAAGTACTGGGCCGCCGTCGTGCAGTTGGCGATCCGCAGATTGTCCTCCGCCGCCAGTTGCAGGAAGCGCTCGGGCCGGGCGCTGGAGTGCTCCGGCCCCTGCCCCTCATAGCCATGCGGCAAGAGCAGGACCAGCCCCGAGCGCTGGCCCCACTTGGCCTGAGCGGCGGCGAGGAACTGGTCCACGACGACCTGGGCGCCGTTGACGAAGTCGCCGAACTGGGCCTCCCACAGGACCAGCGCCTCGGGCGCCCCGACGCTGTAACCGTACTCGAAGCCGAGCACCGCGTTCTCGGTCAGCGGGGTGTTGTAGACCTCGAAACTGGCCCGCGCCTGCGGGAGCGTCTGGAGAGCGGTGTAGGTGGCGCCGGTCTCCACATCGTGCCAGACCAGATGCCGCTGCGAGAAGGTCCCGCGGGCGGTATCCTGGCCGGTCAGCCGCACCGGGACGCCGTCGGCCAGCAGCGTCGCGAAGGCCAGCATCTCGGCCTGGGCCCACTCGATGGCCGGCGCTCCGTCCAGGGCCGCCCGCCGCCGCTCCAGAATCCGCTGCAGACGGGGATGAACCGTGAAGCCCGGCGGCACCGCGCAGAGATGGTCGTTGAGGGCCCGCAACCGCTCGGCCGGCACCGCCGTCTCGACCGGCGGGAGGGCCGGCCGGGGCGGCGGCGCCACCGGCTCCGGATGGGCCGGCTCCAGCGGCAGCGCCGCCCGCACCTGCTCCAGTTCGCTCCAGACCGCCCGGACCATCGCTTCGACCTGCTCCGGCCGGACCTTCCCCTCGGCGATCAGCCGCTCGGCCCAGAGCTGCCGGACTGTCGGGTGCTTCTCGATCACCGCGTAGAGACGCGGCTGGGTGAAGGTCGGATCGTCGGCCTCGTTGTGGCCCCAGCGCCGGTAGCCGATGAGGTCGATGAGAAAGTCCTTCTGGAAGCGCTGGCGGTAGGCGACAGCCAGCCGGGCCGCCGCCAGGCAGGCGATAGGGTCGTCGGCGTTGACGTGGACGATGGGGACCTCGAAGCCCTTGGCCAGGTCGCTGGCGTAGAGGGTCGACCGGCCCTCCTCCGGCTCGGTCGTAAAGCCCAGCTGGTTGTTGACGATGATATGGACCGTGCCCCCGGTCCAGTAGCCCGGCACGCGCGAGAGATTGAACGTCTCGGCCACCACGCCCTGGCCGGGGAAGGCGGCGTCGCCGTGGACCACGATGGTCAACGCCTGCTGCGGGTCCAGCGACGGGGCGCCGGGCTGCGCGCGCCGGGCCATCGCCGCCCGGGCCATGCCGACGACCACCGGGTCGATGGCGCAGAGGTGGCTCGGGTTGGGCGCCAGGGTCACAGTCGCCCCGACCAGGCACTCGCCCAGGTAGGTGGCCCGGGCCCCCAGATGGTACTTGACATCGCCGGTCCAGCCGTGGTCGCGCCCCTCGGTCGGGGCGACCTCCTCCGGCGTGGCCGTGTGGCCGGCGAACTCGGCCAGGATCTGGCTGTAGGGCTTGCCCAGGACGTGGGCCAGCACATTGAGCCGCCCCCGGTGAGCCATGCCGATGAAGACCTGCCGCGTTCCCTGAGCGGCCGCCCGGCAGATGATCTCCTCCAGCACCGGCACCAGCATATCGGTGCCCTCGAGCGAGAAACGCTTCTGACCGGGGAAGGAGCGGTGCAGGAACTGCTCGAAGACCTCGACCCGCGTCAGGTGGTCGAGAAGCAGGATCTCGTCCACCGGGTCGTGGGGCGGCCAGAAGCGCTGGCTCTCCACCGCCTCGGTCAGCCAGGCCCGCTCCTCAGCCGCCGTCAGGTGATCGAACTCGTACCCGGTCGTCCCACAGTAGATCGCCCGCAGGCGCTCCAGCGCCTCCCAGGCGTTGGCCGCCCCGGCCGCCGCCGGCCCGCCGACGATCTCGGCGGGGAGCGTCAACAGCATCGCCGGCGTCAGCCCGTAGGTGCGCAGGTCGAGGGCCGGATCGCCCGGCGGCGGGCTGCCCAGCGGGTCGAGCCGGGCGGCCAGATGGCCGTACTGACGGATCGCCTTGGCCAGTTCGACCGTGGCGATGACGGGCTGGACCGAGACCGGCGCCCGCTCAGGCGGAGGGACCTCCTCCTCGATCGGCGGCCCCCAGACCGCGAAGAAGGCCCGCGTCACCGGATCGACCGACTCGGGGTTCTGGCGGTAACGCTCGTAGAGTTCCAGAACATAGGCCGCATTCGGGCCGGGAAACTCACGCAGACTGCCCATCGATCTCCAGCACAGACGACAACCTCACCACCTACATTATCGCGCGCGACCGCTCCGCTCTGCAAAGAGCGGCCCGGCAGACACACAAAGAGCCCGGCCAGAGATGGCCGGGCTCCGGAGTCACCGTGCGCGATCGGCCTCAGTGGGCAACCTTCTCCGCCACCGGATCGTGGGCCGGGGTCGGGCTGGTCCTCGGCCAGAGCGCCGTGACCAGGTCGCCGAACTTCAGGAGCAGCGCGCTCCCGACCACCGAAATCGTCAGCGCCACCCCGATCAGCCCCAGGAAGAACGAGAGCACGAAGAACGAAAGAATATACGGGAAAACCTCCATCTCTCCTCCTGCGAACGACGCCCGCACACCGGCCGTCGTCGGCACCTTCCCAGGCTAGAGTTTAGCATATCCGGCTGGGAGCGCGCTGTCGGGAAAAACCCCACACCGCTGTCGGGAAAACTCCGGTCCCTGAGAACCGGCGCCTTGACGCGGACCCCGGCTTCCCGGATAATCAGGCCAGACCCTGACCGAAGAGGCCCTCTTTACTTGAGGAGGAGACCATGCTCCGGGTTGCCATCGTCGGGGCCACCGGCATCGTCGGTCAGCAGTTCGCCGTGGCCCTGGCCGGCCATCCCTGGTTCCAGGTCACCCAGCTGGCCGCCTCGGAGCGCTCGGCCGGCCGTCCCTACGGCGAGGCCCTGCGCGACCCCCGGACCGGCAGCCTGCGCTGGTACTGCGCCGAGCCGCTCCCTGAGAGCCTCCGCGACCTTCCGGTCGTGACCGTCGAGCACCTCGACCGGGCCCACCTCGACCTGGTCTTCACCGCCGTCGAGTCCGACGAGGCCCGGGCTCTGGAGCCCGCCCTGGCCGAGACCCTGCCGGTCGTCAGCACCGCCTCGGCCTTCCGCTACGAGCCCGACGTGCCGCTCCTCATCCCCGGCGTGAACAACGACCACGTCCGGCTGCTGGAGGTCCAGCGCCGGAACCGGGGCTGGCGCGGCTTCATCGTCCCCATCCCCAACTGCACGACCACCGGTCTGGCCATCACCCTGCGGCCGCTCCTCGACCGCTTCGGACTCCAGCGCGTGCTGATGACCTCGCTCCAGGCCCTCTCCGGCGCCGGCCGGAGCCCCGGCGTCATCGCCCTCGACATCCTGGACAACGTTATCCCCTACATCGTCGGCGAGGAGGAGAAGGTCGAGCGGGAGACGCGCAAGATCCTGGGCCAGTACCGCGACGGCGCCATCCAGCCGGCCGACTTCCTGGTCAGCTGCACCTGCACCCGGGTGAACGTTCTGGACGGCCACACCGAGGCCGTCTTCGCCCAGACGGTCCGACCCTGTCCTCCCGAGGCGGTGGCCCGGGCGATGCGCGACTACGCCGGCGTCCTGGCCGAGGCCGGGCTGCCCTCGGCCCCGCCAGAGATGATCGTGGTCCGTGACGACCCCTTCCGGCCCCAGCCACGCCTGGACCGCGACACCCACAACGGCATGGCCACCGTCGTCGGCCGAATCCGGGCCGACACCGCCCTGGAGAACGGCGTGAAGTACGTGCTGGTCTCCCACAACACCAAGATGGGCGCGGCCCGGGGAGCGGTCCTGGTGGCCGAACTGCTGGTCAAGAGCGGCTACCTCGGCTGACGCCGTCGCCCCGACGCCCCGGAAAGGAGCCGGCGTGAACGTCATCGTCATTGTTCTGGACAGCCTGCGGCAGGACCACGTCAGCCTCTATCACCAGGGCCGGGGGCCCTTCCCCGATGTGCCCCCCTGCCAGACGCCCCACCTCGACGCCTTCGCCCGCTCCTGCATCGTCTTCGAGAACGCCTACCCCGAGGGCCTGCCGACCATCCCGGTCCGCTGCACCCTGATGACTGGCCAGCAGACGCTGCCCTTCCGCCCCTGGCAGCCGCTCACCCCCTACGACATCACCATCGCCGAGATCCTGCGCGAGGAAGGCTACGTCTGCGGCCTCATCTCCGACACCTACCACTACCGCGCCCCCGGCATGAACTACCACCGGGGCTTCCACGCCTACCGCTGGATCCGCGGCCAGGAGTACGACCCCTACGAGTCGGCCCCGCCCCGGCGTCCGGTCGACCGCTACGTCAACGCCCACTACCCCGACCTCTGGCGCCGGCGGGTGGCCCAGTTCCTGGCCAACACCGACGACTTCCAGCGGGAGGAGGACTGGTTCCCCGCCCAGGTGGTCGCGGAGGCCATCACCTGGCTGCGCCGCAACCGCGGCCATCGGAAGATCTTTCTCTGGATCGACTCGTTCGACCCCCACGAGCCGTGGGACCCGCCCGCCCGCTTCGACACCTACACCGACCCCGCCTACCAGGGCCCGCGCCTGATCCTGCCGATGGGGGGACTCGCCAGCCAGTGGGCCACCCCGGAGGAGATCCGCCACATCCGGGGCCTCTACGCCGGCGAGGTCGCCTTCGTCGACCACTGCCTGGGCCAGCTCTTCCAGGCGCTGGAAGACCTCGGCTACCTCGACGACTCGCTCATCTTCCTCTTCGCCGACCACGGCCACCCGCTGGCCGACCACGGCAAGTTCCTCAAGGGAACCGACCGCCTGTACAACGAACTGCTGAAGATCCCCTTCCTGGTCCGGCTGCCCGGCGGCCGGCAGGGAGGCCGGCGCACCGCCGCTCTGGTCCAGTTCCAGGACGTCCTGCCCACCATCCTCGACCTGCTGGGGCTGGGTCACAACTGCCAGGCGATGCACGGGCGCAGCTTCCGCCCCGTGCTGGAGGGCGACCGCGATGAGCACCGCCAGACCATCATCACCGGCTACCACGCTGGCGAGGACCGCTGTATCCGCGACCGCTGCTGGTCGCTGATCCTGCGGCCCGCCGACCAGCCGGACGAACTCTACTACCTGCCCGAGGACCCCCACGAGCAGGTCAATCGCCTCGACGAGGCGCCCGACGAGGCCCGGCGTCTGGCCAGCGCCTACGGCCGCTACTTCTTCAAGCGCGGCCGCAGCCCCCATCTCAAGGGCGTCCAGGGCCAGTACGAAGTGGCCTCGGGCGCTGTCGACTAGCAGACGATGTCGGTGGCGCAGTCGGCCCTCGACCCGGCCCGGGCGCTGGCCGCCCGGGCCCGCCGCTGGAACGCCCTCTGCCTCCTCACCGACTACGTCTTCTTCGCTTTAGGCATGGCCTTTGTCAACGCGACCACCGTCCTGCCCTCGTTCGTGGACCAGCTGACCGACTCGCCGCTGCTGGTCGGGCTGGTGGCGACGGTCCAGACCGGCGGCTGGCTCTTCCCCCAGCTACTGGCTGCGGCCTACGTGGCCGGCCGGCCACGGGTCAAGGCACTGATGGTGGGGCCAGCCCTGCTGGGGCGGCCGGCCTGGTGGGTGCTGGCGCTGGTCACGGCCCTGGTGGGCCCGCAGCAGCCGGGGCTGCTGCTTCTGGCCTTCTTCCTCGGCTACGCGCTGTTCGTGGTGGTGGACGGCCTGGTCTCGGTGCCCTGGTTCGAGATCCTGGGCAAAGCGGTCCCGCCCACCCACCGGGGGCGGCTTCTGGGCACCGGTCAGCTCCTGGCCGGGCTCCTGGCGACCGGTGTCGGGGGGCTGGTCGGCCTTATCCTGGCCCACCCGGCCCTCCCCTTCCCGACCAATTACGCCCTTCTCTTCTTCGGCGCCGGAGCCTGCTACCTCGTCTCCCTGGGAGCGCTGGCCCTCCTGCGCGAACCGCCCGGCCCGGACCTGCGCCGGGCGGCCGGCCGCACTCCCTTCTGGCGGGCGCTGGGCCCGGTGCTGCGGACCGACCGATCCTTCGTCAGGGCAGTCGTCGTCAAACTGCTGGTGGGAGCCGGGACCATGGTCTACCCCTTCTACAGCCTCTTCGCCCTGGGACCGCTGGGCTTGGCCCCCGAGCACCTGGGGCTCTTCCTTTCGGCCCAGGTCCTGGGCAACACCGCCGGCGGGCTGGTCCTGGGGCCGCTGGCCGACCGCCATGGCCCCCGCCGGGCGATCCAGATGGCGGCGGCCCTGGGCCTGCTGGGACCGCTGCTGGGACTGGCCCTTCTGGGTACACGGGGCCTCGACGGTCCGGTCGTCTTGGGCGCGACCGGGCTCCTCTTCGCCCTCGTCGGGATCGGGCTGAGCGCCCACCTCCTGGGCTTTATGAACTACGTCCTGGAGATCGCCCCGCCCGGCCAGCGTTCGACCTACGCCGGGCTCTTCAACACCCTGGGGAGCACGCTGCTCCTCGTGCCGCCCCTGGCCGGGTGGGTACTGGAACGGACCTCGTTCACCGTTCTCTTCGGGCTGGCGGCCCTGGCCTTTCTGGCCGGTCTGCTGGCCAGCCGGCACCTGCCGGAACCACGGGGCGCCGGCGCCCGCCTGATACCTGCCGCGGAGGCGCACGATGATCTGGGGTGAGTGGACTGCCGACGATCTGCCGGCGGTGGTGACCCTGCTCAACCGGGTCTCGCCCTACGACACCTTTGTCCCGGAGCACGTCCGGGAGATGGTCTTCCAGGACCCTCAGTATCGGCCGGACCTGCTGCTGGGCGCCTGGGAGCGCGGCCGCCTGGTGGCGGTCGCCGCCGGGGTGGTCCGGCAGGTGCCGGGGAGCGCGGCGCCGCCGGTCGGCTACCTCAAGCTCCTGGCCGTGGTCCCGGAGCGGCAGCGCCAGGGGCTGGGCAGCGCGCTGCTGGCCCGGCTGACCGAGCGGCTGCAGGCGGCCGGGGCCACCGCTCTGCGGGTCTTCGGCGACTCGCCGGCCTATCTGCGGCCGGGGGTGGATTTTCGCCTGACCCCGCTGGTCTGCTTCCTGCTGCGCCACGGGTTCGAGTGGCGGCGCCACGCCGTGAACATGGAGGCCCGGCTGCCAACGCTGCTCCTGGAGACCCAGGCCGACGAGGAGCGGCTGCGGGCGCAGGGGATCACGATCCGGCGGCTGACCCCTGCGGATGCGGAGGCCTTCCAGGCCTACATGGCCCGCGACTGGAGCTGGTTCTGGCAGGTCGAGGCCGGACGGACGCTGCGGCGCCAGCCCATCTCGACTTTCATCGCCCTGGCGGGCGAGGACATTATCGGCTTCGCCTCGTACGACGCGACTGGCCCGGGCCAGTTCGGCCCGATGGGGGTCACCCCCACCCGTCGGGGGCTGGGGATCGGGGCCGTCCTGCTCAAGCGCTGCCTGGCCGACATGCGGGAGCGCGGCTACGTGGTGGCCGACATCCAGTGGGTCGGGCCCATCGCCTTCTACGCCCGCACCGTCGGGGCCGTGATCAGCCGCTGCTTCTGGCAGTACGAGCGGCCGCTGGCGCCGTAGAGCCGGCGGCGCGGAACCAGCGTACGGAGGCAGGCCGACCCATGGGCCTCGTGCTCGACTCCGGGCCGCTGCGGCCGGGACCCTTCCTCTGGACCCTCCCCTACACGCTGCTGGGGGTTCTCCTGGCTCTCCTCTCCGGGACCCGGCCGCGCTACCATCGGGGCCTCTTCATCGCCCTGAGCGACCGGGGATTCGCCCACCTGTTTCTCACCCGACGGGGCTTTGTGGCCATGACGCTGGGCCGGGTCATTCTGACCACCCGGCCCCTGACGATGGCGACCTGGGTTCACGAACTGGTCCACGTCCAGCAGTACGAGCGCTGGGGGCCGCTCTTTCTCCCGCTCTACCTCTGGTGGCATGTCCGCCGGGGCTACCAGGAGAACCCCTTCGAGCGGGCGGCGGCCGCAGTCGCCGCCCGCCTCTGCCAGGAGGCCCCGGACCGGGCGGCGGCCCAGATCTGGCCACCGGCGCTCTGAGCGGTCAGCGGCGAGGGGAGAGCGGCCGCAGGCGGGGCCCCTCGGGCGTGTCCTCGACCTGGAATCCCCAGCGCCTGATCTCGGCCCGGAGGGCGTCGGCCGTGGCCCAATCGCGCCGGCGCCGGGCCTGCTCACGCTGCTCGACCAGGCGGACGACCTCGGGGGGAACGGCGGCATCGGACGGCGCCGGCCGGAGGGTCGTCTCCCACTGGGCGAAGCGCTCGCGCCAGGCCGGCGTCAGGGCGGCAGCCAGCCCCTCCCAGCGGAACGTCCCCAGCTGGGCGAGGGGAAAGACGGCCCCGGTCGAGAAGACCGCGGTCTCCCCGGACCGCTCGACCGTCACCGTCCCCTGCCCCAGCACCCGCGCCTCGGCGGCCGCGGGGTCGAGGACCAGGGCGGTGTGCTCGTCGATGCCAACCAGCACCACGTCGGCCGGCAGCAGCGCCCGCAGGCGGGCGAAGCGCTCGACGCCCATATAGCAGCGGCTGGTGTCCAGGTCGGCCCCGCCCTCGCGGTTGTCCCAATGGGGAATGAAGACCAGAGACGGTCCGGCCGGCCCCAGCAGGTCGAGCCCCGGCACCCAGTCCAGATCGGCCCCGGCCTTGTAGATCTCGTAGACGGGGAGGGTATAGGCGCCGATGGCCAGAACCGCCGCGCTGGCCAGGACGAGCGCCGCCCCCGCCAGCCAGCGGTAGCGGACCGCCTCCCAGACCACGCTCCCGCGCAGCTGCCGCACCGCGTAGGTCGGGCTGCCCGGCCCCAGGAAGAGGCAGGTCGCCCCCAGCAGGCGCTCCGCCAGGGCCGGGTCGTCGGGGCTGAAGGGCGTGCCCCGCTGGCGGGCTGGCACGACCACCGTCTCCGGGGCGTAGTTCTGCAGATGGTGCTCCAGGAACTCGGCGATCCGACGGGCCACCAGGGCCGAGTTGGGCTGAAAGCCGGCCGGCGTCTCCAAGAATCGCCACCCGTGGCGGCGCCGGCTGGCGCCGGAAGAGCCAGTCAAAGACCCGGCGGCCGGCGGCCGCCGTCTCGCCCGAGCCGAAGAGCACCAGATAACCAGGCCGGTCTGCCACAGCGCCTTCCTCCGGGTCACGTCCACCGACGCGGGCGCATCATCCCAACCTTGCCGGCCGGGCCGCCCGGCGAGCCCGGACCCTCCTCTCCGCGCCGGGCGGGCCGGGTCAGCCGTCGCCCCCGACGGTCACCGTCGGGGCGGCCCTGCCGGCCAGGTAGGGGACGGTCTGCGGGCCCTGCGGGAGCACGGCCACCCGCGCTCCCGGTCCGTACTCGGCCAGCAGGGCCCCCACGGTGGCGGCGATGTCGGGGCAGGGCTCCAGGTGGACCGCCCGCAGGTCGTCGGGCGCGAGATAGTCTGAGTAGACGAAGACGCGGGCCCGGAGCAGGATCTGGGCCTGGATCTGGGCCTGCCACTGGTCGTAGGCCTGAAAGCCCGGCTGGTGGATGAGCGACAGGAGATCGGCCGGCGTCGGTCGGGCGGCCAGGAGATCGCGATAGTGGCGGTGGCCGATCCCCTCGCGGCACTCGGCGGCGAGGATGATCGCCCCGCCGGGGCGGACGATCTGGGCGGCGGCCGCCATGCCCTTGACCGCCTGGTAGAGGTTGAGGTCGAGGGGGTAGCCGCTGTTGGTGGTGATGACGATGTCGAAGGGCGCCTGGACGGGTCGGAGGGCCGTCGCCCGGACCGCCGCCACCCCCTGGGGATAGGCCTCCTCGAGGGCTCCGGCGTAGACCCCGGTGATCTCCTTATGCTTGTTCAGGGTGACGTTGACCAGGAAGGTCGGCGGGGCCAGGCGGGCGCCGGCCCGCTGGTCCTCATGGATGGGGTTGCCGTCGGTCACCGCCCAGGTGGCCGACGGGTGGGCGATGAGCGGGGCCGAGTGATTGAACATGATCGTGGCCGCACCGGCCACGCCGGGCAGCACGCCTTTGTAGCCACCGCTGAAGCCGGCGAAGAAGTGCGGCTCGATAAAGCCGGTCACGATCCGCACATCGGCCTCGACGTAGTGTCGGTTCAGCCAGACGGCGTTCCCGGCCGGCGTTCGGCCCACGTAGACGAGGTCGCGGTCGGCGTGGGCGTCGTGGTTGAGGACCCGGTAGCGCCGGACGACCTCCGCGCCCAGCATCCGGGCCAGCTCGGCGGGGGTGTTGGGTCGGTGCAGGCCGGTGGCGTTGAGAAGCGTGATCCGTTCGGGCGGGAGGTGGGCCAGAGCCCGCAGGATCGCCGGGATGATCTGGTGGTTCGGGGTCGGGCGGGTGATGTCGCTGAAGACGATGGTCACCCGGGCGCGGGGAGGAACGGTCCGGAGCGGCGCGGTCCCCAGCGGCGCCGCCAGGGCCGCCTCCAGCGCGGCCATAGGATCGGGCAGCCCGGGCACGAACGTCGGCTCGATGACCGTGCAATCGTCAACGGGCAGATCGACCACCAGGCCCCGTTGACCGTAGGCCAGTGCGACGCGCATCGCCCCCTCCGGCCGTGAGCGCTGCTCTCAACCCTACCACAGCGACCGCGCCGGCGCAAGCCCGACTCACCCATCCTGGTGTTCCCCCGGTCTATCGGCTGGTCTGGTCATTGTCCGGTGGCCCGCTGGTGTGCTAGAATTGGGGTGACAGGCGTTGCGCAGGGCGGAAGAGAGGCGGTCGGGGCTGTTTTTCGACGCCTGACGGTGCCTGGCCAGGGGTACAGAGAGGGAGATGCCGGCGGTTCGCCCACTACGCCCAACCGATCTCCTCGCCTTTGTCGCCTTCCAGCAGCAGGTTCCGGAGAACGCCGCCGCCTCGCTTCTGGCCGGTCCCCGGACTCCCCTGCTGGCCGAGTTCCTGCGGTACACGCTGGCGCTGGAGCCGGGGCGTGCGCACTGGGTGTATATCGAACGTGGACGGATCCAGGGGCTGGTGACGACCAAGGCCCGCCCGGGGGCTGACATCTGGGACATCGACCGGTTGGCGCTGCTGCGGACGGCCGACGCGGCCCACACCTGTCGGCGTCTGGTCGAACACCTCTGTGCGGCCGCCTGTGAGGCGGGAGTCCAGCGGATCTTCATCCGGGTCGCCGACGACACGCCGTTTCTGGGCGCCCTGCGCCAGGCCGGCTTTTTCGGCTACACCACCGAGCAGATCTTCCGGCTCCCACCCCCCACGCTCCCGGACCACCGCCCTCCGATCCCCGGTCTGCGCGCCCGCCGGCCGGCGGACCACCACGCCCTCTTCCAGCTCTACTGTCAGACGGTGCCGGCGGCGGTGCGGCAGGTCGAGGCCATGACCCTGACCGAGTGGCGCTGGCTGGACGGCTGGGGGCTCTACCCGATGACCTGGCGCCAGCGCTGGAACCGCCGCCGACGGGACTTTGTGGTGGGGGCCCACGGAACCCTCGTGGCCTGGCTGCGGCTGGGGCTGCGACGGCGCACCCTCCAGCTCCTGACCACTCTGGGCGCCCCCGAGATCGACGACCTGGTGCGCTTCGGTCTGCACGTCCTGGGGGCCGGGGGACCGGTGGTCTGCCCGGTCCGCGAGTACCAGCCGGCGCTGGCCGGCGCGCTGCAGCGGCTGGGGGCCGAGCCCGTGGCCCGGCATGTGCTGCTTGTCCGGGCCCTGGCCGCCCGTCTGCCCGAACGGCTGCTCGTGCCCGCGCACGTCTGAGGACGGAGGTGACTGTTTTTGCAGAAGAAGATCACAGACGACCTGGACGCCCTGTTGCAGGCCCTGCCGCCCCATATCGCCGAGCCGATCGCCCAGATGGAGGATAAGTCGGAGCTGCTGGAGATCGTCCTCGATCTGGGGCGCCAGCCCGAGGCCCGCTTCCCCGGCCGCGAGGTGGTCCTGAGTCCGCACGAGGTCCGTGAGGAGGACCTGGAGTACGTGGTCTCGCGCATCGGCGAGTTCGGTGACGACAATCGGGCTGGTATCGAGCGCACGCTGCACCGGATCTCGGCCATCCGCAACCGCAAAGGGCGGATCATCGGGTTGACCTGCCGGGTGGGCCGGGCCGTCTACGGCACGATCACCATTATCCGCGACATCGTTGAGTCGGGCAAGAACATCCTGCTCCTCGGCCGCCCCGGCGTGGGCAAGACGACGATGCTGCGCGAGGTCGCCCGCGTCCTGGCCGACGATTTCAAGAAGCGGGTCATCGTCGTGGACACCTCGAACGAGATCGCCGGCGACGGCGATATTCCTCACCCCGGCATCGGGCGGGCTCGACGGATGCAGGTGCCGACACCGGCCCTCCAGCACCAGGTGATGATCGAGGCGGTCGAGAACCACATGCCCGAGGTCATCATCATCGACGAGATCGGCACCGAACTGGAGGCCCAGGCCGCCCGGACCATCGCCGAGCGCGGGGTCCAGCTCATCGGCACCGCCCACGGCAACACCCTGGAGAACCTCATGCTCAACCCGACGCTCTCCGACCTCATCGGCGGGATCCAGAGCGTGACGCTGAGCGACGAGGAGGCCCGCCGCCGGGGCACCCAGAAGTCGATCCTGGAGCGCAAGGCCCCCCCGACCTTCGACGTGGTGGTCGAGATCCAGAGCTGGACCCAGGTGGTGGTCCACCAGAACGTGGCCGAGGTCGTCGACGCGATCCTGCGCGGCCAGCCGATCCCGGCCCAGGTGCGCTGGATCGATGAGGACGGCCAGGTCCACATCGAGCAGACTTCGACCCACTATCCGCTGGTCCGCGAGCGCACCCCCCAGCGGACCATGCGGCCATCGGGGAGCCCGCCTCCGCCGCCCGCGCCGGCCGTCCGCTCGGCCAACGGTCGCCCGACGGCCGCCCCGGCGCCGGAGGAGCGCCTGCTCAAGCGGAAACTGGTCTACCCCTATGGGGTCAACCTGAACCGGCTGGAGCAGGCCATTCGGGAGATGCAACTGCCGGTGGAGATCACCAAAGACGCCCGGCAGGCCGATGCCATCCTGACGCTGAAGAATTACTACAAAAAGAAGCCGCCGGCCCTGCGCGACGCCGAGGCCGCCGGCGTCCCGGTCTACGTCCTCAAGAACGGCAGCGTCCTGCAGATCGAGCAGGCGCTGGCCAGCCTCTACGACCTGGACGTGCTCGACCCGGTGGCCGAGGCGATGCAGGAGGCCGAGGAGGCGATCCAGCGGGTGCTGGAGCGGGCCGAGCCGGTGGAGCTCTCCCCGCAGAACGCCTACATTCGCCGTCTCCAGCACCAGCTGGCCGAGCGGTACAACCTGGCCTCGCGCAGCGAAGGGCGCGAGCCGTTCCGGCGGGTCAAGATCTACCCGTGAGCCCTCCTGACACCCCCGGGCTCTTCCTGGCCCTCGAAGGCATCGAGGGCGCTGGGAAAACCACCCTGGCCCAGCGCCTGAGCGCGGTCTTCCAGCAGGCCGGCCACGCCAGCCTGGTGGTCCGCGAACCGGGGGGCACGCCGCTCGGCGAGCAGATACGGGCCCTGCTTCTGCACCCCGCGGAGCCGCCGCCGGCCCCCCGGACCGAGACCCTGCTCTTCTCGGCCGCCCGGGCCCAGCTGGTCCACGCCGTCCTGCGGCCGGCCCTGGCCGCCGGCCAGGTGGTCATCGCCGACCGCTACGCCGCCTCGACGCTCGCCTATCAGGCGTTCGGGCGCGGGCTGCCGCTGGCCGAGGTCGAGGCGGTCGTCGCCTTCGCCATCGAGGGCCTCTGGCCCGACCTCACCATCCTGCTCGACCTGGACCCCGCGGTCGGCCTGCGCCGGAAGGCGAGGCGCTCGCCCGATCGGTTTGAACAGGAGCCGCTGGCCTTCCACGAGCGCGTCCGCCAGGGCTACCGCTGGCTGGCCGAAGCCTCGCCGGAGCGCTGGCTGGTGCTCGACGCCACCCACCCCCCCGAGACCCTCATCCGGCAGATCCTGACGCTCATCGCCCACCGCTGGCCGCGCTGGGCCGTCCCCGCGGCCGTACGCCTCTAGCGAGGAGGGACCGGCGTGAAACTCATCCTGGCCATCGTCCACAGCGACGACGCCCCCGGCCTGCTCGACGCCCTGACCCGGCGCGGCTTCCGCGCCACCCGGATCAACACCGCCGGCGGCTTCCTCAAAGAGAGCAACGCCACCATCCTGCTGGGCGTCGACGACCGGGCGGTTGACGAGGTCCTGGCCACGATCCAGGCCAACTGCCAGACCCGCCGCCAGTACATCAACCCGCTCCCGCCGGTGATGGAGCCGGGCGAGTTCTACCTGCCCTACCCGGTCGAGGTCCAGATCGGCGGGGCCACCATCTTCGTCCTGGAGGTCGAGCGCTTTGAGCGCCTGTAGCCCGTATCACCCACTGCCACCCGGTGTTGTGATCGTTGGCAGCGGCTGGCGCCGGAGGTGCCGATGACCCTGTCCACGGAACCGGACGAGGTGCTGGCCGAACGCGCCAAGCGGGAGAGCGCGGCGTTCGCGGTCCTCTACGAGCGTCACGTCCGCCGCATCTACAACTACATCTATATGCGCACGGGCAGCGTGGCCGAGGCCGAGGACCTGACCGCCCGGACCTTCTTCCAGGCGCTGTATCACCTGGAACGATACGAGGTCCGCAGCGCCCCGTTCGCCGCCTGGCTCTTTCGGATCGCCCATAATCTGGTCGCCAACTGGCACCGCGACACCAGTCGTCACCCGGCCGTCTCGCTGGAGTCGCTGGCCCAGCAGGAGCACCCGCACGACGATCCGGAGGAGGCGGCGCTGAGCGCCGAGGAGAAACGGGAACTGCGGGCGGCTATCGCCCGCCTGCCCGCCGACCGCCAGCTCCTGCTGCTGCTGAAGTTCGGCGAGGAGCGCAGCAACGCCGAGATCGCCCAGATCCTCGGCCGCAGCGAGGGCGCCGTCAAGGCCCTGCTGCACCGGACCCTGGTGAGTCTGCGCGCGATGCTGCAGCCCGACCGCCGGTCCCCGGGCCAGCCCTCGCGGGCCGAGAGCCGGCCGCACCCCGTGGGGGAGGAGTACGGGAAAGGGGAGGACGATGCGTGACGACTTTGCCGCCGATCTCCTGAGCGCCTATCTCGACCACTGGAGCGCCCGCAACGGCCAGCCGATCACCCCGACGCTTCTGCAGGCCGACCTGGCCGAACTGGGCGGGCTTCTGCTCCTGGCTCACCGGCTCAAACGCCTCCTGCGCCCGGTCGAGCCCGCACCCGCCTTCGTCGCCACCCTGAAAGAGAGCCTGCTGGCCGCCGCCGCCGCGCGAACGGGTCGCCGGCCGGCGCTCTGGCGCCGGCCCCCCTTTGTCATCGGCGCCACGCTAGGCTCGCTGGTCTCGGTCGCCGCTGTCCTGATGGTCGTCACCCGCGTCCGCACCGCCTGCCGGTCGGCCGCCTGAGGCCGCCTCCGTTTCGGGCGTTCGGGGCAGGTCGAAGAGGGCGGCCTCCTCTTTGGCCCGCATCTGGCGCTGTTCGGCCGGGGTCTCGTGGTCGTAGCCCAGAAGATGCAGCAGCCCGTGGACGGTGAGATAGGCGATCTCGCGGCGCAGGCTATGGCCGTACTCCTGGGCCTGGGCCCGCGCCCGGTCCAGCGAGATGACGATGTCCCCCAGATGGACCGGCGCCTCCGGCGGGAGAGGAACCGTCTCCTCAGGCTCCAGCAGCGGGAAGGAGAGCACATCGGTCGGGGCGTCGACGTGGCGGAACTCGCGGTTCAGACGCTGGATCTCGGCGTCGTCGGTCAGCACGATGCTAACCTCATAGCGTCCGGTCCGCCCCTCGTTGCGCAGCACGCGCCAGACCAGTTGCCGCAAGAGCGCCGGGTCGACCGCGCTCTCCGCTCCCGGTGGGACGGCGATATCCACCTCGATGTCGAGCCCGTCGGTGGGCGTCTCAGCCATGGCTCTCTCCCGAGCGGGCGGAGGCCGGAGGCGCAGCCAGGGCCAGCCTCTCCGGGTACTGCACCCGCGGATGGTACATCCCCTGAAGGATCGTGAAGAACACCTGACGGATCGTTTCCAGATCGCGCAGGGTGAGGTCGCACTGGTCAAGTTGCCCCTCGGCCAGGCACTCGCCCACCACCCGCTGGACGATCTGCCGCAGCCGCTCGGGCGAGCGGTCGGGCGCCGCCCGCACCGCCGCCTCGACGCTATCGGCCAGCATGAGAATCGCCGCCTCCTTGCTCTGCGGGGGCGGACCGGGATAGCGAAAGAGCGCCGGGTCCACGTCAGGGCCGATCTCCTGCAGGGCCCGCTGGTAGAAATAGCCGGCGAAGCGGGTCCCGTGGTGCTGGGCGATGAGGTCGCGCACCCGGGAGGGCAGGCCGGAGCGCTGGGCCAGCTCCAGTCCGTCGGCGACGTGGGCGATGATCAGCCGGGCGCTCGTGACCGGGTCGAGATGATCGTGAATGTTGCGGCTGTCGAACTGGTTCTCGGCGAAGGCGTAGGGACGCAGCAGCTTGCCGATATCGTGGTAGTAGGCCCCGACCCGCGCCAGCAGGGCGTCGGCCCCAACCGCCTCGGCCGCCCGCTCGGCCAGGTTGGCCACCACCAGACTGTGGTGGTAGGTGCCCGGCGCCTCGGTCAGCAAGCGCCGGAAGAGGGGCTGGTTCGGATGAGCCAGTTCCAAAAGACCCAGCGTGGTCGTGATCCCGAAGAGGTGGCCGAGGAGCGCCGCCGCGCCCAGCGTCAGGACCGCCGAGAGCCCGCCGTTGATCAGGGCGAGCAGCCCCAGCAGCGCCAGCCGTTGGAGGTCAGCCTCGCCCGCCAGCAGCTGAAACCCGGCGCTCACCGCCAGGACCGCACCGCCCACCGCCAGGCCGGCCACCAGAAAGGCGTGGAGCCGCTCCACCCGCGCCACGCTCAGGGCTCCGGCCAGCGCCCCGGCCAGGCCGACCAGGACCAGCTCCAGCGATGGCGTCACCACAAAGGCGAAGAGAACGGCGGCCACCACCCCGGCCACCAGCGCCAGCTCCGGCCCCAGGAGGAGCGCCACCAGCATCGGGCAGGCGGCCAGCGGGAAGAGATAGGCGTAGAGGTCGCGGCCGGGCAGGGTCAGCTTGGCCGCCAGCGTCGCCAGCAGCAGCACCAGCAGCAGGAGCAGCAGGCGCCGGCTGCTCTCCAGGAGCCGGGGCTGCAGCCGGGCCAGGTAGACCGCCAAAAGCCCCACGAGCACCCCCAGCGGCAGGGCCGTCCCGACCACCGACCGCCACTGCACCTGGGGGTTGCGCAGACCGACCGCCTCCAGCCGCTCCAGGTCGAACGCCCGGACGACGTCGCCGTCGCGCAGAATGGTTTCGCCGCGCTCGATGGTCACCCAGACCGGCGCCACCTTCTCCTGGGCCTCGCGGCGGGCCCGCGCGGTCGCCTCGGCATCCACCGTGTAGTTCGGACGCAGCAGCCGCCGGACCAGGGCCACCGTCAGGGTGGCCGGCCGCTCGGCCAGCGACGGACTGACGAGGGCCGGGATACCCTGCTGGATCTCCTCCAGCTGGCGCTCGCCGATCCGCCCCCGATAGAGGTGGTCGAGGAGGCGGAGCGTCTCCGCCATCACCGCCTGCCACTCGGGCTCCTCCAGGCGCAGGAGGTCGCTGAGCAGCGTGGTCTCCAGGCCAGCCAGTTCCGGCAGACGCTGGAGAGCCTCGATCCGCTGGGGCAGGGCGAGCGGACTGCGGCGCAGGCTCTCGATCTGGCCGAAGAGCTCGGTGGCACGCTGGCGCTGGCGGTCGCCGACCGTGGCGTCGAAGACCATGATCTCGGGGACGGCCGCCGCGGCCCGGGCTCGTTCAGCCTGCGTGCGCACCTGGCTGATGTAGGTGACGCGGACCGGCGACTTGATATGGTATGGGCTGACGTCCCCTTCGTTGAGGTTATAGCGCCCGGGCAGGAACTGGAAGGTCAGAACAACCAGGAGACCGGCGTACAACCCACCGGTGAAGAACAGCCACCGCAGCCAGCGCAGGACCGAGGCCCGCAGGACTGGCGGCCGCATCCGCCCTGGACGAGACAAGCCCCCGGCTGGTCTGCTCATCGCTCCACCCGGCCACTGCGACACACCGGCGTCCTCCAGGAGCGCACCGGGGCCGGCCAGCCCGCCGCCACCACGCACCACCCCGCCGCACCGCCGGCGACCTCCTCACCGGCGAGCGGCGTTCTTGAGGGAGTTCTTGATGCTCTTGCGCAGCTTGGCCGCCTTCTTCTTCTTGCGCTTGACGCTCGGCTTCTCGTAGTGCTCGCGCCGGCGCGCCTCGGTGAGAATCCCGTCCTGCTGGACTTTCTTGTTGAACCGCTTCAGCAGACTCTCAAAAGTCTCGTTCTCTCCGAGGACGACGTCCACCCGGCTCCTCCCTGAAAGAATGCACTGCGCTCCAGAGCCCTGAGCACTCGTCCAGGAGGGCGCCCGCCTCCGGCGGGCGCGCCTGACCACGACGGTCGTTTCGCCTGGAGATTATAGAGAGGCCCGCCGGCCGGTGTCAAGCGTCGCCCGACCGGCTGCTCCCCGCGCCCGGCCTACTGGAACTGCGGCAGGTACGCGCGCTCCAGCGCCAGCAGCTCGTCCAGCACCCGCTCCGCCGCCCGCACGCTGTCCACCACCGGATCGGCCAGCAGGGCCTGGAGGGCGACCTGGCGCGAGCCGGTGAGGGCCGCCTCGACCACCAGCTCCTGGACCGCCAGCTGGGCCTGGATCCAGCCGACCACCGCCGGCGGGAGCTCCCCCATGGCCAGACCGTGGACCCCATCGGCCGTGGCGACGCCGGGCACCTCGACGATGGCCCCCTTCGGCAGGTTGGCGATGTGGCCGTCGTTGGGGAGATTGACCGCGTCGAGATAGCGCGGGGTGTTGGAGAGGATCCCGGCGATGATCGGGAAGGCCAGTTCGCCCGAAGGCCGGATCTCCCGGCGGTCGACGGGTCGCCGGCCCTCGGCGATGGCCACCAGCTCCTGCCAGCGGGCCGCGCGGCGTCGCTCGGCTTCGGCGAAGTCGTAGCCCTCCAGACCGCAGTACTCCCAGGCGAAGGGCAGGTACTCGCCGATGTGATCGTCGCTG
This sequence comes from Chloroflexota bacterium, assembly GCA_034433795.1. Lineage (GTDB taxonomy): Bacteria > Chloroflexota > UBA6077 > FW602-bin22 > DAOUAE01 > DAOUAE01. The sequence continues at coordinate 53,652 of DAOUAE010000035.1, forward strand.
GGCGAGGGGTAGAGGCCGATCCGCTCGAAGAGCGCCCGCGAGAGCGGCTGGAACGAGGGGTCGTAGACGGCGTGGCGCTGGCGCAGGAGGGGATAGAGGTCCTCACCGGTCTGGCGGTGGGTCAGCGTCAGCATCCAGGTGAAGTGGTTGATCCCGGCCGCCCGGGGCACGATGAGGTCCGGGTCCAGGCCGGTGATCCGGGCGACGCTGCGGACCCCCATGCCGATCCCATGGCAGAGCCCGACCCAGCGCAGTCGGGTCGCCCGGTGCAGCGCCAGGCAGATCCGGCTGAGGGGATTGGTGAAGTTGATGAGCAGGGCCTGGGGAGCCAGTTCCTCGACATCGCGGCCGATGCTCAGCAGGAGCGGGATGTTCCGCAGGGCGTGGAAGAGCCCGCCCGGACCGCCGTTCTCCCCCAGCACCTGCCGGATCCCGTGCCGGAGCGGGATCTCGAACTCCTGCCGCCAGAGTTCGAAGCGCCGGACCGCCACCGAGACGATCACGAAGTCGGCCCCCGGCAGCGCCGCCCGCCGGTCGGTGGTGGCCTCGATGGTCAGGTCGGCCCCGCAGGCCTCGCTGAGCCGCTCGGCCACCTTCTGAACAACGGCCAGACGGTCGGCATCCAGATCGACCAGCACCAGCCGGGCGCCGCGCACCTCCGGTGTCAGCACCGCGTCGGCCACCATCGGCGGCCCGAACGAGCCACTGGCCGCCCCGATCAGCACAATCTTCGGTGGGCGCATCGTCCACTCCTTTGCCAGGCGATCGCGGGTCAGGAACCCTGCCGCGATCGTAGCACGCCCTTGCCGCCAGAGGAAGAGATCTGCTAAGATGTCACCGGAAACCAGTGGAGGCGGTCAGGGGATCCTGACCGCCTCTTCCGGGTCGGCCTCCGGCCCGATGGAGAGGGTGACACGCGATGGCCAGTCGCTGCGAGATCTGCGGCAAGCGCCCGATGAGCGGCCACAACGTCAGCCACTCCCAGCGCCACACCAAGCGCCGCTTCCGCCCGAACATCCAGTCGGCCCGCATCCCGATCAACGGCCAGTACCGGCGGGTGGACATCTGCACGCGCTGCCTGCGGACGCTGGAGAAAAAGGGGCTGGTCTAAACCGCTCCGACCAGATCGCCCGCCCCGCCCCCGCGGGGCTTTTTTAGTGGGCGACGGGCGGGGGCTCGGTCGCGCGGCCGACGCTCCGGGCCAGCGCCTGCAATCCGGCGGCGATCCCGGCGGGGTGCCGGAAGACCGCCGAGCCCGCCACCAGCACCTCGGCCCCGGCCCGCTGGACCAGCGGCGCCGTCTGCGGGTTGATCCCGCCGTCGACCACGATCTCGGCCCGCAGGCCGCGCCGGTCGCGCCACTCGCGCAGGGCGACGATCTTCTCGACCGTCTCCGGCAGGAACTCCTGCCCCCCCCAGCCCGGATTCACCGTCATCACCAGGACCGCGTCCACCAGCCCGAGCACCACCTCCAGCCAGCCGACCGGCGTGCCGGGGTTCAGCGCCACGCCGGCCCGGCAGCCGAGCCGGCGGATGGTCAGGAGATCGCGATGCAGGTGCGGACAGGCTTCGACGTGAATGAAGATCTGGTCCGCCCCGGCCTGGACGAAGGCGGCGAGGTGGGCGGCCGGGTTCTGGACCATCAGGTGCACGTCCAGCGGCAGCCGGGTCGAGCGCCGGATCGCCTCGACCACCAGCGGGCCGATGGTGATCGTCGGGACAAAGACCCCGTCCATCACATCGACGTGCAGCCGGTCGGCCAGACCGGTGGCCTCGACTGCGGCGATCTGGTCGGCCAGCCGGGCGAAGTCGGCGGAGAGCAGCGAGGGGGCCAGGCGAACAGTCATTGTCGGTGGCGCTCTCACCAAGAGCGGGGGCGCACCGGTCACGGCGGCGCCCCGGCGGTCGTCGGGCCCCATTATAGGGGCGGTGCCACGGCGACGCAACTGGTGGTATGATCTAACCGGGCGCCCCCACCCGAGGAGGCCACATGGCAGCCGATCCCGCCGTTGAGACCGTCCGAACGGTGGCCGAGGCCGCCGCCCGGGCCGGCGGTGCCGTCCTGCGCCATCTCCTCTACCAGCAACGGTCGGTCGCCTGGAAGACCGACGGCACCGACCGGAGCCTGGTCACCGACGCCGACTACCAGGCCGATGCCACCATCACCGCCATCATCCGCACCGCCTTCCCCGACCACGCCATTTACTCGGAAGAAGGGGCCGGTTTTCCGGAGAATGCCCAGCACCTCTGGGTGATCGACCCGCTCGACGGGACCGAGGAGTACGCCCGCGGGGCGCCGGGAGCCTGTGTGGCGGTCGGCTACACGGTCGCCGGCACTCCCCTGGTCGGCGTGGTCTACGACCCCTTTCGGGACGAACTCTTCAGCGCTGTCCGCGGCCAGGGGGCCCGGCTGAACGGCCGGCCGATCCGTGTCTCGGCCACCCGCCAGCTGGCCGACGCCGTGGTGGCCTACACCAGCCCCAACCGGGCCCGGACGGTCGAGCGCTTCGAGACCGCGCGGGCGCTCCTCTGCGCCCTGGTCGACCAGGTCCGGCTGGTGCGGCTGTACGCCGCCTCGGCCCTCGACCTCTGCTGGGTGGCCGCCGGCCGGCTGGACGCCAAGGTGGCGCTGCGGGGGCGCTACTACGACTTCCTGGCCGCCCAGGTGATTCTGGAGGAGGCCGGGGGCCGCTGCACCGACCCCTTCGGGGGGCCGATCACCCCGACCGTCCTGGGGGTGGTGGGGACCAACGGCCATCTGCACGAGGCCGTGCTGGCGCTGGTCCGTCAGTGCACAGCCGGGAGGGAGGACCGCCACTAGACAACGCGGACCGCCTCACCCCCACGCAGGACCGGCGCGACCGGAAAGGAGGACACCGACCGTGACCATGGTCGAGCAACTGGCCGCCTTCGTGGTCCGGGCCGACTACGCCGACCTCTCGGCGGCCGCCCGCGAGCAACTCAAAATCCGGGTTCTGGACAGCCTGGGCTGCGCCATCGGCGCGCTGGACGGCGCACCGATCCGGGCCATCCGGGGCTATCTGACCGAGATGGGCGGGGCCCCGCGGAGCACCCTCATCGGCGGCGGACAGACCGCTCCCGACCGGGCCGCCTTCTACAACGGCGCCCTGGTCCGCTACCTCGACTTCAACGATAGCTACCTGGCCCCCGGCGAGACCTGTCACCCCAGCGACAACCTGGGGGCGGTCCTGGCGGCGGCTGAGTACGCCCGGCGGAGCGGCCGCGATCTCCTCACCGCCCTGGCGGTGGCCTACCAGGTCCAGTGCCGCCTGAGCGATGTGGCCCCCGTCCGCCACCGGGGCTTCGACCACACCACCCAGGGCGCTTACGCCGCTGCGGCCGGGGTGGCCAGGGCTCTGGGGCTTCCGCCGGAGCAGACCGCCCACGCCATCGCCATCAGCGGGACCGCCTTCAACGCTCTGCGGGTCACCCGGACCGGCCGCCTGTCGCACTGGAAAGGTCTGGCCTATCCCAACACCGCCCTCGGGGCGACCCACGTGACCTTCCTGGCCAAACACGGGATCACCGGCCCCCTTGAGGTCTTCGAGGGGAAGAAGGGCTTCATGGAGGCCATCGCCGGCCCGTTCACCATCGACTGGGCCCGCGAAGACCTTGAGCGGGTCACCCGGACGATCCTGAAAAAGTACAACGCCGAGATCCACGCGCAGTCGGCCATCGAGGCGGCATTAGAACTCAAACACGAGCACAGTATCCGGCCTGAGGAGATCGTCCGCATCGAGGTTGACATCTTCGACGTCGCCTACCATATCATCGGCGGCGGAGAAGAGGGCGAAAAATACACCGTCCAGACCAAGGAGGAGGCCGACCACAGCCTGCCCTACATGATCGCGGTGGCCCTCCTGGACGACCAGGTGATGCCCGAGCAGTACCGTCCGGAGCGCATCGTCGCCCCGGACGTCCAGGGGCTCCTCCGTCGGGTCGTGGTCCGGCCGGCGGCGGAGTACAGCCAGCGCTTCCCCGACGAGATGCCCTGTCGGGTGACCATCGAACTGCGCGACGGGCGTCGGCTGAGCAAGGAAAAGCGTGACTACGAGGGCTTCCACACCCGGCCGATGCCCTGGCCGCGGGTGGTCGAGAAGTTCGAGCGCCTGAGCGCCCCGTTCACCGACAGCCGTCTCCGGCAGGCGATCATCGACGCCGTCCGCCACCTGGAGAGCCTCCCCGTGGCCGATCTGGTCGCGCTGCTCGCCCAGGTGCGCGCGCCGGCCTGAAGGAGCGGGTGAGCACCAACCCGCGAGATGCCACGCGGAAAGGAGACCACGATGGCGACCATTCCCTCGAGCGAACGAGCCTTCGCTTTCCTCCGGACCAACGCCCGGCCGCCCAAGCCGCGCCGCGTGGGGGTGACCGAGATCCGCGGTCCCTACTACACCCCGATGGGCAAGCGCTACCTCCAGGACATTCTGGAGACGATGGGGACCTATATCGACAGCCTGAAGTTCGCCGGCGGGTCGTTCGCCCTGATGCCGCGCCAGGCGGTCAAAGAGATCATCGACCTCTGCCACCAGTACGAGGTCCTGGTTTCGACCGGCGGGTTCATCGAGTACGTGCTGACCCAGGGGCCCGAGGCCGTCAGCCGCTACATCGCCGAGTGCCGTGATCTGGGCTTCGACATCATCGAGATCTCCAGCGGCTTCATCACCATCCCGACCGATGACATTCTGCGGCTCATTGAGAAAGTGCAGCAGGCCGGGCTCAAGGCCAAGCCCGAGGTGGGGATCCAGTTCGGGGCGGGTGGGGCCACCGCCGCCGCCGAACTGGCGGCCATCGGCACCCGCGCCCCGGAGTGGGCCATCAACCAGGCCCGGCGCTTCCTTGAGGCCGGCGCCTATATGATCATGGTCGAGTCCGAGGGCATCACCGAGAGCGTGGACGTCTGGCGGACGGACATCCCGCCCAAGTTCGTCGAGGCGCTGGGGCTGGAGCGGGTGATGTTCGAGGCGGCCGACCCGGCGGTCTTCGCCTGGTACATCCAGAACTACGGCCCCGAGATCAACCTGTTCGTCGACCACAGCCAGATCGTCCAGCTGGAGTGCCTGCGCTCGGGCATCTGGGGAACCGCCACCCTCTGGGGCCGGGTCCTGACCTACAAGGGCTGAGCGGCGGCCGGCCGCCTCAGACTCCCACCGGCTGGAGGCCGGTCTGGACTGTGAGCACCAGCCGCTGCCCCTGGCGCAGAACCTCGGCCAGGACCGCGCTCCCGGGGGTGATGCGCCCGAGCACCCGGTGCAGGTCGTCGACCGTGCGCACCGGCTGGCCGGCCAGAGCGATGAGGAGATCGCCGGGCTGCAGCCCGGCCAGCGCGGCCGGTCCGCCGGGCGTCACCTCCAGGACCGCCACACCGGTGGTCTGGGGCAGCCGGTAAAGGTGTAGCAGCCGGGGCGGCAGGGGCTGGGTCTGGGCGACGATCCCCAGGAAAGCCCGCTGCACCCGTCCCTCGCGGATGAGCTGTCCGGCCACCCATTTGACCGTGTTGATGGGGATAGCGAAGCAGATCCCCTGGGCGAAGGGGACGATGGCGGTGTTGATGCCGACCACTCGCCCGTGGGAGTCGACCAGCGGCCCACCGGAGTTTCCGGGGTTCAGGGCGGCGTCGGTCTGGATCACCCCCTCGATGGCCCGGCCGGTGCGCGTCCGCAGTGTCCGTCCCAGGGCGCTGACCACGCCAGCCGTGACCGTCGTCTGAAAGCCGTAGGGGTTGCCGATGGCGATGACCAGTTGCCCGACCCGCAGGCGGTCCGAATCGCCCAGGACCGCCGCCGGCAGCCCCTGGGCGGCCACCCGCAGGACCGCCGTATCGGTCTCGGGGTCGGTGCCCACCACGTCGGCTGAAAAAGTGCGTCCGTCGGCCAGCGTCACCTCGACCCGGCTTGTCCCCTGGACCACGTGGCTGTTGGTGACAATATAGCCGTCGGGGGTGATGATGACCCCGGAGCCAGCCCCCTCGGCCTCGAAGGGGACCACTCCCTGGGGCGTCCGGGCCCGCACCGGGCGGCGGATGCGGATGTTCACCACCGCCGGACCGACCCGCTCGACCGCCCGGATCACCGCCTGCGAGTAGGCGTCGAGCGGCTCCTCGGGTTCCCGTCCGGACCCGCCACCGTTCGGGCTGCCCGCCCCGCCGGGCGGTCCCAGAACCTCCTGAAACAGCCAGGCACCATGCTCCATCAGCGACTCCTTCGTGAAAACCCGAGCCCACCTGGGCCCTACGCTAAGGGTAGCACATGGCGGTTAGAAATCGCTTAGACAGGCGGGCGAGCGCGCGGCTCAGGGAGCCAGGGCCAGGATGACGACCCCCAGGGTGATGAGAGCCGCCCCGAGCAGCCGGAGGCGGCCGGCTGGCTCTCGCAGCAGGACCACCCCCAGGGCGGTGCCGAAGACGATGCCGATCTCGCGAGCCGGGGCCACGTAACTGACGCGGGCGACGGTCATCGCCACCAGCACCAGAAGGTAGGCCAGTGGGGAGAGGACCGCCGCCGCCCCGATGGCCGGCCAGTGCCGGCGCCAGAGGGCGCGGAGGGCCGACCGGCGGCGGAGGGCCACGGGGGCCGCGGCCAGGGCCTGCGCCAGAAAGACCGCGTAGTTATACAGGAGCGGGGAGACAACCCCCACCCCCTGCTTGTCCCAGACCGAGTATCCGGCGATCACCAGGCCGGTCGCCAGAGCGGCCCGGGCGCCCGGCGCCCGCAGGGCGGCCAGGACCTTGGCCGGCCGGACCACGCCGTGGACGACCAGGAGGCCCCCGACAATGGTGGCGATCCCGAGGACGGCCACGGGGCTGACGCTCTCCCCCAGGAACAGCGCGCCCAGGAGAGGGGTGAGTAGAACGCCCGTGCCCCGGGCGACGGGATAGGTGAGGGAGAGATCGCCCTGAGCGTAGGCCCGTCCCAGAAAAGCGAAGTAGAGGGCGTGGAGCAGCATCGTGCCGGCGAGGTAGACCGGCCCCGGCCAGGGCAGTCCCACGGTCACCAGCACCCCCAGACCGAGCGGCAGGAAGAGCAGGCTGGCCAGGGCACAGAACGACCACGAGAAGAGCGCCTTCTCCGGCGTGAGCTTGTAGAGATAGTTCCAGGTGGCGTGAGCGGCGGCCGAGAGGAGAATCAGAACCAGAGCCCCCAGCGGCACGGTCTAGCGCTCCGGTCGGTCAGGCCAGCGTCCCCCCAGACGGCCAGCCAGGACCGGCCGGCCAAGGGCAGCGGTCCCGCCGCCGCCCGTCACCAGGCCCGTGCCGAGGGTCAGCCAGAGCCCGAAGGAACCGCTGCCCCCGTGGCTGAACGGGAATGGTCCGAAAACAGCCCGGACGTCATCGGCGCCAGCCGTCAGCCACAGCCCGATGGAGAGCGTCGGGAGCACCGGCCCGGCGATCCAGAGCCGGGCGGCCAGCAACGGACAGACGCCAGAGCCCAGCGAGCGCGGCATGCCTGCGGCCTCCGGTGGGGCGACGAGGTCGCGCTGACCCCGTCGCCCGTCATCCCAGGGTGAGTCCCAGGACCGTGGTGAGATACTCCCGGCTGCGACGGGCCGCCTCGACGGGTGGGCCGCAGGCCTCGTCCAGCTCGGCCATCAGCCAGCCCCGGTAGCCGACCCGCTCCAGAATCGGCCGCAGCGGGCGAAAGTCGATGGTCCCCTGCCCCAGTGGGGCGTAGCCCTCCGGACTGCGGAGCGGAACGCCACGCTGGCGCAGCTCCGCCCAGGCGGGCGAGAGGTCTTTGAGATGCACGTGGCGCACCCGGTCGGCCCAGCGCTCGATGAGGGCGAGGGGGTCGCCGCCACCCTTGGCGATCTGGCCGGTGTCGGGCGCGAAGCCGACCAGCTGAGGGTCCAGCAGGGCGAGCAGCAGTTCGATCTCCCGGCGTGTCTCGACCACCGTCCCCCAGTGGGGATGCACGGCGGCGATGGCTCCAGCCGCCCGGGCAATCTGGCCCACGCGGTTCATCGTCTCGGCCATCTGTTTGAACGCGTCCAGGCTGGAGGGCGGGGTCTCACGGCGCCGGCCGGGAACCAGCATCAGGACATTCCCGCCCAGGTCCTGGACCGCCTCGGCCCAGCGCCGGGCCTCGCTCAGAAGGGCGGGGGCGGCGGCCGGGTCAGTCCAGTCTCCGCTCTGGAAGAGGCAGGCCATCACCAGACCCGCCTCCGCCAGGCGCCGGCGCAGTTCACCGGGGCGTTCCCGCTCCCACCAGTCGTAGACCCGGCCGCCGGTCTCGGTGCCCTGGAAGCCCAGGGCGGCGGTCTCGCGGAGGGCCTCGGCCAGCCGGGCGGGCTCCGGCAGGACGTTCCCGGTCAGGGCCGTGTGGCCGATACGGACCGTCAGCATCGCGCTCCTTTCCGTCGGATGGCTGTCTTAGGTCAACTCAAGGCCCAGCGTCGTCGCCAGACGCCGGAGAACGTCGCGGGCGCCGGGAATCGCCTCCGGCGGCAGGTGCTCCCGCACCAGGCAGGGATCGCCGGGCAGTGCAGGAAGGTCGCGTGATCGAGGCAGTCGTCCGGCGCTCCGGTGACCGTCTCGCTGAGATGGATGATCAGCCGGTCCTCCAGGGCCACCCCCTTGCTGTGGGCGCCGTAAATCTACCCCTCCAGGACCGCGAACATCTGGCGGATGGCGGCGCCGACGGTCAAAAGCCGGCCCGCCAGGCCCAGTATACGATACGGTGGCCGGTGCATTAAGAGGGAGATCAGTTTTTAGCCCGCGGGACTTCGGGCCGGCGCGAGACAGCCCGGGTGCCTAATCTCACGCGCCCGGGGCAGCTCGGCCGCGGACGCCCACGCCGACGGAGAGTCTGTTCAGGGACTCAGAGGCTGGAGCTGGCCGCGCAGAGCGCCGGCCGGGAAGTCGGTGGTGTGCACGTTGACATAGAAGCCGGCGGGATTCGCCACCA
>DAOUAE010000036.1:0-39595 GCA_034433795.1 Chloroflexota bacterium
TTCTGAGGAGTGGGGCCGATACACCCTGGACCGGCGGGTCTGGGGGGTGCCTGCCACCACCAACCGGGTGGAGCAGGCCATTGGGCGGTTCCGGTGGCGGGCCCGGGGCATGCGGGGGATCCAGACCTGGGCAGGGGTGGAGGCGGCCCTGCTCCTCTCTCACCTCCAGGTGGCGTGAGGAGAAGGGCCCCGAAGAAACAGCCGAGAGGCGCAGGAGAGCCCTTTCCCCAAACTCGCCCACCGTCCGTGTGACAGTGCCACCTCCGGCCCGGGCTTGACAGCGGGCGCCCGGGCCGCTAGACTCCGCCCATCCCTGCCCGCCTGTCGGCTGAGCATAAAGGAGAAGGACATGATCGTCTGCCAGCTGGCCGATACCCCGCTGCAGGAGGTTGGGTCGCCGCTGGACCCGACCCTGCGCTACCGTCTGGCCTTTCCGCTCTCCGCCGCCGGCACCCAGGCCACGGCCGTGGTCGCCCTCGCAGTGCCCCCCGGCGGCCACCTGGGCCAGCACACCGACAGCGCCGAGGAGGTGGTGCTCGTGCTGGAGGGCGAGGGCGAGGCGGTCGTGGGGGCGGAGAGCGTCCCGGTCGGCCCCGGCACGCTTATCGTCATCCCGGCCATGGCCCCCCACGACCTCCGGAACCGCGGAACCACGCTGCTGCGGGCGCTGGGCTTCTTCGCCGCAGCCACCGTGGTGAGCACCTTCCGTCCCTCACCCCTCCCCGGGGCCGAGGCGCTGATCGCCCTCCACGGGCCGGCGGGGACCGAGATCATGCTGGCCTCACGCCTCGGCTGAGGCTCTCCTCCGGCCCAGGGTCAGGTGCAGCGCGCCCAGGCCTGGGGGTATAATATATTCCACTGTGGCGACCGACTGAGGGTGTGCGCTCTCAGTCTTTTTCATGCCGCCGGTCGAGGGAGTACGCATGCAGGACAAGCCGGTGTATCTGACGCGCGAAGGGTTGGCCAAACTGGAGGCGGAGCTCCGCTACCTGCGGGAGGTGCGTCGACGCGAAGTGGCGGAACGGCTGCGCGCCGCCAAAGAGTTCAGCGACGCCGAGGACAACGCCGAGTACGAGGCCGCCCGCGACGAGCAGGCCTTCATCGAGGGACGCATCCTCACCCTCCAGACCCTCCTGGCCAACGTCCGCCTGATCGACGACCACCAGCAGAGCCACGATATCGTCCGCCTCGGCTCGCGGGTCCAGGTCCAGGACGACGACGGCGAGACCGAGGAGTTCATCATCGTCGGCTCGGCCGAGGCCAACCCCCGCGCCGGGAAGATCTCCAACGAGTCGCCCGTCGGACGCGCGCTCCTGGGGCACCGTCTGGGTGAGACCGTCGAAGTCCTGACCCCGGCCGGCGTCCGTCGCCTGACCATTACCGCCATCAACTGACCCGGCACCGCCGGGCGGGAGGCCCTATGCTCCGGACCGACGAATATGTCGCCCAGCGCCTGGGCAAACTCGAACGCCTGCGCGAACACGGTGTCGACCCCTACCCCTGCTCTTACCAGCGGACCCACACCATCGCCGAGGCCCTGGCCCAGTTCGACCGCCTGGCCGGCCAGACGGTCCGCCTGGCCGGGCGGATCATCGGCGGCATCCGGCGCATGGGCCGCGTCACCTTCTGCCACATCGCCGACGGCACCGGCCGGATCCAGCTCTTCCTGCGCCAGGATGTTCTGGGGCCGGAGCAGTACGCTGAGATCCTCGAGATCATCGACATCGGCGATATCGTCGGGGCGGCCGGCCCGCTGGTCACCACCCGCACCGGCGAGCGCTCGGTCGAGGTCCACGCCCTGACCATGCTGGCCAAGGCGCTGCGGCCGCTGCCGGAGAAGTGGCACGGACTGACCGACGTCGAGACCCGCTACCGTCAGCGCTACCTCGACCTCATCGCCAACGCCGAGGTCTACCAGACCTTCCTCAAGCGCAGCGCCATCGTCCGCGAGATCCGGCGCTTCCTGGACGACCGTGGCTTCATCGAGGTCGAAACACCGGTCCTGCAGCCGCTCTACGGCGGGGCCCTGGCCCGGCCGTTTGAGACCTACCACAACGCGCTGGACCGCAAACTCTACCTGCGCATCGCCACCGAACTCTACCTCAAGCGCCTGATCGTCGGCGGCTTTGAGAAGGTCTACGAGATCGGTCGGGTCTTTCGGAACGAGGGCATCTCGACCGAACACAACCCCGAGTTCACGCTCCTGGAGTCCTACGAGGCCTACACCGACTACCAGGGCGTGATGGCCATGACCGAGGATCTGGTGGCCACCGTGGCCCGGCGGGTCCTGGGAACCACCGTTATCACCTATCAGGGCCAGACCATCGACCTGGCCCCGCCCTGGCGGCGGATCACGCTGCGCGAGGCCATTCAGGCCCACACCGGCCTGGACATCGACGCCTACCCGGAGCGCGAGGCGCTCCTGGCCCGGGCCACCGACCTGGGCGTGCGGGTGGCGCCCCACGCCCCGCGGGGCAAGATCATCGAGGCGCTGCTGGAGACATTCGTCCAGCCGCACCTCATCACCCCCACGTTCGTGCTGGACTATCCGGTGGACATCTCGCCGCTGGCCAAGCGCAAGCCCGGACGCCCCGATCTGGTCGAGCGGTTCGAGGCCTACGCCGCCGGGCTGGAGATCGCCAACGGCTACAGCGAACTCAACGATCCCCTGGACCAGCGCCAGCGGTTTCTTCAGCAGCTGGAGGAGCGGGCCCACGGCGACGAAGAGGCCCACGCCCTCGACGAGGATTTCCTGACCGCCCTCGAGTACGGGATGCCCCCGACCGGGGGACTGGGGATCGGCATCGACCGGCTGGTGATGGTCCTGACCGATAAGCCCTCGATCCGCGAGGTGATCCTCTTCCCACAACTGCGGAGCCGCGAGTAGGCGGCACGACAGGGGGGCGGGAGGAGACGATGGCCTATCCGCTCTACGTCGCCTTCCTCTGGCACATGCACCAGCCCTACTACAAAGACAGCCTGACCGGACGCCGGCGGCTGCCCTGGGTCCGCCTGCACGCCACCAAGGACTACGTCCACATGGCCGAGGTCCTGCGTCAGTACCCGGCCATCCGGGCGACCTTCAACTTCGTTCCCTCGCTGCTCGAGCAACTGCAGGAGTACGCCGAGGGGGCCCTGGACGACTGGGCGCTGGTCAGCCTCAAGGACGATCTGACCGCGGACGACAAACGCTTCCTACTCGACAGCTTCTTCTCGATCTCGTGGGACCGGGTCATTCGCCGCTATCCGCGCTACTGGCGCCTGCTCCAGGTCCGCCAGCACCTGGATGGCGCCCTCGACCTCCTCTCCGACACCTACTGGCGTGACCTCATCGTCTGGTTCAACCTGGCCTGGATCGACCCCGCGATCATCGCGCGCGACCCGGATCTCCAGGCGCTGGTGGAGAAGGGCGCCGGTTTCAGCCGGGAGGACATCCGTCTGGTCCTGCGCAAGCACCAGGAGCTCTGCGGCCAGGTCATTCCCCTCTACCGGGCGCTGGCCGCGCAGGGCCAGATCGAACTGACCACCTCGCCCTACTTCCACCCGATCCTGCCGCTGCTCATCGACACCCGCTCGGCCCGGGTGGCCAGCCCCCGGCTCACCCTGCCCAACCTCCTCTTCGCCCACCCCGAGGACGCCGAGGAGCAGATCCGCCTGGCCCTGCGCCTGCACGAGGAGGTCTTCGGCGCCCCGCCGCAGGGGCTCTGGCCTCCCGAGGGGGCGGTCAGCCCCGAGGCCGCCCACCTCATCGCCCGGCGGGGTCTGCGCTGGATCGCCACCGACGAGGGCATCCTGGCCCGGACGCTGGGCATCACCCTCGAGCGCGACGGCTACGAGCAGCTCCGCGATCCCCGGCCGCTCTACCAGCCCTACACCCTGGCCGGGACCAACCTGGCCATCGTCTTCCGCGACCGCGTTCTCTCCGACCGCATCGGCTTCGTCTACCAGCACATGGACGGCGCGGCCGCCGCCGATGATCTGGTCGGACGCCTCTGCTACATGGCCGATCTGCTCAAAGACGACCCCCAGCCCTATCTGGTGACCATCGCTCTGGACGGCGAGAACTGCTGGGAACACTACGCCAACAACGGCAACGATTTCCTGCACGCCCTCTACCGCCGGCTGAGCGCCGAGCGGCGCCTCCAGACCACCACCATCAGCGACTACCTGCGGCGGTTCCCGCCCCGGGCGACGCTGCCCAGCCTGTTCACCGGCTCGTGGATCTTCGCCAACCTGGAGACCTGGATCGGCGAGCCGGAGCAGAACCGGGCCTGGGAGCTCCTGGCCCTGACCCGTGGGCGGCTGGTCGCCTGGCAGCAACAGGACCCGCTGGTCGACGTGCCGACGCTGGCCCAGGCCTGGCGGGAGATCTACATCGCCGAGGGCAGCGACTGGTTCTGGTGGTACTACAGCCACAACAAGTTCGGTCAGGAGCATCTTTTCGACGCCGAGTTTCGGGCCCATCTGGCCAACGTGTACCGGATCATGGGGCTGCCGGTGCCGGTCTGGCTGACCCGGCCGATCGCCGGGGCCCTGGTCGAGGTGCGAGCCCGGCCCGCCACCGCCTACATCTCGCCGCGCCTGGTGGCCGAGTCGCCCACCCCGCTCGACTGGACCGGCGCCGGGTACCTCGAGCCGGAGACGGCCGCCGGCGCCATGCAGCGCGGGCGGACCATCGCCAGCCGCCTCTACTACGGCCACAATCCGGCCACCCTCTTCTTCCGGCTGGAGGCGGCCGAGGACCTCGCCGGCTACGGCGTCGCCCTCTATCTGGGCCGCGAGGACGGCCACGGGCTGAGCCAGTTCCGCGAGCGCCTGGCCCATCCCGGACTGGCCCCCGACTGCGACTTCCTCTGGTCGGTCGAGGTGCCGGCCAGCGCCGACCGCGTCAACCTCTGGCGGGCGGCCGAAGACCAGCACTGGGTCCTGGTCGAGAGCCTGGACAGCCTGGCCCGCAAGGGGACGGTGCTGGAGGCCGCCGCCCCGCTGGCGGCGCTCGGGCTCAAACTGGGCGACACGCTGAACTGCGTCTGGGTCATCGTCCGCGAGGGGGTCGTCCAGGAGACCCTGCCCACCGTGGGTCATCTCCGGTGGCCCCTGACACCCTTCGGCTGAGGACGGTTCTGGGAAGGTGAGCGACGATGCTGAATATGCGTCTTCTCCGCGAGCATCCCGAGGTGGTCCGGGAGGCGCTGGCCAAGCGTCATGAGACCGCGCCCCTGGACGAGATCCTGGCCCTGGACGCCGAACGCCGGCAGCTCCTTGTCGAAAAAGAGGCCCTGCAGGCCCGCCGCAACCAGGTCTCGCGCGAGATCGGCCGGCTGCTTCAGCAGGGGCAGACCGCGGAGGCCGAGCGCCTCAAGGCCGAGATGCGGGCGGTGGGCGACCACATCCGCGAGCTGGAGGAGAAGGTCCGGGCCCTGGAGGCCCGTCTGGCCGACCTGCTTCTGTACCTGCCGAACATTCCGCACCCGAGCGTGCCGGTCGGTCAGGACGAGCGCGACAACGTTCTGGTCCGCAGCTGGGGTGAGCCGCGCCGGTTCGACTTTCCCCCCCGGCCGCACTGGGAGCTGGCCGAGCACCTGGACATCATCGACTTCGAGCGGGCAGCCAAGATCTCGGGCACCCGTTTCTATATTCTGAAGGGCGACGGCGCCCGGCTGCAGCGGGCCCTCATCACCTGGATGCTCGACGTGCACCGGGAGCGCCACGGCTACACCGAGATCTATCCACCGTTCCTGGTGCGGGGGCAGGCGCTGGTCGGCAGCGGGCAGCTGCCCAAGTTCGCCGAGAACCTTTACCGCGACTGCGAGGAGGACCTCTGGCTCATCCCGACGGCCGAGGTGTATCTCGTCAACCTGCACCGCGACGAGATCATCGAGCCCGGCCGGCTGCCGCTCTACTACGTGGCCTGGACAGCCTGCTTCCGTCGCGAGAAGGCGGCGGCCGGGCGCGAGGTCCGCGGGATCAAGCGGGTTCACCAGTTCGACAAGGTCGAGCTGGTCAAGATCGTCGAGCCGGAGCGCTCTTACGAGGAGCTGGAGCGGCTGGTCCAGGAGGCCGAGTACATCTTCCAGCAGCTGGGCCTGCCCTACCGGGTTTACCTGCTGTGCACCGGCGAACTGGGCTTCGCCATGGCCAAGACCTACGACATCAATGTCTGGGCGCCGGGCTCGGGCGAATGGCTGGAGTGCTCCAGTTGTTCAAACGCCGAGGACTTTCAGGCCCGGCGGGCCAACATTCGGTACCGGCCGGCGCCGGGAGCGCGGGTCGAGTTCGTGCACACCTTAAACGGCTCGGGGGTGGCGCTGCCGCGCACCTTTGCGGCGCTGCTGGAGACCTATCAGGAGCCGGACGGCTCGGTGGTCATCCCCGAGGTCCTGCGCCCGTACATGGGCGGCCAGGAACGGCTGGTGCCGCCCCGGCTGGCCACCCGCCGGGCCTGACCCGGCGCCGGACCAGGCATCACGCCACCCACCAACCACTATGCGGAGCTGCTGACAGCGTTCCGTCGCCACCGCCACGGCCCGTATCACCTAGGGACGGACGGCCGCCGCAGCCTTCCGGGTCCGTGCCTGGGCCCCGACGAGCCGTCACTGGCGACCATCACAGCTGTGCCAGCCGGGGCAGGGATTCAGCCAGTGCCTGGCAATCGACCGATCCTGGATCCTCCGCGGGGAAGCCCGCGTATACTTTTAGAGGGAATCGAGAGAGGCAACCGGGCGACGTTCCGAACTCTCTGCTGGTGCTGGAGGAGCGATGCAGTCGGTGAGTCAGAGCCAGGTCGGGCCAGCGGGCCCAACGGTGGAGTCGGATCTCTGGGGGTTCCAGTGTGAGGCCCTGGCGACGGCCACCATCGGCGGGATAGCTCTGGGTCTCGGCCTTATCTTCGCTGCAGCACTGGTTGATCGGCTCGACCCCGGTCTCTTTACACTCGGTCTCGCCCTCGCGGCCACAGCCTGGGCGAGTCGTTCCTGGCTCGAGCGCGATCCCCATTTTGCCCGCGCGATCCTGCTGGGTGGATTCTTTCTTGTCATCAGCGGAGCGCTTATCCTGCTTCCTCTCCCTGGCGCCGGCCCGTGGTTCGGGGCCCTGGTGCTCCTCGCCGGCGCGGTGGGCGGTGGACGCTGGGCCGCCGCGCTGACGCTGGCCGCCACCGGCACGCTCCTCCTGGCGGCCACAGGGCAGACGCTCCCGGTGGAGCACGCCCACCTTTTCAACGTTCTGGCCTTCCTCTGGACGACCTGCTTCCTCAGCTGGTTACTCCTGCGTCCTCTCCAGACGGCGTTGCTCTGGGCCTGGCAGGGGTACAGCCAGGCAACCGAGGCGGCTCGCCGGGCCCAGGAGCAGCAGAGCGCACTGGCGCGTCTGGCCCGGAGCCTGGCCGACTCTTACGACCGCCTCGAGGCCTTGAGCCGGGATGTTGAGCAAGCACGGCGGGCGGCGGAGGAGGCGCGGCGCCTCAAAGAGCAGTTCGCCACCACCATCAGCCACGAACTGCGAACTCCTCTGAACCTGATCATCGGTCTCTGCGAGATGATGGTCCTCTCGCCGCAGACCGCCTATCGCGACCCTCTGCCCTCCAGTTATCGCGAAGATCTGGAGGCGATCTACCGGAACGCCTGCCACATTTCAACCCTTATCGACGACATCCTCGACCTGAGCCGGATCGAAGCCGACCGCCTGGCCCTCATGCGCGAATGGCAGCCTCTCGGTCCGATCGTCACCGAAGCCGTGGCGGCGGTGATCAATCTCTACCGAGACCGCGGGCTGTTCCTTGATACCCAGCTGCCCGAGGATCTACCCCCACTCTTCGTCGACCGGGTGCGCATTCGGCAGATCTTAATCAACCTCCTCGTCAATGCCGCGCGTGTCGTCGAGCAGGGCGGGGTGACGATCACGGCGGCCCTGAATAAAGACGCCGTAACTGTTGCCGTTCGCGACACAGGGCCGGGCATCGCGCCGGAGGATCTGCCGCTCCTTTTCGAGCCCTACCGCCAGTTCGGGGAGCGCCAGCGTCGGGGGAGCAGTGGTTTAGGGCTGGCGGTCAGCCGCCACTTCGCCGAAGCTCACGGAGGCTGGCTCTGGGCAGAGAGCGCCCTGGGGCACGGAACCACGTTCTATCTGCGCCTGCCCGTTCATCCCTCGGAAAACGCACGCGGGGGCGGGCAACCGGCGCCGGCTGTGCGCCGGAGCAGCCGCTTTGGCTACCACTGGCTGCCGAGCCCGATCCGGCGCCTGGTGGCCCTCGATGCCTCCAGCGACGTGCGCCGGCTCTTCCAGCGCTACCTGGAGGGCTTTCAGGTCCTCGAGGGGTGGTCCGGGACTCCCGAAGGACCGGTCCACGGATTTCTGGCCGGCTCTTCCGAAGGGGTTCGACGTTGGCAGGTTCTGATCCAGGAGCATCCCGAGTGGCGGACTCTGCCGCTTGTGTGCTGTCGGTTCCGGACCGCGGCCGACTGGGCGCGCGATCTAGGCGTCGCCGCTTATCTCGTCAAGCCGATAACCCGTGAGCAACTTCAGCAAACACTCCGGACTCTGCCCCAGCCGATCCGGCGTCTCCTGCTGGTCGAGGACCACCTTGACCTGCAACGGCTCCTGGTCTACTGGCTCCAGGAGATCCTGCCGGACGGGCAGATCGAGGCGGTCGCCGACGGCTGGGAAGCACTCGAACGGCTCTCCCACTTCGCTCCCGATGCCGTCCTGCTGGACCTGATCCTCCCTGGCCTCGATGGGTGGGAAGTGCTTCGGCGATTACGCGCGGGGGCCGTCCGGCCGGCTGTGGTCATCCTCAGCGCTCAGGAGCCGGAGAGCGCGGGCTGGCAGACCGAGACCATTATCCTGCACCGTTCGACCGGGTTCAGCGCGGGTGAGGCGCTCCGGGTGATCCGAGGGGGGCTGGGACTGCTCTGGGGCGGTGACAGGTCTGGGACAGAATTGCCAGCAGACTCTGGCGGGTCACCGGCTTGGGCAGGAACCCCGCGACCCCAAGGAGACGCGCCGCTGTCTGTTCCGGAAGAACCGAACAGATGATGATCGGAACTCCCTGAGCGGCGGGTTCCTGGCGCAGTGAGGCCAGGATCTCCCAACCATCCTGCCCACGCATGAGAATGTCCAGAAGGATCACATCGGGATGCAGGGTGCGCACGCACTGGAGGGCTGCGGCGGCGGTGGTAGCCTGGATGATCCGAAAAGGCTCCGCGGCGAGATAGCGGCGGAAGAGGCGGGCGAGGTCGGGGTTATCATCGACGAGCAGAATCCGGTAGAGGTCGACGGGCGGAAGGGTGACGGTGAGGCAACGGTCAGCATCGCGCCGCGCGACCTGGCCACGCTGGGCGTGGATCAACTGGGCGCCGGTGGAGAAAAGCTCCTCGATGTTCCCGGCCGCCAGTGGCAGCGAGGGCGGTGGAGCGTCCGCCGCCAGCGGCGAAAGGCAGCGGATATGCACCACCACGCCGGCGGCTGTATCTGCGCCCCCGACCTGCACGATGGTGGTGGGGGCGACATGCAAGGCAAACAGGAGCAGGTGAAAAAAGGCCTCGCGTAACAGGAGTGGGTCGGCGGCAACGGCGGGCAACGTGTCCGGGAGCGAGACCTGACAGCGGGTTTCGACGCCAGGGAGCAGACGCTGCAGGGTGGCGAGAATACCGGTGAAGATCTCCGGCAAAGAGGCCCGAGCGGGAGAGTCAGGACCGGCCAGAGCCGGCAGGTCGGCGGGAGAGGAGACGAGCGCGGACGCAGACGAGCCGCGGATACGCGCCAAGAGCAGACGGGCCAGGGTCCGGAGCGCCTCCTGGTGGTCGCGACTGGCCTGCCGCAGGCTAACGTGGAGGGCCGCGGCGATCTCCTCCAGCCCCTTGCCCTCGCGGTAGCGCATAACCAGGTGCTGATACTGGCGCAGCGCGATCTCATGGGCCTCGGTCGAGGCTCCATCGAGAGGGCGTAAACGCTCGAGCAGCTCGAGCAGAAGCTCGCGCAGCGCCGTCCCCGAGAGAGGACGCCCCTCTGTCCCCAGAAGCGTGGTCAACGGATGAGTTTCCAGATAAGCCCGCGCCTCGAGGTGATGCAGAGCGTCCCGCAGATAGCGCTCCAGCGTCGTCAGCAGCGCGGCCTCGGTGTCCGGCTGATCGGCTGATGGCAGGGAGATGGCAGGAAGATGGCGATCTGCCGGCATTGATCCCCTTGCCTCTCACAGCGCTATCTGGCTACCCTCTACAACGATGCCAGTCTGACCGGTATTTTACGGTGGGGAGGCGCCGATGTCCACCCTATCGCGACGCCGCCTGGTGCGCTCGGCCGTCGGGCTTCTGGTGGCGAGCGCCAGTGGAGCGCTCGCCACAGCCTGCCAGCAGTGGCCCTTCCAGACGTCCGTGCAGACGTATGTCCCGAAGGTCGAACGGGCCCCCGGTGAGGTTGTCTTTGCCCCGCCGCCGACGCTCGAAGGGTTTACCCGGGTGACGAAGGCCGCACAGCCGCTGGCGGAGGCGCTCGGGACGACGACCGGTCTGAAGGTCAAGGTCCTGGTGCCCTCCGACCTGGCGATGGCCCTTCTCTGGCTGCGAGAAGGCAGCATCGATATCGCCTGGCTCGGACCTTTCTTTTACATAAAAGCGAAAGAGTCGTTCGGAGCCGAGTTACTTTTGCGCACGCTGGTCCAGGGCAGGCCGAGCGAGAACAGCGTCATCGTCACCCGTAAAGAGACGGGTATCACCGCACTCGATCAGCTCAAAGGCCGGACCATCGCTGCCACCGACGCGGGCGATGCGGTTGGCTGGATCTATCCGGCAGCCGAGATCAAAAAGCTAGGCATCGACCCCTTTAGAGACCTAGACGTTGAGTTCCGCGCCGACGAAATTGACGCCCTCATAACACTTCTTTCCAAGGATAAGGATGGTAAATTCAGATTTCATGCCTCTTTCACCGCCGAGAGGGCGATGAACAGCAAAGAGGTGGCGGATAAACTCAAAATGCCACTGGAGAAGATCAAAGAAGAGACGAATGTCTTGAAAAAGATCGAAGGTGTTCCCACGGCCGTCCTGGTAGCGCGTCCTGGCCTGGAGAGGAAGACGGTCGAGACCTTGAGAACAGCCATCATCGGGCTCAAAGAGAAGCCGGATCTGCTCAAGCCCTTTGGCGTCGACGGATTTACCGAGGGGAAGGACGCCGATTTCAACGAATTGCGTGAACGGGCGAAGATGCTGGGGATGTCGTTGAAGGACTAGGGGAAGGAGGACCTGAAAATGCGGACTCCAGTTATTGCGCGGCGCACTTTTCTGGGTCAGGCGGCAGCCCTGGCCGGGATGACGGCCCTGACAGCCTGCCAGCTGATCCAGCGGCAGCCGGCCGGTGAGCCGGCACAGGCGGCCACCGAGATCACGTTTATGAACTGGGACACGGTCAAGGACACCCCGCTTGAGATCGCGATCCAGGAGTTCGAGCGGCAGAACCCGCCCTACAAGGTCAAGGTGCAGCCGACGCCGGCGCGGTATGAGGATAAAATGCGGACGCTGCTGGCCGCCGGCACGCCGCCCGACGTGATGCGCATCAACGACGATTACGTCCGGGGCTACTCGGTGAAGAACCAGTTGCTGGACCTCACCCCCTACCTCAAAGCCGACAATATCCGCCGTGAAGACTACTTCGAGTTCGTCTTCGACTTCGCCAAACAGCCCGATGGGAAGTACACCGCCTGGTCGATCGGAAACCAGCCCCGACTGATCTATTACAACGTCAACGCCTTCAAAGACGCGGGCGTCCCCCTGCCGCCAACCGAGTGGACGTCCAAAGACTGGACGTGGGACGACTTCCTGGCCCGAGCCAAGAAATTGACAGTCGAGGGTCAGCGCTGGGGAGCGCTGATCTACGACGACACCGGCTTCGAGCAGACGTTCGCCGTCAATAACGGCGAGGAAGACGGTATCTACTCCAAAGACGGGAAGAAGTTCACGCTGGCCAACCCTAAAGGGGCCGAGGCTATCCAGTGGGCGGCAGACCTGACCTGCAAGCACAAAGTGCAACCGGAATGGTCCCTTCTGCGACAGGAAGGGGCCAATAATATGTTCGTCGCCGGCAAGATCGCCATGTTCTTCCGGACCCAGGGTATCATCCCGTACCTGCGCCGGAACGTCAAGAACTTCGAATGGGACGTCGCGCCGGTCCCGGCCAAGGTCAAGCAGATGACCGAGGGGAGCCTCATTGTATTTTGTATTCCGAAGGCTGCCAAGAACCCCGATGGAGGCTGGCGGCTGCTGCGCTTTCTCGGCGGACCTGGCGGGGGAAAGATCTTCGCCGAGACCAGCTACTTCATTCCGGCCATGAAAGAGCCGGCCAGGCTCATCAAGGCGGGGAAAGAGCCACCGGCGCATGTCGAGCTGTTTGTTAAGGCAATGGAGTACCAGACGACGGTCAACTACACGGAGAACACCGAGCGAGCCCGGCAGATCTACCGGCCCGAACTCGAACTGGTTTACACCTGCAAGGCTCGGGCCGACGATATTCTGACCAAGGTGCGTCCGCTCGTAGAAGACGCTCTGGTTGGTAAATACTGAACCCCCACACTCACAGCGATCTGAATCATCACCGGAGACCGGGTACTATGGGGGTTATTGCGGTCCTCGAGCGTGCCAGTGGCCGCCGCATCTCGCGGCTGAAATTCCGCGAGAACATCGAAGGCTGGCTCTTCATCGCCCCGGTTGTCTTCGGCATGGCGGCGTTCCAGTTCTTCCCCATCGCTGTCTCTATCTATGCCTCCTTTACCGATTGGGATGGGGTGAACCCGGCCAGATTCGTCGGACTCGACAACTATATCCGCCTGTTTACTAACGACATGTACTTTGTGATGACCCTGAAAAACACGCTCTATTACACCTTTGGCCATATTCCACTGACAATTCTCTGTGCCCTCCTTCTCGCCCTGCTCTGCAATCGAAAGATGAAGGGAGTGACCTGGTACCGCACCTTCTACTTCACCCCTGTGGTCACCAACACGGTGGCGATCAGTCTGGTGTGGTACTGGATCTATGCTCCCGACGTCGGGGTGCTGAACTGGTTGCTCTCGCTGATCGGCATCAAGGGGCCAGCCTGGCTATCGGAGCAGGCGTGGGCGATGCCAGCGGTCATTCTGGTGAGCGTCTGGCATGGCGTCGGCTACCCGATGGTGATCCTGCTGGCCGGCCTGCAGAACATCCCGGAGGTTCTGTATGAGGCGGCCGCGATCGACGGAGCCGGAACATGGCACAAATTCTGGCACGTTACCCTGCCGCTTCTGACACCCTCGCTGTTCTTTCTCTTAATAACCCAGTTCATCTCATCCTTTCAGGTTTTCGGATTGATTTTTGTGATGACTCAGGGAGGACCAGCCTTCGCTACCACCGTCTATGTTTATTACCTGTACCAGAACGCCTTCGCCTGGTGGAAGATGGGATATGCAGCGGCGATGGCCTGGATCCTCTTCGTCATCGTCGCCTCTGTGACCTTTATCCAGTGGAAGCTGCAGCGGAAGTGGGTCTTCTACGGATAACGACATAGACAGTGAGGGGCGCTGATGGCGACGGTGAAAGCCTACAGACGGACGGCCTGGCTGCTCAGAAAAGCCTCGGTGGAGGCCTTCTTCTACGCGCTGATGTCGGCCCTGGCGGTGATTTTCCTCCTGCCTCTGGTCTGGATGGTCGGGGCCTCGCTGAACACTGAGGATCGCGTTCTCTCCATTCCACCGACATTCTTCCCTATCCCACCGCGTTTTGAGAACTATCTTGAGATGTGGCAGGCCAATATCTTTCCGATATTTTTCTACAACAGCGTGAAACTGGCCTTTCTCAATGTTGTTGGCACCCTGTTCTTTTCGTCTCTGGCCGCCTACGCGTTTGCCCGCCTCAATTTCGTCGGACGCGATGTCGTTTTCTCGATTCTTCTTTCAACGATCATGATCCCTGGCACGGTGACCCTGATCCCCCTGTATATTATCTACCGTAACATTGGCTGGATAGATACCCACTATCCGCTCTGGCTCCCCCATATATTGCACTCAACATATTCAATATTCCTGCTTCGCCAGTTTTTCAAAACTCTTCCCCAGGAGCTGGAAGATGCCGCCAAGATAGACGGCTGCTCCAGTTTCCGTATTTACTGGCAGATCATGCTCCCACAGATCAAGCCCGCCATGGCGGCTATCGGCATCTTCACCTTCCTTGGCTCGTGGAACGATCTCTTTGGCCCGCTGATCTTTCTGAACTCGACCGAGCTGCAAACACTGCCTGTGGGGCTCGCCATGTTCCGCCGGGAGTTCTTCACGGAACTGACGCTCCTGATGGCCGGCTCGACCCTGACCATCCTGCCCGTGCTGGTCATCTACTTCTCGGCCCAAAAATACTTCATCCAGGGCATCGCCCTGACCGGGATTAAAGGCTAGGGGCGGCTCTGCGCCATCTTCGAGGCGCGCTCTCCCAGCACCACGCAAACGGTAGGAGGACCTGAGTATGCAGCGTGACCCATGGTACCGGCGGGTGCGCCGCTGGGGACAAACCAACATCCGGGAGATCGACCCGCAGCATTACGACATCGCCTGGTGGCAGAGGTACTGGCGGGAGACGGGGATCGAGGGAGTGGTCCTGAACGCCGGCGGCATCGTCGCCTACTACCCGACCGCCGTGCCCGGCCACCGCCGCTCCCCTTTCCTCGGCGACCGGGACCTCTTCGGCGACCTGGTGGCCGCCGCCCGGGCGCTGGGGCTGGCGGTGCTGGCTCGGCTGGACTCCAGCCGGACCGGGGCCGATCTTTTCCATGAGCACCCGGATTGGTACGCCGTGGACCGCCGTGGTCAGGTCTACCGCGACGGCGACCTCTACCTCCTCTGCCCTTCCTCCCCGTATACCCGCACCTATGTGCCCATCATCCTCCGGGAGATCATCGACCGCTACGCCGTTGATGGCTTCTTCGACAACAGCTGGAGCGGTCTCAGCCGCGCGCGCGGTCTCTGCTACTGCCCCCACTGCCAACGGTCGTTTCGGGAGCACTCCGGCCACGATCTGCCCCCCTCGCCTGACTGGCGCGATCCGGTCTTCCGACAGTGGGTTTGCTGGCGGTATGAGCAGTTGCGCGACCTCTGGCGGTTTTACAACCAGGTCACGCGCGAGGTCGGGGGACCAGATTGTCTCTGGATCGGCAATAACGGTGGCGATCTGGTCGGCCAGTGTCAGTCCGGACGCGATTGGCTCCTGCTGGCCCAGGAGACCCCCTTCCTGGTCCTCGACTTCCAGGCCCGGCGTCCTGGTGTCCCGCTCTGGGCCAACGGCGAGATGGGGAAATTGATCCGGTCGGTGCAGCCCGCCGTCGTCGTTGCGGAAAGCATCGCCCAGTACGCCATGGGCCGTCCCGTCTTTCGTCTCACGGCCCAACCGGAGGCCGAGATCCGTCTGTGGTTCGCCGAGGCGGTGGCGGGCGGCCTGCGGCCCTGGTGGCACTTCATCGGGGCTCTGCAGGACGACCAGCGTCTGTTCCGGACCGCCCCCGCGCTTTTCGAGTGGCACCAGCGGACCCAGGAGTACCTGGTCGACCGTGAGCCGGTGGCCTCGATCGGTCTGGTCTGGTCACAGCGCGCGGTTGATTTCTACGGACAGGACGACCCGGAGCAGCGCTATCTCGCCCACTGGCGCGGGATGAGCCTGGCGCTGATCTGGGGGCGCCTGCCCTACGAACTGGTGCACGTCGACCGCCTGGCAAGCATCGATCCCGCCCGTCACCCGCTGCTCATCCTGCCCAATCTGGCCGCCCTCAGCGACGCCCACTGCCGCGCTTTGCGCTCGTACGTGGCGAGCGGCGGCAGCCTCCTGGCAACGTTCGAAACAAGTCTCTACAACGAATGGGGGCAGCCACGCCCAGATTTCGCGCTGGCCGATCTTTTCGGCGCCCACCATCAGGGCGAGACCGTCCAGGACAGCGGGCACAGCTATTTCCGGATAGTCGACCGCACCGGTCTGCCCGCGGCGTTCACGGAGACGACCCTGTTGCCGTTCGGCGGCAGCTTCTGTCGCACGCGGCCCCACCCGGACGTGGGCACGGGCGTGCCGCTGACCTACGTCCCCCCGTTCCCGCCTTTCCCGCCAGAACACAGTTACCCGCGAGTGACCGCCACCGATATTCCTCTCCTGTATCTCGCCACCCACGGCTCGAGCCGTGTCGTCTACACACCGACCGATCTGGATCGTCGGTGCTGGGACTGGCACCACCCCGACCACCTGACGCTGCTGGCCGGGCTCGTCCGGTGGGCGCTCAATCGGCCGCTGCCAGTCCGCGTCGCCGGCCCCGGCCTGCTCGATCTGCACCCCTACTGGCAGAAGATCGCCGCCGGCGCGCGCAGCATTATTCACCTGGTGAACCTGACCCAGGCGAGCCTCTGGCACCCCCCAGCCGACGCGCTCACCCCTATCGGCCCGGTGCAGGTGGACATCGCCGTTCCTCCAGGCTACCGCGCCGTCGCCGCCCGCCTGCTGGTCGCCGGCGACCAGCCACCCCTGGCCACTGTCCCCGGCTACGTCCGGCTGACCATCCCGACCATCCGGGACCACGAGGTGGTGGTGGTCCACTGGCAGGAAGAGTAGCCGCAGGAGGCGCCCGCTCTGGTCACCGGACGTAGAGCGCGTTGCCGCCCCCGCGCCGCGCTCAGCCGCGCCCGATCCGGTCGCCGGCCGCATCGAGCAGCGGGCGCCGCTCGGGGAGCAGAACCTTGGTCAGCGCTTCCAGGAAGTAGTGATCGCCGTGAATAACAGATTCGTCCACGGCGGAATCACGGCGGAAGAGCGAAGGGGTCCTGGGTGGCATGGCGCAGAATCTCCTACCAGCCCGGCACCTGGACGCTCAGACAGGTGGTGATAAGGACCGTGAGCCGGCTCAGACGCCCACCGGAATGCCGGGAATGTTCACCCGCAGACGGTAGAGACCGGTCCGGGCGGTGATGTACAGGGTCCGCCAGTCGCTATCGCCCCAGGCCAGGTTGGCCGGCTGTTCCGGCGGCAGGATACGCCCGAGAAGGTGCCCCTCAGGAGTGTAGACCCAGATGCCGCCGGGGCCGGTGCAGTAGAGGTGCCCCTCGCGGTCCACCTTCATCCCATCCGGCGAGCCGGTGTCCGGCGAGGTCATATCGGCGAAGAGGCGGCCGTTGGTCAAAGTGCCGTCGGGCTGGACGTCGAAGGCCCGGATATGCCGGCGGAACGAGTCGTCGATGTAGAGCACCCGCTCGTCGGGCGAGAAGGCCAGGCCGTTGGGCCGCTCGAAATCGTCGACCAGCAGGACCAGCGTCCCGTCGGGCCGAAGACAATAGACCCCCTGGAAGGGCAGCTCCTTCCCCTCGCGCTGGTTGGGCAGCCCGTAGGGCGGGTCGGTGAAGAAGATGAGGCCATCCGACCGCACCACCACGTCGTTGGGGCTGTTGAGCCGCTTCCCCTGATAGTGGCTGGCCAGGACGGTGACCGTGCCGTCGGGCTCGGTCCGGGTGACCCGCCGGGTGCGGTGCTCGCAGGCGATGAGCCGCCCCTGCCGGTCGAGCGTCAGCCCGTTCGCGTTGCCGCTGGGAGTGCGGAAGGTGGTGACAACCGGCCCCTCGGGGCGCAGCTCCCAGCGGACGATGCGGTCGCTGGGGATGTCGCTGAACAGCAGATGGTCGCCGCGCCAGACCGGCCCCTCGGTGAAGCGAAAGCCGCAGGCCACCCGCTCGATGACGGCGTCGGGCGGGACCAGCCGGCGCAACGCCGGGTCGTAGACCTCGATCCCGATCTCCAGACGGCCTGTCTCCATCACACGCTCCTCCACAGTCACACCGGCCCAAACCCACCGGACTCTCTCGCAGCGTAGCACAGCCGCCGGGCCGCGTCAACGCCCACGGCGCCCCGCCCGCCTGTCAAGAGCTCCCTTCGCCCCTCACCCGGCGTACCCACAAAAAATAAGTGGTCGAGGCGGTAGCCCCCCGAACGGTCCGGTGATAGACTGAAGCTGTCTACCGTGCCATCCGCCAGGTGCAGACGGGGTCGGCACGCGGCGCACCGGGAGACCACGGTGGTCAGAAAATAAGGAAGGAGAAGAGAGATGCCCGACCTGCGCGCCGTGACCCTGTCCGGCCGCCCGACGAGCCTGCCGGCGGCGGCCGTCTCGGCTCTGCGCGAGCAGCACCGGGGCCCCGTGCTCACCGCCGACGACGCCTCCTACGACGCGGTCCGGCGGGTCTGGAACAGCATGTTCGACCGCCGGCCGGCCCTCATCGCCCGCTGTCAGGACACCGGTGATGTGGTGCGCGCCGTCCAGTTCGCCCGGGACCACGATCTCCTGGTGGCGGTCCGCGGCGGCGGCCACAGTTTCCCCGGCCATTCGGTCTGCCAGGACGGTCTGCTGATCGATCTCTCCCGGCAGAAAGAGGTCGCCGTCGACCCGGTCCAGCGGCGCGCGCGGGCCGGGGCCGGGCTCCTGTGGGGCGACCTCGACCGGGCCACCCAGGCCTACGGTCTGGCCGTCACCGGCGGCCAGGTCTCCCACACCGGCATCGCCGGGCTGACGCTGGGCGGCGGCCTGGGCTGGCTGATGCGCTCCTGCGGCCTGACCTGCGATAACCTGCGGTCCGCCACGGTGGTCACCGCCGACGCCCAGGTCCTCACCGCCAGCCCGGAGGAGAACGCCGACCTCTTCTGGGCCCTCCGAGGGGGCAGTGGCAACTTCGGGGTGGTCACCACCTTCGAGTACGCTCTCCATCCGGTCGGTCCGATAGTCCTGGGCGGGCTCATCGCCTACCCCTTCCCGGCCGCCGGCCCGGTCCTGCGGGCCGCCCGCGAGTACCTGGCCACCGCTCCCGATGAACTGATGATCACGGCCGCCTTCCTGACCACCCCCGATGGCCACCCGGCCCTCGGCCTCGCCCTCTGCTACAACGGCGACCCGGCGGCCGGCGCCCGGGTCACTGCGCCCCTGCGGCGGTTCGGACCGGTGGCCCGCGAGCAGATCGGTCCCCTGCCCTACACCGCCGTCCAGACGATGCTGGACGACGCCGCCCCCCACGGCCGCCGCTACTACGGCAAAGCCGGCCTGCTGGCCAGCCTGACCGACCCGGCCATCGAGATCATGGCCGAGCACTTCGCCCAGGTCCCCTCGCCTCAGAGCCTGGTCCTCCTGGTCCAGATGGGCGGAGCGGTCGCCCGGGTCCAGCCCACGGCCACCGCCTTCGTCCACCGCCAGGCCGCCTTTGCCTTCACCATCCTCTCGATCTGGGAGGATCCGGCCGAGGATACGGCCAACATCGCCTGGGCCCGACGGTTCTGGGAAGACCTCCAGCCCTTCACCAACCGTGGCGTCTACGTCAACGAACTGGGCGACGAAGGGGAGGAGCGGGTCCACGCCGCCTACGGCCCGGCCTACCCGCGCCTGGCCGCCCTGAAGGGCCGCTACGACCCGACCAACGTCTTCCGCCTGAACCAGAATATCCGCCCGGTCGACTGAGCCGGCGCCTGGCCGCCGGTCGCCCGGTGGAGGCGAGCCGCCCGTGAGGGAGAAGGCACACAACCGGCTTCGCTCAGAGGGCCGGCCGCAGGGCGGCGATCAGGCTGTGCAACTGCGCGTGCTTGAGCAGGCCGTAGTGATAGAAGATCACCTGGTCCACCCCCAGGTCCAGGGCCGCCCGCACCTGGGCCCGGAACTCCGGCGAGCCCGGCCGCTCGGGCAGGATCGACCACTGGTTGTGGATGAGAGCCACCGGCTGGCCCGACCGGCGGACCAGGTCGCGGACCGCCCGGGCCGCCAGCGGCTCGCGAGCCGGGGACGGCAGGATCACGCCGCCGACGACGTCCAGCACCCGCTCCAGCCGCAGACCGTCGCGGGGCCAGCGGTCGGCCCGCCCGTAGACCACGATCCGGGTGCCCGGGCGGGCGTCGGCCACCGCCTGAGCGATGGCCCGGACCAGCCCGACCACTGTCTCCTCACGGGCCTCAAGAAAGCCAGCGAAGTCGGGATCGCGCGCCACCTGCCGGGCGATGAACTCCTCGGCCGGCTCGTCGGGGGGTGTGTCGCCCGGCGCCTGGAAGCGCTCCTCGATCTCGGCCACCACCCAGCGCCGCAGCCGCTCCACCGCCACCCCCCGGTCGGCCGCCCGGCGCTCACAGGCCGGGCAGAAGCAGAGGCTGAGGAGAAAGCGCGTCCAGTCGCTTAAAGCGATGCCGATCCGCTCCCGCACCCAGCCGTAGGCGAAGTCGGGGAAGCCGATGCCCTCGAGATCGATGAAGGTGAGGGGGAACTGGTCGGCCAGGTCGGCGCAGAGACGGGTGAGATAGACCTGGACGTCCGGATTGGCCGGGCAGACGCCGGCGTAGAGGCGGTCGCCGAAGGGCAGCACGCGGGCGCAGTCGGGGTAGGCCCGGGCCAGCCAGGGCTGGAACAGGCCGATGGTCCAGGCGTTGAGCCGGAGACCGTAGCGGTCCAGCCGCTCGGCCACCGCCGGCCAGGCCCGCAGCACCGCCGTCTCCGGCCAGAGCTGGGGCAGAATGCGCTCGTAGCGCTCGATCCGGGCGGGGAAGAAGACGGCGCCGGTCTCGGTGTACATCACCCGGCGCCGGGGATTGTGGGGGGCGAGGGTGGCGATGGCGTGGTAGTTGGCCGCCAGGTCCAGGCCCTGGAAGCCGTGGTCGCGCAGCAGCGCCAGGACCGTGTCCACCCCCTCATCGGCCAGGTCCCAGGGATAGATCCAGGTCGAGACCCGCACCGCGGTCATCGCCCCTCCTCAGGCGAAGACGAGAATCGCCCGGGCCACCTCGCCGGCGGCCAGGGCCCGGAAGGCCTCGTTGACCTCCTCCAGCCGGTAGCGATGGGTGATGAGCTCGTCGAGCTTGAGCCGGCCGGCCCGGTAGAGATCGAGCAGACGGGGGAAGTCCAGCCAGGTCCGGGCCGACCCGTAGGACGACCCGATCACCCGCCGCTCACGGGTCACCAGGAAGGCCGGATCGAGGGGGACCGTCTGGCCGCTCGGCGGCACACCGATGAGGACGCAGGTGCCGCCGGGGGCCAGAGCGGCGATGGCCTGGGCCACGGCGCCGGTGTCGCCGACGGCCACGAAGGTGAAGTCGGCCCCCCGGCCCTGGGTGATCTCCTGGATGGCGGCCACCGGGTCGGTCTGGCGGGCGTTGACGGTGTGGGTCAGGCCGAACTGGCGGGCGTAGGCCAGCTTATGGTCGTGGATGTCCACCCCGATGATCGGCCAGGCGCTGGCCAGGGCTCCGCCCTGGACCACGTTCAGCCCGATGCCGCCGACCCCGAAGACGGCCATGCTGGCCCCGGCCGGCACCTGGGCGGTGTTGAGGACCGCCCCGACGCCGGTCATCACCGAGCAGCCGATGAGGGCCGCCCGGTCGAGAGGGATATCGGGCGGGATGGGGATGGCCGAGGAGGCCGGCACCACCGAGTGGGTGGCGAAGGTGGCCACGTGGCCGTAGTGGTAGACCGGCTGGCCGCGCCAGCGCAGGCGAGTGGTGCCGTCGGCCAGGTGGAAGCGCGGCGGCTTGCGCTCGCAGAGGACCGGCCGTCCCTGGACGCAGAAGCGGCAGCGCCCGCAGGCCGGCGCCCAGGAGAGGATGACGTGGTCGCCGGGCCGGACGGTCTCGACCCCGGGGCCGACCGCCTCGACGACGCCAGCCCCCTCATCGCCCAGGACGATGGGGGTGAGGATGCCGCTCCAGGAGCCGTCGGCGGCGTGCAGACAGCTGTGGCAGACGCCGCTGGCCACCAGCCGCACCAGCACCTCGCCGGCCCGCGGGGGGTCGAGATCGACCTCTTCGACGGTGAGCGGTGCGCCTTGCCGGTGCAGGATCGCCGCGCGCATGGTGTCACTCCCTCCGGGTTTTTCACCCGGCCGGTGGAGCCCGACCGGGCCTCTCATCGTACGCCGGGCGGCCGCCGGGCGCAAGAGGGGCCGGTCCTCCGAGAAGAGCCGTGCCCTCTGACGCGCGTCAGGCGACGGCGGTGAGGCGGGGAGCCTGGCTCAGAATCTCGGCCCCGCTCGCCCGGACGATCAGGACCTCTTCGAGGCGCACGCCGCCCAGCCCGGGGAGGTAGAGGCCGGGCTCGAGGGTGATAATGTCGCCCTCCTCCAGGACGTCCGGGCTGGTAGGGACCAGCCGGGGGAGGTCGCCCCCCAGCCCCAGCCCGTGGCCGGTGTGGTGCGGCGGGTTCGCGGGGTAGCCGGCCTCGGCGCAGAGCCGCCGGACCGCGGCGTCGAGGTCCCGGCAGGCCACGCCCGGCCGGACCATGGCCCGGGCCTGCCGCTGGATCTGGTCCACCGTCTCCACCAGCCGCCACAGCGACGCCGGCGGCTCGCCGATGACAAAGGCCCGGGTGAGATCCCCGAGATAGCCCTGGTAGCGGAGGGCGATGTCGATGTAGCCGATGGTATCGGGGAGAATGGGGGCCGCGCTGGCCGGGGCGTCGGGGCAGGCCGCCCGTGGCCCGCTCTTGACCTGGGTCGGCCCCATGGTCCCGTCGGCCCCCAGACGGCGGGCGGCGCCCTCGCAGACCCCGGCGACGCTGAGTTCGCTCACTCCGGCCTGGACCGCCGCGAGGGCCAGGAGCATGGCCTCGTCGGCGATCCGGGCGGCCTGGCGCAGACAGGCGACCTCGGCCGGCTCTTTACGGCGCCGCAGACGCGGCGAGAGGTCCGGCGCCGGGAGGAAGAGCACCTCGGGCCGGGCCGCCTGGAGAGCCAGGAGCGTTCGGGCGCTCAGCCCATCCCAGGCCACCCGCCGGAGGCCGCCTTCCCGGAGGAGAGCGGCCAGACGGGCCTCGGGGGTCTCGGTCAGAGCGTAGGGAACGACCTCGGCGGCGGGGGCGGTCTCGGCGGCGTGCCGGGCGGCCGAGAGGCGCACGAGCAGCCGGGGCGGCCGCCCCGGCTGGGCGAGGAGAAAGCCGGCCGGCTCGGCGCAGCCGGTGAAGTAGCGGAGGTCGACCGGGCTGGCGCTGAGGTAGGCGTCGGCCTGATGGTCGGCCAGGGCCCGGGCCAGGCGGGCCAGACGGTCGGCGAACATCCCCTCTCCCGCGCGGTCGGCCCCAGTATACGCGGGCCGGACCGGGTGGCACAAGAGCCGGCGGCGCCCCCGATCCACGCCAGCGTCCAGGGATGGTTTCACCGGCTGGCGTCGTCCACGATGATATCGATGACATCGCGGAGCGTCGGGCTGAAGCGCGGGGCCCGGGGGTCGTCCCGGCGGACCAGGATCGCCGGCAGGCCGGCCCGCTCGGCCCCCAGGACGTCGCCGAGGCTGGCGCTGACCAGCCAGGCGGCCGGCGCCGGGCCGACCGCCGCCAGAGCCCGGCGGTAGCTCTCCGGGTGCGGTTTCTCGTAGCCCAGGGCGGCCGAGGGGAGGACCGCCGCAACCAGGGGGGCAAGCCCCAGCGCTGCCACCAGGTCGGGCAGGTCGGGCGTCTGGTTGGCGAAGACGACGTTCCGCCAGCCCCGGCTGAGGAGATAGGCCAGCATCGGGGCGGCGTCGGGGTAGAGCCCCCAGGCCCGCGGGTCGCCGTAGCGCGCCCGGAGCACTGCGGCCAGCCGCTCCCCGGGAAGGTCCGGGGCCCCGGCCACCCGGGCCGCCAGCGCCAGCCGCCGGGCCAGGGCCGCCCACCAGTCGGCCGCCGTCCAGTCGGGATGGGGCTCATGGGGCCGGCCCCAGGGGAAGACGGTCTCGAGGAAGGCCTGGAGGGCCGGCTGGCGGAGCGGGACGGTCGGCGCCTGCTCGCGCAGGACGGCCTCCACCAGCGCTGGCCAGTCCTCCCGGCGCTCGGCCAGCACCCCGGCGAACTCCCAGAAGACGACCCCTCTTGACACCGGTTCGCTCCTGCAGTAGATTTGCACCAGCCAACGCCCGGCCGGAAGGTCTCCCATGCCCCATTGTACGCGCGTGCGGCAGGTTCTCAAGGCCCGGGGCTACCGGGCCACCCCCCAGCGGCTGCTGGTCCTGGAGGTGCTGGAGACGGCCGGCCGGCACCTGTCGGCCGAGGAGGTCCACGCCGCCCTCCAGGCCCGCTACCCCACGGTGGACCTCTCGACGGTCTACCGGACGCTCGACCTCTTCGTCAGCCTGGGGCTGGTGGCCGTCTGCGACCTGGGAGCCGGCCGGCGCTTCTACGAACCGGCCGGCCGGCCGGACCACGGCCACTTCCGCTGCCAGGGCTGCGGGGCCGTTCTGCATTTCGACGACGCGCTCCTCGAGCCGCTGCGGACCGCCCTGGCCGAGCGCCACGGTTTTCAGGTCCAGCGGCTGAGCGTGACAGTCCAGGGCCGCTGCCCGGCCTGCCAGGGCCGGCCGCTGTCCGGGGGAGGATGAGCGTGCGACGTCTCCGGGTGGTTTTCCCGCCTCTTTGCCGGTGGTCTGGCCTCGGTCTTCTGCTGGGGCTGCTCCTTCTGGGCTGCGCTCCGGCGGCCCCCTCGCCACCGCCGACGGCCGTTCCCTCGCCCACCCCGATGGCGGGTGCCGCGCCGACCGTGGCCCCGACGGCCACGCCGGCGCCCACCCCGACCGTGGTCCGGCGTCTGAAGGTGGTGACCACGGTCGCCCCTCTCACCAACATCGTCTACAACGTCGGCGGCCCCTACATCGACCTTCACGGCCTCATCCCCGAGGGAGCCGACTCGCACACCTTCGAGCCAGCCCCCTCCGACGCCAAGATCCTGGCCGAGGCCGACCTCATCGTCCTCAACGGCCTGCATCTCGAGGTGCCGACTGAGAAACTGGCCGAGGCCACCAAGAAACCGGGGGCGGTGATCCTCAAACTCGGCGACCACACCATCAGCCGCGACGAGTGGATCTTCGACTTCTCGTTCCCCAAAGAGAAAGGCGACCCCAACCCCCACCTCTGGATGGATCCGCACTACGCCCGCCGCTACGCCGAGCTGGTCCGCGACGCCCTGAGCCAGCTCGACCCGGCCCACCGGGAGGTCTACGCCCGCCACACCGCCCGCTTCGCCGCCCTCCTCGACCAGCTCGACCGGGCCATCCGCCAGGCGGTCGCGACCATTCCGCCGGAGCAGCGCAAACTCCTGACCTACCACGACTCCTGGGCCTACTTCGCCCGGCGCTACGGCTTCACCGTCATCGGGGCCATCCAGCCGGCCGACTTCAGCGAGCCCTCGCCGCGCGAGGTGGCCGCCCTCATCGCCCAGATCCGGCGCGAGAAGGTGCCGGCCATCTTCGGCTCCGAGGTCTTCCCCAGCAAGGTCCTGGAGCAGATCGGCCGGGAGACCGGCGTCCGCTACATCGACACCTTAAGCGACGACACCCTGCCCGGCGGGCCGGACGACCCCCAGCACACCTACGTCGGGATGATGCTGGAGAACCTGCGGACGATGGTGGCCGCCCTGGGCGGGCAGGTCGAGGCCTTCAAAGACATCGACCCGCGCAACATCCCGGACCGCGCGGAGCCATGACGGCGCCTCTGGTCGAACTGCGGTCGCTGGCCTGCGGCTACGACGGACGGCCGCTCTTCCAGGGGGTGGACCTCGCCCTGGCCCCCGGTCAGTTCGTCGGCGTGGTCGGCCCCAGCGGCGCCGGCAAGACCACGCTGCTCAAGGCGATCCTGGGGCAGGCGCCGGTCCTGGCCGGCGAGGTGCGGGTCCTGGGGCAGCCGGTGCGGGGGCGGCGGGCACTGCCCATCGGCTACGTGCCCCAGGTGGAGACGGTGGACTGGACGTTTCCGGTGACGGTCGAACAGGTGGTGCTGATGGGGCGGGCGCTGGAGGGCGGGCCCGGTCCCTGGCCGCGGCGGGAGGACCGGCGGGCCGCCCGGGCCATCCTGGAGCGGCTGGGCCTGGCCGCCCTGGCCGACCGCCACATCGCCGACCTCTCCGGCGGCCAGCAGCAGCGGGTCTTCCTGGCCCGGGCCCTCATCCGCCAGCCCCGGCTGCTGCTGCTGGACGAGCCGACCAGCGGGGTGGACATCGCCGCCCGCCACGAGATCCTGCACCTGCTCCTGGACCTCCAGCGGGAGGGGCTCACGATCCTCCTGACCACCCACGACCTGAACGCGGTCGCCGCCCACCTGCCCTTCCTCGTCTGCTTCAACCGCGGGATCATCGCCCAGGGGCCGCCGCCGGCGGTGCTCACCCCGGCGGTCCTGCGCCGGACCTACGGGGCCGATCTCCTCGTGGTCGAGCACGGGGACCGGCGCCTGGTGGCCGACGGCTGGCCCCCGACGCCGGCCCTCTCCGGGGAGCGGCGGTCGTGAGCGGCTGGCTGCTGGAGCCGCTCCAGTTCGAGTTCTTCCGGCGGGGACTGCTGGCGGCCCTGCTGGTCGGGGGGCTCTGCGGGCTCATCGGTCCCTACATCATCCTGCGGCGGATGAGCTACATCGGCCACGGGCTGGCCCACGCCGTCTTCGGGGGGGCGGTGGTCAGCTTCGCCCTCCGCGTCGACTTCTACCTGGGGGCCGGCCTCTGGGGGCTCCTGGCGGCTCTCCTCATCGGCCTGGTGGCCCGCCGGCGGGCGATCGGGGCCGACGCCGCCATCGGCATCGTCACCACCGCCAGCTTCGCCCTGGGCGTCGCCATCCTCAGCCGGACCCGGCAGTTCACCCGCAACTTCGAGGCGGCCCTCTTCGGCAACATCCTGGGGGTGACCGAGCGCGATCTCTGGGTCATCGGCGGGGTGGCGGTCATAAGCGGGCTCTTCCTCCTCCTCACCTACAAACCCCTCCTCTTCGTCCTCTTCGACCCCGAGGTCGCCGCCGCCTCCGGGCTGCCGGTCGGACGGCTGGAGGCGGGCCTCTCCCTGGTCCTGGCCAGCACGGTCATCGCCGCCCTGCAGGTGCTGGGGGCCACCCTCATCGCCGCCAGCGTGGTCATCCCGGCGGTGACGGCCCGGCTCCTCACCCACCACTTCGACCGGCTGGTCCTGCTCTCAACCGTCCTGGGGGCGCTGTGCGGTCTGGTGGGGCTCTACCTGAGCTACCACCTCGATGTGGCCTCCGGGGCCACCATCGTGCTGGTGGCCACCCTCCTCTTCGCCCTGGTCTTCCTCGGCACCTGGGCCCGCCAGCGACAGAGCGGCCGGCGCCTGACCCTGCCGTCCCACCTCGTCGAGTGACGCCCGGCCGACGAGAGCCCGCCGCGCCCGCTCCAGGACGGCCGCGACCGCGGCGGCCGTCGGCCCCAGGAGGCGACAGAGAAGCCCGATCGCACCGGGTAAAACGGTGACGCCGGCCAGACAGGCCCCTGGCGGCGGGAGCGCCGCGGCGACCGCGTCGGCCAGCGGGCCCACCGGCGCCCCCGGCGCAACCACCAGGAGCGTCCCCAGCACCGGCCAGGGCCCGAACCGGCCGATGGCCAGAGGCGGCGCCAGATCCTCCGGCCCGAGCCGCAGGGCGTCGTCGAAGACCGGGCCGCCCTCTCCCACGGAGCCGACCAGACGGGCGGTGTAGGCGCGGAACTGAAAGGCCTCCCCCCGGGCCAGGCGTCCGGGGACCAGGAGATCGCGGACGACGACGAGCGCCCCCGGCGCCGCGCGCAGCACCACCAGCTGGTCCAGGCTGGCCTGGCGGTAGAGGATCGTCGGCCCCGGCCAGTACTCCAGGACGCTTCCCGGCGCCGCCCGGAGCCCGAGGACGACGGTCGTCCGGCGGCCGTCCGCCGCCCCGTGGACGCGGGTGGCCCCCTGGGTGGTCAGGCGCACCCGCGCCCCCGGCCCGGCCCGGATCCGCGCCGACCAGCGGTCCCCGGCCAGCAGCCCTGGCCCCAGCGTCACCAGCATCAGCTCAAGCGGCGACGGCCCGTCCGGGACGCTGCCCGTCAGCCCCTCCGCCCGTCCGAAGGTCGCCAGGGCCCGGAGGAGAGGGCTGGGCCGCTGGCGGACGAGCCGGGTGCGTCCGGCCACCACCGCGCAGTCGAGGACGAGCGACGCCCGTCCCGCCAGGACCGCCCCACCGGTCAACGCGCCACCCCGCGGGCCTGCCGGGCCGCCAGGAGGGCCTCGACCACCGCCGCGACCCCCTCGCCGGTCCGGCAGTTGGTGAAGAGGACGGGACGGCCCTGCCGGACCTCCAAGGCCTCGCGGGCCATCCGCTTAAGGTCGGCGCCGACGTAGAGGGCCAGGTCGACCTTGTTGATGACCAGGAGGTCGGCCCGGATGAGGCCGGGGCCGCGTTTGCGGGGGATCTTGTCGCCGTCGGCCACGTCGGCGACGTAGACGTAGTAGTCCACCAGGGCCGGGCTGAAGGTGAGGGTCAGATTGTCCCCGCCGCTCTCCAGCAGGAGGAGGTCGAGGTCGGGGAAGCGCGCCTGGAGCTCGGCCACGGCCGCCAGGTTCATGCTCGGATCGTCGCGGACCGCGGCGTGGGGGCAGGAGCCGGTCTCGACCCCCACCACCCGGTCCGGGTCCAGGATCCCCTGCAGCGTCTGCCGGACGTGCCGCGCGTCCTCCTGGGTCACGATATCGTTGGTGATGACGGCGACCGAGAGCCCGCGGGCGAGCAGCGCCGGCACCAGCCGCTCGACCAGCGCCGTCTTGCCCGAGCCCACCGGCCCGCCGACCCCGACGCGGAACAGTCTGGTCATCGCTCCCCTCCCGCTTCAGGTGGCAAAGGCGTGCATGAGCGTGCGCTCGTGGACCATGGCCAGGATCTCGACCTCGGGGGCGCTCGTCGCCATCCGCCGCCAGGGGGTGGCCAGGGCCCGGGCGACCACGGTCTGGACCAGCGGGGGGGCCCGCCGGACCAGCCCCTGGAGGGCGAGGTGGTCCACCGGCAGCAGCCGGCCCAGGGCCCCGACGCAACTCAGGAGAAGGCTGTGGAGATAGACGGCGGCGGCCACGGCCGGGTCGAGCCCCAGCCAGCCGGCGACCAGCCCGAAGGCCACCGGCTGCACCCCCGGCGTCCGCCCCGACCGGACCGCCTCGGCGTAGGCCCGGAGAAGCGGCGAGGGGACGCCCAGCGCCGGCAGCACGGCCAGCAGGGCCCGTCCGGCC
Organism: Chloroflexota bacterium; assembly: GCA_034433795.1. Taxonomy (GTDB): domain Bacteria; phylum Chloroflexota; class UBA6077; order FW602-bin22; family DAOUAE01; genus DAOUAE01. Next base: position 28,965 of record DAOUAE010000036.1, read on the forward strand.
CGCTGGCTGGCCTGCCGGGGCTCCCGGGCCAGCTTCCGGGCGAAGAGGGCCCGGTCGATGGCCACGACCGTCCCCAGGTCGGTCGCCGTGGCGGCGTGGACCAGGGCGACCACGTCGGTCGGTCCGACCACGCCGGCCAGGAGGCTGTGCAGGTACGCCTCGGCGGTCGGGAGGTCCCGCACCCGGCCGATCGCGACGGCCGCCTCCAGACCGTGCGACTGGGTGTAGCCGCCGGTCGGGAAGGCCGAGTCGCCGATCTGGAGGGCGGCCAGCAGGGCCGCCAGGTCGGTCAGCCGGTCAGCCACGGCCGCTCCCCCCGCGCCGGGCCACCGCCGCCCAGGCCCGGTGGCGGGCCGCGAGGTCCACCGGCCCCAGCGGGGCCAGGGCCGCGGGCGCCACCCGGGCGGTGGCGAAGCCGTCGCCCGCCAGCACGACCGGCGCCCCGATGACGAACGCCTCGACCACGATGCAGACGTCGGCCCGGTGCCCGGGGAAATCGCGGTTCAGGTGCGTCGCCGGGTCGACGGGGCCGGCCAGCGCCGCCACCCGCCGCCCGACGATCAGCCCGTGCCGGATGGCCCGCGGGTCGCGGACGCACCCGGCCGGGTCGACGTTCTGACGCTCGACCAGATGCCGGATGAGCACGGATCCCTCCCTCAGACGATGAAGTAGAGCTGGGTCAGGGGCAACCGCTCGGCCGGGGGAACGGTCACCCGTTCGCCGTCCACCCGAACCTCATAGGTCTCGGGGTCGACCGCGATCCGGGGGCAGGCGTTGTTGCGGACCAGGTCGCGTTTGCTGACCGTCCGGCAGCCCCGGACCGCCACGCACCGGCGCTGGAGCCCCAGCCGCTCCGGCACCCCGGCCGCCAGCGCCGCCTGGGAGAGGAAGGTGACGCTGGTGGCGGCCAGGGCCCGCCCGTAGGCCGCGAACATCGGCCGGTAGAGGACCGGCTGGGGGGTGGGAATCGAGGCGTTGGGGTCGCCCATCAGCGCCCAGGCGATGAGGCCCCCCTTGAGGACCAGTTTGGGCTTGGCGCCGAAGCTCTGGATCGGCCAGAGGACAATGTCGGCCAGTTTGCCCGGCTCCAGCGACCCCACCTCGTGGGCGATGCCGTGGGCCAGGGCCGGGTTGATCGTCAGTTTGGCCAGATAGCGCAGCACCCGGGCGTTGTCGGCCCCCGGCGGGTCCTCGGGCAGCGGTCCGGTGCAGCGCTTCATCTTGTCGGCGGTCTGGATGAGCCGGGTGAAGGTCTCGCCGATGCGGCCCATGGCCTGGGAGTCCGAGGAGTACATCGAGAGCACGCCCCGGTCGTGCAGGACGTCCTCGGCGGCGATGGTCTCGGCCCGGATGCGGCTCTCGGCGAAGGCCACGTCCTCGGGCACGGCGGGGTTCAGATGGTGGCAGACCATGAGCATGTCCAGGTGCTCGGCCAGCGTGTTGACGGTGTAGGGGCGGGTCGGGTTGGTCGAGGAGGGGAGGACGTTCGGCTCGCCGGCGATGCGGATGATGTCCGGGGCGTGGCCGCCGCCGGCCCCCTCGGTGTGGTAGGTGTGGATCGTCCGCCCGGCGATGGCGGCGATCGTCTCCTCCAGGAAGCCCGCCTCGTTCAGAGTGTCGGTGTGGATGGCCACCTGGACGTCGTACTCGTCGGCCACCCGCAGGGCGCAGTCGATGACGGCCGGGGTCGCCCCCCAGTCCTCGTGGATCTTGAGGCCGCAGGCGCCGGCCAGGATCTGCTCGACCAGGGGGGCCGGACGGGAGGAGTTCCCCTTGCCCAGCAGCCCCCAGTTGACCGGAAAGGCCTCGATGGCCTGGAGCAGGCGCCCGATGTTCCAGGGCCCGGGCGTGCAGGTGGTGGCGTTGGTGCCGTCGGCCGGCCCGGTCCCCCCGCCGATGAGGGTGGTGAGGCCGTTGGAGAGCGCCTCCCAGACCTGCTGCGGACAGACCAGGTGGACGTGGGTGTCGATGCCCCCGGGAGTGGCGATGAGGTGTTCGCCGGCGATGACCTCGGTCCCCGGCCCGACGACGAGCCGCGGGTGGACCTCCGGCATCGTCGCCGGGTTCCCGGCCTTGCCCAGCCCGACGATCCGCCCCTCTTTGATGCCGATGTCGGCCTTGACCACCCCGATGACCGGGTCGACCACGATGACGTTGGTGATGACCAGGTCCAGCGCCCCCTCGGCGCTGGTCCGGGTCGACTGGCCCATCCCGTCGCGGACGGTCTTGCCGCCGCCGAAGACCAGCTCCTCGCCGTAGACGGTGGCGTCGCGCTCGATGACCAGCCAGAGGTCGGTGTCGGCCAGCCGGACCCGGTCCCCGACGGTCGGACCGTAGAGCTCAACGTACTGGCGCCGCGGGATCTGCATCGGACACCTCCCCGGCCATGGGATCGCGCCGGGCGTGACGGAGAGCGGCCGGATCGGCCCCGGCGATGGCCACCAGCGTGACCGCGCGCTCCTCGCCGGGCTCGAAGCGGACGCTCGTCCCGGCCGGGATGTCCAGCCGCATCCCCCGGGCCTGCGCCCGGTCGAAGACCAGGGCCGGATTGACCTCGTAGAAGTGAAAGTGCGACCCGACCTGGATCGGCCGGTCGCCGGTGTTTCTGACCACCAGCCGCCGGCGCGGCCGGCCGGCGTTGAGGGAGATCGGGGTGTCGGCGAGGCGATAGGGGAAGTAGTGGCCCATCGCGCCAGACCTCCTAGACAATGGGCTGGTGACAGGTCACCAGTTTGGTGCCGTCGGGGAAGGTCGCCTCGACCTGGACCACCTCCAGCATCTCGGCCACCCCGGGCATCACCTGGTCGCGGGTCACGACCCGGCGCCCCAGGTCCATCAGCTCGGCGACGCTGCGCCCCTCGCGCGCCCCCTCCAGGATGGCCTCGGCGATGAGGGCCGTGGCCTCGGCGCCGTTGAGGAGCAGCCCGCGGGCCCGCCGCCGGCGGGCCAGGTCGGCGACGAGATAGATCAGCAGCTTCTCCTGTTCGCGTGGTGTCAGCCAGAGCATCGTCCCCCCTCACCGGTGTGTCAGACCGCCAGATGGGCGTGGACGACCGCCTCGGTCAGCGCCGCGATGGGGCCGTGGGCCACGACCCGCCCCTGGTGCAGGATGTAGTAGGCGTCGGCCACCGCCCGGGCGAAGTCGAGGAACTGCTCGACCAGCAGCACGGTCACCGCCCGCCGGGCCCGCAGGGCGAGAAGCAGGTCCCGGATCTCGGCCACGATCGACGGCTGGATCCCCTCGGTCGGCTCGTCCAGGAGCAGGAGGCGGGGCCGCCGGACCAGGGCCCGGGCCAGGGCCAGCTGCTGCTGCTGGCCCCCGCTCAGCCGCCCGGCCAGCCGCTCCCGGTGGGCCGCCAGCGCGGGGAAGAGCGCGTACATCTCGGCGACGGCCGCAGGCTCCCGGTGGGAAGCGGCCTCCAGCCCCAGGAGCAGGTTCTCGTGGACGGTGAGGTAGGGGAAGATCCCCCGCCCCTGGGGGACATAGCCGATCCCGGCCCGGGCCCGGGCCGGAGGAGGCCAGGCGGTCACCTCGACCCCCTCCAGCCAGATCCGCCCGGCCCAGGGCCGCAGCACCCCCATCACCGTCTTGAGGAGGGTCGTCTTGCCCGCCCCGTTGCGCCCCATCAGGCAGACCACCTGACCGCTCCCGACCATCAGATCGACCCCGGTCAGGACCGGGCTCTCGCCGTAGCCGACGGTCACCCCTTCCAGCCGCAGCATCAGTCGCCCTCCCGGTGGTCCCGTCCGAGGTAGACCTCCCGCACCCGCGGGTCGCTCTGCACCACGGCCAGTGGCCCCTCGCAGAGGACCCGCCCCTGATGCAGGACCGTCACCCGCCGCGCGTACTGGCGGACGAACTCCATATCGTGCTCGACGACCAGCACGGTGTGGGCGCCGGCCAGGGCGGTGAGGAGCGCCCCGGTGCGCTCGCGCTCCTCGTGGGTCATCCCGGCGACCGGCTCGTCGAAGAGCACGACCGCCGGGTCCTGCACCAGGACCATGGCGATCTCCAGCCACTGCTTCTCGCCGTGGGCCAGCCTCCCCGCCCGGACGCCGGACCGCTCGGCCAGCCCGACCCGCTCCAGGGCCCGCGCGACCCGCGCCGTCAGCGCCCGGTCCCCCCGCCATCCCCCGCCGGCGGCCCGGCCCAGGGCGGCGACGGCCACGTTCTCCCAGACCGTCAGCGACGGGAAGACCGCCGGGGTCTGGAACTTGCGCCCGACGCCCAGGCGGGCGATGGCGTGCTCCGGCCGGCGGGTCAGCGCCTGGCCCCGGAAGAGCACCCGTCCGGCGCGGGGGCGGGTCTGGCCGCCGATCACGTCGAGCAGGGTGGTCTTGCCCGCCCCGTTGGGGCCGATGAGGAAGCGCAGCTCGCCCGCCTCCAGCGTGAAGTCCAGCCCGTCCAGGACGGTGAAGCCGTCGAACTCCACCACCAGGCGCTCGCAGACCAGGACCGGCGCCATCTCAAGCCTCCCCCTCGAGCGACGGGAGCGCCTCCCGGGCCGGGCGCTGCGCCCGCGGCAGGCGCGGCACCGGCGCCCGCGCCCATCCGCGCGCGGCCACCCGACGCAGGGCGCCGGCCAGGCCCTCCGGGAAGAGGAGCACGCACCCCACGAAGAGCGCCCCCAGGAAGAACTGCCAGACCTCCGGGAACGATTCGCTCAGCCCGCTCTTGGCGGCGTTGACCAGCACCGCCCCCACGATCGGGCCGCTGAGCGTTCCCCGTCCCCCGACCGCCACCCAGATCACCATCTCCAGCGAGGGGACCACCCCGACCAGCGCCGGCGAGATGATCCCGACGTGCAGGACAAAGAGCGCCCCGGCCAGCCCGGCCATGCCGGCCGAGAGGGCGAAGACCAGGGTCTTGAGCCAGACCACATCGTAGCCCAGGCAGCGCAGACGCCCCTCGTTATCGCGCAGCGCCACCAGCAGCCAGCCGAGCCGGCTGCCGGTCAGCGCCCGGCAGAAGAGGTAGCAGCCCACCAGGGCCAGGAGGGTGAGGGCATACAGGCCCAGCCGGACCGACGGCGCGGCCAGGGGCAGGCCCAGCACCGTGCGGAAGTTGGTGATGCCGTTGGTGCCCCCGGTGTAGGGCTGCTGGCCGACCAGCAGGATCGTGGCGATGAGGGCCAGGGCCTGGGTGATCAGGGCGAAGTAGACCTCGCGCACCCGGCTGCGGAAGGCGAGATACCCCAAAAGACCGGCCAGCCCCATCGGCAGAAGGACGGCCGCCGGCAAGGCCACCCATGGCTGGCGGAACGGCTCCCACCACCAGGGCAGCGCCCGCAGCCCGCTCCAGGCCATAAAATCGGGAAGATCGCTGCCGGCCGCCTCCAGTTTCAGGTACATCGCCATGGCGTAGGCCCCCAGCCCGAAGAAGACGCCGTGCCCCAGGCTGAGGAGGCCGGCGTACCCCCAGAGGAGATCCAGGCTGAGGGCCACGATGGCCCAGGTCAGGAACTTGGCCAGGAGGCTCAGCCGGAAATCGCTCAGCCCCAGCGGCGCCAGCGCCCCCAGCAGCAGGAGGCCGGCGCTCACCAGCAGCGTTGGGGCCAGCGCCGTCCAGCGGTCAGCCCGCATCCCATCCCTCCTAACGCGCCCGCACGGCCAGCAGCCCGGCCGGCCGCCACTGCAGGAAGACGATCACCAGGACGAAGACCAGCGCCTTGCCCAGGGTGGCCGTGCTGCCGAACTCGAACAGGGTGTTCAGACTGCCGACGGTGAGGGCCGCCAGGGCGGTCCCGAGCAACTGGCCCACCCCGCCGAGGATGACCACCAGAAAGGCGTCGACGATGTAGTAGGTTCCCAGGGTCGGGCCGATCGGCCCCAGCAGCGTCAGGGCACAGCCCGCCACCCCGGCCAGGCCCGAGCCCAGGGCGAAGGTCAGGGCGTCCACCCGGTCGGTGGGCACCCCCAGGCAGGCCGCCATCTCCCGGTCCTGCATGACCGCCCGCAGCCGGCGCCCGCCCCGCGTGCGGTACAGGTAGAGAAACAGCGCTCCCAGGCAGAGCAGCACCAGCCCGAGGATGAACAGGCGCTTGGCCGAGAGCAGGACCCCGGGGAGAACGGCCAGGCCGCCGTTCAGCCAGGCCGGGCTGGTCACCTGGACGTTGGGGGCGCCGAAGAGCGAGCGGGCCGCCTGCTGGAGCACGAGCCCCACCCCCCAGGTCGCCAGGAGGGTGTCGAGCGGCCGGTGGACCAGGTGGCGGAGCACCAGCCGCTCCAGTCCGGCCCCCAGGAGGGCCGTCGTCAGGAAGGCCAGGGGCAGAGCGGCCACGAAGTAGAGGCCCAGGGCCGGCCCGCCGAGCGGGGCGAAGAGCGGCTGGAGGACGTAGACGGTGTAGGCGCCCAGCATCATGAACTCGCCGTGGGCCATGTTGATGACGCGCATCAGCCCGAAGGAGAGGGCCAGGCCCAGGGCGATGAGGAGCAGAATCGAACTCAGGCTCAGGGCGTTGAAGGCCTGCAGCAGCACGATCTCCACCGGTCGACCTCCGAACGATGTGCCGGGATATCCGGCGACGTCGCCGGCCGCCGGGCGCCCTTGCCCGGCCGTCCCGAGCCCTCAGCGCCCCTTCTTGAGGGCGGCGGCCCAGGCATACCTCTCCAGGAAGGGGTCGGGCTCGACCGCGCTCCCCGTGCTCCAGATCTCGTCGAACTGGCCGTCGGGCCGGACCCGTCCGATCCGCACCGGCTTCCAGAGGTGCTGATTCTTCTCGTGCACCTTGACCGTACCCTCGGGGGCCGCGAACTCCAGGTTGCGGGCGGCCTCGCGGACCCGGGCGACCTCGGTCGCGCCGGCCCTCTCGACGGCCCGGGCCCAGAGGTAGACGCCGAGATAGCCGGCCTCGATCGGGTCGTCGGTGACGCGGCCCTCGCCGTAGCGGCGCTTGTAGGCGGCCACGAACCGCTTGTTCTCCGGCGTGTCGGTCGTCTGGAAGTAGTTCCAGGCCGCCAGATGCCCGACCATCACCTCCGGGCCGATGCCCCGCACCTCCTCCTCGGCGATGCTGACCGAAAGAGTCAGGAGCCGGTCGGCCGTCAGGCCGGCGTCTCGCAGCTGCTTGAAGAAGGCCACATTGGAGTCGCCGTTTAAGGTGTTGAAGACGACGTCCGGCCGGGCCGTTTTGATCTTGGTGATGACCGTGCTGTAGTCGGTGTGGCCAAGCGGCGTGTACTCCTCGCCGACCACCACCCCGCCCGCGGCGGCCAGCTGGGCCTTGATGATCTCGTTGGCCGTCCGGGGGAAGACGTAGTCGGAGCCCAGAAGGTAGAACCGGGTCCGCCCCTCTTTGAGCAGCCACTCCACCGCCGGGACGATCTGCTGGTTGGGGGCGGCGCCGGTGTAGAAGATGTTCGGCGAGGCCTCCAGCCCCTCGTACTGCACCGGATACCAGAGCAGACCGTTCAACTGCTCGAAGACCGGCAGCACCGCCTTGCGGCTGGCCGAGGTCCAGCAGCCGAAGACGGTGGCCACCTTATCCTGCTGCAGGAGTTTGCGGGCCTTCTCGGCGAAGGTCGGCCAGTCCGAGGCACCGTCCTCGACGATGGGCTCGAGCTTCTGCCCCAGCACGCCGCCGGCGGCGTTGATCTCCTCGATGGCCAGCATCTCGGCGTCCTTGACCGAGGTCTCGCTGATCGACATCGTGCCGCTGAGCGAGTGGAGGATGCCCACCTTGATGACGCCCGCCGCCCCCGGGGCCGGGCCGGCCCTGGCGACCGGCGTGGGCGTCGCCGGCAGGGGAGTGGGCGTGGCCGGGGGCGGAGCGCACCCGCCCACCGCCGCCAGCCAGGCGGCGCTCAGACCGAAGGTCCCGACCAGAAACGAGCGTCGTGACAACCGCGCAGGCATCGTGCCTCTCCTTCCGTAGGCGGTGATCGCGGCCGGTCTCGCACCGGCCTCGGTGGGCATTCTAGAGAGGAGGGCGGCCCGGCCTCATCGGCCGGGCCGCCAGAAGATCTCAACCACGCTGATTGAGCGGCGCGCCCAGCACCAGGCGGGCCCTCGGGCGGGCTGCGCAAGGCGGACGGAGACGATCCTGGACGACCGGCCCAAACGACCGGCCTCAGGGGTGTACGAGGAGCCGCACGGCTAGCCTCCTGAGAGCAATCGGGTCATGGCCACGGAGACGAAGGCTTTCATCGTCGCCGGCCGAGACGCGTCCCCTTTGGCCAGCGCCGGTTCAGGCTACTACCCTAGACGATCGCTTTCTCAGCTATGAACCGAAACGGGCGCTTCGGGAGGGAGATCATGGGTCAAAATCTGGTGACCGGGATGGCGCCGCGTGCCACGACGCCCACGAGCCATCCACGCGCTGCCGCCCATCTGGCGCGTCCCCACTCCCCTTCGGGCCGAGGTCGATCCGCCCCCGCGCACCGGCCAGCCGCGCGCGGCCGGGAAGGCGCCTATCTACCGCCGCAGGGCCATGCTGGGCAGCGACGGCGCGGCGCTGGGCGGAGTGGCCCGGGGCCCGGCCGCCGGCGCCAGGGGCACGGTGCGTGTGGGGGACGCGGTGGGCCTCCACCCGGGCGGTCGCCTCAAACCGGACGCGACGCTGGGGGCGCGGGAGCCGCCGTGCACGATTGCAGGCCGCTCGTCCAGACCATCAACGTCCTTCTGGGCGAGCGGCCGCGCCGCCGCGGCGCACGGCCGCACCCCCCACCTCCGCCGTCTCGGGGAGGAGAGGCTGGTGGAGCCGGGCGGGAGGCGCTATGGCGCGCGCCGAGGCCGTCGAACGGACGCGGGCGTGGCTCCTCTCGCGCGATTCTGGGGCGCTACGACACGAAGGCCTCCAATGACCTCGCCCGGCTCACGCGTGCGCGCCCCTTGGGCATTGTCGTGTCCGCCGATTCTTTAGGGACGTTTCCAAGGCCGCATGGCGGCCCCGGTCGGCAGAGTGTCCCACGCCGGCAGTCGGCGGCCGGTGAAGAGCATGGTTTGAGAACCGTCCACCGGGCCGGTGTGAGATAACGGTGTGGAACGGAGCCTGGCCTCTGCGGAGAGGACCAGTGTAGAGGCCCCAAGCGGGCCGCCTCGCCCCAGCGTCCCGGCAGGGCCGGCTTCTGCTTATGCTGGCACGGGCATTCGGGCCACCCCCGACCCGGCGCTTCTCCGGATTCGACCGGTGCAGAGGCTCTCACCGAGCGGCCGGACCGGCCCCAATCGCCCAGGTGTCCACCCTGCCGGGATGCCCGACTCCTCAGCAGGGCCCCACTGGGTGAGGTAAAATTGGGGTGAAGCCAGAAAGACCCGTGGGCCGCCTGAGCCCGGTCGTGGATGGGAAAGCGTGGCCGCGATAACCCGTGAGGAGATCCTCCAAAGGCTCAAAGCGCACCGAGACAGACTCACCCAGATGGGGGTTTGCTCCATCGCCCTTTTTGGTTCCGCCGCCCGTGGGGAGCTGGGACCTGAAAGTGACATCGACCTGCTGGTGGAGTTCGAAAAAGCCCCCGGCTTCGATGGGTACATGGCCGTGAAACTCTATCTGGAATCCCTGCTCGGCCGGAAGGTCGACCTGGTGATGAAGGGTGCCCTCAGACCGTGGGCCCGGGAAGTGGTCGAGAAGCAGGCTATCGATGTCCCGTGACTGGCGGCTGTTTCTCCAGGACATCGTTGATGCCGGCGAAAAGATCCAGCGCTACACCAGGGGCCTGGATTTTTCGGATTTCGTGGCCAATGAGCTCGTCTTTGACGCTGTTGTGCGCAACCTGGAGGTCATCGGCGAGGCGGCCAAAAAAGTGCCCGAAGATATCCGCCGGCGCCATCCTGAGGTGGAATGGCGGTCCATCGCCGGGCTGCGGGATATTCTGGCCCACGCCTACTTCGCCATCGATAACCCGACCCTGTGGGACATCGTTCGGCGGCGGATCCCGTTCTGCAACGCATCGTCATTTCTTTCACCGTCATGGGCGAACAAAATGACCGGTTGCTTCCTGCTTCCTCGACCCGTAGCTCGTAGACCGGCTTTTCGCCGGTCCGCCGCCAGAGGGATCTCCACAGGGAGAAGGTCTCCACCGGAGACCTTCTCCTTCCCGGGGAACTCCCGGTAGGGCCGCTCAGGACGGCCAGCCCGTCGTGCTCCAGATTCCGCGCCGCATTCAGGTCCCGGTCCAGCATCAGCCCGCACGCCGCGCAGCGGAAGACCCGGCAGGACAGCGGAAGCCGGGGCCCCACCCACCCGCACGCCGAGCACATCCGGGTCGAGGGGAAATCCCGCGGCGCCACAATCAGCCGGGCCCCCTCCCAGCAGCACGTGTACGCCAGCAGCCGCCGGAAAAGGCCCCAGCCCGCTCGGCCACCGACCGGGAAAGGTGCCCGTTCCGCATCATCCCCCGCACCCCCAGGTCCTCCACCACGATGACTGGCTTGGTTTTCGCCAGCCAGGTGGTCGTCTTGTGCAGGAAGTCCCGGCGGATGTTCCGCACCCGGCGGTGCAGCCGGGCCAGCCGCAGGGCGGCTCTGGCCGCATTCCGCGACCCCTTCCGCTTCCGGGAGAGCTGCTGCGAGCGGCGGCGCAAAAGCCGCAGCGCCCTCCGGAGCGGCTGGGGCGCGTCCACCCGTGTTCCGTCCGACAGCACCAGGAACGCCCCAAGTCCCAGGTCCACACCGACCGGCTTCCCTTGCCGCG
>DAOUAE010000037.1:0-35664 GCA_034433795.1 Chloroflexota bacterium
CCAGGAGACGGACGGCGGTGCGCCAGAGAATGTTCTCGCGGTCGGCCGCGCTCAACCCCGGCGCGGTGTGCACAAGGGCCAGCGGGTCCGCCGGGCCGATATCGAAAGGATAGTCGCTGCCCACCATAATGTGGTCGCTGCCCAGGTCGCCGGCCAGCCAGGTCAGACCGTGGGGCAGGTAGACCAGATGGTCGACGAAGAGGCGCCCGAGATAGGCGCTCGGCGGATGCTGGGCGGCGAAGGTGGTCGTCGTGATGGCCGAGAACCCGTGCTCGGCCCGCCCCCGTAGCCAGGGGAAACTGCCGCCCCCGTGGGCGAAGTAGGTCTTGAGACGCGGATGCCGGTCGTAGACTCCGCCGAAGATGAGCGATTCGATGGCCACGCAGGTCTCGGTGACCATGCCGATGAGGTTCCAGAGATAGTAGCGCTGGAGCCGCTCCCGCCCCAGGACCTGGTAGGGATGGACAAAAAGACAGGCATCTAGACTCTCGGCCGCCTCCCAGAACGGCTCGAAGAAGGGGTCGTCCAGGTTCCGACCGCCGACGTTGGTGCCGATCATGGCCCCCCGAAACTCCGGCTGCCCCATCCGTCGCTCCAGCTCGGCCACTGCCCGGTCGATCGCCTGCAGTGGGACCGTGGCCAGGGCGACGAACCGGTCCGGATGGGACCGGACGGCGGCGGCCAGAAAGTCGTTGGCCGCCGTCGCCAGCTCAGCGGCCAGCCCGGCCTCGGCCCAGTAGCCCAGGGTCGGCGGCGCGACCGAGAGGACTGCCAGGCTGATCCCCCGCCGGTCCATCGCCTGGAGCAGCCGCTCGACGGACCACAGGTCCTCGCTCAGCGGGTAGTCGAAGTCGCCGGGCGCCCGGATGTATTCGCGTCCGTCCGGCCGGCGGTAGAACTCCACGCCCAACTGTGGGCCGTAGGACCGGGCGAAGGTGAAAAACGGCTCCGGAAAGAGGTGGCAGTGGACGTCGATGGCCGGGGTCATCGGACCTCCAGGGCGCGCGAGGCCGCCAGCGCGCGTCGGACGCCATCGAAGGCGATCTGACTGTCGCGGATCCGGTCGGGCTCTCCCCCATCCGGCGGCCGGGGATGCCAGTGGGTCTCCAGACTGAGCGTGCCCCGGTACCCGTCGCGGCGGAGGGCTGCGAAGATGGTCACCCAGTCGACCTCCCCCCGGCCCACCGGCTCCCAGGCGGTCAGCCCGGTCGTGGGATCGACCACGCGGGCGTCCTTGACGTGGAGGTGGCACAGGAACGGACGCACCGCCTCATACCCCTCGGGGTAGGGAACACCGCCCGAGACGTAATCGTTGGCCGGGTCCCACATGGCCCGCAGGGCCGGATGGGCGGTGGCGGCGATGATGCGGCCGGTGTGGTAGCCGGTGTTGGCCCAGCACGAGCGAACGTTCTCCAGCCCAAGGATCAACCCGGCCTCGGCCGCCTCCTGGGCGGCCAGGCGCAGCCCCGCCGCGATCGTGGCCAGGGTCGCCTCCGGGAGCTCGCCCCCCCGCGGGAGACGCGGGCTGGGATTGCCCAGCCCGACCATCCCCTCCCGCCGGAAGCCGTAGGTCCGCACAATCGGCGCCCCAAAGAGACGCGCCGCCCGGATCGAGGCCCGCAGGACCTGCAGCTCCTGGCGGAAGGCCGGGTCGTCGGCGATCTGCTCCGGCCGCAGATGGCCGATGAGCAGACCCTTCAGGAAGAGCGAGCCCACCGCGCAGACCCGCATCTCGTAGCGGTCGAGAAGCCGGCGGGCCTGGTCGAGTTCGGCCGCCGAGAGCTCGACGACCGGCTTCCCCCAGAAGGCCAGGAGTTCGACCTGGCGCACACCCATCTCCCGGATCGCCCGGAGCGCGGTCTCCAGGTCCGGGTGAACCTCATCGGTGCAGACAGCGAAGTTGGCGAGCAGCGGGTCCGTCACAGTCCTACCCTCACCGGTTGATGTGTTTCAGCAGCCCGGTTGGCCGCCATGACGACACGCTGGGTCTTGAGCGCATCCGCGTAGTCGGACAGGATCCCGGACCGGTCGCCGGTGCGGATGGCGTGCAGGAAGGCGGCGTTCTCCGCCAGGGCCGGGTCGTTCTCCAGCGGAATGCTCCGGACGCCGGCGGGCTCCTCGATCTCCAGACCCGACTCACGGAGCCGGTAGACGCGATGCTGGCACAGGAGGTCCAGACCGACCAGATAGCGGCGGTGGAGAAGGCAGGAGACCGCGTAGCTGGCGAGGGCGCCACTGGCGAAGCGCATAGTGACCGTGTAGACGTCCTCGTGGTCGAACCCCGGTTCATCGGGATAGCCACGGCGGGCGTAAGCGGCCCAGACCTCCTCGACCTCGCCGAGGAGATAGCGGGCCAGGTCGAAGAGATGGATCGCCTGTTCGACCACCTGCCCGCCGGAGCGGGCCTTGAGCCGCCACCAGGCCTTCGCGGGGAGGCTGCTCAGGAAGTAGCCGAGGACCAGCCCGACGCGCTCGCCGGTGAGCGCTGCCCGCAGGACCTGGGTGTGGGAGAAGTAGCGCCAGTGGTAGCCCACCGCGGTGACGATCCCGGCGGCCTGCACCGCCCGGGCGATCGTCTCGGCCTTGGCCAGGTCGAGCGGAAGTGGCTTCTCGACGAAGAGGTGGATGCCCCGCGCGGCGGCCATCAGCTCCTGGTCGACATGGGCGTCGGGCGGCAGACAGATGTAGAGGGCGTCGAGACGTTCGCGCTGGAGCATCTCGTAGGCGCTCAGGTAGACGCGGGCCCCGAACGGCGCGGCCGCCCGGGCGGCCGCCGCCTCCACCACGTCGCAGACCGCCACCACCTCCGCCTGCTCGCGCAGCTGCTGCAGAGCGGTGAAATGCCGCCGGCTGATCGCCCCCGTGCCGATGAACCCGATACGGATCATCTCCTCTCCCCACCGAACGGTCTCAGCCCTTCAGGCCGGTCAGGACGATGCCCTGAATGAAGGCCCGCTGGGCGGCGAAGTAGATGGCGATGATGGGCAGGATCATCAGGGTGGACATCGCCATCATCAGATGCGTCGTGTCACGCCCGCCGGAGAGGGCGCCCTTGAGCATGGCGATGCCTATCGAGAGGGTCCAGTTCTCATAGTGATTCAGATAGAGCAGAGGGGCCAGGAAGTCGTTCCAGTGGTGCAGGAAACTGAAGATCGTCACCACCGTCAGGGCCGGGACCGAAAGCGGGGTGATGATCCGGGCGTAGATCGTGAGATACCCGGCCCCATCGATGAGGGCCGCGTCCTCCAGTTCGTTGGGGATCGTCAGAAAGAACTGCCGCAAAAGAAAGATATTAAAGGCCCCGCCGCCGAACCAGTAGGGGACAATAAGGGGCAGGAAGGTCCCGATCCAGCCCAGCTCCTTGAACATCACGTAGACCGGGATGAGGGTCACGGCGTAGGGCAGCATGATCGTGGTCAGAAGCAAACCGAAGACCAGGTCGCGGCCGGGGAAGCGCAGGCGGGCGAAACTGTAGGCGGCCAGCGAGGCCGTCAGCACCTGCCCCACCGTGGCCGGGACGGTGGCGATGAGGGTGTTGCGGGTGAAGCGCAGGAAGGGCTGGTCGATCAGCACTTCGAGGTAGTTCTGCCAGCGGACCGGGTTGGGGATGAACTGGGGCGGAATGACATAGATCTCATGCGGTGCCTTGAGCGACGAGGAGAGGAGCCAGAAGAAGGGAACCATCATCAGAAAGCCCCCACCCCCCAGGACGGCGTGGGCGACGGCCTGGCGGAGAAGGCGCCGGAGGCGAACGCCGCGCCGGCTGAGGGGCTGAATCTGGACCGACGAGTGGAGCATCGTCACCTCCGCACCGCCTCGTAGTAGACCCAGCGGCCCTGGCTGCGGAAGACGAGCAGCGTCAACGTCAGGATGATGAGCAGCAGCACCCAGGCCATGGCCGAGGCGTAGCCCATCTTGAAATACTGGAAGGCGTTGCGGTAGAGATAGAGCACGTAAACCAGCGCAGCGTTCTCCGGACCAGCCGTCCCGATCTCGGTGGCCGGCGGGGTAAAGATGATGTAGACGATGGAGAAGACCTGGAACGTGCCGATGATGCCCATCACCAGGTTGAAGAAGATGATCGAGGAGGTCATCGGCAGCGTCACATGCCGGAACTTGTGCCACCAGGTCGCGCCGTCGACCTCGGCTGCCTCGTAGAGATGCTGGGGCACCCCCTGGAGACCGGCCAGGAAGATCAGCACCGCGTTGCCCACTCCCCAGAGATGGACCAGGACCAGCGCCGGCACTGTCCAGTTCGGGTCGCTCAGCCAGGCTGGGGCTGGGAGACCCGCCAGCCGTAGGAAGAAGTTCACCGGTCCGAAGTCGCGGTTGAGCAGCCAGAGCCAGAGGACACCGTTGGCCGTGGCCGGGACGAGCGAGGGCAGGTACCAGAGGGTCCGGTAGAGGCTGATGCCCCGGACCCTCTGGTTCATGAGGAGGGCGACGAGGTAGGCCACGACCAGTGAGAGCGGGATCGCCAGGGCGCTGTAGTAGGCGGTCACCGTCAGCGATTTAATGTACAGGCGGTCGGCGGTGAACAGGCGGACGTAGTTGGTCAGCCCGACCCATTTGGGTGGGGTGACGATGTCGTAGTTGGTGAAGCTGAAGTACAGCGAGGCCAGAACCGGTCCCAGCTGGAAGAAGAGCAGGCCCAGGACCGCGGGCAGGATGAACGCCCAGCCGATGAGGGCCTCCTGAAGACGATAGCGCAACCCGGGACGGGAGCGACTCCCCACGCGAAGCACACTGATCATGCCCGTCGGCTCCTTCGCGCGTCGCCTGGGCGGGGCGGACTGTGCGGCCGCCGGCCGCATCCATCCGTCCCGCCGTCTGGATACACGCTACTGCGTCGCCGGCTCGCCGGTGTCGATGATCCGCTGCAGGATCTCCTGGACCTCCTGGGCGATCTCCCGGTACGGCTTCTTGCCGCGGAGCACCGGGTCGTAGCGCGGGTTCCAGGCGTCGATCCAGTACTGGCGGTAGCCCAGGTAGAAGGAGTTCTGGTGCTGACCGGGCCAGCGGATGGTGTTGGGATCGAGCTCGTTGTAGAAGACCTCACGGTACTGCTTGGCCGGCGGCTGGGAGTCGTTGATAAAGGCCTCGATCAGGTCCTTGCGGGTCGGCTGGAGCAGCCCGCCCTTGAAGAGGATCGTCTGCCCCTCTTTGTCCAGCGAGACCCATTTCATCCACTGCCAGGCGGCGTCCTTGGCCTTGGACATCCGGGTCATCGACTGCCCGGAGTAGTGGCCGTAGGAGACCGGGATCTTCTGCATCGGGAAGGGGGCCACGCCCCAGTTGATCTTGGCGTCGTTGGTCCGGCCCAGCATCCAGACGCCCTCTTCGGACATGGCCACGTTCCCGGCGGCGAACCCCACCGGGTTCGCCTGCTTGTACTCGGGGCTGGGCCCGACGAAATGCTTGACGCCCCAGTCGGCCAGTTTCTGGTAGCCCTCAATGGCCTCAGGCGAGGCCACCGTCACCTTCCCCTCCTTGTTGATGATCTCCCCGCCCAGGGTGTAGATCCAGTGCTCGTGGCCGTGGAGGAGGGTCGGCGCGAAGCCGTACTGCTTGATCCGGGTCGGGTCGAAGCCGGGCTCGCCGGGGTGCTTGCCGTTCACGTCCAGGGTGAGCCTGGTCGCCAGCTGCAGCAGTTCGTCCCAGGTCAGGCGTTTCTTGGGGTCGGGCAGGGGCAGGCCCGCCTGGTTGAAGAGGTCGATGTTGAAGAAAAGCGCCATCGCCCCGGAGTCGAAGGGAACGGCGATCCGCCGGCCGTCGTAGACCATGGCGATCCACATCTCTTTGATGTGCTCGTCGGGGTTGAAGTCCCGCCGGAGATAGGGCTCCAGGTCCTCGATGATGCCCTTCTTCCAGCCCAGGCCCCCGGTGCGCAGGCTGGCGTCGAAGTAGACGTCGGGTGGGTTGCCGGCGGCGACCCCTAACTGGACCTTCTGGAAGTGGTCGCCGGTGGTGTGGTCGATCTCGACCTCGATCCGGGGGAAGGCCTTCTTGAACTCGGCCACCAGGGTCTGGGTGACCTTCAGAATAGCGTCGCCCCCGCGCGATTGGAACTTGATCCGGGCGGGTGGGGCGCTGACCGGGGCGGCGGCGGCCGGAGTGGGCGTGGGCGGGGCGGCGGGCTTCGGGGCCTCGGCCGGCGGGGCCGGAGTCGGTGTCGGGGAGGGCGGGCTGCAGGCGCTGAGCGCGGTCAGGACGCTCGCTCCCCCCAGGAGACGCAGGACCGCTCGCCGGGATATCTGCCGTACCATCTCTCCCCCTTTAAAACAACGTTATGTGCGCCTCCGGACGCCCCAGGGACAGGGCGTCAGTCGTTGCCGGTCGGTCGCTCTGCCGGGCGCCCCCGCAGGATTCGCGGACCACCAGCCGTGTGGGGAACTCGACCTGGACCGGGGGAGTGGCGCGTTGCTGGATGAGGTCCAGCAGAATCGCCGTCGCCCGGGCGGCCATCTCCTCGATCGGCAGATGGACGGTCGTCAGGGCGGGCACGGTGTACTGGGCGAACTCGGCATCGTCGAAGCCCACCACGGCCAGGTCGTCGGGGACCCGCACCCCGCTCTCGCGGGCCGCGCGCAGGATCCCAAGGGCCAGGAGGTCGTTGGTGGCGAAGAGGGCGGTGGGCCGCTGGGAGGCCGGTCGGGCGAAGAGGGCGCGGGCGGTGTGGTAGGCCGCGTCTGTCCAGGGGGTGCCAGGGGCGATGATGGCTTCGGCCCGCCGTCCGCTGGCCGCGACGGTCTCCAGAAAGCCGGCGACCCGCAGCTG
The DNA here is from genome assembly GCA_034433795.1 of Chloroflexota bacterium. Lineage (GTDB taxonomy): Bacteria > Chloroflexota > UBA6077 > FW602-bin22 > DAOUAE01 > DAOUAE01. Next base: position 6,778 of record DAOUAE010000037.1, read on the forward strand.
GTGGGCCTCGGAGGCGGTCTCCGGAGCCATAACCGCCAGCTGCTGGTGGCCCAGAGCCAGGAGGTGCTGGGCCACACGGCGGGCCGCCGCCCGGTTGTCGGCGTTGACCGCATTGTGGGGCGTCACCCGCTGAAAGACGACAAAGGGGAGAGGAGTCTCAAGGGTGTGCAGAAAGGCGTCGTCCTCGGGGGTGGTGTTGGTGACCAGCAGGCCATGATACCAGAGCGGTTCGCGCAGGCCGCGCAGGCGGTGGAGGTGGCCGGGCTGGTAGGTCTCCACCGTCAACTGGGTTTCGAGGCCGGCCTGGGCCAGCGCGGTCTGGACGGTGCCCAGATGGTGCTGCATGCCCCGGATGATCCGGGAGATAAGCGAAAGACGGCTGTCGACCGGGTGGGCGATGGCCAGAACGATCAGCCGTCGGGCCGGGGTCTTGGCGCGCAGCCGCCGGGCGGCCAGGTGGGGCGTGTAGCCCAGCTCCCGGGCGGCCGCCAGCACCGCCTGGCGCGTGGCCTCCGAGATGCGGACGCTGCTGGGGCGGCCGTTCAGGACCAGCGACACCGTGCTGACCGAGGTCCCGGCACGGCGGGCGATGTCGCGCAGACTGGCCACAGAGTGCTCCCGCTTTTGGAACGATATTGGTGTAACGTTTCAGCAGCCAGTGTACGCCTCTCCGCGTCTGTTGTCAAGGGGGGCCCGCGATGGCGGTTGAGGCGGTCGAGGGCGGGAGAGCGCTCCGGGGCGGTCTCGGCGTTCGACCGGGCGCCCAGTCGCCCCGACACCGTGTCCGGCGGGCGCCTTCACCCGTTCGGCCCGGTGAAGCCCGGGAGCCGACTGGCGAGGATAGAGCCGATAGGTCTCTCGCTGTGCGGGCTATAATCCCGGTGAAGGGGATCGTCCTTAGACGGGCCGGTCCGTCTGAGACAGATCCGGGTGGACTACCGGCTCACGGGGTTTCTCGCCCGGGTTCTGTGCCGGAAGACCGGGCAGGCGGTGCCGGTGGTGGAGCGATGCCGGCTCATCACCACGGCGATTCGGCAGAATCTGGCCCTGGCGGCCGGCTACCTCAAGCCCGGCGGGTCGTCCGGCCCCGGGCGCTGGGCGCGGTGGCGTGCGGCGGCCGGCTCTTTCTCAGCCGCCGGGCTTTCTGTCCCCATCGCCGGGACGAGCGCCCCTTCCGGGTGGACCGGATTCTGGCGAGAGAAAGCGCTCCCTGACCGGGACGGGGTGGCCGGCCGGGCGAGTCGCCGGTGGCCGGCGCCGGCTCCCGCGTCGGCCGCTTCGCCCCGATGGCGTAACTCCGGCCCGGCCAGACGGTCCGGCTCACGGTCTCCCCGGGCAAGTGGATTCGGAGCCTGGAGGTCCTGAGCGAGCCCCCGACCGAGACGCCGGCCGAGGCCCCGCAGGGCCCGGACCGGCTGGCGGTGCGTAAGTACGCTCTGGCGGTGGCCCGGCACCGGCGCCCCCGAGGTCGCGCTCGCAGCCGCCAGTGCTCAAACCTGGTGGCGGCTGCGAGCAGCCTGAGCCCCCACCGTCGCACCCTGGCGGCAGAGAGCGCAAAACAAAAACCGGCCCGCGGGGAGCGGGCCGGTGGGCTGCCGGGCCTGGATTCGAACCAGGGATCTTCTGATCCAGAGTCAGACGTGTTACCGCTACACCACCCGGCAACGCCTGCACTCCCTATTATACCACACCCCGACCAGGCCGGCCAGTCCCAACCACCGCCTGCCGGGCGAGTTTCCCGAAGGACCCGCACCTCGTCGACCGGTGGGCGAGATGACTGCGCCGGTGTGGCCTCCCCGCCCGGGCCGGCGCCAGAGGGGCGCGACGCGACCGGGCCCCGGTCTCCTCCGACGTCGCCCCAGAAGCCCGGCCGCCGGCGGCGACACCCCGGCGCTCGCCGGCCCCCGGAGACAGCCGGGCTCTTCACCCGTTCAGCAACACAGCGGCTGCCTGGTTCCTCGACCGGGTGCTTGAAGACCATCTCCTTCCCAGGTTTTTTAGTATTTTCTCACACCCACCGACGCCTGGTCGGTGGTATGATTGCCGCCGGCGAAGCACGCTACTTCCCCGTTGAGGAGGTCCGATGTCGGCGGCGCCACTGGATATCCTGGAACGCCTCGCGCGCTGCTGCGACCAGCTGGAGAACGCCCTCCGCCAGCCAGACCGCCTGCCCGCGGAGACCGCCCGCACGCTGGCCGAGTGCCTGACCGAGTGCCGGGTGATCCTCATCGAACTGGCCCTCGACTACCACGCGCACGCGGCCATCAGCAGCCGCACCCTCCAGCGGATTCTGGACGCCCAGGCCCAGGCGCTCTTGCCAGCCTCCTGACCCTGCCCTATACTGCCCTTGGCCAAAACGCTCGGGAGGGCAGGCCCATGGTGACCGCGTCCGGTGTGGTCGTCGCTGTCCATCTCTGCCCCGGCCACCGCCAGCCGATGCAACCGGTCTCGCAGGCCCAGGCCCGGGAAGACTACGGTCTGGAGGGAGATCACCACGCGCGCCCGGGCAGCCGCCGCCAGGTCCTGCTCGTGGCCGAGGAGACGCTGACCGCCCTCGACCTCGCCCCTGGTCAGATTAAGGAGAACATCACCACCCGGGGGATCGCGCTGCAGACGCTGCCGGCCGGTCAGCGTCTCCTGGTCGGGACGGCGGTCCTGGAGGTCACGGGGCCCTGCACCCCCTGCAGCCGGATGGAGGAGATCCGCCCCGGTCTCCAGCGCGCCCTGGCTGGTCGCCGGGGGGTCCTGGCCCGGGTCGTCCGCTCCGGGGTGATCTGGCCGGGGGCGCCGGTCAACCCCCTGACGGCCGACCGCCCGGCGGAGCGCCGGTAGCCTGACCCCACGGAAGCGCGGTCGCGCCCGGTCCGGCCACGAGGGCCTCGCCCGCCTGGCCATCGCCTGGCCGGCCAGGCGATGGTGACCACCCTTTTGCGGAGGTGCCTATGGCGGAGTCGGCGCTCACCCCCGAGATCGTCGAGCTCCTGCGGCGGTCCAGCACCGCCACCCTGACCTCGGTCCTGGCCCGATACGGTTTGCGCAACACCTTTCTCCTCGGCGTTCGCCCCCTCACCCCCGGCCAGCGGATGGTCGGCGTGGCCTTCACCCTGCGGTATATCCCGGCCCGCGAGGACCTCGACCACACCGGCACCGTCGACAACCTGACCGACCCCCAACGCCTGGCGGTCGAGCGCATCGGCCCTGGCGAGGTCCTGGTGATCGACGCCCGGGGCGACGTCCGGGCCGGCGTCCTGGGAGCCATCCTGGCCACCCGCATCAAGATGCGCGGCGGCGCCGGGATCGTGACCGACGGCGCCTTCCGCGATACGCCGGCCATCGCCACTCTGGGCCTGCCCGCCTACTGCCGGGCGGCCCACGCTGCGGCCAATAAGACCGTCCACCACCCGGTGGACTTCCAGGTCCCCATCGCCTGCGGCGGCGTGGCCGTCTACCCCGGCGATGTCCTGGTCGGCGACGACGAGGGGGTCGTGGTCATCCCCCGCCACCTGGCGACCACGGTGGCCCGCGAGGCGGCCGAGCAGGAGGACCTGGAGGCGTTCCTCTGGGAGAAGGTGCGCCAGGGAGCCAGTATCGTCGGGGTCTATCCCCCCGACGAGCGGACGCTGGCCGAGTACCGGGCCCGTCGCGCTGCCCCCTCCTCCTGACCGCGCCCCTGTGGGCCCTCCACCGGCCGCCCGCGCTTTGGGCCACCATCTCTCCCGAATAAACGGCGTCTGGACGGTGGGCCGTCTGGCCTCCGCCAGGATCGCCCTCGCTGGGAGGCGTGCATGCTGCGGCTGCCCGAGCCCCCGCCGGTCTTCGACCACCAGACCCGTCTGGCCGTCGCCCGCCACCTCTGCCAGCGTCTGCGAGCGCGCTACGGCGACGAGGTGCGGGCGGTCTTCCTGGTCGGCTCGGTGGCCAAGGGGACCGACCTCCCTTACTCCGACCTGGAGTGCGATGTCATCACCCGGACCCGGCCGCACCGCTGGCACGCCTTCTTCTACCACGGCCTCTTCGTGGGCCTCAGTTTCCAGCCCTGGGAGGCCTACCGGGCGGAGTGCGCGACCGTCACCTACGAGTGGCCGCTGACCCAGGACGCTCCCTGGACCGCCCTCCCGCTCTACGATCCCGACGACCTTCTCGGCGAGCTCCGCCGTCTGGCGGAGGCGGCGCTGGCCACGGCTGACTGGCCGTCGCTTCTCGCCGAGGCGCTGGCCGACCTCTACGAACAGGTCTCCAAGGTCCTGAACGCCACGCTCGCCGATTCGCCGGACCCGCTGAGCGCTCTGGCTGCCGCCCGTCAGGCGGCCTACTGGGCGGCCATCCTGGTCGGGCTGGCCAACCGTCACCGCTACCAGGGCGCCCGGACCATGTATCGGGAGAGCCTGACCCTGCCGCGCCTTCCGGCCGGTTACGCCGACCTCCTGCCCCGGCTGCTCCTCGGGGCGGCTGACCTCTCCCGGCTGGCCGAGGATGTCTGGCGCCTCTGGCTGGCCTGCCGGGCCTTGGTGGCCGCCTGTGGGGCGACGCTCGACGACGACAGCCTGGCGCGCCTGTGAGGACGCCCGTGGCTACTCGCCGCGGAGGGTGACCACGGTCTCGATGTGGTGGGTCTGGGGGAACATGTCGATGGGCTGGACGTCGGTCACCCGGTAGCCGCCCTGGACCAGGAGCCGGAGGTCGCGGGCCAGGGTAGCCGGGTCGCAGGAGACGTAGACGATCTTCGGCGCCCGCAGAGCCAGCAGGGCCTCGATGACCGGCGGGGCGCAGCCCACCCGCGCCGGGTCGAGCACCACGGCATCGACCTTCTCCCGGATCTGGGGCAGGGCCACCTCGGTCTTGGCCTCGATGAACCGGACGTTGTCGAGGCCGGTGGCGTTGACCTCGGCGTCCCGCACCGCGCTTCTGGACTCCTCGATGCCGATGACGTAGTGGGCCCGCTCGGCGATGTGCAGGGTGAACGTGCCGACGCCACAGTAGGCGTCGACCACCACCTCCCGGCCGGTCAGCTCCAGCCGGTCGAGAACCAGGAGCGCCAGGAGATCGGCCTGGCTGTAGAAGCCCTGCCGGTCGGCGAGCCAGGGAGCCCGGATGGCCGCCGGCAGCGCGCGGAAGTCGGGGCGGGTGTTGACCTGGAAGAACGAGACGGCCGAGACCCGGTAGCGGCGCCCGAGCAGGATCTCGTGGTAGTACGGCTGGCCGGTCGGCAGATCCGGCAGGTCGGGGAAGGCCGGCTGGATGAGGAACTCGCCGGTCCGGGCGCCGTAGCGGATGACCACCTGGTGCAGGCCGGCACCCCGTCCCTGAAGGAGGGCTAAGAGGCGGTTGATCGGCGGCTGGGTGATCCGGCAGTAGTGGACGGGCAGCGCCCGGTGGGTGTGGCGGACGACGAAGCCGAGTTCGCCGCTCCGCCGGGTCGAGAGCCGGATCTGGTTGCGGTAGTGCCAGGGCACCGCCGCCGGGATGAACGGCTGGACCACCACGTCGGTCAGTCCCCCGATCCGGCGCAGCTGCTCGGTCAGGATCTCCTGCTTGATGGTCAGCTGGTAGGCGTAGTCGGCGTGCTGGTACTGGCAGCCGCCGCAGCGGCCGAAGTAGGGGCAGGGCGGCCAGGTCCGGTGTGGCGAGGGCGTGAGCACCGCCACCGCCCGGGCGTGGGCGAAACGGCGCTTGCGCTGCTGGATCTCGGCCAGGACCTCCTCGCCGGGCAGCCCGTAGTCGACAAAGAGCACCTGGCCGTCGAGGTGGCCGACGGCCTCGCCCAGATAGCCCGGCCCCTCTAACTGAACCCGGACATCGAAGGTCTCGGCGGTCACGCGCGCTCCCTGCGGCCAGCAGTCCCGCCTTGTATTTTACCAGGAGCCTTCCCCCTGAGGGGTGCGCCGGCTGCGTGACACGGGAATCTCGGAGGTGTAGGCGGAGGAGAGAGCATGGCCACCATCGCCTGTCTTGTCGCCGGAACGGCGCGGGCCCACGAACGGCGCGTGGCGACCGGGAACACCCGACATCATCCCGACGCGGCCCGGCGTGCCAACCCCGAGGGGCTGCAACTCCTCGTTCCCTCCCCGCCTGGGCGGCCGTCGGCGACCCACCGCCTCCCCCGGTCTGGGGACGAGGCCTGGCCGCGCGGCCAGGCGCCAGCGCCCAGGGGCCTGGCGGTCTCCGCGAGCGCGGCCGGGCCGCCGGTGGCTGAGGGCCAGCGCCGGACGCCCGCATGCCCGTGCCCGGCTGGCGACTTTCTTTTCGGGGGTGGGCCGGCGTAGAATGAGGACAGACGATGCTCGCTGAGGAGCCGGGGCCATGGGGGACGAACTGCGGGTGGAGCAGCAGGGAGCGCTGGCGACGGTGACGATCAACCGGCCGGCCGTGCACAACGCGATCACGCTTGAGGTCTGGCGGGAACTGGCCGACGTGTTCCAGCAGCTGGCCACCCGGCCGGAGGTTCGGGTGGTCATCCTGCGCGGCGCCGGGACGCAGGCCTTCAGCGCCGGAGCTGATGTGGCCGAGTTCCCGACTCACCGCTACAGCCGGGCGGCCGCCCGGACCTACCACCAGACGATGCAGGCCGCCCTTGAGGCCATCGAGACGCTGGACCGCCCGGTCCTGGCCCTGATCTTCGGCTTCGCTCTGGGCGCGGCCTGCGCCCTGGCCTGCGCCTGCGATCTGCGCCTGGCGGCCGAGAACGCCCGAATCGGGGTGCCAGCCGCCCGGCTGGGTCTGACCCTGGGCCTGCGCGATACCCAGCGCCTGGTGAGCCTCGTGGGGATCGGCCGGGCGGCCGACCTTCTGCTCACCGGACGTGTGCTATCGGCCGCCGAGGCGCTGGCGGTCGGTCTGGTGGATCGGGTCTACCCGGTGGCCACGGCCGAGGCCGAGGCTCGCGCTCTGGCGACCGAGATCGCCGCTCAGGCCCCGGTGGCCCTGCGCCAGGCCAAACGGGCTCTGCGGCTCCTGCTCCGCAACCCGAGCCTGAGTGGGGTGGACGAGACCGAGGCCTCTATCGAGTGGGCCGAGACTCAGGACTTCGCCGAAGGGATCCGCGCCTTCCTGGAGCGCCGGCGACCGGTCTTCCAGGGGCGCTAGATCGTCTCAGCGGGCGGTGACAACCTCGACCCGCTCCTCGCGCAGCCGCAGAACGATCGTGCCATCGAGGTCGGTGCGCAGGACGCGCACTCCGTACCGGTCGAGCAGCGTCAGGGTCGCCAGCGCCGGGTGCCCATAGCGGTTGAGACGGCCCACCGAGATGACCGCGACCCGCGGCCGGACGGCGGCCAGAAAGCCGGGATCGAGCGCGTCGGCCGCTCCCTGGTGAGGCACCTTGAGAACCGTGCTCTGGACCGGGCGGCCGACCAGTCCCGGCTGCCGCGACCGGGGCAGGTCGCCGGTGAAGAGGACCGAGCCCGGACCGGTCTGAAGCCGGGCGACCACCGAGCGGCTGTTGGGATCCCCGGCCTCTCCCGCCTCCGGGTGGAGGATCTCCAGCCGGGTCGCCGCGTCCAGCACGACCACCTGGCCGGCCCGGGCCACCAGCCGGCGCAGGCCCTGCCGGGCGACGATCTCCTGGAAGCGCTGGTACTCCGGCGTCGCCACCGGCAGCCCCGGTTCGATGACCAGTCGCACCGGATAGCGCTCCAGCACGGCCAGAAGGCCGGTCAGATGGTCGGCGTGAGGGTGGCTGAGGAGAACGATGTCGACCGCCCGCTCCCAGAGAGGCAGACGCCGGCCCAGCGCCTGGGCCAGGGCCAGCGGCGCCGGCCCACCGTCCACCACCAGCGTGCGGCCGGCCGGCGTGCGGACCAGGATCGCGTCGCCCTGACCCACGTCGAGGACGGTGACCTCGGGGGCACTGGGCGACCACCGGGCGACCGACAGACTGACCGCGCTCGAGACCAGGCCGCCGATCAGCCCGAGGCGCAGCCCGGCCGGGAGGCGGGCCAGGAGCGCCAGTCCCGCCTGCGACAGCCCTCCCAGGAATGGCCGGACCGGTGAGGTGGGGCTGAGCCCGACCAGCGCGCCCAGAGCTCCGACCAGACTCCACCAGACGAGGGGGGAGACCGGCCCCACCGGCAGAGCGGCCAGCGGCTGGTCGGCGGCGGTCTCGACGATGACGATGATGGCCGTGAGCGGGAGCCAGGCGAGGAGCCCGAGGACCGCGCCGGCCGGTGGCCAGAGCGTCCCGACCAGGGCCAGGAGCAGCCCCAGGATCAGGGCCAGGGCGACGATCGGGGCGAGGAGAAGGTTCACCGGCAGGCTGAGAAGGCTGAGCTGGGGGTGGAGCGCCAGAACCACCGGTGCGGTCAGCCCCTGGACGGTGATCTGCTCGGCCAGGCCCGTATCCCGGAGGCGCGAGGGCAGGCGGTCACGGAGCCAGGGGGCCAGGCTGATGAGGGCCAGGGTGGCCAGGAACGAGAGCTGGAAGCCGGGGTCGCCGAGGACCGCCGGGCTCAGCCCGGCCAGCAGCGCGCCGGCCAGGGCCAGGCTGGTGTAGGGATCGGGTGGCCGGCCGAGAGCCAGGCCGGCCAGACCGACCGTACCCATGACGGCCGCTCGCAGAAGCGAGGGCTCGGGTCCGGCCAGGCCGACGAAGAGCCAGAGCAGCCCCAGGGTTGGGAGAAGCCAGAGGCGCCCGGCCACCGCCCGGGCCAGGGGGAGCGCCAGGGCCAGCAGCAGGCTCAGGTTGGCCCCGGAGAGGGCCAGGAGATGGCTGGTGCCGGTCAGCCGCATCGCCTCGCTGAGCGCGGACGGCAGCGCCGAGCGCTCCCCCAGCACCAGACCGGCGGCCAGGGCGGCCTGAGGCTCGGGCAGCGCCCCGGTCAGACCGGTGATCAGGCGTTGGTGGAAAGCGTCGAGCCAGGCGAGCGGTCCGGCGCGATCAGTCAGGAGGGGCACGACCTGGGGATAGCGCAGCCGGCTGTGGACGCCCTGGCGGGCCAGGGCGGTCTCCCAGGGGGCGTCGGGGCCGGGGCGGACCGGCTCCAGCCGTCCGGTGACCTGGAGCCGGTCGCCGCGTCGCCAGTCGGCAAGCCAGGTGGTCTCCAGGAGGATCGCGCCGTCCAGCCGGCGGACCCCCGCCGGGGTCTCCAGGGTCAGATCCGCCAGTCGCAGGCGGAGGGCGACGCCCCGGGTCTCGGGCCGGTCGGCCACCTGGCCCTGGAGGGTGACTGTCTGCCCGTAGGGCAGGTCGGATGGCGGATCGGCGACGAGGCTGGCCCGGGCCAGGCCGAGCCCCAGTCCGGCCAGGGCCACCAGCCCGAGCGCCGGGCCCGGCCAGCGGCGGACCACCAGGGCCAGCAGCAGGCTGCCGCCGCTGAAGGCGAGCCAGCCCCAGAGCGGCAGCGCCACCGGTCGCCCCAGACTGAGACCGACGACCAGGCCGAGGGCCCAGACCAGCACGGCCACGGGCGGTCTGTCGGAGAGCCGGTGTCAGGCGGGATGATGCGGACACCGGGACGATGAGGGTGGGGCGGTCAGCCGTCGGCCACAGGCGCAGACAAAGCCGATGAGACGGGCCGGATTGCCGACGACCAGGCCGTGGGCGGGGACATCCCGGCTGACGACCGCGCCGGCGCCCACCAGCGCCCAGGGGCCGATGGTCACGCCGGGCAGGACGGTGGCGTGCGCGCCGATGGCGGCCCCGTAGCCGATGCGGATCGTCCCCACCGTCCAGTCGTCCGGCCCCTTGCGGCGACCGTCGGGCCGGATCGCGCGCGGATGTTTGTCGTTGGCCAGGCAGGCGTACGGGCCGATGAAGACACCGTCGTCGATCCAGGCCCCGTGGTAGAGCGAGGCGTAATTCTGGACTTTGACCCGGTTGCCCAGGATCACTCCCCGGTCGATGTAGACGCCTTTGCCGATGATGCACTCCTCGCCGATCCGGACCTCCTCCCGGACCTGGGCCTGGTGCCAGATACGTGTCCCGGCGCCGATGATGGCGTCGGGAGCGACCTCGGCGGTCGGGTGAATCTGGGCGCTCCTGGTCAGCATCGTCGTCCACCCTTCGCGATCTCACCTTAAAGAAGGGCCGACGCCGCTTTTCTGTCAGTGAGGTGGCTCACAGAGGGGGCCGTGACGCTGGCCGGCCGGAGGTTCGTGATATAATGTGGGGCGAAGGAGGACGGGCGATGGATGGGCGACTGGGGCGTTGGGGGCTCGGGCTGCTCCAGAGCCTGAGCATCACCCTCCACCGGTTCTGGCTGGCCCTCTTCGACTACCTCGCCGGGCGACCACGGCTGGAGCGGACCGCCACCGGCGTCCGCCAGCCCCCGCACCACTGGGGCGTTTTCACCGTCCAGTACCCGGAGGAGAAACTCGCCCTGCCCGAGCGCTTCCGCTCCTTTCCGGTCCTGCTGTACGAGGAGGAGACCGGTAAGATCCGCTGCACCAGCTGCGGCATCTGCGCCAAGGTCTGCCCGCCCCAGTGCATCTGGATCGAGCGGACCACCGGGCCGGACGGCAAACCGGTCCCCGAACCCAAAGATTTCGTCATCGACATCTCGATCTGCATGAGTTGCGGCTTCTGCGCCGAGTACTGCCCCTTCGACGCCATCAAAATGGACCATCGTTACGAACTGGCCACCTATGAGCGCCAGCGGGCGCTGGTCCTGCACCTGCCGGACCTGCTGGTCTCGACCCGCTACTACGCCCAGACCCATCCCCTGGCCTGGGCCGAGGAAGAGGCCGCCCGCGCCCGCAAGGGCCGTGGGGCCCAGGCCGAAGCCGGGGAGTAGAGGCCGATGACCGAGCCGCTGAGCCCCCAACCGCTTCCCGCGCTGGCCCTGGAGGGTCTCTCGCAGCGGACCCTCGAGGAGCACTACAAACTCTACCGGGAGTACGTCAACCGGGCCAACGAGCTGCGCGTCCGCCTGGCCGCCCTGGACCGGGCGACGCCGCCGGCGCCCCTCAGCCGCGACCTGGGCCAGATCCTGGCCGACCTCACCGGGACGCTGAACGCGATCCGCAACCACGAACTCTACTTCGCCAACCTCGGCGGCCGGGGCGGCCGGGCCTACGGCCGGGTCGCCGAACTCCTCGACCGCGACTACGGCTCGTTCGAGCACTGGACGACCGATTTCACCGCCGCCGCGCTGGCCGCCCCGGCCTGGGTCTGGCTGGTGCTCGATCTGGCCGACGGCCGCCTGCGTCTGACCACCGGCCAGTCCGACCAGTCCGCCCCCGGCTGGGAGGTCTGCCCGGTGCTGGGGCTGGACCTCTGCGAGCACGCCTACGTCATCGACTTCGGCGTCGACCGTCTGGCCTACATCCGCGCCTTCCTGCGCAACGTCGACTGGGACGACGTCAACCAGCGGGTCCTGCGGGCTGAGCGTCTGTGGAGCGCCAGTCAGACCTGACCGGAGGCGACCGGTGGGCGGTGTCCGGGGCGGCGTGCTGGGTGGGGCGATGGCTCTGCTGCTCCTGGCCGGCTGCGCCCTCTGGCCGGGAGGCGGGGAGCCGGCCAGCACCCCGGGGCCTGGCCAGCCGGCGCCCGACTTCACCCTGCCCGCCCTCGACGGAACGCCCCGCCGGCTCGGCGACCTCCACGGCCGGCCGGTCCTGCTGAACTTCTTCGCCACCTGGTGCGTCCCCTGCCGGGTCGAGCTGCCCGAGTTCGAGCGGGCGGCCGAGCGCTATCGGGACCGGGGGCTCGTCGTTCTCCTGGTCGATGTTCAGGAGGAACCCGAGGCGGTGGCGGCCTTCGTCCGCGACCTGGGCCTGCGAAGCCCGGTGGTCCTGGACCGGACCGGCGAGGTCGCCGCCCGCTATCGGGTCCAGGGCCTGCCCAGCAGTTTCTTCGTCGGCCGCGACGGCCTGATCCGGGTGGCCCGGCTGGGGGTCATGGACCGGACGCTGCTGGAGCGCGGTCTGGCCCGGATTCTGGACTAGGGGGCGCGGGGTGGGGGTGGGAAGTCGGGGACCTCGCCGCGCTCGCCGAAGAGGCCGCTCTCCTCAAAAGCGCTGGGGCCCCCGCGCCGGACCAGGTCCTCCAGCTGCCGCCAGAGCGGCTCGGGGACCTCGCGCTTGTAGACGTAGAGGTTGTGCAGGTTGCGGACGCCGGCGCTGGTCCCGCTGGCCAGGCCCTGCGCGCGCTCGGTGACGTTGAGCGAGGTGCCGCCGAAGTTGGCCAGGTTGAGGTAGTCCTCGCCGGCCGTGGCCTGTTCGTGGACCGGCACCTTCTGCAGGTCCTCGTCGCTCCAGCCCAGGTAGCGGACCCAGCCCAGCACGTCTTTGTAATCGTAGAGGGTCATCTCCCACTGGGTGGACATCTCTCCCCCGCTGTGCCGCTGTTTGCCCGGGCTGGCGGCAACTCCCGTGCCGGCGCGGCCGGCCTAGACCGGCTGGCCCAGCGCCTCCCGGGCCCGTCGCCAGCCGTCGCGGACCGCCTCCTGGACGTAGTCCCAGGCGGTCTCCTCGCTGGCCTCGGTCAGCAGGCTCCAGTGGCGGCGCAGGTCGGCGCTGACCTCCGCCCAGGTTTTCCCCTGGAACTCCGGCCGCTGGGCGGCGTACCAGCCGAACCGGTGGGCCGCGCGCACCTCATCCCAATGGATCCCCATCGGGCCGTAGCGCTGCTCCCACTCCTGCTGCCACTGCGCCTCCTGCGCTTCCCACGTCTGCATCGGTCGCCTCCGGGTGTTCAGGTCTGGGACCAGGGTGTTCAGGCGGGCAGAACCGGCCACGTCCTGGCCGTCTTCGGGTACAATGTGTGGCGGGATGCCCTCGATTTGTAGCATAGCGGTCGCACGCCCGCGACGGCAAGAGGCGTGGACCGGTGGGGAGTGATCGCATGGAGATCAACATCGGCGCCAGGGTCTTCTGCACCGACGGGTTCTGCGGTCGGGTGGACCGGGTGATCCTGCACCCGGAGACCAACCAGGTCCACCACCTGGTGATCGACACCTCGCCGCTGCTCACCTGGTTTGTGGTGGTGCCGGTCGAGCGGATCCGGCGCAGCAGCCACGAGGCCGTCTACCTGGACCTGACCACCGAGGAGCTCAAGCAGCAGCCGACCTTTGTCGAGACCGACTACGAGCCAGCCCCGGCGACCTACGTCCCGCCCCCCGGCTTCCCGCCGGCCAGCCACACCCTTTTCCTCCGCCCGGCGATCAAGGTCCGGGGGGTCGAGCACAAGCGCAAGCACCCCGAGGACTTCGAGATCCGCGACGGGATGCCGGTCGAGGCCCTGGATGGGCCCATCGGGGTGGTGGATGAGGTCATTCTCGACCCGTTCACCCAGAAACTGACCGCCTTCGTCGTCCGCCGGGGCCGGTTCCTGCCGCGCGATGTGACCATCCCCCTGGCCTATGTCCGTGAGGTCGAGGCCGGCCGGGTCCTCCTCGATCTGACCCGCGCACAGGTCGAGCGGCTGGAACCCCATCTGCACATCCACCGGCCCGAGGGCTAGGCCCTCAGGCCGGATGCTCGGCGCAGGCCGGGCAGGCGATCTCGTCGACCACGCGCTGGATCTTCTGCACGCCCCGGGCCACAGCCAGGGCCCGCTGGTGCTCGGCCTCATCGCGGGCCGTGCCGCCGAGGTAGGCGACGCCCCGGACCACCCGGACGGTGAAGCGCCGGGCGTCAAGGTCGGGATCGAGAAAGAAGGCCTGGCGGATGGCCTCCTCCAGATCCTGGTCGGTCTGCGGGCCGAGCACCGTCTCGTCGCGGTGCAGGCCCTCACCCCCCACCCCGGCCTCGGGCAGGACCGGCTGGCATTCGCGTTCGCGCTCCATACGCCCCGCCGTCCGGCAAGGCCCGTACCACCCGACGGGCGCGGTCGGACCGGGGCGCTGGGCGACGCCGGGCGGCCAGCCAGCCCAGGAGCCCCAGCCCCAAACCGGTCAGAGCCAGCCCGGTCGGGGCGGGCTGGCCGGTCCGCGGCAGGGCCAGGGCCGGGAGGTCGGCGCAGTCGATACCCCGGCTGCGGCCCGGGCCGAAGCCGATCGTGACCATGTGACGCCCGTCGGCCAGGGTGGCGAGCGGCCGGGACAGGACGGCCGTCCCGCTGGCCCGGCCCTGGGCGTCGGCCTGGACGGTCATCACCTCGGCCACCACGTCGCCGAAGTCCTGGGCCTCACCCTGGGCGCAGCGGCCGCGCCGGATGAGCACCCCGTGGCTGGTGCCGGGCTCGAAGCCCTGGGCGGCGACCGTCACCCGCGTCTGACCGTCGAGCGGCTCGAGGACAACCTGGCCGCGGACGGTCGGGAGCGGGAGAGTGATGGCCGTCTGGCTCCCGACCGGACCGGGCGCGCTGCCCAGGACCAGGCCGAGGGCGAGAAGAAAGGCCCGACCGCGTGGCATGATTCACCTCCACCGGTGATCTGGCGGCGCGGGTTCCGGAGAGTCCGGCGGGGCCGCTGGTCTGGCCCCGCCGGATCGGCGTTAGGTGACCGGATTGGCCTTGACGTAGGCCAGTTTGCCGCCCCAGAGGATCAGTTGCCGCTCGCGCGGGGTCAGCGTCAGCCGGACCCGGAGTTCCCGTCCCTTGGTGGCGTTCCAGAGGGCGAACTCCTCGGCGTGGGCCACCAGGTCGCGGGCGTTCTCCAGGACCAGGAGATCGCCCGCCTCGACCCAATCGTAGTCGGCGGGATCGGCGAAGGTCAGCGGCAGGAGCCCCCAGTTGATCAGATTGGCGCGGTGGATCCGGGCGAACGATTTGGTGATGACCCCTTTGATGCCCAGATACATCGGGCAGATGGCGGCGTGCTCGCGGCTGCTGCCGATGCCGTAGTTGGCTCCGCCGACGATCCAGCCGCCGCCCTTCTCTTTGGCCCGCTGGCTGAAGGTGGGATCGAGGCGGTGGAAGACGAACTCGCTCAGTTTGGGGACGTTGGCCCGGTAGGCGGCGTACTCCGGGCTGGCCGGGATGATGTGGTCGGTGGAGATGTCGTCGCCCAGTTTGAGGAGGACCTCGCCGCGCAGGGTCTCCTCCAGGGGCGGTTTGAGCGGGGTCACCACGATGTTGGGGCCGCGCACCACCTCGAGCCGGGCGGCCTCCTCCGGGGGAGCCGGCGGCACCAGATTGGGGTTCTCCTGGGAGAGGGCGACCGGCAGGTCCGGGGAGGGGGCCGGGATGCCCAGTTCGGCGCCGAGGTCGCGCGGATCGGTGATCACCCCCTTGAGGGCGGTGGCCGCCGCCGTCTCGGCGCTGGCCAGGTAGACCTCGTCGTCCTTGAGGCCCGAGCGGCCTTTGAAGTTGCGGTTGATGGCCCGCAGGCTCTTGGTGCCGGGGGCTGGCACGTGGCCGGCGCCGATGCAGGCGCCGCAGGTCGGCTCGGCCACCTCGACCCCGGCGGCCAGGAGGTCGGCCACGTAGCCCTCGCGGGCCAGCAGTTCCAGGGCCTGCCGGCTGCTCGGGTGGATGAAGAAGTAGACGTCGGGGTGGACGCGCCGGCCCTTGAGGATCCGGGCCACGGCGACGATATCGGTGTAGGAGCCGTTGGTGCAGGAGCCGACCATCACCTGGTGGACCCTGGTCCCGGCCACCTCGCGCACCGGGACGACCTTATCGGGCAGGCTGGGCAGGGCGATGAGCGGCTCGATGGTGGAGAGGTCGAGTTCGATGACCTCGTCGTAGGTGGCGTCGGGGTCGGGCAGCAGTTCGCGCCACTCGTGCTCGCGGCCGAGGCGGCGGAAGAAGTCGCGGGTGACGGCGTCGGAGGGGAAGATCGAGGTCGTGGCCCCCAGTTCGTAGCTCATGTTGGTGATCGTCACCCGCTGCTGGGCGTTGAGGGAGGCGATGCCGGGGCCGGTGAACTCGAAGATCTTGCCCAGGCCGCCGCGGACGGTCAGCCGGCGGAGAAGTTCCAGGATCACGTCCTTGGCGGTGCACCACGGACGCAGTTCGCCGGTCAGGCGGACGTTGACCACCGCCGGCATCTGGAAGTAGTAGGGGCCGCCGCCCAGGGCCAGGGCCACGTCCATGCCGCCGGCGCCGATGGCCAGCATCCCGACGCCGCCGCAGTGAGGGGTGTGGCTGTCGCCGCCCAGCACGGTCTCGCCCGGCACCGCGAAGTGCTCCAGGTGGACCTGGTGGCCGATGCCGATGGCCGGCTTGCCGTACCAGAAACCGTACTTGCGGCAGGCGGTCTGCAGGTAGAGATGGTCCTGCATATCCTCGGGGGTGATCTGGTAGACCTTGTGGTCGGCGTAGCAGGCGGCGACCCGGACGCGGTGGCGCTGGAGCCCCATCGTCTCGAAGGCCAGCATCGCCTGGGTGGCGGTGTAGTCCTGGAGGAGGACCTGGTCGATCTTGATGCCGATCTCCGTGCCGGGGACCAGCTGGCCCTCAACCAGGTGCGCCGCGAGGATCTTGTGCGTCAGACTCTTGCCCATCTGTCTATCCTCTGGTTTGCGGGTCTCGCTGGGGACGCGCCAGGGTGGCGTGCGGCTTGAATATAGCGCAAAGGCCGTGGGAAAGGCAACGGACGAGACAGCGCCAGCCCCCTGGCGGCTCCGCTGGCGGTTGCAGCCGGTGTCGGGCAGTGCGTACAATTAGAAGCAGATCACGGCTGATCATGGGGCTGCCGCGGCCCCCCACGCCACCACCACCGGTGGTGTTGTCTGGGCGGGCCGCTCGCTGTGTGGAGCCCGGAAGAGGCGGAGTGCTGTCGATGGTGCACGAGCAGGAGCGAGAACCGACGGCCCAGACCACCGAGGGCCAGACGGAGAGCGCGGAACCGACCGACCTCGCCCAGCTGCGGACGGCGCTGGCCGAGGCGACCCAGAAGAGCGAGGAGTACCTGCGCCTGCTGCAGCGTGTGCAGGCCGACTTCATCAACTACCGCCGGCGGGTGGAGCAGGAGCGCGAGGATATGCTCCAGGCGGCGCGGGCCGAGGCGGTGCTGGCCCTCCTGCCGGTGCTGGACGACCTGGAGCGAGCGCTGGAGGCGATCCCCGACGAGATCGCCGCGCACCCGTGGGTGGAGGGCATCCGCCTCATCCACCGGAACTTCCTGGCGGTCCTGGAGCGGCTGGGCGTCACCCGGATCGAGGCGCTGGGCCGGCCGTTCGACCCCTGGGAGCAGGAGGCGGTGGCCTCGGAGGAGCGCGCCGATCTCCCCGAGGGGACGGTCGTCGGCGTGGTGCGTCACGGCTACAAGCTCAACGGCCGGGTGATCCGACCGGCGCTGGTGCGCGTGGCCCGGGCGCCGGCGGCCGCCTCGTCGTCCTGACCCCTTTGGGTCTCCCCCAAAAAGGCCCCGCCGGGCTCGACCAAATTTCCTAGGCGTGCCCTCGCCCGCCCCCTTGTTCTCGCCGAGGCGCCCGAGTACACTCCCCCCGGACCTTGTGGCAACCGGGGTGGGGTGGCATGGTGTGGCGCGTCGTCGCTCTGGTGGTGGCGCTCTGGCTGGCGCTGGTGTCGTCAGCCTGGGCGATGGAGCCGGCCGACCGGCTCTTCCAGCTGGTGAACGCCGAACGGGTGCGGCAGGGGCTGGCCCCCCTCCGGCCAGCCCCGGAGCTCAAGGCCGCCGCCCAGCGCTACGCCCAGGCGATGGCCGAGGGCGGCTTCTTCGGCCACACAGCGCCCGACGGCTCGACGTTTATCACCCGCAACGAACAGGCCGGCTACCTGAAGTGGCGGTTCCTGGCGGAGAACCTGGCGGCGGGCCAGCCCACGCCGGAGGAGGCGCTGCAGGCCTGGCTGAACAGTCCCCCGCACCGGGAGAACCTGCTCTCGCCGCTGGCCGAGGAGATGGGCATCGGCTACGTCTACCGGCCGGGCAGCCCCTTCGGGCACTACTGGGTGCAGGAACTGGGGGCGCGGGCGGCTGGCCCGCCGTACTACGCGGTCCAGGGAGAATCGTCCGGTGGACGGTTCTCGGCCGAGGGCCGGCTCTCGCCGGCCACTCGCTCCGGCGAGCGCGCCGCCCCGCTCCGCTGGGTCGCCGAGACCGGCTTTGCGGTCGAGGGGCCCTGGCTGGCCTTCTTCCGGGCGAACGGCGACGTGGAGGCCTTCGGGCTGCCGCGGAGCCCGGTGGTGCCCGACCCGACCGGCAGCGGGCTGCTGGTCCAGTTCTTCCAGCGCGCGGTCCTGGAGTGGCATCCGGAGAACCCGGCGGAGGCGCGCATCCAGCGGCGTCTGCTGGCTGACCTTCTCTTCCCCGGCGCCGACCCGCCGCACGACCCGAACGACCCGCCGCCCGGCCCCTGGCACTACTTCCCCTTCAGCCCGGACCGGCCCACGGGGCTCGGCCACTTCGTCGCCGACTACACCCGGACCGGCCAGCCGATTTACTTTAAAGAGTTCTTCGACCGCCACGGCGGGGTGACCGCCTTCGGCTACCCGACCGAGGAGCCCAAACTGCGCGACGGCCGCTGGACCCAGAAGTTTCAGGCGGCCATTCTGGAGTACCATCCCGAGAACGACCGGCCGGGCGTGCTCCCGGGCACGGCTATCCCCTGGCGGACCTACCGGGTGCAGGTGCGGCTGCTGGGCGATGAATACATCGCCCGTCTGGGGCTGTCTTTCCGCTGAGGCTGTGCTATGATGGCCCTGTCATGCCGCCGCGTGCCCTGCGCCCCGACCCCGCCGGGCTGCTCCTGGTGGCCCTGGCGGTTGTGCTCTTCGCGACCAGCCCGGTCCTCATCCGGCTGGCCGCGCCGCTCTCGGCCTGGACGATCACCTTCGGGCGCATGGCGGTGGCGGCGCTGCTGGTGGCGGCGCTGGCGCGCTGGCGGGGCGAGCGTCTCTGGCCGCCGCCCTTCCGGTGGTACTGGTGCGCGGCCTACGGGCTGACGGCGGCCCTGCACTTTCTGCTGTACATCGCCTCGCTGGCGTTCACCAGCGTCGCCCACTCGCTGACGCTGGTCTACACCGCGCCGCTCTTCGTGACCCTCTTCGCCGCCCTCTTTCTGGGCGAGGTCGTCCCCCGGCGCGCCCTCCTGGGCCTGCCGGTGACGGTGGCCGGGGTGACCGTTCTGACCGGCTTTGAGCCGGCGATGGACGGGCGCATGCTCCTGGGCGACCTTCTGGCCCTGGGGTCGGCGGTCTGCTTCGGGCTCTACTCGGTCATCGGCCGGTCGGCCCGCACCCGGACGCCGCTTTTGGTCTACGCGGCCTGGGTCTACGGGGTGGCCGCCCTCTGGCTGCTGGGGCCGGCCCTGCTGGCCGGGCTGACCTGGCCGGGCTGGCGGGCGGTGCTGGCGGTGGTGGCCCTGGGGGTCTTCCCGCTGGGCATCGGGCACACCCTCTACAACGCCGGCCTGCGCCGGACCCACCCCACCTACGTGAATCTGGTCGCCACGCAGGAGGTGACCGGCGGCATCGTCCTGAGCGCCCTGGTCCTGGGCGAGATCCCCGGTCTCACGGCCGTCGTCGGCGCCCTGGTGACCCTGGTCGGGGTGGCGCTGGTCATCGGTCTGGCCGAGACCGCCGCGGCCGGCCGGCGACCGGCCGACTCTGGTATCATTCAACAGGTACAGTCGTAAGTCCGGCTCGGTGAGGCCGTGGAGTCGCCGATGGTTGTGGGAATCTGCCGTCTGCGTCTGCACCTGCCCGGCACGACCTCGCTCAAAGGTAAGCGGCAGGTGATCAAATCCATTGTCAACCGCGTGCAGAACGAGTTCAATGTCTCCATCGCCGAGGTGGCCGACCAGGATCTCTGGCAGTCGGCCTGGCTGGGGATCGCCTGCGTGAGCACCGACCGGGCCCACGCCGACGAGGTGCTGAACCGGGTGATCAGTTTCATCGAGCGCGCGCGGGTGGACGCCGAACTGGGCGAGTATGAGATCGAGCTGATCGACGCCTGAGGAGCGAGCGGTGCGGCTGCGCATTCTGGGGGCCCATCAGGCCGAGGCGCGGGACTGCCGCTTCGTCGCCCTTCTCCTCGACGAGGTCCTGGCCATCGACGCCGGCAGTCTGGCCAGCGCCCTCACGCTGGCCGAGCAGGCCCGGCTGGCGTACGTTCTCCTCACCCATCAGCACCTGGACCACGTGCGCGATCTGCCGGTGGTGGCCTTCAACCGGCTGTCGCTGGGAGCCGGACCGCTCGTGGTGGTGGCCAGTCCGGCGGTCCAGGCGGTGATCCGGGCGACGCTGATGGACCCGCGGATCTGGCTGGACCTCTTCGCCGACCAGCCCGACCGGCCGGCGCCGCTGCGCTTCCAGCCGGCCGTGCCGGGCCAGACGCTGAGCCTCGGCCCGTATACGGTGCGGCCGGTGGCCCTCGCCACCCACCCGGTGCCGGTCCTGGGCTATCAGGTCACCGGGCCCGCCGGCCGCTCGCTCTTCTACACCGGCGACACCGGGCCGGGCTGCGCGGCGATCTGGCCGCTGGTGCGGCCCGATGTGCTGGTCATCGAGGTCACGTTCGCCGATAGCGCCGTCGACCTGGCCCGTCAGGCCGGCCACCTCACGCCGACGCTCCTGCGACAGGAGCTGATCCAGTTTCGGGCGGTTCACGGCTACCTGCCCCAGGTGGTGGTCCTCCACACGAACCCGGCTCACCGCCCGGCGATCATCCAGGAGCTGAGGGCGGTGGCGGCGGACCTGGGCGTGTCGCTGGTGGTCGCCCACGAGGATCTGACGCTACCTCTCGACTGAGACGGGGAGAGACGATGCCGCGATGGATGCTCCCGCTGCTCCTGGGGCTGACGCTCGGGCTGGGGGGATGCTGGCCGGGACAGGTGCCCGCCACCCCGACCGCGACGCCGCGCCCGCCGGCGACGGCCACGCCCACCCCGGCCCCGGCGCCGGTGGTGACGCTGCCGCCGCTGCGGACGCCGCTGGCCCTGCCGACGCCGACCGGCTACCCGCCGCCGACGCGGGCGACGCCCGTCCCGACGCCCCAGGTCTACCCCGGGCCGGGCACGGTCACGCCGGTGCCCAGCCGGTAGGGCCGACGGGCGCTCTGGCCCGTCGCCCGCTGGAAGCGGCGCTGGTCGGACTCCTCGGGGCCGGCGTCCTGCTGCTGGCCCTCGACCGGGGGGAGGCCCTTCTCCCCGATCTCGGGGCGCTGCAGGAACAGGCCGAGGTGGCGTACCCGCTGCCCGCTGGGGCGTCGCTGGTCCAGACCTTCCGCCTGACGACGCCGTCCCTGGCGGCGCTGGACCTCCTGCTGGAGCGGCCGCCGGCGGCGCCGGCGACCGGGACTCTCTGGCTGTCTCTCCGCTCGGGCGACGGGCGCCTCCTGGCCACGGGGGCGCTGTCGGCCGGCGCCATCCAGGGTCCGGGCTGGTTCCGGCTGGCTGTGCCGCCAGGGGGCCGGCCGGCGGAGGGGCTCTACGCGCTGGAGGTCGCGACCGACGGGGCGGCGTCGGTGTGGGTGCGCGGCAGCGCGGCGGCGGTCTACCCCGACGGTCGCCTGGCCATGGGCGGGCAGGCCCTTCCGGGGGCCCTGGCCTTCCGCGCCCACTACCGCTACGATCTCCCGCTCCTTCTCCAGGATCTCGAGACGGGATGGCGGTCGGGTCTCTGGCTCGCCGTCCTCATCCTGCTCCTGGTCGGACCAGGGCTTCTCTGGGAACAGGCGCTGGCCGGGCCCCAGCCGCGCCCGCTGCGCCTGGCCTGGTGGACCGGGCTGAGCCTGGCCCTCTGGCCGCTGGGGTTGCTCTGGGGGCGCACGCTCTGGGGGGCGGCGGGGCTGGTCATCGGTCCGCCGCTCGTGGTGCTCGTCTGGCGGCGTGCTCGTCGGTCCGGGCCGGCGGGGGCTGACGGCGTGGCGCCGGTGGCGCGTGATCGGTCGGCCGTCGGTCCGGTCGCCTTCGGGGTCGTCCTGGTCGGGGCGCTGGTGGTGCGGCTGGTTCCGACCCGCGGGCTGCCGGGGCCGCTGTGGGTGGACGGTCTCCAGCACGCCTTCATCGCCGGGCTCATCGCCGACCAGGGGGGGCTGCCGGCCACCTACGCGCCGCTGCTGCCGGAGACGCCCTTCAGCTACCACTTCGGCTTCCACCTGCTGGTGGCGCTCGTCCACCGGCTGAGCGGGCTGGAGGTGGCGCTGGCGACCCTCCTCACCGGCCAGGTGCTGAGCGCGCTGGTGGTCCTGAGCGTGGCGCTCCTGGCGCGGGTCCTCTGGCAGAGCGATCTGGCGGCGCTGGGGGCGGCGCTGGTGGTGGCGTTCTGGACGCTCTTCCCCGCCTACGCCCTCAGTTGGGGCCGATACCCGCAGCTGGCCGGCCTGCTCTGTCTGGCGGTGGTCCTGGCCGCCCTGCGCGAGCGCGTCCAGACCGGCCGGCTCCCGGCCACGGGGCTGGGGGCATTGGCGCTGGCCGGCCTGGCCCTGACGCACCCGCGCATCCTGGTGGTGGCCGGGCTGCTGGGCGGGCTCTGGCTCCTGGTCCAGCCCGCGCGGGGGCCGGCCCTGCGGCGGGCCCTGCCGCTGGTCGGCCTGGCCGGGCTCCTCACCCTGCCCTGGCATCTCCACGAGGCCCGGACCCTCTGGCCCGTTCTCTGGCGAGGGACGCTGGCCCTCCCGCCGGGGAGCGACCCCTTTCCCTGGGACCTCGTCCTGGGCGAGCCCGACCGGCCGCTGGTCGCCCTGGCGCTGCTGGGCTGGCTGGCGGCCGCTGGCTGGCGGCCACGGGTGGCTGGGGCGGTCCTGGGGACGGTCGCCGGCCTGGTTCTCGTCGCCAACCCCGACCGTCTGGGCCTGCCGGGGAGCCGGCTCCTGGGCAACACCACCCTGGCCTCGCTGGCCTTTCTCCCCGTCGCGCTGGGCCTCGGGGGACTGCTGGCCAGCGGCGCCGACCGGCTGCGGCTGGCGGCCCGGCCGGCGTGGGTGCAGACGATGGTCTGGCTGATCGTTCTTGTCCTCGGCCTGACCGGGGCGCCACGGGCGCTCGGGGTCCTCAATCCGGAGACGCTGCTCCTCTGGCCGGCCGATCTCCCGGCCCTGCGCTGGGCGGCGGCCGCGACGCCGCCGGAGAGTCTTTTTGCCGTCAATCTGCGCCTCTGGCAGACCGGCATCTACACCGGCACCGACGGCGGCTACTGGCTGCCGGTTCTGGCCGGACGGCCGGCGCTGGTTCCCCCGCCGGTCTACGTTCACGGGCCGGCGGCCCGGGAGCGCCACGCCCGGCTTGCCGCCCTGGCGGCGGCCCAGGCCGACCCGGCCCGGTACCTCGCCCTGGCCCGGGCGGCCGGGGCGCAGTACCTGTTCGTCGGCGCCCGCGGGGGGCCGCTGCCCCTCGACCTCCTCGACCGGCAGCCGGGCCTGCGCCTGGTGTACAGCGACGGCCGGGTCCGTGTCTACTGGCTCGCCGACTAGCCGGTGAGGAGAAAGCCCTGGAGGGGCGTGGTCAGGGTGAATTCGACATACTCATTGAGCGCCAGGCCGCTCAGGCTCTCGCGGTCCTGGACGGTGGCCACCAGGCGGAAGCCGCAGTCGATGAGGAGCGAGCGGTCGCCGTCGCTCTCCAGGACCTGGCCCTGGATGAGGGCGTCGGGGGCGACCAGGCGGCGGGCCTGGCGCAGGCGGGGCGTGCCGGGGCCGCTCTGGAGGGGGAAACTTTTCTCCGGCCGGTCGCTCCGGCTGAGGGCGGGGACGACGGCCCGGGGGATGACCGAGAGCGGCTGGAGGAAGGGCAGGCGCTTTTCGGCGATGATCTCGCCCACGTCCCAGAGCAGGAGGTCGACGAAGGTGGCGGGCTGGTGCAGCTGCCAGCCGCCGGCCGGGAGGCGCACCTCGAAGTAGGTGCGCTCGAAGGGGCGTCGGACGGCGACCAGCAGACCCCGGTTGGCGTGCAGCCGCCACTTCTCGATGAAGACCAGGTGAGCCCACTCGTAGCCCATCGATCAGTCCCCCTCGCCGAGGCGGGCGGCCAGCCGCTGGCAGCAGGACAGGTCCTGGACCGGGCGCCGACCGTACTCCCGCAGCGCCCGGGAGAGTGCGAAGCGGAACGGCTGGCCCTCGCGTTGTCCGAGGATGAGGCTGCGCTCCCGGACCAGGCCGATGCCGGGCGCGTACCAGCGTTCGACGTGGGCCAGGAGGGTTGGTTCGGTCAGCTCGCTGACCAGGACGCGCCAGGCCTCGAACTCGCCAGCCGGCACCAGCACCCGTCCCCAGTTGGCCACAATGTACCGGTGGTGACGGGGCTCCGGGGGCTGGCCGAGTGTGCCCTGCCACTCCCAGGCCAGGCCGACCTGGAGGTCGAGGGGCAGGAGCGGCTCGGGCGGCTGACGCGGCCGGGGCTGGCCGTCGCGGGTGATCACCAGCGGCTGGTAGAGGGCGGCGCGGCGCGTCGCCAGGACGCTGGTCTGGACGAGGTCGGTCTCGCTGCAGGTGGCGACCATATAGAGGGTGTCAGGAGGGTTCGGGCGCAGGCGGCAGACGGCCTCGGTGGTGGTGAAGGCGCGGCGGTCGCCCAGCCCCTGGCTTAGGTTCTCGTAGACCCAGTAGTGGCCCAGATCGAGGGGGAGGGGACGGGGGGGCGTGGTGGCGGGCGCGCGGCAGGCGGTGAAGACCAGCCAGAGGAGTCCGACCGCGGCCAGGAGGGGTGGGGGCTTCACGCGCGCTCCTTACTCTCCAGCGCATCGCCGGCGGTCAGCCGGGTCCGGATCCGCTCCAGGGCCCGGCGGATGATCTCGGCCTCGTTGGGGTAGCTGGCCCGGCGGACGGCCTCATCGGCCGGGAACCACTGAACGGTGGCGTACTCCCAGTCGTGCTGGCTCACATCGCCGCCGACCGCCTCCATCAGGTAGAAGTGGACCGTCTTGTGGAAACGCCGGCCCTCGGCGCTGAACCAGTACTCGATGGTGCCCAGCGGCTCCAGCAGCCGGACCCGCAGCCCGGTCTCCTCCTCGGTCTCGCGGACGGCCGTCTGCTCCAGGCTCTCGCCGGGCTGGGGCGTGCCCTTGGGCAGGCCCCAGGGGCCATCGGGCGTGCGCCCGCACAGGACGATCGCGATCTGGTCGTTCTGGCGGCGGAAAACCACCCCGCCGGCCGAGACCGCCTCGGCCACCCGGCGGCGCTTGAGCGATTCGGCTTTCCCCTTTGCCTGTGGCACGGCTCCGCTACCCCCGTTCCGACTCCAGCCGGGTCGGCAGCCCCGCGAGCAGGGCCAGCAGGCCGATCAGGCTTTTGGCGTCGCAGATGACGCCCTGGCGGATCAGCGCCGGCACCTGCGCCAGCGGCACCCGCTCCAGCACGAGCCGCTCGTCCTCCGGACGGGGGACCGCCGCCGGCCGCAGCCCCCGGGCCAGGTAGAGGTGCAGCTGCTCGGTGCAGAACCCCGGGCTGCTGTAGAAACTCAGCAGGGGCTCCAGCCGGTCGGCCTGATAGCCCGTCTCCTCGGCCAGCTCCCGGCGGGCGCAGGCCTCGGGGGATTCGCCCGGCTCCAGCGTGCCGGCCGGAATCTCCAGCAGATCCCGCTCGATGGCCTTGCGGTACTGGCGCACCATCAGCACCTGGCCGTCCTCGTCGAGCGGGACCAGGGCCACGGCTCCGCGGTGCTCGACGATCTCGCGGGTCGTCACCCGGCCGCTGGGCAGCCGCACCGTGTCCACCCGCAGGTTCAGGATGCGTCCCTGGTAGACGTAGTGGCGGGCGATAGTCTCCTCCGGCTGCATCTCAGCCTCCTGTCCTGACCGGGGCCGTGGCCGCCTGCGGGGGACGGTGTCGGGCCTTCCAGGCGGCCGCCTGCCCGAGGAGTTCGCGGGCGCTGGCCCGGGCGGCGGCGCCGGCCTGCGGCCCGGCCAGCATGGCGCTCAGTTCGCTGAGGCGCTCCTCCGGGTCCAGTCGCCGGACCCGTGTCACCGTGCGGCCCCCGACCACCTCTTTGCTCACCAGATAGTGGACATCGCCGTAGGCCGCCACCTGGGGCAGGTGGGTGACGCAGAGCACCTGATGGGTGGCGGCCAGGCCGGCCAGTTTCTGGCCGATCACGTGGCCGCTGCGCCCGCCGACGCCGGTGTCCACCTCATCGAAGATGAGAACCGGCACCGGGTCGACCGTCGCCAGGATGCTTTTCAGCGCCAGCATCAGCCGTGCCATCTCGCCCCCCGAGGCGATCCGGGTCAGGGGCTTGAGCGGCTCGCCGGGGTTGGGGCTGATGAGGAACTCCACCCGGTCGGCTCCGGTGGCGTCGAAGGCCAGGCGACGGCCGTCGGGCCAGGGCAGACCGTCGGGGGCGGGGGTCTGCTGGAGAGCGACCGCGAAGCGCGCCTGGCCCATGTGCAGGGCCCGCAGTTCGCCTTCGACCGCCGCCTCCAGCTGGCGAGCGGCGGCCGCGCGGGCTGTCGAGAGCGCCGCCGCCTGACGGCCGATCTCCTCCAGCAGCCGGGCGATGGCCGTCCGCAGCGCCTCTCCCCGCTCTTCCCGGTGCAGGAGGGTCTCCAGTTCGCGGGCGGCCTGCTCGGCGTAGGCCAGGATCTCCGGGACGCTCGCGCCGTACTTGCGCTTGAGGGTGCTGATGAGGTAGAGGCGCTCGTCCACCGCCTCCAGCCGGGCCGGGTCGAGGTCCAGGCTCTCGCGGTAGGCCCGGACGGCGCGGGCGGCCTCCTCGACCGCGTCGAGGGCGATGGTCAGCCGCTCGACCAGAGGAGCGAGGGTCGGCTCCAGGCGAGCCAGCTCCTGCAGGTGGGTCTGGGCCTGGCCCAGCAGGTCGAAGGCGGCCGGGGTGGCGCGCTGGCCGCCGTAAAGGAGGGCGTAGGCCGCCTCGGCCAGGGCCTGGAGCTTCTCGGCGTTGGCCAGGCGGGTTCGCTCCTGGCGCAGGCGCTCCTCCTCGTCGGGCTGCAGGGCGGCCGCCCGGATCTCCTCGAGCTGGAAGCGCAGGAGATCGAGGCGCTGGGCGACGGCGCGCTCGTCCTGCTCCAGGGCCTGGAGTTCGCGCTGAAGAGTCCGCAGACGGGCCACCTGCGCGGCCAGGGCGGCCCGGGCCGGGAGCAGACCGGCGAAGGCGTCCAGAAACTCGAGGTGCTGGCTGGTCCGCAGGAGGGAGAGGTTCTCCGTCTGGCCGTGGATATCCACCAGGAAGCGGCCGACCTGCTGGAGCAGGCTGACCGGCACCGCCCGGCCGTTGATGCGGGCGACCGTCCGGCCGCTCCGGTGGACCTCGCGGCTGAGGATGAGGGTCTCATCGTCCTCGGCCAGCCCGTGCTCGGCCAGGAGGGCGCGCAGGGTCTGGCCGGCCGGGCCGGCGGGCAGGCGGAAGAAGCCCTCCAGGCGGGCCTGGTCGGCCTCGCTGCGGACCCATTCCGGACCCAGGCGGGCGCCCAGGAGCCCGGTGACCGCGTCGATGATGATCGACTTGCCGGCGCCGGTCTCGCCGGTGAGTGCGTTGAGCCCCGGCTCGAAGCCCAGGCGCAGCTCGCGGATGATCGCGAGGTCACGGATTGCCAGTTCCAGAAGCATGCTGCCTCGTCTACTTGCGAACCAGCCGGCCGGCGTAGCGAGCCCGGCGTCGAAGCTCAGAGCCACCGTTCGATCCGCTCATCGCAATTGTACGAGAGCGCCAGGATCGAAGCAGGAACCTCTATCCGAGGCCTCTTGGAGATAGCGCTCGGTCGACCGCAGCATCGCCGCACCGCCTCCGCTGATGGTCTCCGGGACAAGTCCAAGGGCCTGACAAGAATGCCGACAATTGCCGTACAATGGGCCTGGAGACGCGCACGCGTTGCTCGACAAGCCGACCTGAGGGAGAAGCGAGATGCCGGTGCGCCGGTTCACCGTCCTCCTCGAATACGATCCTGAAGCGCAGTTGTGGGTGACCTTTGTCCCTGCCCTGGACTACATCTCGACGTACGGTGAGACCCGAGAAGAGGCTCTCGATCAGACGCGGGAGATGATCGCCGGCTATCTCGAAGCTGCCGCGCAGGAAGGGATTCCGGTGCCGTCCGAGTCACCGGCAGCCGAGCTGGTCGAGCCGAGCTAGTGCCCCCATGCTCGCGCCCTTCGATGACGCGCGTGCCGAGCCGCCGCGCCAGTCCTCGCGCTCCCCAGCTCATCACGACATCGTGGTTCCACCGGAACAGCGGGCGGGCAATTCCTGACACCAGGTTCATCCACCGCCTCGTCGTCCGCACCTGCCAGTCGTACCTGACAACCGTCCAGTCACCATCCCTCCACAGGTGCCAGCGGCCAGTCCCCTCTAGCTCACCGCTGGCCACGCCTTCCAGCAGCGTCGGCGGCTCAACGCGTACTGTATGCATGTCGAACGTCAGACGGTACGGCAGCCTGCTCTTCCAGGTGTAGCGGTGAACGCTGCCGACCCCTCGATCATCGCCATGCTGGAGCTCGACGACGCGCTCGACCCCCTTCCACCAGGCCGGCCACTGCTCGGAGTGGTAGATCTCCTCCCAGACCTCACCGAGCGGCGCGCGGACGACCCACAGGGTAGTAAAGGCATACTCGCTCATCATCCCCCCAGCGGAGACGCGATTCGGTGCACCCGCGACTCGGGCACACCACGCGACGACCCGCAGACCGCTGCCCACGAGCGATCTGGACAACGCGTGGCACGCCCTCGCTCGAACTCCGAGAGCACCAGCCTGCTTCTCGCCTCATCGTTGGTGGGCCAGGCCGGTTACGGCAGGAGGCCATCGACAACCCGGCGACGAGCGCTAGCTCCTCGGCGAGACGGTTACGCTTTCCCAGCCAGACGTCAGCAGAGACGTCACCGCGCACGTGTCACCTCAGCTCGTTTCCTTCTGCTGGCTCTGCCTACCCGATCCGAAGATCCGCTCGAGCTCATGGGCGATGCGGTCGGCCGTCTCGCGGTAGACGTCGATGCCCTGCCGGATCGGGTCCTGGATGTCCAGTTCCACAATCTTCGCCGGGTCGAGGCCACGGGAGCGGAGTGCGGCAGCGACGCTCGCATCCATGGCGACCACCAGGTCGAACGCCTGGAGGTCGACGCCGTCGACCCGGCGGGCGCGATGGCCGCTGAGGTCGAGTCCCCGCTCGCCCAGCACATCGATTGCCTCCGGAGTGGCCGGAGCGCCGTCGTGGGCCATGATACCGG
>DAOUAE010000038.1:0-1845 GCA_034433795.1 Chloroflexota bacterium
GTTCGATGATGCGCAGAACATGGGCCTCATCGCGGAAGGTGATGGCGGTGGGGTAGAGTTTGCCCGCCCGTTCGATGTAGACGCGGTGGGGACCGTTGACCATAATCTCGGTGATGGTGGGATCCTTGAGGAGCGGCTCCAGGGGCCCCAGCCCCAGCACCTCGTCCACCACCTCCCGCACCAGCCGCTGCCGCTCCGGCCAGCCGAGCGACGGGTCGAGAAGGTCCAGCAGGTGGGCCGCCGCCTCTTCGACCGCCGTCCGCCGCTCGTCGGGGGGCCGCCCCTGGATCTTCTCTAGGTCCAGCGCCTTGAGCAGATGGTCGTGCAGGCGGACCTTCAGGTCTGCCAGCGGGTCGGGCGCCGGCGGGGAACAAACGCTCCGGTGGAGCGGTTGTTCGGTCCGCTGGCCCGTTTCCCGGGATGGTGCGGCGCTCTCTGGAGAGAACGATCGGGTCCGCACCGCCGGGGCGGCGTCGCCGCCCGCGTCGTCTCCGACCGGAAGCGGGCCGCTGGTCAGGGGAAAGGAGCGACGGTGGGTTTTCCAGCGCATCGGGTGCCTCCACCGGTCCAGATCAGCGGCCGAACAGCCGCCACCTCGCCAGTCTGGGTGGGGCGGCCGGCTGGCCGGCCAGGGCCCGGGCCAGCCCGGTGAGGCTGCGGCTGAAACGGCTCCGTGGGTGGGCGTCCAGGCAGGGGCGGCCGGCCTCCAGGGCCAGGCTCACCGCCGGGTCGTAGGGAAGGTGCCAGAACACCGGCTGGTCCAGGGCGCGGACGACCGTCTCCTCGGGCAGAGCCCGGCCCGGCCAGGGCTGGTTGAGGATCACCTTGAGCCGGCCGGCCGGGACCGTCTGGCTGGCGAGGAGCAGGTCCAGGGCGACCCGCGCTCGTTTGAGGGCGGGGAGTTCGGGCGCGGTCAGGAGAAGCGTCAGCGTGGCCTGCTCCAGAGCCACGGCCAGGGTCTCGTCGAGGACGGGGGCGGTGTCGACCACAAGGTAGTCGAAGACCTGACCCAGGTGCTGGAGCAGGCTCTGGAGCAGGGCCGGATTGAGATCGGCGAGGGCCTCGGGGTGCGGGGGCGCGGGCAGGATGGCCAGGCCGCTCCGGTCGTGGTGGAGCAGGCCCCCGAGCGTCTCAGGGCCGTGCTCCGCGAGCTGGCGGGCCAGGTCCACCACCGTCCGCTCCGGGACGAGCCCCAGGAAGAGGGCCACGTCGCCCAGCTGGAGGTCGAGATCCACCAGGGCCACCCGGCTCCGGGTCTCGCGGACCAGGGCCACGGCCAGGTTGACGGCCAGCGTCGTCTTGCCCACACCCCCGCGGGGGCCCAGGACCACCACGCATTCGGCGGTGTGGAGGGCCGTCTGGGCGGCGGCGGTCAGGGTTCGCCGCCGCTGCTCGCTCGCCAGAACGGCCAGGAGCGCCTGACGGAGGATCTCCCGATCCGGCCGGATCAGGAAATCGCGGGCCCCGGCCCGCACGGCCTGGCGCAGGAGGTCGCGGTCGTCGCGCCCGGCCACCACCACCAGAGCCGCCTGCGGACAGGCGGCGGCCAGCAGTTCGATGGTCCGCAGGGCGCGGGCGGGCGGGACGACCCCCTCTGCGCCGTGAGGGCCGCCGGTGTCCCGGTTCAGGCCGACCAGAATGAGGTCGGGCCTGGTCTCCCGGGCCCGGGCCACGGCCTCGCTGCCGTAATCGGCCTCAACGACCGGTCCCCAGGGGCCCCCCTCCAGCAGGCGGCGGAGGTCGGCGCGGGCGCGGCCCTCCTCGACCAGGAGCAGACGGATCTCACTGGCCATGGCTACCCTCCCCGCTGCGGGGCGATGATCCAGCCGGCGGCCACATACCCCT
>DAOUAE010000039.1:0-65145 GCA_034433795.1 Chloroflexota bacterium
CGGCGGCGCCGTCCCTCGGGGCGCATCAGAGCCACCGCCCGCGGGACCCCGACCTCGGCCCCCCGGACCGCGCTCATCCCCTGGTACCACTGCTCGTAGGGGAACGAGACCACCTCGCCCCGGAAGAGACTGTAGGCCCGAATGGCCTCCAGATAGCGGTCGAAGACCTCGGTCACCTCCAGATAGACCTCGGGCTGGAACCCCTCCTGGTCCTCCCAGTTCTCGGCGTAGTAGACCCGGGCCGGACCGTGAGCCGGATGGGCCCGCCGGAAGGCCGGCAGCCGGGCGTAGAAGAGCGCCTCCAGCACGTTAAGGTGGGTGTGGCGATGGTCACGGTGCATGCTTCCCCGCCAGTGGGTGAGGAGCACCGTCGGCCGGTGCTCCCGGATGAGGTCCGCCAGCGCCCACTGGACCTCCGCGCTCACCGGTAGCTCGCCGTCCGGGTAGGGGAGAACCACACAGGTCGCCCCCAGCAGACGGGCGGCAGCCTCGGCCTCGGCCCGCTTGCGCGGGGCGTACTCCTCGGGCGCGAGGGTGGGGTGCCCCTTCTCGCCCAGCGTCAGGTGGACCAGCACCGCCCGCCAGCCGGCGGCCACGTGTTTGAGCACGGTGGCCCCGGCCATAATCTCGGCGTCGCCGGCGTGGGCGCCGATGACCATCAGGCACGGTGGGGTCTGCGCCATTCTCGCCCTCCGCAGTCGGTGGTCCCCCTCACGGGGTCAGCAGGAGACGGAGCACGGCGAAGCGCCGCGCCGCCCGAAAGCCACAGGTGGCGTAGAGCCGGGCGGCCTGGTCACTGGTCCAGAGGAACCAGGCCGTGTGGTAGCCTTTGGCCAGCATCGCCCGGAGCGTCAGCGCCAAAAGCACCCGGCCGATGCCCCGCCGGCGGTGCTCCGGATGGACGCCGAAGGGACCGAAACGCTCGCCCCGGTGCTGGGCGTAGCCGACGACCGTGTCGTTCTGCAGCGCCACCAGGAGACCGACCGCGCGGGGGTCGCCGGCGAAGAGGTCGCGCAGGACCTCACAGGCCTCCCGGTGCCAGTCCCAGGAGAAATGCTGGCGCAGAAACGTCAAAAGCGGCAGGATATCGGTCGGTTCCACCGGCCGGACGGTGACCCCTTCGGCCCGCAGCCGGTCGGCCACCGCCGCAATGGCCGGAGGAATCTGGAAGCCCGTCAGGTCAGCCTGCATGCTGAGCGGACGGGCGATGACGGTGAAGCCCCGGCGGGTGAGGAAGGCCAGTCCCGGAGCGTAGGCCTCTACATCCACGCCGGGGAAAAAGTAGTGGGGGAGGTAGGTGGCGATGGTCACCGTCCGCACCCCCTGGCGGCGGAGGCGGTCGAGAGCGGTCTGGAGAAGGGCGCTGCCCAGGCCCCGGCCCTGCCAGGCGGGGTGGACGGCGAAGGCGGTGATCCAGGCCTGGTCGGGCTGGAGGCCATCGGTGAAAAAGGGCACCTGGCGGGTCAGAGACAGAAGGAAGCCTCGAGGCTGGCCGTCCACCACGGCGACCGGGCAGCCCTCAGGCTGGAAGTTGGGGTCGAGCAGGACCCGGCTTCGCCAGGTGGCCGGGCTGATCGGGTCGTGGGTCAGAGCAGCGTTCCAGATCTCGAGAATCGCCGTCTCGTCGGCCGGTTGATAGGGGCGGATGACCCAGCCGTTCGCTCCCCCAGCCATCATCGCCTCTCCTTCCATCTCAGCCTTTGAGCCCGGTCAGGGCGATGCCCTGGACGAACCAGCGCTGAAGCAGGGCGAAGATGAGAAGCACGGGCAGAATGGCCGCCGTGGCCCCAGCCATCTGCAGGTTGATGACCTCGGGACTGCTGGCGTAGATGCGCAGGCTGTTCAAGGCCAGCGGCACCGTCATCATCCCCGGCGAGCGAACGACGATCAGCGGCCAGAGGAAACTGTTCCAGTGGTACACA
This sequence comes from Chloroflexota bacterium, assembly GCA_034433795.1. GTDB lineage: Bacteria > Chloroflexota > UBA6077 > FW602-bin22 > DAOUAE01 > DAOUAE01. The sequence goes on from DAOUAE010000039.1 coordinate 1,923, forward strand.
AAGGCCAGGATAGCCAGCGCCCCCAGCGCCGGACCGACCAGCGGCAAGACGATCCGCCAGTAGATGGTAAACTCCGGAGCGCCATCGATACGGGCGGCATCGAGCAACTCATCGGGCAGGCTGAGCATGTACTGGCGCAGCAGGAAGATGCCAAAGGCCGTGACCAGGTTGGGGACGATCAGGCCGGGGTAGGTGTCCACCCAGCCCAGTTGCCGGACAAGATAAAAGACCGGGATAAGGATAAGGAAGGGCGGGATCATCAGAGTGGCCAGAACCACCAGGAAGAGAACATCGCGACCCGGGAACTGAAACTTGGCAAACCCGTAGCCGGAGAGCGAACTGGTCAAAAGGATCCCGGCCATGACAGTCAGGGTGACCACCAGGCTGTTCAGATAGGCCCGCCCAAACGGCACCGCCTGCAGCAGAGCGCCGAAGTTGCCGACCTGCGGGACACTCGGCACCCAGACGAGCGGCCGCGCCATGACCTCGCGGGGGGTCATCAACGAGGCCGAAACCATCCAGGCGAAAGGCAGAAGCATCACGACCGCCCCGACGGTGAGCAGACTGTACACCAGGAGCAGCCGGAGCAGACCGCCGAGCGTCAGACGACGGGGACTCATTCGCGCTCCCTCAGGAGGTGGAGCTGGATGAGGGTGATGGCGAAGACCACGACGAAAAGCAGCATGGCCATCGCCGTCGCCCGTCCCATGCGTGTGAACTCGAAGGCGGTCCGGTACATGTGGAGCACCAGCGTGGTGGTGGCGTTCACCGGACCGCCATTGGTCAGGATGAAGACGAGGTCGAAGACCTGGAGCGAGGCCAGGGTGTTGATCACGATAACAAAGAGCAGGGTCGGTCGGAGCAGGGGGAGGGTGATCAGCCAGAAGCTGCGCCAGGGGTCCGCCCCGTCCACCCGGGCGGCCTCGTACAGCTCAGCCGGAATGCTCTGCAGGCCGGCCAGGAAGAGGACCATGTAGTACCCCACGCTGTGCCAGACCGCGACCGCGATGACGCTGGGCATGGCCTGCTCCAGACTGGCCAGAAACCGCTGGGGAGGCTGCTGCAGCAGCTCCAAAAGGCCGTTCAGCAGCCCGTAGCTGGGATGGTAGAGGTTGGCCCAGACGATGGCAACAGCCACCGACGAGGTCACATAGGGCAGGAAGTAGATCGCCCGCCAGATAGTGCGGCCGGCGACCCGAGTGTTGAGAAGCAGGGCCACGCCCAGGCCGAAGACAGTCGAAAGGGTCACGTTGCCCAGGGCGAAAGCAAGGGTGTTGAGAAAAGTCTGGCGGAAGAGGGGGTCCTCAAAAAGAAGGTACCGGTAGTTCTCCAGCCCGCGGAACGGCATCGCGGTGACCGGGGTGAGCATATTCCACTCGTGCAGGCTGACGTAGAAGGTGAAGAGGAGCGGGCCCAGGGCAAAGATCAGGAGAAAGAGAAGCGAGGGGGCGACGAAGGCATAGCCGGCCAGGGCCCGGGCGCCAAGCCGCCGGCGCCGCGCGCGGATGAGGGTCTGGAGGATGATCGGAGCCGGTGTCATGCCCACTCCCTGATCGGTCACCGTCGGTCCTACCGCTCAACGGCGTTTCTCGGCCAGGATCCGGTTAGCCTCCTGGGCAGCAGTGTCGAGGGCCTCTCTGGCACTCTTCTGCCCGAACCAGGCGGCCTCGATCTGCTTCTGGAGGACGGTTTTGATCTCCTGGGCGCCGGGGATGATCGGCTCGGTCCGGCTGCTCCGGAGCGACTCGACGAACGGCTTGACAAACGAGTCGCCCAGACGGGCGGCGTGGGCCTGCTGGTCGGAGGTCCGGGCCGGAATGGCGTTGAGGCCAGTGGTCAGAAAGATCCCCATCGGCGAGGAGCCCCCGTCCCTGGGCGTGTTGAGCCAGGTGATGAACTTCCAGGCCAGGTCGCGGTTCTGGCTGCTTTTGTCCACACCCCAGAGCCAGTTATACTGGAGCGTGGTTGACCGACCGCCCCGGGCGGCGTTGGCCGGGATGGGGGTCACCAGGACGTTGTCGATGCCGCCGGGGAGCCCCTTGCGCAGGGCGGCCCCCCACCAGTTAGCCATGATCGTCATGGCCACTTTCCCCGCCACGAAGTCATCCATCGTGAAGCCGAGGTCAGCCGCTCCGCTCTTGATGAGGTCGAGTTCCAGTTCCAGCGTCTCGATACCGGGCGGTTCGTTGAACAGAACCCGACTGTAGTCTTTAGCCACGTACTCGCCGTTGTTCGACCACAGAAGAGCGGTCCAGGGATGGACGACCCCAGAGTCCCATCCCTTGATGAGCAGGAACCCGATCTGGACGACCTTGCCGCCCTCTTTCCTGGTGGCTTTGGGAGCCAGGGCACGCAGTTCGTCCCACGTGGCCGGGGGCTTCTCGATCCCGGCCTCTTTCAGCAGCTGCTTGTTGCTGATGAGCAGGTAAGTGTTCACCTCGGTGGGGAAGCCCCAGACCTGGCCCCGGTAGGTGACCCCTTCAACAGTGCTGGGGCTGTAGCCCTGACGGATCTCGGTCACGACCTCGGTGGGAGGGGTGTGGAGAATGTCGCTGCCCACGAACTCGGGCAGCCAGAGATTGTAGAAGTGGTAGATGTCGGGTGCCACTCCGCCCAGCCGGCCCGTGGTGATCCGCTTGAGCAGCTCGCCGAACTCGACCGTCTGATGCTCAATCTGCACGTTCGGGTTCTGCTTCTCGTACTCACGGAAGAGCGGCTCGAGCACGTCCTTGAGCGGCTGTGAGCCCCAGTGGGTGAGAACGGTGAGCCTGGTCGGTCCGGCGCCCGGCAGCCGGAACGGCAGCGCCTGGCAGGCGCTGGTCAGCGCGCCGCCGGCCAAAAGCCCTCCAGTCAGGGCTGCGCTCCGCAGAAAACGTCGCCGCGAGACCATTAAACGAGCCATGTTACTCCTCCTTGCGTGCGTCACACTCTTCAGCCGCAGACCGGCCGGTCACCCGCCCACCGGGGTTCGACCGGCTCCGGCCTCGCGTCCGGAGTCACGGATTGGAACACCAGGCGCGCCGCCCCGAACAGGCCCGCTTCGCGGCCGAGGCGGGCCCGGGCGACCCGCACCCGGCGGGCCGCGACCGGCTGGGCGTGGGTCCGGACCAGCGCCCGGATCCGGGCCAGCATCGCTGGCGTCAGCGCGCTGCCCAGCCCGCCACCCAGGATGACCAGGTCCGGGTTGAGCAGGCTCACAATGTCGGCTACCGCCCGCCCCAGAACCGTCAGCACCGCCTCCAGAGCCTGACGGGCAGCCTCGTCACCCCGAGCCGCAGCGCGCAGGACCTCCTCGGCCCGGCCGCCGGCGACTCCGGCCTGCTGGGCCAGGGCCGGCCCGGCGGCCAGCCGCTCCAGACAGGGAAAAGGCCGGTCGGGAGGCGGGGTCGGCGGCCAGCCACAGGTCAACCAGCCGGCGGCGCCGGCCAGGCTGTCACTCCCCCGGTACAGTCGTCCGTCGAGAACCATGCCGCCGCCAATGCCAGTGCCGATGATGAGCATGACCGCGTTCCGCACCCCGCGGGCAGCCCCCAGCCAGTGCTCTCCCACCACGGCAGCGTGTCCATCGTATTCGAGAACGGCCGGCTGCCCCACGGCGGCCTCCACCTCCTGGGCCAGCGGCACCCGACGCCAGCCACGGATATTGGGGGCCCAGACAACCGTGCGGCGGGTCGGGTCGATCACCGCCGGAACGGCGATCCCCACGCCGAGGACCGGCGCCTGCCCGGCCAGCTGACGGGCCAGGTCCACCACCTGGGCGACAGCGTGGTTCCCACCGCGCCGGTCGGTCGGCACCTCCAGACGGGCCTCCAGACGACCGTCAGCTGTCACCAGACCGGCGGCGATCTTGGTTCCTCCCACATCAATGGCGAGCGCACGGGGCCCGCTGGCGCTCATGCCCTCTCCGCCTCCAGCCGGCGCACGAACTGTTCGTAGGCGGCGAAGACCTTCTGGTTGTGCTCCAGGCTGCCGCCGGTGACGTTGGGCGAGACGAAGACCTGGAGAGGATACCCGTGGGCCGCCAGCCGGGCTCCGACCTCGGCCACCAGAGCCATGCTGATGGCGATGGCGGCTAGAGTGGAGCCGGCCGCCAGGGGCTCGGCCAGTCCGGGGACCCGGACCAGCGCGTCCTCGGGCGGGACGCAGTTGTCGATGACGATATCGGCGATATCGGCCAGCCGCCGACCGCTGGAATGGGTGGGCTGGGCCTGGCGGGCGTTCTGGAGCGAGGTCACCGCCACCACCGGCAGCCCCCGGGCCTTGGCCTCCAGGGCCACCTCGACCGGCGCGGCATTGAGCCCCCCGTGGGAATAGACCAGCATCACGTCACGCGGACACAGCGGGTAACTCTGGAGAAAGACGCGGGCGTAGCCCTCCTGACGCTCCAGCCAGAGCAGTTCGCGGGCACCGCCGGGGCCGGTGACGTTGAACCACATCAACCGGGGGTCCAGGAGCGGGCGGAAGCCGACGAAACTGCCGTAGCGCGGGAAGAGATCCATCACCGGCAGGACCGAGTGGCCACTGCCGAAGACATAGACCGCCCCGCCCCGAGCGATAGCCTCAGCCATCAGATCGGACGCTCGCTGGATCGACTTCTGTTGCTCGGTGCGGATGCGCTCCAGAATGGCCAGACTCCGTTCAAAGTACTGTTCGGCGCTCACGCCGGGTAGCCTCCTCTCAGACGCCGGTGCGCTGCAGTTCAAGCACGACCTTGTAACGGTCGCCACGCAACACGGAGACAACGTACTCGATGGGGCGGTTGTACTGGTCGCGGGTGAGGCGCTCGACCGAGAAGGCCGGGGCGCCACGCGGTACGCCGAGGAGGGCGGCTGTGGCCGCGTCAAGCCGTACCGGCTCGTAGGTTTCGACCGCCCGGGTGGGGATGAGGCCGTAGCGCTCCTGCAGCAGACGGTAGAGCGAGGTGATCGGCTCGGTGAGGTCGGCCAGACCCGGGCAGAGACGGTCGGGAAGAAAGGCGGTCTGTACCCCCATCGGCTCGCCATCGGCCAGGCGCAGGCGCCGAAGCACCACCACCGTCTCTCCAGGAGGCAGGTCGAGTCTGGCGGCGATATCTGGCTCGGCTGGCCGCCGCTCCAGCAAGAGAACCCGGCTGGTCGGGGTGTGACCGCGTCGAAGCGTCTCCTCCGTGAAACTCAGCAGGCGAACCGGGCCGTGCTCGACCTTGGGCTCGGCCACAAAGACCCCCTTGCCCTGCCGGCGCACGAGCAGCCCCTCTCGAGCCAGCAGGTTCAGCGCCTGAATCACCGTCATCCGACTGACGCTGTACTGCTGACAGAGCTCGCGAATGGTGGGGATCTGGTCGCCGGGACGCCATTCGCCCGCGGCGATTCGCTCGCGGAGATGTTCGGTCAACTGGTAATAGAGGGGGACCGGCCCGCCGAGCAGCACCATTGGCCTCTCACCCTGCCATTTATCATGACAACATGTTTACCGGTCTCCATGATGGCATGGCTTCCTCCCGCTGTCAAGTCCTGGGACCCGAGATCACCAAAGCCCCTCCGCTGAAGATGCTGGTAGGAGACAGCAGGACAGCCCGTCTCCGACAACCGGGCGGATCAGGAGGTCCGCCGCCCGGCGCGACGGGTACAGTCAGGGGACGCGCGCCGTGTTCCGAGGCTGGACCCCTCCTGTGGGGCAGTGGGGTTCACCCAGCCTGGATCGGTCTGGAGCAGTTCCCCGCCGGCCTGGTGGCTGGACGGTGAGGGAGTGCCGCCGGCCCGGCGACGCCCTGCCGGCGGTCCCGGGCCGGCCTGACGGCCCAAGACACGGCCCGGATCAGGATCGCGCCGGCCTCGCCGCTCCGGTCGCTATCCCTTGGCGGTCGAGAGGGCGATCCAGAGCAGATCGTGCCGATGCTGAGCCCCGGTCTTCTGGTAGATGTTACGCACATGGGTCTTGAGGGTGTTCCGGCTGATGCAGAGCCGGGCGCAGATCTCTTCCCACTCCCGGCCCTCTAGAAGATACCGCGCGATCTCCCGCTCCCGCGGGGTTAGGCCAAAGGTGGCCAGACGCGCGACCAGTTCGTCCACCGACACCGGGGCCAGCCCCGGCGACCGTCCCAGCGTCTCGGGCAGAAAACCGGCCACTCCACTGCCTACAAAGAGCAGGGCAGCCGCCAGCGCCCCACTTACCGACTGGACCGACGGGCCCAAGGCTCCCAGCGCCTGCGTCATCACCAGCCCCCCGCCGATGGCCAGCACCATGGTCCCCAGTCCATTCCCCAACACCGGTAATACCCGGCCTACCGAGGCCACATCAGCCAGCACAGTCCAGATCGCGACATCGGCGCAGGCGAATCCCCCCATCAGCAGCGTCTGAACCATCAGCCCGGCCTGCCGCCCGGTGTCCAGCATAAAAAGCGGAAAAGCCAGCCCCAAAAGCAACGGCGCCAGCAGGGCTACCAGCCGTCGTCCCCACCGGTCCGCCAGCCACCCCGCCCCCACCACTCCCCCCAGATAGGGCAGCAGCCCCACAACGGCCATAAGAGGCTCTCCCGTATAGGTGGGCTGGACAACCCCGTAGAGAACACCCCCGACCGCGTACAGCAGGACGATAAAAAGCCCCCAGAGCCCCATCAGCGCCGAACGGAGCGGAACCGCCCCCTCAGCCAGCCCCGGTTCGGAGCCCAGAGGCAGCGCGGCCCAGAGCCCCGCCGCCGCCACCACCACGGGCAGGACCATGAACAGGGCCCCGGCGAATGAGGCGAGCAGCGTAAAGGCCGCCAGGAAGAGATTGGCTACCAGCGCCCCCACGGCCACGGTCCGCCCGCGCCTCGCCGGCGGCACCTGACGGGCCAGGAAATAGCCCCAGGCCACCGGCAGCGGACCAGCCAGCAGACCCAGCAGCCCAAAGACGCCCGGCCACCAGACCGGTAGCCCCAAAGACAGAACGCCGGTGAGGAGCCCACAGCCCACCGCCCCCACCGCCGGTCCCACCCGGAGACGCCACCCCGGCCGCAGAACCCGGCCAGCCAGGACAAGACCGGCCGCATGCCCGGCGGTGAAAGCGAGCACCGCTCCCGCCGCCGGCACCTCCCCCGGCACGGCTCTCAGCAAAGGACCGGCCAGGGGAAACGAAAGCAACCAGCCGAAAAAACAGCCCAGAGTCAGAACGCCGTGGACCCAGAGCCGCGTGGCGAGAGGCCCTCTCTGCCCCCTCGCCGGACGCTGGCGGTCCAGTCGCCCGTCACCCACCCTGCTGACGCCTTCCTCACCGGCCTGATGGTCGGCCCCATGATGCCTGGCCTCCCCAGGCCCCGTCAAGCGCCCGCCCGGAACCCTCCTGCCCGAGAAAATCGTTCACCTCTCTGGGGGATCTCCTTCTGACCGCAGCAGAATCACCCCCAGGGGCGATAGACACCAGCACAAATTATCGCTTGAGTTTTCCCCAAGACACGGGGGTGAACTCCCGTGCCCCAGGGGACCAGGGCCCTGACCACCCGGACGGTCGGGGTCCCGGTCTACCGTATGGTCTCAGGACCGCCCGTGCTCCCGCCGCTGATCTCTGGTGGGAAGAGCCCGGAGGCGACGGTCCAGCAGCCTTACCGGATTGTCCCGGTGTCCGTCGAGCGCCACCACAGACCCCCACCGAATGAGGGAGAGCCATGTGGACCATCGCCGAAGCCAAGGCCGCCGCCCTGGAGTTGATGACGCTGGTCCGGACCGCCCAGGAGACGGGCGTCTCACCACCTAGAGAGACCCTCCGGGCCTATCGGGCGGCTCTGCGCACCTGCTCCGAGCCCGCTCTCTGCGCCTTTCTGGAGACGCTGATCGCCCGCGCCGGGGTCGAGACGCTGGAGACGATCCTGGCGCTCCTGACCGGGCGGACCACCGGCCATCCCACTCACCCGACCGGCGAGATCGGGGTCGCCTGAGCCGACCTCAAGACCGCTCGTCAGCCCGCACTCCGGTCGGCAGAACGTTCAGAGGGTGGCCTCCCGCCTGACAGCGTGGTATGGTCAGGCTACACTGCCTTTTGCGTAAAAGGCCCGGAGGCCGGCGGGAACGGCACAGACGCGGCCGGGAGCCTCGCGAGCAAAGCCCGGGGTACCACCACGCTCGCGCTCTCACCCGACTGCGCCGCTGACTGTCAGCAGCCGCCCTCAGGGCCAGGGCGCCAGCTATCGCCGAAAGGCCCCGGTGGGCGGCCGGCGGGGCGACTGAACGGCCCCTGTTTACAGAGCGTTAACCGGCCTTTCGCCATCGCGGCCTCTGCCGTTAACCTTCCAGAGGTAGAGTGGAGGGCGGATGATGTTCGCCCCCTCTTTGCGGGCGCAAGGATAGGTCCATGTCGGTACGGGCGACACCGGCCTATCAGACCACTCGACCCCGCTGGCGGCGGGAGTGGCGGGAATGGGTGCTGTTTGGGGGCATGGTGGGGCCGAATCTGGCGTTTCTGGTGGTCTTTGTCTTCTGGCCGCTGGTGTACAACGCCTACCTCAGCCTGGTCGAGTGGGATTTCATCGCCCCGGTCAAGGTCTTTGTCGGCCTGGAGAACTACCGGGAGGCCCTGCGCGACCCCCTCTTCCACCAGGTCCTCGGCAACAGCCTGGTCTTCACGGTGGGCACGGTGGCCGGGACGCTGGTCCTGGGCCTTTTGGGGGCGCTTCTGCTCAACCAGCCGCTGGTCCTGCGCCAGGCCGCCCGCAGCGTCCTCTTCGCCCCCTACATCCTGCCGGGGGCGGCGGTGGCCGTGGTCTGGGTCTACATCTTCGACCCCACCTACGGCCTGATCCGTCTGCTCCTGCATCCTGTGGGCCTGGCCAGCCCCAACTGGCTGCGCGACCCGCGCTGGGCGATGCTGGCCCTTATCCTCGTCTACATCTGGAAGCACGTCGGCTACACCCTGGTCATCTTCCTGGCCGGGCTCCAGGCCATCCCCCGCGACCTCTACGAGGCCGCCCTCATCGATGGCGCCGGCGCCTGGGCCCGCTTCCGCTTCGTGACCCTGCCGGGGCTGTCGCCGATCACGTTCTTTCTGGTGGTCACCGGGATTCTCAGCAGCTTCCAGGCCTTCGACCTCATCCACGTGATGACCCGGGGTGGACCGGTCAACGCCACCAACACCCTGCTCTACCACCTCTACGAAGAGGGGTTTGTGGCCTTCCACGCCGGACGGGCTGGGGTGGTGGCGGTGATCCTCTTTCTCCTGCTGCTGCTGGTGACGGTCGTCCAGGTGCGCTATGGCGAACGGCGGGTGCACTACGCCTGAGGGGGGGGAACGATGGCGAGCCGGGCGGTGCCGTGGGTGCTTGGACGCCAGCGGGCCGGGCTGCGGCGCTGGGGGGCGGTGCTCCTGGGCTACCTGGCGATGGGGGGCGCGGTGGCCCTGGTAGGGGTGCCGCTCCTGTGGATGCTGTCGGCGGCCTTCAAGGAGACCAAAGAGATCTACGTCTTTCCCAGCACCTGGATTCCGCAGGAGCCGACGCTGGCGAACTTTCCCCGGGCCTGGCAGAGCGCCCCCTTCGGCCGCTACTATCTCAACAGCACCATCGTCACCGTCCTGGGCAGTCTGGGCAAACTCCTCAACGCGGTCCTGAGCGCCTACGCCCTGGCCTACCTGCGCTTCCCCGCCAAAGACCTCGTCTTCCTCGTCATCCTGGCGGCCCTGATGGTGCCACCGCAGGTGACAATCGTCCCCTGGTATTTGCTGATGAGCGACCTGGGCTGGATCAACACCTATCAGGGGCTGATCGTTCCGGAACTGGGCGTGGCCTTCGCCACGTTCCTGCTGCGGCAGGCGTTCCTCTCGCTGCCGCGCGAGGTCATCGAGGCGGCCAAGGTCGACGGCGCCGGGCACCTGCGTATCCTCTGGAGCGTGGTCCTGCCGCTCTCGCAACCGGTCCTGGTGACGGTGACGCTGCTCCTGGTCGTCACCCGCTGGAACGAGTTCCTCTGGCCGCTTATCATCACCAACACCGCCGATATGCGCACGCTGCCCATCGGCATCTTCTGGCTGCTGGACCAGGAGGGCAACACCCAGTGGGGCGTGGTGATGGCCGGGACGATCTTTGTCATTCTGCCGCTCCTGGTGATCTTCCTGCTGGCCCAGCGCTTTATTGTCTCGGGGATCGCCGCTGGCGCGGTCAAGACCTAAGAGGAGATCGTTCGGCGCGTGAGCAGACGCGCCCGCGAGGCGATTTTGCACAGGAGGGAGAGATCCGTGGTAAGTATCGGTCGACGGCACATTCTCAAAGCCCTGGTGGGGACAGCGGGTCTGGCGCTGCTGAGCGCCTGCGCCGGAGCGCCCGCTCCCACGCCCACGCCGGCTCCCGCCAAGCCGACGCCCACCCCGGCCGCCCAGCCCAAGGTCGCGCCCACCCCCACGCCGGCGGCCACCACCCCGCAGCGCCCCGGCCGGGTCAAGATCACTTACTGGGGCTCGTTCAGCGCCAATCTGGGCGAGGCCGAGCGCGAGGTGGTCAATCGCTTCAACCAGAGCCAGAACGAGGTCGAGGTCGAGTACCAGTTCCAGGGCAGTTACGAGGAGACGGCCCAGAAATTGACCGCCGCACTCCAGGCCCGGACCCAGCCTGAGGTCTCGCTGCTCTCCGATGTCTGGTGGTTCAAGTTCTACCTGAACCGGGCGCTGGCCCCGCTCAACGACTTCTTCCGCGCCCATAATGTCGATAAGAACGACTACGTCGACCCCCTGATCAACGAGGGGATCCGTAAGGGGCAGATCTACTGGGTGCCGTTCGCCCGCAGCACCCCGATCTTCTACTACAACAAGGCGGCCTGGCAGGAGGCCGGGCTGCCGGACCGGGGGCCGGAGACCTGGGAGGAGTTCAAGACGTGGGTGCCCAAACTCCTCAAGAAGGACAGCAGCGGCAAGGTCACCCGCTACGCTTTCGCCCACCCCGGCGCGGCCAGCTATATCGCCTGGCTCTTCCAGTGCGTGGTCTGGCAGTGGGGCGGCGCCTACTCCGACCCCGACTTCAAGATCCGGATCGCCGAGCCGCCAGCGGTCCAGGCTGGTGAGTTCTACCGCTCGACGACGGTCGAGGGCTGGGCCAGTACGCCGCAGAATATCGATAACGAGTTCCGTGGGGGGATCGCCGCCGCCATTATGGGCTCGACGGCCGGGCTGGCCGGCCACGAGAAGAACGCCCAGTTCCCGGTGGGGACGGCTTTCCTGCCCAAAGGGCCGGCCGGGTTCGGCTGCTGCACCGGCGGGTCGGGGCTGGCCATCCTGGCGGCCACCCCGCCGGACAAGCAGGAAGCCGCCTTCAAGTACATCAAGTTCGCCACCTCGACCGAGACCACCATCTTCTGGTCGCAGAATACCGGCTATATGCCGGTCCGCAAGTCGGCCATCGAGAGTCCGGCGATGCAGGAGTTCTACAAGCAGCGGCCCAATTTCCAGACCGCTGTCAGGCAACTGCCGCTGACCCGGCCGCAGGACGTCGCGCGGGTCTTCATCCCCAACGGCGACCAGATCATCGGCAAGGGGCTGGAGCGCATCGTCATCAACAAAGAGCCGGCCGACACCGTCTTCAAGGACGTGGCCGCCACGCTGGAGAAGGAGGCCCGCCCCGTTCTCCGGCAACTCCAGGCTGTTGAGGGATAAGGGGAAGACCAGCGCTGGCGGGACACGGGCCGACCCTGCCGGGAGCCCCAGCCCGGACCAGATGACTCTGGTCCGGGCTTTTTGCGCCCGACGGGGAGCTGATCGTGAGAAGACGCTTGACAAGCAGGAGGCCCGCCGGTATCTTAGAGACCGGAGGTTATAAATCATCGATGATTGAGCCCACACCGACGCTGACCATTCGTCCCCGGCGGACGCTGCGCGACGAGGTCCGCGAGGCGCTGACCCGGGCCATCCTGCAGGGGCAGCTGCGTCCGGGCGACCGCATCGTTGAGACCCGTCTGGCCCGCCAGCTGGGGCTCAGCCAGGGGACGGTCCGTGAGGCCCTGCGCGAACTGGAGCAGCTGGGGCTGGTGGTCTCCAGTCCCAACCGGGGCGTGCGGGTGCGGCAGCTGACCCAGAAAGACCTCTGTGAGGTCTACGAGATGCGGGCCCTGATCGAGGGCTACGCGGTGCGCCAGGCCTGTCAGCGGCTGACGCCGGCCGATCTCGCGGCGCTGGACCGTCTGGTCACGGCGATGGTCGAGGCCGCCCAGACAGGGGATCTGCGGCGCTTTGTCGAGTACGACGTCGAGTTCCACCGCCGGCTCTGCAAGGCCTCGGGCAACACCCTGCTCGTGCGCCTCTGGTCGGCCATCCATCCCACTCACTGGACCTACGTCAGCACCGGGCTTCTGGGGCTGCCCTCGCTGCATCTGGCCGAGCGCCACCGGGCGGTGGTGACCGCCCTCCGGACCGGCGACCCCGACCAGGCCGAGGCCGCCATCCATCGCCACCTTTTGGAGCTGCGTGAACGGGTGCTCAGCCTGGACAGCCTCAGCCTGAGTGGTGAAAGGGAGGCCCAGCCAGGTGAGAAGATGGACTCCTCTACCGGTTCCGGCTGAGACTCAGCCGGCCACGCCACGGCCGGGTGAGGGGACGAGTCCGTCGCAGGGAGGCGGGAGCGAGGCGCAAAATACCGCGCCTGTGAGGACATTCGAACAAAGGGGGAGGTTTATGTATTACGCGCTGAGCCGTCGCCGTCTCATAGGGCTTTCCGTGGCCACAGCGGGAGGGCTGCTCCTGGCCAGCTGCGCACCGGCCGCCGCTCCCACCCCGACGCCGGCCCCGGCCAAGCCAGCCGAGGCTCCCAAGCCCGCCGCCCAGCCCAAGGCCGCGCCGACGCCCACCCCGGCCGCCCAGCCGGCGGCCAAGACCGAGGGCCAGGTGGTTGAACTGCAGATGGCCTTCACCTGGGAGGCCGCCTTCCAGCCGGTCCAGGAGGAGTTCAACAAAAAATTCATGGAGCGGCACCCCAACATCAGGATCAAGAGCACCTACAACACCTGGGCTGACCATAACCGGATCGTCCCGACTTGGGCTGCCGCCAAAACCCTGCCCGACGTCATCTACGTTCACGGTGCCTATATTCAGCCGTGGATTAAACTCGGCGCCTTCCGCAGCCTGGAGCCGTATCTCAAGCAGGACCGTGAGTTCGACTTTCCCAACGACTTCTGGCCTGAGCCCTTGAAACTCTACCGTTACAAAGGCGAGCACTACGCTATTCCCTACGACCATGGCCCCCTGATCCTGGGCTACAACAAAAAGATCTTCGACGAGGCCAAAGTCCCCTATCCGAAGGAGAATATGACCTTCGAGGAGTTGCTGGACCTGGCCAGGCGGCTGACCAAGCCCGGTCAGCAGTGGGGCTTCCAGGGGCTGCCCATCAGCCCCAACGTCTTCCTCATCACCTGGACCGGCGGCTGGGGTGGTGAGGTCATCAAGGTTGAGAACGATGTCGAGGTTGGCACGCTCATCAATGACCCGCGCAACATCGAGGCCCTCGAATGGTGGGCGGCGATGCTGCACAAGCATAAGGTCGCCCCGTCCCCGGCTGAGATGCAGGCCATTCAGGGTGGTCCCTGGCTGGCCGGTCGCGTAGCGATGGCCACCACCGCCTCGTGGAACACCCCCACCTACAACAAATTCGGGGCCTTCGGCAAGGGCAACTGGGATGTGGCGCCCTGGCCCAAAGGCCCAGCCCGCCAGATCACCGGCTCATTCGGGAGTGGGTTCGGGATCACGCGCGACAGCAAGTACCCCGATGCGGCCTGGACGTATCTTCGCGAGTACCTCTCCAAAGAGGGCCAGGAGTTCATGTGGGGGCGGACCGGCCGGGGCAGCGTCTCCCGCAAGTCGGCCTATCAGTCCTGGATGGACTCGCCGGAGGCCCCACCCAGCGTGAAGTATTTCAAAGAGGCGATGGAGAAGTATGCGGTGATCGGGCGCCCGATCTCGGCGGTGGCCAACCGGGTCATCGACATCATCAACCGCGAGATCGATCAGGTGATGAACGGCCAGAAATCCGCCAAAGACGCCGTGGCCGAGATCCAGCGCCAGGCCGACCCGATCCTGGCCGAGAACCTGAAGGAGTAAGCGCCCGAATGTCCCCCCTGGCCCCCGGCGACCGGGGGCCAGGGGCCTGGAGGCGAAAGAATGGAGGGACAACGCGCGCGCCGGCGGGGTCTCAGCCTCTCAGCACGAGAGGAGATCGAGTTCTTTCTGGCTATCTCCCCCTGGCTCATCGGCTTTCTGCTCTTCACCGGTGGCCCGATTCTGGCCTCGATCCTCCTGAGTTTCACTGAGTGGTCGGTTATCGATGTTCCCCGACTGGTCGGTCTGAAGAACTACCTGGACCTCATTACGAACGACCAACTCTTCTGGATCGCACTGGTCAATACCATCTACTACGTCGGGGTCAGCGTGCCGCTCGGGGTCATCCTCTCGATTCTGGTCGCTCTCCTGATGAACCAGAAAGTTCCGGGTATTGCGGTCTTCCGCACCATCTATTACCTGCCCTCCGTGACCTCGGGCGTGGCCGTAGCCATTCTCTGGATCTGGATTTTCAACCCCGAGGTCGGCCTGCTCAACGCCCTGCTCAAGATGGTCGGGATCAAAGGGCCGGGCTGGCTGCTGGACCCGGCCTGGGCGATGCCCGCCCTTATCCTGATGAGCCTCTGGAACGTGGGCGGCAATATGGTAGTGCTCCTGGCCGGGCTCCAGGGTATCCCCGAACACCTTTACGAAGCCGCCCGCATCGACGGGGCCAACCGCTGGCAGGAGTTCCGCCACATCACCCTACCGATGCTCTCGCCCGTCATCTTCTTCGTCCTGGTGGTCTCGACCATCGCTGCCTTTCAGATCTTTACCAACGTCTACGTCATGACCCGTGGTGGTCCCGGCACGGCCACCCTGGTCTACGTCTTCTACCTCTACCAGAACGCCTTTGAGTACCTGCGCATGGGCTACGCCTCCGCCATGGCCTGGATTCTCTTCCTGATCATTCTGGGGCTCACTATCCTTCAGTTCTGGGCCAGTCGGCGCTGGGTCTACTATGAGGCTGGCCTGCGGGAGGTGCGACGACCATGAGAACCAGTTCACCGGCCAGCCCGAGTCTGGCCGTGCGTCCCTACGCGCCGGCTCGCCGCCGCGGCGTCTGGCTGCGCAAGGCCGCCCGCTATGTCATCGCCTACGCTCTCATCGTCCCCGGCGCGCTGATCTTTCTCTTTCCCCTCCTGTGGATGGTCTCGACCGCGCTGAAAGAGCCCAACCAGATCTTCGTCTACCCGCCCCAGTGGATCCCCAACCCGCCACGGTGGGCGAATTTCATCGAGGGCTGGACCAAGTACCTGCCCTTCGATATCTTTCTGCGCAATACCCTCATCATTACGGCCAACAACGTCATCGGCAACCTGGTCTCGTGCTCGCTGGCCGCCTATGGCTTCGCCCGCCTGCGCTCGCGAGCCCGCGACTTTCTCTTCATTCTGGTCCTGGCGACCATGATGGTGCCCAACGAGGTTACCATGGTCCCAACCTACATCCTCTTCACCCACCTTGGCTGGGTGAACACTTTTCTTCCACTGATGGTTCCGGCCTGGTTTGGCTGGCCGTTCTTCATTTTCCTTCTGCGCCAGTTCTTTATGACGATCCCCTACGAACTCGACGATGCCGCTCGGATCGACGGCTGCTCAACCTGGGGTATCCTCTGGCGCATCATTCTGCCCCTCTCCAAGCCGGCACTGGCGGCAGTAGCAGTCTTCGCCTTCATTGGCAACTGGAATAACTTTCTCGGTCCATTAATTTATCTCCGCGACAAAGAGAAATTGACGCTGGCTGTCGGCTTGAACCAGTTCCGGGGACAGTTCGGCTATGTGGACTTCCACCTGCTCATGGCGGTCTCGCTCCTGGTTCTCTTGCCGATCCTGGTCGTCTTCTACGTGGCCCAGCGCTTCTTCATCCAGGGCATCGTTCTGACCGGCATCAAAGGCTAACATTCTCGACTTTCAGGGAGGCTCCATGCGTGCGCTGCAGATCACTGCTCCGGGCCAGTTCACCATCCTCGACCTGCCGGTCCCCGAGCCCGGCCCCAACGACGTCCTCGTGAAGATCGAGGCCTGTAACACCTGCCCCCAGTGGGATATGACTCTCTGGCAAGGCGTGGATATCTTTGAACGCCCCGGCCAGCCTGTCTACCCCCAAAAACCCGGCTGGCCCGGCCACGAGGGCGCCGGCATCGTGGTCAGGGTCGGCCAGAATGTCTCTCACCTCCGCCCTGGCGACCGCGTCGCCAACTGGAGCCTGGGCGACGTCCCGGTCGCCCTCTACGCCGAGTACGCCGTCATCCCGGCCGACCACGTCCTGAAGATCCCCGACCACCTCTCTTTCCCCGAAGCCGCCTCGCTCGAACTGCTGACCTGCCTGGCCACCTCGATCCTGCGGGCCGGCGAGGTGGTCGGCAAACGGGTCGGCGTCTCGGGCCTCGGCCCGGCCGGCCTCCTGGCCGTCCAGGCTCTCAAGGCCCGCGGCGCCCGCGAGGTCGTCGGCTTCGACCTCCTGCCCCAGCGACTGGCCCTGGCCCGGACTCTGGGCGCCGACGCCGCCTATCTGCCCGGCTCGCCGGAGTGGGAGGCGCTGCGCCAGGACCCGCTCGATATCTCCATCGACTGCATCGGCGTGGCCGACTCGGTCAACCGCCTGATGAAGGTCACCCGCCACCGGGTGATCATCTTCGGCGTGGTCCACGGCCCGGTAACCTTTACTCTCGACGAGTGGCGCAAGGGACTGAGCCTGGAGGGCTACGGCGGCCGCAGCCGCCTGGGGGCCGAGTACGCCCTGCATCTCATCACCTCGGGCCAGGTGAAGATGGCCCCACTGGTCTCAGCCACCCTGCCGCTGGAGGAGTACGCGCGCGGGGTGCGGCTGCTGCTCGAACGTCAGGCCATCAAGGTCTGCTTCCAGCCGGCAGCCCGCTGACCCCTGACCGCTGAGCCGATTCGCTGTCGGCAAAAGACGCCTGCCCGCCTATCCTCACCGCGCAGGAGGAGAACCATGCACCGCCTGAAGATCGGCCACACCGGTATCACCTGGGGCATCCCCGGCGATATGGAGCAGGCCTACCGCGATGTGGCGGAATTAGGGTACCTCGGCTTTGAGACTTTCAGCCGCACCATTCTGGAGTGGAACCAGAAACCCGGCGGCTGGCGGGCTCTGGTCGAGCGCTACGGTATCCCCACCGTCGCCGGCTACTGCGGCAAGACCTGGATCGACCCCGACACCGCCGCCACCGACCTGGAGATGGCCCGCCGCGAGGCCGACGCGCTCAAAGAGATCGGGGGCGAAACCCTGGTTCTGGCCTGCGGCCGCCGGCCCCCCGGCGGCTACACTCTCGACCAGTTCCGCCGCCTGGCCGATGCTCTCCATGAGATCGCCCGCTACTGCCAGAGCATCGGCCTGGTCACCGGCCTGCACCCCCACACCGGCACCGCCGTCGAGACCCGCCAGGATATCGACACCATGATGAGTCTTCTCGACCCCTCGCTCGTCGGCTTTGCGCCCGACACCGGCCAGATCGCCAAAGGGGGGAGCGATATCCTGGAGGTGCTGCGGACCTACCGGCCGCGCATTACCCACGTCCACCTCAAGGACTGGAGCGGGGCCTACCCCCGCGATGACCAGGGCCACGAGATCGACACCACCGGCTACGTGAACTACGTCCCGGTCGGCAGTGGGGTGCTCCCCATCCCGGCCATCCTGGATCTTCTCGCCGAGGCCGGCTTCGCCGGCTGGATCAACGTCGAACTGGACGGCACCCCCCGCGCCCCCCGACCGCCCCGCGAGGCCGCGGCCATGAGTCGTCGCTACCTGGGCGAGATCCTGGGCAACCGGGTGGCCTGGCGGCGCTGAGAGGCCGCCCCTTGACAGGGGCCCAGGGGGGCTCTATAGTGGCCCGCAGGGCCATCATCGATTATCGAGGAGGTTCTATGGGACGGGTGCGGCTGATCGATCTCTCGATGGAGGTCTACCAGGGGATGCCGGTCTACCCCAGCGTCGCCAAACCGGTCATCGTCGACCTGGAGAACCATGAGCAGATGGCCCGGTCCATGGGCACCGATAAATTCGGGGTGACCCATCTGCCCAACCACTGTCTGATCGTCACCGGCGACCACGTCGGCACCCACATCGACTCCTGGGGCCACGTCAAACCCGACGCCCCCCGGGCCGAGGGCATCCCGCTGGAGTACTGCTACGGTGATGGCGTGGTCCTCAACCTGACCCATAAACAGCCCGGCGACGAGATCTGGCCCGAGGACCTGGAACAGGCCCTGGCCGCCATCAACTACCGGCTGAAGCCGCTCGATATCGTCCTCCTGCGCACCGATGCCGCCCGGAAGCGCTTCAGCCAGGAGTATCTGACCGACCATCCCGGCATGACCAAAGAGGCGGTCCACTGGCTGCTCGACCAGGGGATCAAGGTCATGGGCATCGACGCTATCGGCTTCGACCCACCGGTCCCCTATATGTTCCAGCGCCGGAAGTTCTGGGAGGCCCACCGGGTGATGCTCGAGCGCGAGTACTATCACCTGGAGAACCTCTGCAACCTCGACCAGATCCCGGTCCCCTACGGCTTTAAGGTCTGCGTCTTCCCGATCAAGTATCGGGGCGCCTCGGCCGCGCCCGTGCGGGCGGTGGCCATCATCGAGGAGGACTAGCCCCACCGGCTCAAGACACCCCAGCCACAGGAGGAGGACGATGCCAGGCAAACTGGAGGGCAAGGTCGCACTGGTGACCGGCGCCCGGCGCGGGATCGGCCGCGGAATCGCCCTGGAGATGGCCCGCGCCGGCGCCGATGTGGCCGTCAACGACGTGGCCGGCCCGGAGGAGGTCGAGGCCGTCGTCGGCGAGATCCGCGCCCTGGGCCGACGCGCCATCGGCATCCTGGCCGACGTCCGCGACCGGGCGGCGGTCGAGGCCATGGTCGAACGGGTGGTGCGGGAACTGGGCCACCTGGACATCCTGGTCAACAACGCCGGGGTCGAGTCGATTATCCCGCTCCTCGAGATCAGCGAAGAGGAGTGGGAGCGCGTCACTCACACCAACCTCAAGGGCGCCTTCCTCTGCCTGCAGGCCGCCGCCCGGGCCATGATCGCCGCCGGCCGGGGCGGCGCCATCATCAACATCGGCTCGGTCCAGGCCGGCATGGTCCTGCCCGGTCGCTGCCACTACGCCCCCAGCAAGCGGGCCATCGAGGCCCTGACCGCCAACGCCGCTGTCGAACTGGCCCCCCACAACATCCGCGTCAACTGCATCAACCCCGGCCTCATCGACACGCCGATGACCGCCTGGGTGATGAAGGACCCCCAGGTCCTGCCCCAGGTGCTGGAGCGGATCGCTCTGAAACGGGCCGGCCAGCCCGAGGAGATCGGCCGGGTGGCCGTCTTCTTCGCCTCGGACGACGCCAGTTACGTTACCGGCCAGTCGCTCTACGTGGACGGCGGCTTCCGCATCCTCTAGAAACGAGTCGGCCGGCGACCTCCGCCAGGCCTGGGTCCGGGCCACGCCAGGACCGAAGCCAGCCCGCGGGGTCGCCGGCCCCCAGACGTCTCACGCGTTGAAGGAGGCACCGGCATGGCCAGACTGCGCGTTCTCCTGCTGATGGGCGGTCCAGAGTACCACAACACCCCGCGCCACTACGCCGAACTGGCCGGGCTCCTGGCCGGCGAGGGCCGGGCCGATCTGCGCATCACCGACGACCTCAGCGTCCTCACCCCCGAGACCCTGGCCCAGTATCAGGCCGTCGTCAACTACAGCACCTTCCTGACACCCACCGCGGAGCAGGTGCAGGCCCTGCTGCAGGCGGTCGAGAACGGTCTGGGGTTCCTGGGCCTGCACGCCGCCAGCGCCACCTTCTGGAACAGCCCGGCCTACCTCACCATGCTCGGCAGCCGTTTCCTGCGCCACGATCCCTTCAAGACCTTCCGGGTGACCATCGCCGACCGAACCCATCCCATCACCGCCGGAGTGGACGACTTCGACATCGAGGACGAACTCTACGAGGTCGGCGGCAACACCGCCGACTTCCCGGCCCTGGCGGCGGCGCTGGCCGCCGGCCAGCCCGCCAGCGAACTCCGCCACCTGGGCGAAGGCCCCCTGGGACCGGAGATCCACGTCCTGGCCACTGCTGAAGGCCATCCCCTCCTCTACGTCAAGACCTACGGCCGGGGCCGGGTCCACTACAACGCCCTGGGCCACGACGCGCGCGCCCTCACCAACCCCCACTTCCGGCGCCTGGTCCTCCAGGGCCTGGCCTGGGTGGCCGGCCAGACCTAACCCCTCGCCCGGCGTCCGGCCGGCGGCCGGACGCCGGGCTTTTTCCGACGCTCCCCCACGACGCACCGGCCCATACTCCAGATAGTGGACCGACAATTGCGACAATCGTTCTTGCCAAGCGCCCGTCCCTATGCTACGATGCGCCCGGTTCGCCAGCGTCGCCCCCACACGCCTGGCCTACTCCCACCTGGAGGGACCACCGGATGCCACTACCGACTCGTCTGCGCCGGGCGCTCCTGTGGAGCGCCGCCTGGGCCTGGCTCGGCCTCGCCGCCAGCCTGCCGGCTCAGGCCGCCGAGACCTTCACCTACACCATCGCCCCCGGCGACACGCTCGAGGGCCTGGCCCAGCGGTTCGGCACGACCGTCGAGACCCTGGCCACCCTCAACAATCTGCGTGACCCCAACTGGATCATCGCCGGCGACACCCTGCTCATCCCGGCGAGCGGCAGCCCGCCGGTCCCCGACGACCGCTTCCGCCCGACCAGCCGGGGTCGCCCGGCCCTGACCTATATCTGGCCAGCCCTCGGCCCCATCACCACCTACTTCAGCCGCGCCCATCCCGGCCTCGACATCGGCACCGCCTACGGGGCCCCCGTCCGGGCGGCCCTCCCCGGCCTGGTCATCGAGGCCGCCACCGGCTGGAACAGCGGCTACGGCACCTACGTCAAACTCAGCCATCCCAACGGCCACGTCACCCTCTACGCCCACCTGGGCCGCCTGGCCGTCTCGGTCGGCGACCGGGTCGATCAGGGCGATCTCCTCGGCACAGTGGGGATGACCGGCCGGACGACCGGTCCCCACCTCCACTTCGAGGTGCGCATCGACGGGGTCCGGGTCGACCCGCTGCGCTTTTTGCCCTAAGCCCGCCCCGGCGGGGTAAAGGCCAGCGCGTCCTGCTCGTAGGCGGCCGCCAGGCGGGCGGCCGCCTCGGCCGGCAGCCCCCAGGCCTCGGCCAGAGCCGCCGCCACCTTCGGCGCCAGACACCGCCCCTGGTCGGGCAGCAGCAGGGCCAGTCGGGTCCGGCGGGCCAAGACGTCGGCCACGGTCATCGCCTGCTCGTGACGGGCCGCGTAGACGACCTCGGCCCCGACCCAGGGCAGACCCGGCACCAGCGGCTCGCCCAGCCGTGGCTCCGCGGCGATGAGGTCGGCCAGCAGCCGGGCGGTCTCGCCGTAGCGCCGGACCAGGTGCCAGGCCACCGACGGGGGCAGCGTCCCCGCCAGGTCCAGCACCAGACGCGCCACCGCGTCGGGCCCGGCCCACCGACCGCCCAGAGGAAGCGTTCGGGTCGGCGAGGGGGGCACCGCGCGCCCCAGAGCCGCCAGACGGCGGCCAACCAGATCCCCGACCTTCTCGGCCATCTCACGATAGGCGGTCAGTTTCCCGCCGGCCACGGCCACGATGCCAGTCGGGCTGGCCACCACCCGGTCCTCGCGCGAGAGCGCCGTGGTCTCCCGCGCCCCGGTGTCGATGAGCGGCCGCAGCCCGGCCTGGACGCTCAGAACGTCGGCCGGCTCGACCGATACCGTGGGAAAGGCGTAGTGCAGCGCCCCCAGGAGATACTCCAGGTCGTCGGCGGTGCAGCGCGGAGCGGCCAGATCGCCCTCGTACGGGGTATCGGTCGTCCCCACCAGCGTCCGCCCGTACCAGGGGATGACGAAGACCAGCCGCCGGTCACGGCCGGTCGGCACGTAGAGGGCCAGATCGGCCGGCGCCAGCCGCTCGCCCGGCAGCACGAGGTGAACCCCCTTCGAGGGGCGGAGGCGCAGCGGCGGCAGCAGAGGATCCCAGGCGAAGAGCCGGGCGGCCCAGACGCCCCCGGCCAGGACGACCGCCGGCGCCCGGATGGCGAACTCCCGGCCGCTCAGCCGGTCGCCGGCCACCACCCCGGCCACCCCCCGGTGGTCGAAGAGCGGGGCCATGGCCAGGGTGTAGTTCGCCACCGCCGCTCCCCGGGCCACCGCCTCGCCCAGGACGGTCAGGACCAGCCGGGCGTCGTCGGTCCGGCAGTCCTCGTAGACGTAGGCCGAGTCCAGCCCCACGGCCCGCAGGCTCGGCACCCGGCGCAGCACCGTCTCGCGGTCCCACCAGCGGTGCCAGCGCGACCGCTCCAGCCCGGCCAGAAGATCGTAGACGGTCAGCCCCAGCCCGAGCCAGAGACGCTCGCTCCAGCCGCCGTAGACCGGGATGAGGAACGGCAGGCGCTCGACCAGATGGGGCGCCAGCCGCAGCAGCCGCTCCCGCTCCTGGACGGCCACCCGCGTGACGTGGATCTGCCCCTGCGCCAGATAGCGCAGCCCACCGTGAATGAGCTTCGAGGAGCGACTGCTCGTCCCGCTGGCGAAGTCGAACTGCTCCAGGAGCGCGACCCGTAGCCCCCGGCTGGCCAGGTCCAGGGCCACGCCGGCGCCGGTGATCCCGCCGCCGACCACCACCACGTCAAAGGACTCGTTCGCCAGCCGGGCCAGCTGGTCGGCGCGCTGGCCCAGCGTCAACGGCTCCGTCATCGGTCACCCCCCGGGCAGAGCATACCAGCCACCCCGTAGGCGATCAAGGCGGGCGACTGGTATAATGCGGGCACAGCCGATGGGTCCCCTTGTAGACAGTCTGCTCGCCAGCATCCCGCCGCTCTGGGTCCTGATGGGTGTGGTGGCGGGTCTGCACGCCGCCGCCTACAAGACCATCGTCGGCCGGCGCGGCCATTCGCTTCGCCGCTGCTACCTCTTCGCCCTGGCCGGGCTCCTGGCCGGCCAGGTGGCCGGCCAGCACCTGCTGTGGACGCCGCTCCTCCTGGGTGAACTGCATCTCCTGGGGACCACCGCCGGCGCCTGGGCCGCCCTCATTTTTGCCAACCACCGGCGGGTATGATACAATCGCAGTGAAGTCACGCCCCCGGAGGCGACCGCGCGTGGAGGTCATTGCTCTCCTCCGCGACCTGGCCCTCATCATCCTGGCGCTCCTCAACATCGTTCTGCTCTCGGTCGTCCTCGTCCTGGTCCTGCAGATCCTGCGACTGGTCCGCCTGCTCCAGCGACAGGTGCCACCGCTGCTCGACTCCGCCAACCGGGGCCTGCTCTCGCTCCGGGGGACCATCGACTTCCTCGGCGACCTGCTGGTGCGGCCGGCCATTCGGCTGGTGGCGCTGGGGCTGGCCATCGGCCGCTTTCTGAGCGTTCTCCTGGGCCGGCAGGGAGGGCCGTGATGGGGCGCGGGCTCGTCGGCTTTCTCAGCGGCCTGGGGCTCGGGATAGGGCTCGTTCTCCTGCTCTCCCCCGCCGCCCGGCGCGACCTCGGCGCCCGGCTGTCGCCGGCGACCGCCGCTCAGGCCGGCGCCCTCTGGCGCCGGGGGTGGGAACGGCTCGCCCACCGCTGGGCCGGCCTCCGGGCCCGCTGGGCGCGCGCCCGGTCGGCTGCGGCCGAGGTCCTGGCCACGACCACGGCCGACCTCTGGCGCCTGTACCGGTACGCCAAAGAGCACGGGCAGCTCCCGACCGGCTGATGGACCGCGAATCTCTCATCCCGGCCGACGCCGAACCCGAGATCGAGACCTTACTTGCGCGCTACGCGGTCAGCCGCGACCCGGCGTTGCGCGAGGCGATCATCGTCCGCAACCTCGGCCTGGTCACCCAGCTGGCTCGCCGCCTGGCCCGCAGCGGCGACCAGCTCGACGATCTGATCCAGGTCGGGTTCATCGGGCTCATCAAGGCCATCGACCGCTTCGAGCCCGCACGGGGCGTCCGTTTCACCACCTACGCCATCCCGACGATCGCCGGCGAGATGCGCCGGTATCTGCGCGACCGCGAGACCGTTGTCCGCATCCCCCGCCAGGTCCAGGAACTGCGGGGCGCCATCGAGCGCGCCACCGAGCAGCTGACCCAGCAGCTGGGACGCCTGCCCCGGGCCGAGGAGGTGGCCCAGAGCCTGGGGCTGCCGGTCGAACAGGTCGAGGCCGTCTGGCGGGCGGACCCCCATCCGGCCCGACCACTGGAGGCGGGCGAGGACTGGTCCAGCCGCGCGGCCGAAGAAGAGATCCAGCGCTTTGAGGACCGCCTGCTCCTGGAGCACGCCCTCCGCCTGCTCACTCCCCGACAGCGGGCCATCCTCTACCTGCGCTTCTACGAAGAGCTCTCCCAGGCGGAGATCGGCGAGCGGCTCCACATCTCGCAGATGCACGTCTCGCGGCTGGCCCGGGCCGCGCTGGAACGGCTGCGCCGGGAACTCCTCCCACCCGAGGTGCCCTCAGACAGCCCGGAGACCGCCCCGGCCCGGCCGCCCCAGCCTCCGCCGGCCTGAGCGTCAACGGGCCGACGAGTTCGCCCCCGAGTGCCGGAGCCACCGCTGACGGAGCAGCAGCCCCACGGCCAGGGCCCCCAGACCGGCGACCCCGGCCCCGAGGAGATAGAGTTTGACCATCGCCGGCAGCAGGAGGGCCAGGACGCCGCTCACCCCGCAGGCCGCGTAGAGGCCCAGCACGATCTGCCGTGGCGTCAGCCCCAGCGCCACCAGCCGGTGGGGCAGATGGGCAGCGTCACCCCCACGCCAGGGCGACCGCCCGGCCAGCAGGCGCTGCCAGATGACCAGGACGGCATCGACCAGCGGCAGCCCCAGCACCATCACGGCGGTGGCGATCTTGGCCCCCCCGATGATGGCCAGCAGCGCCAGCCCGTAGCCCAGGAACATCGAGCCGCTGGTCCCCATAAAGAGACGGGCCGAAAGGTTGAAGGGGAGAAATCCCAGACAGGCCGCCAGCAACGCCAGCGCCAGGGCGGCGATGCTGTACTGCTCCAGCGTGTAACTGCGCCAGAAAAGGACGGCCGCAGCGATGGCCCCGATGCCGGCCGCCAGCCCGTCCATCGTGTCCAGCCAGTTCATCGTGTTGATCAACCCGACGATCCAGAGAAGCGTCAGCGGCAGAGCCACCCCCAACGGCAGGGGCAGCAGCGTCCCCCAGGGGCTGGACACCGTCTCGATCAGCAGGCCGCAGCCGACCGGCAGCAGCGCCGCCCCCAGCTGCCCCAGGAACTGCGGCCCCGGCCCCAGCCGCCGCCGGTCGTCGATCAGGGCGACCGGCAGGAGCACCAGCAGCCCCAGGCCGAACCCGAGCAGCCGTGGCCACTCGTCCGCCGGGCGCGGAATGAGCCACAGACTGACCAGCACCCCCCCGCCGAAGGCCAGGATCATGCCATAGCCCCCGGTCCGGGGGACCGGGACGCGCTGGAGCTCGCCAGGACGTGGCCGGTCCACCAGCCCCCAGCGCTCACCCAGCCAGCGCGCCGGCGGCATGCTCACCAGCGCCACCAGCAATGTCACCCCCAGAACCACCCCCAGGGCCAGGGCCATCAGACCGTCACCTCCGTCGGCAGCAGGGCGAAGAGACGCCGACGCAGGTCCGCGGGCGCCAGATCCATCAGGTCGCGCTCGAGCGCCGCCAGGGCCGCGAGGAGGCCAGCCGGTGGGGACGACGCCGCCACCACCGCCCGGACCCCCGGAACAGCCGTCGGCCGCAGCCGCTCGTCGGGGTAGGTGAGCTCTTCGACCAGCCGCTCGCCCGGCCGGGGGCCGACCACCCGCAGCGGCGGCTCGCCCTCCCGGCCCAGCGCTCGCCAGAGGCGCCGGGCGATCTCGACCAGCGGCACCGGCTCTCCCAGGTCGAGAACCAGCGGCCCGCTCTCCCGGAGCCAGGCCGCCGCCAGCAGGAGCCCCACCGCCTCGTCCTCGGTGATCCAGTATCGCCGCATCGCCGGATCGGTCAGGCTGAGCGGCTGGCCAGCCATGATCTGCTGAAGGAAGATCTCGATCACGCTCCCCTGCGAGCCCAGCACGTTGACCAGTCGGACCGCCACGGCCGGCGGTCCGAGCCCGGCCTGCGCCCGCGCCCGCAGAACCAGCTCCACCAGCCGTTTGGTGGCTCCGTAGAGGCTGGGCGGGCGCACCGCCTTATCGGTCGATGGGTAGACGAAACGCTCGACGCCGGCCAGAGCCGCCGCTTCCAGCAGGCGGAGCGTTCCCAGCACGTTGACCTCGACCACCGCCTCCGGGTTCTCCTCGCCGCTGGTGACGTGCTTGTAGGCGGCCAGGTGAAAGACCACCGCGATCCTCTCCCGGGTCAACAGCCGCTCCAGCCGCACCCGGTCGCGGACGTCCGCCAGCACGAAGCGGCAGGGAACCGGGACCGCGCCGACCGCCTGCCGCAGCTGGAAGAGCGAGGGCTCGTGGTGGTCCAGCAGGACCAGCGCCGCCGGCTCCGCCGCCACCAGCCAGCGCACCAGAGCCCGCCCGAGCGATCCTCCGGCGCCGGTGACCAGGACCCGCCGGCCGGCCACCGCCGGCCGGAGCACCTCCGGGGCGAAGCGGATCACCGGCCGCCCCAGCAGCCGCTCCCAGTCGAGCGGCTGCTCCCCCAGCCTAGCCACCACGGTCTCCCTCCGCGCCAGCGACCTCCGCCCGCAGGGCGCACAGCCGCCGCCAGGCCGCCCGCATCTGCGGGGAACGCGCCGGATCGGGCTCCAGGATCTCGGTGACGATATAGGGGACGGAGACCAGGAGACGCCGCGCCAGCCGGTCCAGGGCGATCTCCCCCTGGTGATAGGGCAGCCCCTCGCCCAGAAGACCGGTGGCGTTCGAGAGATGGACGTTGACCACCCGCTCGCCGAGACAGGCCAGGTAGGCCTCCAGGTCGCGGACCGGCGAGCGCTGGCGCAGATGGCGCCCCAGCCGGCGCAGGACCGGAGGAAGCAGCCAGAGGGGCGTCCGGCTGGCGTTAAGGGCCAGCTGGGCGTGCGAGAGGTCGAGCGTCACCCCCAGCCCCGGCACCGCCTCCGTCAGGACCACCAGATCCTCGGCCACGACCCCGATGGCCGAGGTCAGCCAGGCGCCCTCGCGCATCCGGGCGACCGGCGGAATGTTCTCCAGCGTCGGGATGAGCCCGTGCGCCCGGCAGAGGTCAACGTAGTAGCGGACCAGGGGCAGCGCCCGCCGACGGGCCCGCCGCACGGCGGCGGCGTCGAGGCCGTCCAGATCGGCCTGCGGGGCGATGCAGTGCAGGACCGCCGCCCGCGCCCCGATCCGGGCTCCGTACTCGACCACGCGCCGCAGCGTCTCGCGATGGCCGGCATCGTCAGCCGTCAGGTCGAAGAAACGACCGTCGATGGTCCGAATGGGCGCCTCGACCAGGAAGACAAAATCGGACGGCCGGTCGAACGCGGCCAGGCGCTCCACGAGGATGGCCAGCCAGCAGGGACCGACAAGGTCCTGAGCGTCAAGGTACAGCTCCAGACCATCGCTCAGCGGCGGCCGCAGCCGGTCGGCCAGCTGGTCTGGCACCGGACGGGCCTTCAGCAGCAGACGGGCCACACTCATCGGCTCACCTGCCGACAGTGGAGGCGGTCGGTCGGCGGTAGAAATAGGCGAGCACCTCGTCCAGTCCCTCCGGCAGGCTCTTCGTCGCCCGAAACCCGACCCGGTCCAGCCGCGAGAGGATGCGCGGGCGCGGGCCGGTCGCCGGCGGGCCGGGACGCGCCACCGGAATCCTCCCCCCCCGCGCCGCCACCAGATCGGCCACCTGCTGGGCCACCTCGCCGATCGTGGCCACCTCGGGGGCGGCGTTCACCACCAGATACGGCTCATCCGGCGCCAGGTCGGCCGCCAGCCGGAGCGCCTGGACCGCGTCGGCGACCGCGATCAGCCCGGTCGGCCACTCGCCCTCGGCGGAGACGACCAGCGGCTCCCCCCGGACCGCCTGCCAGCAGAACCGGTTGGGGGCGGTCATAAAGCGGGGATCCTCTTTCATCACCGGGCTCAGCCCGTAGACCAGGCCCAGCCGGACCACCCGGGCCCGCAGACCGTGCCGCCAGGCGTACATCTCGATCAGTTTCTCCGCGTAGACCTTCGAGAGGTGAGCCAGGTCCTCCAGCCGCCCATAGGGCAGGTCCTCATGGACCACCGGCGGAAGCGGCCGGCCGTAGACCCGCAGCGAACTGGCGTAGACGAACCGGGGAACCCGGTGGCGCACCAGCGCCTCCAGGACCAGCCGGGGACCACGGAGATTGGTCTCCTCGGTGTACTCGGGCGGGGCGGCGGCCGGATGGGCGCTGGCCTGGGCCGCCAGGTAGTAGACGGTCTCGACCGGCGCCCGGTCCAGCGCCCGGTCCACGGCTGCCGGGTCGGTGACGTCGGCGGTGAGGAGGTGGACCCGGGGATGGGTGGCCAGGGCCGCCAGGGGCGCGCGCGGCGTGGAGAACCAGTTGTCCAGGCCGATGACGGTCTCGCCGGCCCGGGCCAGGGTCTCGACCAGCGCACTGCCGATGTAGCCCACACCGATGACCAGCGTCGCCATCGTTTGCCCGCTACGGGGTGGGAATCTGGGCGTCGGGTCCCAGGATAATGGTGATGTCGGCGGCGTCGTCCGCCGATCCCTTCTGGATACTGGCCGCCGGCACCTTGAGCAGCGCCGCCAGGCGCTGGACCGTGTAGGGCTTGGCCGTATGGCTGAGAATGGTGGTCCGGCGCACGGGCTCCGGGGCCTGGTCCACCCGCACCACCAGGTAGCCCTGGGCCCGGAGGGCCTCGGCGGTGGCCGCCGCCAGCCCCGCCCGCTGGGTGCCGTTGAGCACAGCGATCCGCGCCGCCTCGGTCTTCAGCTGCGGGTCGAAGAAGAGCTCCTGGATCACCTGGCGGATCCGCTGGCGGTTCGGGAGGAGAACGGTGCCGTCGCCGTTGACATCGATCACCATGCTGGCGTCGATGGTCCGGGCGGTGACGTTCTCGGCTTTGATCGACCGGGCCAGGCTGGCCAGGGCCAGGATCTGGTCGGGCGGGATATCGGTCGTGACCGTCTCGCGCACCGTCGCCAGGAGCTGCGGCAGCCGGCGCAGGAGGTCGAGATCCAGCCGCAGGGCCTCCCGCTGCGCGGCCAGGATCACCTGCTGCTGCCGACGCATGCGGCCGAAGTCGTTCTCGCTATGGCGGGAGCGGGCGTACCAGAGCGCCGTCACGCCGTCCATCCGCTGCAGACCGGCCGGGATGAAGATGCGCCGGATCCCGTAGTCCTCGGTCGGGTACTCATCGTCTTTGATCGGGCGCTCGACGTCAAGGGTGATGCCACCCAGGGTATCGATGAGTTTTTCAAACCCGCGGAAGTCCACCCGGGCGAAGTAGTGGATGCGCACGCCGAAGTTGAGTTCGACGGTCCGCTTGGCCAGAGCCGGCCCACCACCGGGCCGGTCCAGGTCGCCGAAGAAATGGGCGGTGTTGATCTTATTCTCCCCGTGCCCCGGAATCGGCACCCAGAGGTCGCGGGGGATCGAGAGCAGCCCGGCCGATCGCGTCTGCGGCTCGAGGGTCAGAATGATCATCGTATCGCTGCGGCTGGGCAGGCCCTGGGCCCGTTCGTCGGGGCGCTGGTCGATGCCCAGGAGCAGGATGTTCACCCGCTCGCGGCCGGTGAAGTCGGGCAGCGTCGGGACCGGCGGTCCCCCGGGGAGGAGAGAGGTGGGCTCTTTGACCGCCGGGGGGATGATCTGGCCGACCGCCCGGATCGCCTCGCCGGGCGCGGCGGCCAGCTGGGCCCGCTCGGGCGCGCCGAGCAGGCTGAGGAGCGTCGTCAGGAAGATGTAGCCAAAAAAAAGGCCGCCGGCGGTGAAGAGGAGAAAGAGCACCGTGACCACCGCGAACGTCAATGCCGACCGCCGGGAGCCGCCCGGCGGGTCTGGAGGCTGAGGCACGCCGCACTCTCCTTCCGCCCGCCCGTGGGGCGGGCCGCCGCTCGCGGTGGATTGTAGCATGGCGGGCGGGATGGCGCCAGCCGGCCACGGCCCTTCGGGCCGCTCGCCCGCTCGGGCGCGGTTGACAGCCCGGCCCAAACCGTCTATAATCCCCAGGTGAGAGAGGCGGTAGCCGGAAGAGCGCACGAAGGTAGGCCACGGTGGTCAAGCGGACCTATCAACCGAAGCGGCGCAAGCGGGCCCGCGAGCATGGGTTCCGTGCTCGGATGGCGACGCCCGGCGGCCGAAAGGTCTTGAAACGCCGGCGTCTGAAGGGGCGCTATCGCCTGACGCCGGTCTAAACAGGCGGCGTGGGCCGGCGCCATCGGGAGCGGGGTGAAGAAGAAATACCGCCTGGTCCGCCGCGAGGATTTTGCCCGGGTGCGCTCCGAGGGTCGATCCTGGGCGCACCCGCTCCTTGTTCTGTACGCGCGGCCCAACGGCCTGCCTGTGACCCGCGTCGGAGTGACCGTCAGCCGTCGCCTGGGCAAAGCGGTGGTCCGCAACCGGGTGCGGCGGTGTATCCGCGAAGCGGTGCGTCTGGTCTACCCGCAGATCCCGTCGGGGTGGGATCTGCTCTGGATCGCCCGGACGGGCAGTGTGGCGGCCACGTTCGCCGAGATCCAGACGGCCGTCCGCCAGTTGCTCCAACAGGCCGGGCTTTTGCGCCTGCCGACCGAGCGTCTTGGCGCGGCCGGCGGGCCCTCTGTGGCCGAGAGCGCGTGACGACGATGATCCGCTGGCTGGTCCTGGGTGCGATCCGTCTGTACCAGTGGCTGCTCTCGCCGCTCCTCCCGCCGGCCTGTCGCTTCTGGCCCACCTGCTCGGAGTACGCCGCCCAGGCGGTGCAGCGCTACGGCGTCTGGCAGGGTGGCAAACTGGCGCTCCGACGGCTGCTGCGCTGTCATCCGTTTCACCCCGGCGGCTACGATCCGGTCCCGTAGCCCTGCTGCGCCGGGAGTGCCTGACCGACTGAAGGAGGCGAGATTTTGGACATCGGTGCCCTCTGGCACGCGGCCGTGGTCGAGCCGCTGACCCAGGCGCTGGTCGCGCTCTACGGCCTGCTGGCCGGCCTGGGCCTGCCCAGCCTCGGACTGACGATCATCGTCTTCACCGTGATCGTCCGGCTGCTGACCTTCCCGCTGACCCTCCAGCAGATCCGCTCGGCCAAGGCGATGCAGGCCCTCCAGCCCCAGTTGAAGGCGCTCCAGAAACAGTACGGTAAAGACCGGGAGCGCCTGATGCAGGAGCAGATGCGCCTCTACCGCGAGCACCGGGTCAACCCGGCCGCCGGCTGCCTGCCTTTGCTGATCCAGATGCCGATCTGGATCGGGCTCTACTCGGCCCTGTACAACCTCACCCACCAGGCCGACGGCTTTGTGATGCAGTTTCTCTGGCTGAACCTCTCCCAACCGGAGCACGTCAGCCTGTGGCCGCCGGCCATCCCGATCCTGACGCTGCTGATGGGGGCGACCCAGTTCCTCTACCAGCGGATGGTCACCCCCCCGGCGATGGACGAGCAGCAGCGGATGATGAACCAGATGATGCTCTTTATGCCGCTGATGTTCATCTACTTCGCCTTCACCGTCCCGTCGGGGCTGGTGCTCTACTGGCTGGTATCCAACCTCATCTCGATCGCCCAGCAGTACGCCCTGACACGCTGGAACCTGTTCACGGTCACACCGGTGGCCGCCGCTAGTCCGGCGGCCGCCGCGGAGACCGGGACGGCGACGACCGCTCCGTCCACACCACCGACGGTGGCGTCGGACCAGCCCGCGCGTCCGGCCGCCGAGACACCGCGTCCGGCCGGCCCCCGGCCTCTGGCCGCGCACCGCCGGAAGAAGGGCAAGCGACGCTGACCGTGGCCACCGGCGAAGGAGGCAGAGGGTGGAAAGCCTGGAGATCACAGCCAAGACCGTCCGCGAAGCGATTGAACGCGCACTCGCCCGCCTGGGCCGGCGCCGTGAGGAGGTCGATATCACGGTGCTCTCCGAAGGGAGCCGGGGCCTCTTCGGGCTGGGCGGTGAGGAGGCGCGCATTCTGGTCTCGGTCCGGGAGGAGCCGCCTCCCACCCTCCGGCTGCCCGAGCCGGCGGTGGTCGGGCGGGAGGTGCTGGAACACCTGCTGCGGGCGATGCATGTGCGGGCCAGGGTCGAGGTCCATCCCGCTCCCCCCGAGACCGAGGGCGTGACGGCCGTCCTGGAGATCATCACCGACGATGAGGACCTGGGCCTGCTCATCGGCCGCCGGGGGGAAACGCTGGCCACCCTCCAGTACCTCACCAACCTCATCGTCGCCAAACGCGTCCAGCGCTGGTGCCGGCTGGTGGTCGATATCGAAGGGTACCGCGCCCGGCGCGAGCGCGCCCTGCGCAACCTGGCCCTGCGCATGGCCGAGCGCGTGCAGAGCACCGGCCAGCCGGTGACGCTCGAAGCCATGCCGCCGGCCGAACGGCGGATCATCCATCTGACCCTGGCCAACCACCCGGCGGTGACCACCGCCAGTATCGGCGAGGGCGACCAGCGTCGGGTGGTCATCTCGCCCAAGCAGTGACCGTGCCAGACCTGCTCATCATCGGCCACATCACCCGCGACGTCGTCCCCGGCGGCTACGAGATCGGCGGAACGGTCTCCTACGCCGGGCTGACTGCCCAGCGCCTGGGAGCCCGGGTGGCCATCGTCACCAGCTGTGGCCCCGAGATCGACCCGGCCCGCGCCCTGCCGGGTCTGCTGGTCCACGCCGTCCCGTCGGCGGAGACCACGACCTTCGCCAACCTCTACCACGGCGGCGAACGGACCCAGTACCTCCTGGCGGTGGCCCGACCGCTGACCGTCGCGGACGTTCCGCCCGCCTGGCGGACGGCCCCGGTCGTCCTCCTGGCGCCGGTCGCCAACGAGGTCTCGCCGGACCTGGCCCGGGCGCTCGGCGCGCGCCTTCTCGGGGCCACGCCCCAGGGCTGGCTGCGGGCCCGCGAACCCGATGGGCGGGTCCGGGCCGTGCCCTGGACCGGGGCCGAGGCCGTCCTGCCACACCTGGACGTGCTGGTCTTCAGCGAGTACGATATCCCCGACCCGGCCCTGGTCGCCACCTACGTCGCCCAGGTCCCTTTGGTGGTCGTCACCCAGGGCGCCCGGGGCGCCACCCTCTTCCAGCACGGCCGTCCCCGGCACCTGCCAGCCTACCCGACCGTCGAGCGCGACCCCACCGGCGCCGGCGATGTCTTCGCCGCCGCCTTCCTCCTGCACCTGGCTCGGACCGGCGACCCGGTGGCCGCCATGGTCTTCGCCCACTGCACCGCCAGCTTCGCCGTCGAGCAACCGGGCACCCGCGGGATCCCCACCGCCGAACAGGTCGCGGCCCGGCTGCGCGACTACCACCGCCGCTTCGGAGTGGATTAGATGGCCCGGGTCTACGCCATCGCCAACCAGAAAGGCGGGGTGGGCAAGACGACCACCGCCATCAATCTGGGCGCCGCCCTGGCCGAGCAGGGCTGCCGCGTGCTGGTGGTGGACTTCGACCCCCAGGCCAACGCCACCAGCGGCCTGGGCCGCAACCCGCACCAGGAGGCCCCGTCGATCTACGAGGCGCTCCTGGACCAGGTCCCGCTGGAGGCGGTGATCGTCCCGCTGGCCCTCCCCCGGCTCGCCCTGGCGCCGGCGGCCCTCCGGCTGGCCGGGGCCGAGGTGGAGCTGGTCGGGCTCCTGGCCCGCGAGCAGCGTCTGCGACGGATCTTACGCCCGGTGCTGGGAGCCTACGATTACGTTCTCATCGACTGCCCGCCCAGCCTGGGCCTCCTCACCGTCAACGCGCTGACCGCCGCCGACGGCATCCTTATCCCGGTCCAGTGCGAGTACCTGGCCCTCGAGGGCCTGGGCCAGCTCATCCGGACCATCGACCTTATCCGCGATAATCTCAATCCGAGCCTGCGGATCGTCGGCCTGGTTCTGACCATGTTCGACGCCCGCACCAATCTGGCGCAGCAGGTGGTGGACGAGGTGCGCCGGCACTTCGGCGCTCTCGTCTTCGAGACCGTGATCCCCCGAACCGTGCGTCTCTCCGAGGCGCCGAGTTTCGGACAGCCGATTCTGCAGTACGATGCGCACTCCCGCGGCGCCCAGGCCTACCGGAGTCTGGCCGGTGAACTGCTGGCCCGCGACCGCGGGAGAGAGGGAGGGACCGCGTGAATCTGCGTATTCCTGGTCCGGTGCCGCTGCCTCCGAACGTGCTCCAGGCGATGTGCCGGCCGATGATCAACCACCGGGGGCCGGAGTTCGCCGCCATCCTCCGCGAGGTCACCGCCAACCTGAAGACGGTCTTCCAGACCCAGAACGATGTGCTGATCTTCACCGCCTCGGGGACTGGCGGGCTGGAGGCGGCCGTGGCCAACACCCTTTCGCCCGGCGACCGGGTGGTGGCCGCCTCGATCGGCTTCTTCGGCGAGCGTTTCGCCGAGATCGCCCAGCGCTTCGGCGCCCAGGTGACCCTTCTCCAGTTCCCCTACGGCCAGCCGGCCGACCCGGAGGCGGTGCGCCGCGAACTGCAGAAAGGCGGCTACCGGGCGCTCCTTGTCACCCACAACGATACCTCAACCGGCATCACCAACGACCTGGCGGCGCTGAGCGCCGTGGCCCGCGAGGCCGACGTGCTGCTCCTGGTCGACGGCGTGAGCTCGGTCGGGGCGACGCCCCTGCCGACCGACGCCTGGGGCTGCGATGTGGTGGTGACCGCCTCGCAGAAGGCGCTGATGGCCCCGCCGGGCCTGGCGATGGTCAGCGTGAGCCCCCGGGCCTGGGCCGCCCATCAGCAGGCCCGCATGCCCCGCTATTACTTCGATTTCACCCTGGCCAAAAAGTACCTGGAGATCGGTCAGACCCCGGCCACCCCGGCCGTCTCGGTCTTCTTCGCCCTCCAGGAGTCGCTGCGCCTGATCCTGGCCGAGGGGCTGGAGAACTGGATCGCCCGCCACGCCCGGATCGCCGCCCGCACCCGCGCCGGGATCAAAGCGCTGGGGCTGCGGCTCTTCGGCGACGAGCGCTACGCCTCGAACGCGGTGACCGCGGTCGAGGCCCCACCGGGACTGGACGTGGGCCAGTTGCTGAAAGTGCTCCGCGAGGAGTTTAATATTGTTCTGGCCGGCGGTCAGGGCAGCCTGGCCGGCAAGATCTTCCGGATCGGGCATCTGGGACTGGTGCGCGAGGAGGAGATCGACGCGGTGCTGGCCGCTCTCCGGGTCTGTCTGCCCCGGCTCGGGGTCCCGGTGCGCGCCGCGCCCCGGACCTGAGAACCGCCCGGCCGGCGGAGAGGGCGGCCCGACGCAGCCGCCAGAGGTGAGAGACGGGTATGCAGGAGATCCAGATCGGACTGCTCGGGGCCGGCGTCGTCGGCGGCGGCACGCTCCAGGCGCTGGCGCAGAAAGGCGACCGCATCGCCGCCGCCCTGGGCTGTCGGCTGCGGGTGAAGCGGGTGCTGGTCCGCGATCCGGAGAAGACCCGCGAGGTACCGGTCGACCCGGCCCTGCTCACCACCTGCCCGGAGGATATCCTCGACGACCCGGCTGTTCAGATCGTGGTCGAACTCATCGGCGGGGAGGAGCCCGCCCGCTCCTACATCGCCCGGGCCCTGGAGCAGGGGAAGCACGTGGTCACCGCCAACAAAGAGGTGATCGCCAAGCACGGCTTCGCCCTGCTGGCCCTGGCCCAGAAGCGCCGGGTGAATCTGTTCTACGAGGCCAGCGTCGGCGGCGGCATCCCGATCATCGCCGTGCTGCGCCGGGACCTGGTGGCCAACGAGATCAGCCAGATCCAGGCCATCATCAACGGCACGACGAACTTCATCCTGACCGAGATGGAGCAGGGGCGCGACTACGCCGAGGCCCTGCGCCACGCCCAGCGGCTGGGCTACGCCGAACCCGACCCCCGCAACGACGTCGAGGGGATCGACGCCGCCTACAAACTGGCTATCCTGGCCACCCTGGCCTTCCGGACCAACGTCCGGCCGGAGGACATCCCCCGAACCGGCATCACCGGGCTGCACGCCAAGGACTTCCGCTACGCCCGCGAGATGGGCTACGTCATCAAACTCCTGGCCACCGCCCGACGCCTGGACGGCGAGATCGAGGCGGCCGTCCATCCGGCTCTGCTCCCGCTGGATCACCACCTGGCCAGCGTCAAAGGCGTCTTCAACGCCGTCCTCATCGATGGCGACCAGATCGATAAGCTTATGCTCTACGGCCGGGGCGCCGGCGCCCGGCCCACCTCCTCGGCCGTTCTGGCCGACATCTGTGCGGTGGCCCAGAGCATCCTGCGGGGGACGCCGGAGCCCATCGACCTCCGCACCGACGGCGCCCGGCTGCGCGACTTCGGCGAGGTCGAATCACGCTTCTATCTGCGCATGCAGGTGGCCGACCAGCCCGGCGTCCTGGCCCAGATCGCCCGCGTCCTGGGCGACGCGCGCATCTCCATCGCCTCGGTCATCCAGAAGGAGACCGACGAGAGCGCCCGCAGCGCCGAGATCGTGCTGATGACCCACCTGGCCAAAGAGCGCCGCATGGCCGAGGCCCTGGAACAGATCAGGACCCTGCCCGTCGTGCGGCAGGTCAGCAGTTTCATCCGGGTGGCCAAGTGAGACTGCGCTGTATCGTCTGCCAGAGCACGTCTGCCATCACCACCACGCTCTACCGCTGTCCCTGCGGCGGGCTCCTGGAGGTCGAGCACGACCTGGCCGCTCTGCGGGGCCAGATCAGCCGCGAGACCTTCGACCGACGGCTGGCCGTCCGCACCGGGCCCGAGGGCAGCGGGGTCTGGCGCTTCCGGGAGCTGGTCTTCCCGCTGGCCATCACCCCGGTCAGCGGCCCGGAGGGCAACACCAACCTCTACCGCTCACCCCGCCTGGCCGCCTGGGCCGGGCTGGACGACCTCTGGCTCAAGCACGAGGGCGAGAACCCCACCGGCTCGTTCAAGGACCGGGGGATGACGGTGGGCGTGACCCACGCCTGCGCCATCGGGGCCACCAGTGTGGTCTGCGCCTCGACCGGCAACACCGCCTCGTCGCTGGCCGCCTACGCCGCCCGGGCCGGGTTGCGCAGTTTCGTTCTGGTGCCCGAAGGGGAGATCGCCTTCGGCAAACTGGCCCAGACCCTGGCCTACGGCGCCCGGACGGTCCAGATCCGCGGCGACTTCGACGCCGCCATGCGGCTCATCCGCCAGATCGGCGACCGCGTCTACATCCTGAACTCGATCAATCCCTTCCGCCTGGAAGGGCAGAAGACCATCGTCTTCGAACTGCTCCAGCAACTCAACTGGACACCGCCCGACTGGATCGTGCTGCCGGGCGGCAACCTGGGCAACACCGGCGCCTTCGGCAAAGCCCTGCGCGAACTGGAGACCCTGGGGCTCATCAGCCGCAAACCCCGACTGGCGGTGGTCCAGGCCAGCGGCGCCAATCCGTTCTACCGGGCCTTCCGGACCGGCTTCCGAACCTTCGAGCCCCGTCCCGCCCGGACGGTGGCCACCGCCATCCAGATCGGCGCGCCGGTCAACTACCTCAAGGCCAAGCAGGCGGTCCTGGAGACCGATGGAGTGGTGACCGAGGTCAGCGACCAGGAGATCATGGACGCCAAGGCCCAGATCGACGCCGCCGGCATCGGCTGCGAGCCGGCCTCGGCCGCCTCGCTGGCCGGCATCCGCCGGCTGGTGGCCGAGGGCGTCATCCGCCGGGGCGACCAGGTGGTGGCGATCCTCACGGGCCACCTCCTGAAAGACCCCGGCGCCACCATCGACTACCACCTGCGCCGGCTGCCCGGCGTGGAGTCGAACGCCGCCAACGAACCGCTGGTCCTCGCCCCGGAGCCGGCGGCGCTGGAGAGGCTGCTATGCGAGTGACGGTGCGGGCGCCGGCCACCTCGGCCAATCTGGGAGCCGGCTTCGACTGCCTGGGCCTGGCCCTGGCGCTCCACAACGAGATCACCCTCGACCTCGACGCCCCGCCGGGCATCACCATCACCGGCGAGGGCGCCCGCACGCTCCCCCGTGACGAGCGCAATCTGGCCCACCGCACGGTCCGACGCTTCTTCCAGGAGATCGGCCGGCCCCTTCCCGCCTTCGCCCTGCATCTCCACAACCGGATCCCTCTGACCGGCGGGCTGGGCAGCTCCTCAGCCACCCTGGTCGGCGCGCTGCTGGCCGCCAACGCGGTGGCCGGCCAGCCCTGCTCGACGATGGACCTTTTGACGCTGGCCTACCAGCTCGAGGGCCACCCGGACAACGTGGCCCCCGCTCTCCTGGGCGGGTGCGTGCTGGTGGTGGTGGACGACGGCCGCCCGGTCCCGGTCCCGATCCCGCTGCCGCCGGGCCTGCGGGCGGTCATCTTCTGCCCGCACTTCACGATACCAACCCGCGAGGCCCGGGCTCTCCTGCCGCCGGCCGTCCCCTACCGCGACGCGGTCTTCAACCTGGGCCGGGCGGCGCTCTTTGTGGCCGCCTGCACGACCGGCCGGCTCGATCTGCTCCGTCTGGCCACCCAGGACGCCCTCCACCAGCCCTATCGCCAGAAACTCTTCCCGACCATGCCGCGCTTCTTCGAGGCGGCCTTAGCGGCCGGCGCCCTGGGGGTCTGGCTCTCCGGCGCCGGCTCGGCCCTCCTGGCCCTGACCACCACCGAGACGGCCCCGGTGGCCGCCGCCTTCGAGCACACGGCGGCCGCCACCGGGACTCCCGGACGGGTGATCGTGACCGAAATCAGCCCGACCGGCGCCCAGATCCTCACCACGGAGAACGCCGATGTCCGCTCCGCTGGCGCTCCGCCCTGAGGAGTACCGGCCAGCCCCACCGCCGGCCGACGTTCGCGAGCGCTTTGGCATCGCCATCGTCGGCTGCGGCCAGATCGTCCGCAGCGCCCATCTGCCGGCCTACCGCGCCTTCGGTTACCGCGTCCTGGCCTGCTACGACGTTGTTCCCGAGCGGGCTGTGGCCCTGCAGCGCGAGTTCGGTATCCCCACCGTCGCCCGTCACCTCGACGAGATCCTGGAGCGCCCAGACATTCAGGTGATCGACCTCGCGGTGCCGGCCACCGAGCGGCTGCCCCTGGTCGCCCGGATCGCGGCGGCCGGCAAACATATCCTCTCTCAAAAGCCTCTGGCGATGAGCGTGGCCGAGGCCGAGGAGATCGTCCGCCTCTGCGCCCGCGCTGGGGTGACTCTGATGGTCAACCAGCAGGCCCGCTGGGCGCCAGCCCACCGGGCACTCCGAATGCTCATCGCGCGGGGGGTGTTCGGCCACCTCTACAGCCTGGTTCACCTCAACCGGGGCAACCAGGACCGCCCCGGCACCTGGTACGTCTCGCTGCCCCATTTCACCATCGTCGACCATGGCATCCACTATATCGACCTGGCCCGCTTCTTCAGCGGCCGGACGCCGGTGCGGGTGAAGGCCACCACGACGATGGTCCCGGGCCAGGTGGCGGTCAGTCCCATGATCTACACCATCCTCGGCGAGTACGCGCCGGAGGCCCACCTGATGACCACACTGCACTTCAACAACATCGTGCCGGCCGAGGGCCTCTACGGCTACACCTGGTACGTGGATGGGACGGCCGCCGCGGCCGTGGCCACTCACACCGAGATCACCCTCGCCCACCGCGACGACCCCATCGCCCGCCACACCCTCACCATCCACGGCCGCTGGTTCCCCG
This sequence comes from Chloroflexota bacterium, assembly GCA_034433795.1. Lineage (GTDB taxonomy): Bacteria > Chloroflexota > UBA6077 > FW602-bin22 > DAOUAE01 > DAOUAE01. Next base: position 41,625 of record DAOUAE010000039.1, read on the forward strand.
ACGCCTTTGGCGGCAGCATGGGCGAGATGCTGCTGGCGCTGGCCGAGGGGCGCGAGCCCCAGACCTCAGGACGCGACCACCTGGCTTCACTGAGGGTCGCCTTTGCCGCCGTCGAGAGCGCCGAGACCGGCCGGACCGTCAGCCTGGACCAGATCTCAGCCGCCGGCGGCTGAGACGGCGGAAAAATCCCGCGCTCAGCGCCGGACCACGTGCTGGTCGACCCGCCCGCCGGGGAAGACCAGAAGAGCCAGCGTCAGGCCGACGAGGGCCGCGCCGAACGGGACCAGGTAGACGGTATGGAGGGCGCCGGCCAGACCGACCTGGACCGTCTCGACGACCCCGGCCGCCAGCGTCCCCCGTCGGGCGGGGTCGAGGAGGGTGTTGATGATCTGCCCCTCACCCGCCAGCGTACCCCCGAGGCGCAGCCCCAACTGGGCGTTGAGGAGCGCGCCCATCAGGGCCACGCCCAGGCTGCCGCCGATGGTCCGGCTGAACTGCACCAGGGCGGTGGCCACCCCCCGCTGGTGCCAGTGGACGGCGTTCTGGACGGCGATGATCATCGGCGTCGAACTCAGCCCCATCCCCAGCCCGACCAGCGCCACGATCGCCATCACCAGCCCCAGGCTGGAGCGGACCGAGAGCGTCTGGAGGGCGGCCGCTCCCAGCAGCGCCGCCAGCATCCCGGCCAGCAGCACCCGTTTGTAGCCGACCCGCAGGATGAGCCGGCCGCTCAGAATGCTCCCGACCGGCCAGCCCAGCGACATCGGCGCCAGCACCGCCCCGACGTTGAGGGCCGTGCCGCCCATCGCCCCCTGGACGAAGAGGGGGACAAAGGCGGAGACGCCGAACTGGACGCAGCCGGCCATCGCGCTGATAAGATAACTGGCCCCGATGAGCGGCCGACCCAACAGGCTGAAGGGGATGATGGGGTCGGGAACGCGGAGTTCGGCCGCCACAAACGCCCCCAGACAGCCGCCGGCCAGGAGAAAGAGACCCAGCGCCTCCGGGCTCATCAGCCGGTGCTGTTGCAGCGCCAAAAGCAGCAGACTGGTCCCCAGCGTGAGGAGGACCGCCCCGCGGACATCGATGCTTCGCTCCCGGCGCACCACCGTCTCGTGGTAGGCGCGGCCGACCAGCAGCAGAGCCAGCAGCCCGACCGGCACATTGACCAGAAAGATCCAGGGCCAGGAGAGAACGGTCAGGATGAGCGCCCCCAGACTCGGTCCAAGGATGCTGGAGGTCCCCCAGACCGCGCTGAAGAAGCCCTGCATGCGGGCCCGCCGCTCGATGGTGAAGACGTCGCCCAGGATCGTCATCGCCATCGGCATGATCGCGCCCGCGCCCAGCCCCTGAAGCGCCCGAAAGAAAATGAGCTGGGGCATCGAGCGGGCCAGCCCGCAAAGGGCCGATCCGGCGATGAAGAGGGCGATCCCGACGAGGAAGACCGGTTTGCGCCCCCAGAGATCGGCCAGCCGGCCGTAGAGCGGGACGGTGGTGGTCGAGGTCAGAAGATAGACCGCCACCAGCCAGCTGTAGAGGGAGACACCGCCCAGGTCGGCCACGATGGTGGGAAGGGCGGTGCCGACGATGTTGGCGTCGAGGGCGGCCAGCGCCACTCCCAGCATCAGGGCCGCCATGAGCAGCACGACCTGGCGACGGGATAACTCCGGCCGTTGCTCCAGGGCGGCCCGCTCACCGGCGGCCAGCCCCTGGCCGGCCGCGTGGGGCGGGGCCAGCGGCTCGGGGGAGCGCTCCATCTCAGCCCTGCCCTCCAGTCACCGACAGGCGGGCCGCCGTCTCCTCGGCCCGGGCAACCAGCGCCGCCAGTTCATCGAACCCCTGCTGCCAGAAGGCGGCCGAGCGCAGGTCCACCCCCAGGGGAGCGAGGAGATCCTCTGGGGGGGCCGAGCCCCCCGCCTCCAGCAGGGCCAGGTAGCGGGGGATGAAGGCCGCTCCCTCCCGGCGGTACTGGGCGTAGAGGGAGAGGACCAGCAGTTCGCCGAACACGTAACTGTAACAGTAGAACGGGGTGTGGATGAAATGCGGGATGTACGACCAGCCCCAGCGGTAACTGGGGATGACCTCCACCGCCGGGCCATAGTAGGGGGCGTTGGCCTGCAGCCAGAGGTCACCCACCTGGTCGGGCGCCAGCCGGCGGCCGTCGCGGGCGGCGAAGGCCGCCTGTTCAAACCGGGTGAGGACCGTCTGCCGAAAGACGGTGGCGAAGATCTCCTCGATCTTGCCGCAGAGCAGGCCCAGCTGGGCCGCCGGCTCCGGGGTCGCCGCCAGCAGGCGGTCGAAGACCAGGATCTCGGCGAAGACCGAGGCCGTCTCGGCCAGCGTCAGCGGCGGATGGTAGTTGACCAGACTCTGCCGGCGGGCCAGCATCCCGTGGAGCCCGTGGCCCAGTTCGTGGGCCAGCGTCATAGCATCGCGGGCGGTGTCATTGTAGTTGAGCAGGATGTACGGGTGGAGCCGGGGCGTCAGCGAGGCGCAGAAGGCCCCCCCGCGCTTGCCCGGCCGGGGCTCGGCGTCGATCCAGTTCTTCTCGAAGAAGGTTCGGGCGATCTCCAGGAACGTCGGGTGGAACGCCGCGAAGGCCGTGAGCACCGCCTCCCGCGCCTCCTGGTACGTGACCGGGCGGGTCGTCCCCACCGGGGCGTACTGGTCGAAGAGGGCGAGTTTGGGCAGGGCCAGGAGCCGGGCTTTGAGGGTGAAGTAGCGGTGGGCCAGGGGATAGTTGGCCTCGACCACCCGGAGCATCTGCTCGACCACCGCCCCGTCGATCCGGTTGGCCAGATGGCGCGGGGCCATCGGGTCGGGATAACGGCGCAGGCGCTGCATCGTCAGGTGGTCGAGGATCACCGTATCATAGATAAATGTCAGCAGCTCCCCGTGCTCGGCCAGCCGGGCGTAGAGCGTCTCGTAGGCCCGACGGCGCGTCTCCCGGTCGGGGTGGCGCTGAAGCGCCAGGACACCGTCGAGCGGCAGCGTTCGGGTCACGCCCTCGACCTCGAGGGTGAAGCGCAGGGCGGCGGTCGTCTCGGTGAACAACCGCTGCCAGGCCTGCACGCCCGACCGGTCTTTTTCGTTGATGATCTTCTCTTCCGGCTCCGAAAGGGTGTGCGGCCGGTAGCGACGCAGTCGGCGCAGGAAGTCACGGTACGGGGCCAGCGCCGGTGCCGCCGCCACCCGCTCGGCCACCTCATCGGGCAGGGCCAGCCACTCCAGTTCAAAGAAGAGGACCTCGTTGCGGGCGGCGGTGAGCCGCTGGTCCACCTGCTCCATCAGGTTGCGGGCGACCTGGCTGTCAGTCTGGGCGGCGTAGAGAAGATGGGCATAGCCCTCGACCCGCTCCATCAGCTCAGCCAGGTCCTCCCACTCACGCAGGGCGGTCAGCAGATGGTCGGGCGCCGGGCCGTCCGGCGTCTTGACCGTGCCCCGATAGCGGGCGGCGAAGGCCCGGGCTCGCTGGTCGATCTCCTCGAGGGTGGCCGGGAGAGCCGGATCATCCGGTCCGGCGAAGAGGTCGCTCAGATCCCAGCGGACACCGGCGGCGCTGGGGGTTTCCGCGGTCATCGCCATAGCGGCGCTCCTTCGGTTGTCTGATGGTGTTGAGGCGGCCCCTCCTGGCTCCGCCAGAAGGCTTCCAGACAGCGGACACCGGCCGGGCCGACAACGGCGGCGTGCGGGGTCCGGGCGGGCAGGACCAGGGTATCGCCGGCCTGCAGGCTGATCGTCTCACCGGCCTCGGGCAGGGTGAAGGTCATGTGGCCCCAGACCACCCGGAGCACCTTGGTCCAGGGGTGGTGGTGCAGGGTAAAATATGTACCAGGCGGGCTGGCCCAGGCCGAAGGCCGGAGACCCCGGCGCTGGAACCACCGCCGGATCTCGGCCTCGGTGGGTGGCGGGCCTGTCCAGTGGTCGTGGTGAACCGCACGCACGCTGTCATTATACGCTACAGCGCCAGAGCCGACGAGAGCGGTGCCAGACGGCATGGAATCTGCGGTGCGTCCGCCGAGGCCCGGACGGGAAAGGGGGGTTCCGGTGACCTGGCGTGGTGCCGTCCTGCGCGCCCTGGTGCTCGTCGGCATCGCCCTGGTGGTCGTGGTGCTCGCGGTCATCGCGACCTTTGGCTACCTGGGGGCGGCCTTCTTTTACGGGGCGCTGAGCGCGGCCATTCTGGGGGCGATCGTGCTCTACGCCCTGGTGGTCCTGCTGGGCGGGTGGCGCAAGCCGACCGATTAAAGAATGGACCTGGTCGTTGTCCTGCTGTTTCTGATCGCGGCCGCCAGCCTGCTCCTGATCCTGGAACTGCACACCGGGCCGCAGGGGCGCTGCGGCCTCTGCGGCACCCACCGACCGGTCGACGAACTCTGGGAGACGCTGGACGGGGAATGGCTCTGCGATAGCTGTGTGCGCTGGCGCGGTCTGGGCCATCTTCCCCGACAACGTCGGAACCTGTAGCGGGGCCGCTCCCGGCCCGGAGGGGAACGCCGATGAACCTGGTCCTGCTCGGCCCGCCCGGGGCGGGCAAAGGCACCCAGGCCGAACGCCTGGCCCGGACGCTGGGCCTCTACCGCCTCTCGGTCGGAGACGCGCTCCGGGCCGCAGTCGCCGCCGGCACCGCACTCGGCCGCCAGGCGGCGCGCTATCTGGAGCAGGGCGTTCTGGTCCCCGACGAGATCGTCCAGCAGATTCTGGAGGCCGAGCTGCGGCGGCCGGAGGCCCAGGCCGGCTTCGTCCTGGACGGCTATCCGCGGTCGCTGCGCCAGCTGGCCCTCTTCGACGCGCTGCTGGCCCGCCTCGGCCGCCGGCTGGACGCGGTCATCCTGCTCGATGTCCCCGATGAGGTGATCGTCGAACGGCTGGCCGGCCGGCTGGTCTGCCCCTGCTGCGGGGCCACCTTCCACCAGCGCTTCAACCCGCCGGTCCCCGGCCGGCTGGACCCGGGGTGCAACGCCCCGCTGGTGTCGACCGACGGCGGCGTCCGCAGCGCCATCTGCCCCCAGCCGCTCCAGCGCCGCCCCGACGATCAGCCGGAGGTGGTCAGGAAGCGGCTGGAGGTCTACCGCGAGCAGACCAAACCGGTTCTCGCGGAGTACGCCCGTCGGGGGCTGCTGCGCGTGGTCGACGGCCAGGGCTCGCCCGACGTGGTCTTTCAGCGTATTCTCGCCATCCTGCCCACCGGCACCCCGCTGGCCTAGCAGCCTGTCAGGCCACCCGGCGCTCCTCCGGCAAAACGGCCTCGGGCCGGGCCGTGCCCAGCGTGCTCCGGAGATGGAGATAGCGGAGCACCGCCGCGCGGGTGAGCCAGCCGACCACCCGGTCTCCTTCGACCACCGGCACCTGGTCGATGTCGTAGCGGCCGAGCCGCTCCAGCACCAGCCAGAGATTCTCGTCCGGATGGGCCACCACCAGCGGCGGCCGGCGCATAATCGCCCGCACCGGCACCCGGTCCCAGTCCTCGGGCGGCACCCGCCCCACGTCGGTCAGCGTCACGATCCCCGCCAGGCGACCGTCCTCGACCACGATGGCCGCCCGGTGCCCCCGCCGCACGGCGTACTCGACCACAAAGGCCCGCACCGACAGGTCCGGCGCGGCGAGCGGCAGTTCGGTCGTCATAATATCCCGCACCCGCGCCCGCTGCAGCAGCGCGCGCAGGCCTACCTGGACACGGGCGCTCTGGGCGGCGTCGTTCAGGAACCAGCCGATCAGGGCCAGCCAGAGCCCGCCGATGAGATTCCCCAGGAAGACCAGCAGAATCCCGCTCCCGGTCAGGAGCAGGGCGAAGCCCTGCCCCACCCCCGTCGCCCAGAGAGTGGCCCGTTCGTAACTGCCGGTCAGCGCCCAGAGGAGCGCGCGCAGGACCCGTCCCCCATCGAGCGGGAAGCCGGGCAGCAGGTTGAAGAGCGCCAGGAGCAGATTGACCAGCCAGAGGTAGTGCAGGAGGCCCGCCAGCGGCGTGCCGGCGGGGACCAGCCAGCGCCAGAGCCCCCAGAAGAGCGCCGCGATCGCCAGACTGGAGGCCGGCCCGGCCACCGCCAGGAGAAACTCATCGCGGGCGGTGGCCGGCTCCTCGGGCATCAGGCTGACACCGCCAAAGACGAAAAGGGCGATCCCCTGGACCGGCAGTCCCCGCGACCGGGCCACCAGTGAATGAGCCAGTTCGTGGACCAGTACGGTGCCAAACAGCAGGAGGGCCGCCAGCACTGCCACCAGCCAGTCCAGCCAGGGGGCCCACTCCGGATACAGGGTCGGGAAGAAACTCAGGGCCAGGGTCAGAGTGACCAGGGCGAAGGCGATCAGCCAGGTGTAGTGCAGACCGATCTCGATCCCGGCGATCCGTCCCAGCCGCCAGACCCCATTCACCGCCGGCCTCCTCGCCACGCCCGGTTTGCGCCAGTCTGTCGCAAGCCGCGTGCCCCGGCCGGAGACCGCGTTTTTCAGTAAGCGCCCGTCGTCAGAACGCCAGAGAAGACGCCAGGCCACGCGCGCGGGGGATGGGAACGGCGTCGGTCTTGTCGGAAGCCCTGCGGCCCACTATGATTGGGGCAGCACTGTCACAGGGAGGAGAGCGATGCGACGCGTGCTGGTCCTGGGGGGCGGCTTCGGAGGTGTGGCCGCCGCCCACGCCCTGCGCCAGCACCTGCCCGCTGAAGACGAGGTCGTGCTGGTCGAGCGCCGACCATATTTTCTCCTGGGGTTGCGCAAGAACTGGGTCCTGACCGGGCGTGGCACGCTGGAGGAGGGCCGGCGCCCGCTGAGCGCCCTGGCCCGGTTCGGCATCCGCGTGGTCGCCGGGACGATCACCGCCATCGATCCCGCCAGCCGCCGCGTCACCGTCGACGGTCAGCCGCTGGAGGGCGACGCCATGGTCGTCGCCCTGGGAGCAGCCCTGGCCCCCGACCAGGTGCCCGGCTTCCGCGACCACGCCTTCAATATCTACGATCCCGAGGAGGTCCCGCGGGCCGCCGAGGCGCTCCGGACCTTCCGTGGCGGACGCATCGTCATCGGCATCTTCGGGGCTCCCTACAAATGCCCGCCGGCCCCCTACGAACTGGCCTTTCTCCTCCAGGAAACACTGCAGGAGCGAGGCGTGCCGGCGACGCTCGAGGTCTTCACGCCCCAGCCGATGTCGATTCCCCTCCTGGGGCCGGCCAGCTGCACGGCCATCGAGGGCCGGCTGGCCGCCCGTGGTATTCGCTTTCTGCCGGCCCATCGGGCCACTGCGGTCGAGAACGGCGCCGTCGTCTTCGGCAACGAACGTCATCCCTTCGACCTCCTCCTGGGCGTGCCGCCCCACCGCTGCCCGGAGGTCGTGGTCCAGAGCGGTCTGACCGAGGGAGGAGACTGGGTCCGGGTGAATCCCCGGACTCTGGAGACACGCTTCCCCGGCGTCTACGCCATCGGCGACATTACCGAGGTGCCGATGGCCAACGGCATGCCCCTGCCCAAGGCCGGGATCTTCGCCGAGGCCGAGGCCGCCGTGGTGGCCGCCCGGATCGCCGCCACCTTCAGCGGTCAGCCCGCCACGGCCACCTTCGACGGCTCCGGCTACTGCTTCCTGGAAACCGGCCACCGCGAGGCGATGCTGGTGCGCGGGCGCTTCCTGGCCGAGCCGAAGCCCGAGGTCGAGATCGCCGGCCCCAGTCCGGCGTTCGCCGCCGACAAGGTCCAGTTTGAGGCCGAGCGTCTCCGCCGCTGGTTCGGCGCCTGACCATCAGGCGTTGAAGCGGTTCATCGCCGCCTCCAGCCCCTCGCGGATGATCGTCTCGACCGCCTGGACCGCCCGTTCGATAATGGCCGGGACCTGGGCCTGCTCCTCCGGGGTGAAGGGCTGGAGCACGTAGACGCGGGCCGGCCCGACCGGCCGGCCGATGCCGATGCGCAGACGGGGGAACGCCTCGGTTCCCAGGTGCTCAATGATCGAGCGCATGCCGCCATGGCCGCCCGAGGAGCCGCGGGGGCGGATGCGCAGCCGCCCGAAGGGCAGGTCGAGATCGTCGTAGACCACCAGCAAACGGTCGGGGGTCAGCCGGTACCACTGGAGCAGGGGGCGGACGGCCTCGCCGCTCAGGTTCATATAGGTCAGGGGTTTAACCAGGACGACCCGTTCGTCGTCGATCCGGATCTCCGCGACCTCGGCCCGGGCCTGCCGGCTGGGCCGGAAGGTGGCGCCATACCGGCGGGCCAGGGCCTCGACGACCATAAAGCCGATGTTGTGACGGGTGTGCGCGTACTCGGGCCCGGGATTCCCCAGGCCGACGACCAGCCACATCGGTCTTCTCTCCGGAAGAGCGCGGTCAGGAGCGCCGGCGCAGGGCCAGCACCACCAGCACGAGACCGGCCAGGCCGAGGCCCGCGCCCACACCGGCCAGGAAGGCCAGCGGCAGCGTCTGCCACTCCAGGCTGTCCTCCAGCCGGGGACCGGGCGGACCGAAAAGGACCGGCGTGGGCGACAGCGGCGGGGGAGGGGTGGGCTCTGCTGTCGGGGTGACCGCCGGCGTCGGCGTGGGCCGGCCCGGCGGGCGCTCGGGGGTCGGCGTCACCGGCTGGGCCTCGACAAAGTCGATGGTCACCACCTGGCCTGGTCCGAGTGGCACCGCGCGGGCCGGCAGACCCGGATAGCCGACGATCTCCAGATTGTAAACCCCTGGGGGGAGATCGGCGAACTGGTAGAAGCCGTCGACCGCCGTGAAGGCCGTCCAGGACCGCTCGCCATTCTCCAGGCGCAGGAGCAGACGGCCAACCCCGAGCCCGCGCCAGTCCATCACCCGCCCGCGGATGACACCGGCGTCGGCCGGACCGCTCAACGGCGCGGCGGCCAGGTAGCGGCTGACGAAGTAGCCGGTCGGGGCCGGCGTGGGCCAGGCCAGCGTCGGTGTCGGCGGCAGCACCAGCGGCCGGGGCGTCCAGGTCGGCGTGGGCGTGCTGGTCGGGGTGAGAGAGGCCGTCGGCGAGGCGGTCGGCACCACCGTGCCGGTCGGTGACGGCCCGAGCGTCGGCGATAGGAGCGGCGTCGGCCGCGCCACCGGCGTCAGCGTCCGCACCGGCGGGGTGGCCGTCGGGGTCTGGGCCCCGACCGGCAGCGGGGCGAGCAGGAGCAGGCCGCCGGCCAGCCAGACCAGCAGCCGGACCAGGCGATCAGTAGGCATTGCGGTCCGTGAAGATCACGATCAGCGTCTTCAAGAGGATCTTGATGTCCAGCCAGATCGTCCAGTTCTCGACGTACCAGAGGTCGTAGGCGGTCCGCTCCTCAATCGAGGTGTTGCCCCGCAGGCCGTTGACCTGGGCCCAGCCGGTCATGCCAGCCTTCTCGCGGTGCCGCTCCCAGTAGCGGGGGATCGTCCGTCGGAACTGCTCGACGAAGTGCGGGCGCTCGGCCCGGGGCCCGACCAGGCTCATCTCGCCGATGAGGACGTTGATGAGCTGGGGCAGTTCGTCCAGGGAGTAGCGGCGCAGGAAGGCTCCCAGCCGGGTTCGCCGTGGGTCGTTGGGCGTCGCCCAGACCGGCCCGGTCTCGGCCTCGGCATCCGGGCGCATGCTCCGGAACTTGATCATCAGAAACGGCTTGCCGTCGAGCCCGACCCGCTCCTGGCAGTAGAAGACCGGGCCGTCGGGCGAGGTGATCTTGATGAGCAGCGCGATAAGCAGCATCAACGGCGAGAGCAGGACCAGCCCCACCGCGCTGCCCACCAGGTCCATGGCCCGTTTGAGGGCGGCGTTCCACCCCTTGAGAGCCACGTCCTTGACCGAGATGAGCGGCAGGCCGTTGAGGTCGCCGATGTGCACGCCCGAGGTCATAAACTGGAAGAGATCGGGGAAGACACGGATGTTCACCCGCTCGCCGTAGCACTGGGCCACGATGTCGACCAGCTGCTGATGGGAGAGGGTCGGCATGGCGATGATCAGCTCGGTGACATTGTGCCGGCGAACCAGGTCGCCGACCTCGGCGATCGTCCCCAGGACGGGGAGCCCGGCAAACTCGGCCAGGCCGGGCTGCTCGGCCACCACCCCGATGGGGAGGTATCCCAGCCCAGGGTGGAGACGCGCCCGCTGGATGACCAGGCGGGCTGGCTCGCCGGTGCCGACCACCAGCAGCCGGTCGCGCTCGTAGCCCCGGGCTCGGAGAAAGCGGCGGACCCCGTAGAGGGTCAGCCGGCTGGTCACCACCCCGACCAGGCTCAGCCCCCAGACCAGGGCGATCAGCAGCCGTGAGGGACCGAACTCGCGCCAGAGCAGCGCGCTGGCCACGATGACCAGGATCGTCCCGATGGAGACCCCGGCGACGATGGCCGAAAGGTGATCCAGCCAGGGGACCGCCCGCTTGGGATGGTAGAGACCGGCCGTCGCCAGCGAGACCGGCACCGCCAGGAGATGCAGAGCGAAGAGCCCGATATAGGCGTCGAGGGGGTGAAACTCCTCGTAGGTAAAGAAGGGCGACTGGAACCGCAGCACGTAGGCCAGAAAGACGGCCACCGTCAGGGCCACCAGGTCGCCCACCAGCAGCAGCAACACCCAGGGCGCGCTCTGGTAGCGCTTCACAGCCGGACGATATACCTCCCTTCCGGACGGAAGGCGTTGACCAGGAGCGCGAGCGCCGCCTTGAGAACGATCCCCGTGTAGACAAGCCAGGCGAGCGGACGAGGTGTCTGAGCAGCGTAGTGTTTGCGGAAGAAGATGTACATCGCGCGGTAGAACTCGATCACCGCCCGCCGGCTCTGGCGGCTGCTCTCGCCTTTGTAGTGGACAACCGTCACCGCACCGTGATAGTACACGCTCCAGCCCGCCTCTTTGATCCGGTAGGCCCAGTCCAGGTCCTCGCCGTACAGGAAAAAGGCCTCGTCCAAAAGCCCCACCTCGCGCAGGACCTGGCCACGGACCAGCATGCAGGCTCCGACCACCGCGTCCACCGGATAGGTGCCCGCCGGGTCCAGAAAGGTCAGGTTATAGCGGGCGAAGCGCGGGCTCCGGGGGAAGAGCCGGCTCAGCCCGACCATATGGTAGAAGGCAACCGCCGGCGTGGGGAAGCTCCGCCGGCAGGCCAGGTCCAGCCGCCCGTCGGGCAGGACCAGGCGGGGGCCACAGGCCCCCACCCACGGATGGGCCTCCATAAAGGCCACCAGCTCGGCCAGCGCTCCCGGCGGCACCACCGTATCGGGGTTGAGCAGCAGGACGTAGGGCGGCGGATCGGCCAGCAGGTCCCGCAGGGCCAGGTTGTTGGCGTAGGCGTAGCCACCGTTGGCGGGGCTGCGGATCAGGCGCACCTGCGGAAACTCCCGGGCCACCATCTCGGCGCTGCCATCGCGCGAGCCGTTGTCCACCACGATGACCTCGGCCCGCAGATCGCCCACCCCTGCCGGCAGTGAGGCCAGGCACTGCCGGAGCAACGCACAGACGTTGTAACTGACGATCACGATCACCAGGTCGCGCGTCTGGCCTACGGCCGGCATGCGCCCCCCCGGCATGTCAGCGCCGCCGCCAGCGCCACCAGCATCCCACCGGATAGCCCAGCATCTTGGCGACGTCGCCAGTCAGGCGAAGCAACGGCACCAGGAGCACCGCCAGCAGACGCTCCCGCCAGCCCAGCGGTCCGAGCCGGCGGAAGAGGCGCCGGTACGGCCGGTACACATACCCCAGAGCCGCGGCGCCGAGCACAAGCCAGGCAACCTTATACCACAAGCCAGTAAGCAGCACAAGGGGCGCCCCCACCAAATAGGTGCCATAGCGAATAGCGTGGCGATGGGTCCAGAGACCGGCCTTGCCATCGCCACGCGCGTAGAGATAGTACTGCCGGAAGAAGGCCCCGAGGGAGGAGCGCGGCCGATAGTCCACCACCGCCTCGGGCACGAAGACAAACCGGCAGCCCGCCCGCCGGAGCGCCAGGTCGAAGACCAGGTCCTCGCAGTAGTCCAGCCACTCCGGGTAGCCACCCACCTGCTCCCAGACGCGCCGGCGAAAGGCGACCGAACGGCTCGACGGCAGAAAGCGCGCCGGGTCGATCTCATCGACGTCCGGCAGCGTGGTGGCCCCCAGCGCCAGTTCGAAGAGGCTCTCCGGCGCCGAACGGAAGAAGCCGCTCACCACGTCCACCGTGGGATCCTGCTCCAGCGGGGCGGTGATCCGCGCCAGCCAGGTGGGGCTGAGGCGCACACCGGCATCGGTCACCGCGATGAGGTCGCTCCGGGTGGCGGCGATGGCCCGGTTCCGCCCGGTGGAGATGTTGGCCCCGGGAGCCTCCAGGAGCCGGACCGGCGCCCCGCGAGCGATATAGCCCTGGATAATGGCCACCGTCCGGTCGGTCGAGCCGCCATCGCAGATGACGATCTCGTCCGGGCGGCGCGTCTGGGCGAGCAGCGAGTCCAGCAGTCGGACGATGCTGGCCTCCTCGTTTTTGACCGTCGCCACCACCGCGACCATCGCTCTCACCCCCGCCAGACCCGCCGGCTCAGCCGCAGGGCCACAGCGACCAGCATGCCCCCACCCCCCAGGACCGCCACCCAGGGCAGCCAGGCCGGCGCGCCCGGCCGGCGGTCCACCACGACCCCGTCCAGCCCGGCCGGTCCTCCAGCGCTCGGACGCTCGACCACCACCTCGACCGTATGCACCCGGTCGGGCAGCCGCGCGGCGACCGGGACGCGCACCTGCCACGCCGGCGCCGGGCTGGCCAGGTCGAGGACCGCCCGCCCCTGAGCGTCGCGCGGCAGGGCCGGCGCCGGCCGGCCGTCGACCGTGACCACCAGCCGCCCGCCGTCAGGCTGGCGGGCCACCACCAGGTCCAGATCGGTGCCCCGAAAGCGAAAGGTGAGACGGGCGTCGGCGCCTCGGGGCACCGCCAGCCCGCCCAGCACCGCTTCCGGAGCCGGGACCATCTCCCAGCTCCCCGCATAGTGCAGCGCCCAGTGCCGCTCCTGGTGGTAGCCGCGCTGGACCACCGGCGGTTCGGCGGTCAGCGCCCGCATGGCCTCGTAGACCGGGTACGGCGTGAAATCCTCGTCGACGATGCCGAAATAGGCGTGCTGCTGGTTGAGACTGCGCCAGTTGACCAGCCGGAAATGCCAGAGCGCCATCACCCCCATCCAGGGCCACTCCTCCTGCGCCCGCTGGTAGGCCCGGACCGTGTAGCGGGCCTGAAGGTCGCGGCTGACCCGCCCGTAGAGCGGAGGGTCCGGGTACTCCGGCGGCAGCGCGTTCCAGCCGATCTCCGACGCCCAGATCGGTTTCTGGGCGTCGCCGTTCTGGACCATAATCGCCCGCAGCAGCAACGGACGGGAGAAATTCACATCACGCTCCTGATCGAGCCGACGGTCGTCCGGCCCCCCCCGCAGGCCGTAAGCGTTGGCCCCCAGGATGTCAAACGCCCCGCGCGCCCCGGCCGCATACATCCGCTGGAGGTAACTCAGATCATTGAGCGCCCGCGGACTCTCCTCGACGGTCGGGGCCAGGGCCGCCGCGATGATGACCACCTCGGGGTCCACCTGCTTGGCCCGCGTGTAGGCGGTGCGGAGCAACCGCACGTAGCCGGCCGGGTCCGGCGGCTGCCCACCCCACTCAAAGGCCAGGTTGGGCTCATTCCAGATCTGGTAGTAGCGGACCCGGCCCCGGTAGCGACGGATGAGCGTCTCCAGGAAGTCGGCGTAGTCCTCAGGATCGGCGGGTGGCGTCTCCAGTTTCGGGTTGCCCGGCCGGGCCCAGGGAGGCGAGGTGTCCACCCGAAAGATGATGTTGAGACCGTACTCCGTCGCCAGGTCCACGATCCGGTCGTACTTGGCCCAAGTGTCGTGGCCCTGCCGATCGCGGAACTGGCCCTTGGCCGGCACCTCGATCTCGCCCCAGACGACCTGCTGGCGGATCCAGCGAAAGCCAGCCGCCCGGATGAGCGCCAGCGTCCGGCGGACCTTCTCCTCCTCGACCTCCTGCTCCAGAAAAACGTTGATCCCGTAGGGATTCTCGTCGGTGTGGGCGATGGGCACCATATCGGCCGTCTCCAGCGCCGGCGCCGTCACCCGGCTGTAGAGGGCCACCAGGGCGTGCCGCGTCTCCAGCGGCAGAAGATCGAGGAGCGCCGCGCGCTGAAACACCAGCAGGAGCCCGATCCCCAGGACCCCCAGCCCGACCAGACCGCACCAGAGCCGCCAGCCCTTCAGCCGCATCGCCCCACCTCGTCCACAAAGGTGAGCAGCCGGGGCCAGATCTGAGACCAGTCGTAGGCGGCCACGACACGCTCCCGGCCCAGCGCCGCCAGCCGCTGCCGGCGGGCCGGCGTCCGCAAAAGCATCACCACCTCCTCGGCGAACGCCACCGGGTCGTCGGCCAGCACCAGCGCCTCCCGCACCGGCGGGACCAGACCGCTGGCCCCAGCCCGCGTGCTGACGACCGGGAGGCCACAGGCCAGCGCCTGCAGAACCTTGAACCGCACGCCCCCCCCGAAGCGGACCGGCACCACGTAAACGGCCGCCCGCGCAAAGTGGGGACGGTCGTCCGGCACCGCCCCGGTCACGGTGATGCCGGGAAGATGCGCCAGCGCCTGCACCGCCGGCGCCGGCGCCCGTCCGACGATGACAAACCGCGCCTCCGGCACCACCCGCCGCACCCGTGGCCAGATCGCCCGGGCGAACCAGTCGACCGCATCGACGTTCGGTCGGTAGTCCATGGTGCCGGTGAACAGGACAACCGGCGGCTCTGCCGGTGGGAGTTCGGCGGGCCGCCAGAGGGTGCAGTCGATGCCGTTGGGCACCACCGCCAGGCGCAGGGGCTGCCGTCCCGCCAGCCGCTCCAGGGCCGCCGCGTCCTCGGTCGAGACGGCGATGGCCGCCCGCATCCGCCGCAGGCACTCCCCTTCGAACCGGGCCAGCTTGAGCGCCTGGAGGCCGGCGTAGACCGCCGCCAGCGGCCGGCGCTCGGCCAGCGCCAGGCGGAAGGCCTGGGCCTGGAGCCGGTACTCGGCGTTGTGGGCGTCCAGAATGCTCCGGCGGAGGCCTTCGGCCCCCAGCGCGAAGACCGCCGGCGCCATCTCCAGCCCCTCGACCATCAGGAGGTCCGGCCCGAAGCGGTCGCACTCCTCCCGCAAGGCCTGCCCAAAGGCCGGGCTGAACCGCCGGTCGGCCAGGTCCGGCCGGGTCGAGGCCAGCAGCACCCGCAGCCGGCGCCCGAGCGACCGTGACGGCGCCGGCACCGTCCGCACCGTCACCCCGGCCGGGAGCGCCCCGGCGACCTCGCCGGCCAGCGGGCTGTAGGTCAGGACCCGCACCGTATGCTGTGTAGCCAGCCCGGCGATGAGATAGTAGTTGCGCAGGGCCGTCCCCTTGGTCGGGGGAGCCGGCGGGTCAGGCGTCAGAACAAGGAGACGCATCGCCCAGCACGCGCGCGTAGACGGCCAGAGTGGCCCGGGCCGTGGCCGTCCAGGAGAAAGCGGCCGCCCGCTGGAGCCCGCGCCGGCCGAGGTCGCGACGGAGCGCCGGGTCCTCCCAGAGCTGGCGCATGGCCTGGGCCAGGGCCTCCGGCTGGTCCGGGTCCACCAGCAGAGCGGCGTCGCCGGCCACCTCGGGCAGGGCCCCCCGGTTGCTGGCGATGACCGGGGTGCCGCAGGCCATCGCCTCCAGGACCGGCAGGCCGAAGCCCTCGTAGTACGAGGGAAGAACCAGGGCCAGCGCCCCCTGCATCAGCTGGACGATCGCTGGCTGGTCAGGAGCGGCCAGCCAGCGCACCCGCCCCCGCCACCCGGGATCGGTCAGCTGGGCCACGACCTCGGCACAGAGCCAGCCGGGCCGGCCAGCGAGCACCAGGTCCGGGCAGGCCTCACCCACCGTCTGCCACAGCCGGGCGTAGGCCCGCAGGAGCCCGGGAATGTTCTTCCGGGGCTCCAGGACCCCGACGAAGAGGAAATAGGGGCGGTCGGTCGCCGGCCCCGGACCCGGCCGGAAGGCCGGCGCCGGCGCCTCGGGGATGACCGTGATCTTCTCCGCCGGCGCCTCCACCAGCGTCAGGAGATCGCGCCGGGTGCACTCAGAGACGGCGATGATGGCGTCGGCCGCCGCCACCGCGCGCCCGATCTGGCCGTAGTAGCGCCGGCTCTCCGGCGTCAGAAACTCCGGGAAGCGCAGAAAGGCCAGGTCGTGCACCGTGATCACGCTCCGCCAGCGACGGGTGAAGAGCGGAATAAAATCGGGGCTGTGGAGGAGCGCGATCCGTCGGGGCCAGATCTCGGCGGCCAGGAGCGCCTGCTCCCAGCGGTGGTGCGGTGGCGTCAGACAGCGCACCACCGGGAAGGCGGCCACCTCCGGGTCGGGTGGCATCCGCCGGCTGAGCAGCAGCCGGGGCAGCCGGCGCAGGCCCAGCCCCCGAAAGCCGACCAGCAGCCCCCGAATGTAACTGCTGATGCCTCCGCTCTGGTAGGCCAGCAGGCGGGCGTCCAGGGCGATCTCCATCGCGCCGGGATTATACCCTACCGGCCGGGTCGTGGTACAATCGGAGAGGAGATCTCACAGCCGGAGGCGAGCACCGATGCGCCCTCCCCCCCTGGTCGCCAGCATTCTCGACGCGATCGGCTACACCCCGCTGGTCGCCCTCGACCGGCTGGCCGCCGGCCTGCCCTGCCGGGTTCTGGCCAAGGTCGAGTTCTACAACCCCGGCGGCAGCATCAAGGACCGGGTCGCCCGGGCGATGATCGAGGCCGCCGAGCGCGAGGGACGGCTCAAGCCCGGCATGACGGTGGTCGAACTGACCAGCGGCAACATGGGCATCGGCCTGGCCATCGTCTGCGCGGTCAAAGGCTACCGCTTCATCGCCGTGATGTCCGAGGGCAACTCGGTTGAGCGGCGCCGGATGCTCCGGGCCTTCGGCGCCGAGGTCGTCCTGGTGCCCCAGGCCGGCGGCCCCCGCCCCGGTCAGGTCTCCCGCGAGGACCTGGAGCTGGTCGAGCAGAAGACCCAGGAGCTGGTGCGCGAACTCCAGGCCTTCCGACCCGACCAGTTCCGCAACCTCAACAGCGTCCTGGCCCACGAACTGACGACCGGCGCCGAGATCTGGGAGCAGACCGGCGGGCGGGTGGACGCCTTCGTGGCCGCCGTAGGCACCGCCGGCACCTTCGTCGGCGTGGCCCGGGCGCTCAAGAAACGCAATCCCGCCATCCGCTGCTACGCTCTGGAGCCGGCCTCGGCTCCCTTCCTGGCCGGCGGTCCGATCACCTCGACCAGTCACAAACTTCAGGGGACCGGCTACGCCATGGTGCCACCGCTCTGGCAGCCAGAGTTGTGCGACGGCTTCCTGACCGCCACCGATGACGAGGCCATCGAGACCGCCCGCGCCCTGGCCACCCGCGAGGGCATCTTCGCCGGCTTCTCGAGCGGCGCCAACGTGGCCGGCGCCCTCAAACTGGCCCGCGAGTTGCCGGCGGGGAGTGTGATCGTCACCGTCCTGCCCGACACCGGCCTGAAGTATCTCAGCACCGATCTGGTCCCCGAGTAACCGAAGGAGGAGCGGTGTACAGACTGGTCCTCTCCTGGGACCTCCCGCCGACGGCGCGGATCGCCGACCTCTGCGCCTGGCTGCGCCAGCAGGAGACCACCCGGACGCCAGCCCCGCGCTGCTTTCTGACCGTCGTCGGACCGGTCCGCCGGGTGATGGTGGAGTACGAGGGCGAGTTTCTGCCGGCGCTGGACCAGGTGGCCGACCCGCAGGACTACGGCGAGGGCCTGCTCCCACCACCGCACTTGGTCGTTCCCGGCAGCCATACCTGTCTCCTGCTCCGCCGGCTCGACGCCGCCGACGCCGACTGACCCCTGCCAGCGGGCCGGCCAGCCGGCCGCCGAGAGTGGCACGTCTCTTGCTCACCTCTTCCCCGCCGGGCAGCGCGTCTGGTGACCGAGACGCCGCCCACACCCGCGGACAAAGGAGGTCAGCCGTATGCCAGTGCGCCGCCCCGCGACGGCCTTTGTCTCACTGCGCACCATCGCCGAGGCCGACCTCGCCCGGCTGGTCGCGGCCGCCCGGGCCCGGGGACTCGACGGCACCGACTGGGGTGCGGTCCGCGACTTTCTGTGGTGGGAATGGGCCCACTCCGACGCCATCGACCACAGCATCATCGCCGAGGTCGCGCGGCGCTTGCAAGCCCGCCCTCCGACCCCCTGACCGGCCGGAGCGCTCCGACCGCCCAGGGCCACCCTTGCCGCCTATCGCCAGGTGTGGTAATCTGCCGGCGACCACGACGGCGAAGGGGGACCGGTGAAGGCTGTTGTTCTCCAGCGGCACGGGGGCCCGGAGGTGCTGGAATACCGGGAATGGCCGACGCCCGCGCCGGGCCCGGGCGAGGCGCTGGTGCGCGTCCAGGCGGTGGCTCTCAACCACCGCGACCTCTGGGTCCGGCGAGGCCAGCGGGAGCGAGACCTGCCCCGCATCCTGGGCATGGACATCGCCGGGACGGTGGCCGCGCTCGGCCCCGGTGTGACTGGCTGGGAGATCGGCCAGCCGGTCGTCCTCCTGCCGACGCTGACCTGCGGACGCTGTCGTTTCTGCGTCGCCGGCCAGGACAACGCCTGCCGGTCCCTGACCTTCCTGGGCGGCGGCCGCGACGGCGGCTACGCCGAGTACGTGGTCGTGCCCGCGCACAACCTCTTTCCCCAGCCCCCCGGCCTCACCCCCATTGAGGCGGCGGCCCTGCCCGTGACCTTCCTCACCGCCTGGCACGGTCTCGTCAGCCGGGCGCGGCTGCGCCCGGGCGAGACGGTCTTCATCTGGGGCGCCAGCAGCGGGTTGGGCAGCGCGGCCATTCAGATCGCGCGCTTCCTGGGCGCGCGGGTCATCACCACCGCCGGCACCCCCGAGAAAGCCCGGCGCGCCTGGGACCTGGGCGTCGACGCCGTCATCATCTACCGGACCGAAGACGTGGTGACGGCGGTCCGGCGCCTGACCGACAACGCCGGGGTCGATGTCGTGCTCGACCACGTCGGCGGGGCGACCTTCGCCCAGAGCCTGGCGCTTCTGGGGCGGCGAGGCCGGCTGGTGCTGGCCGGCGCCACCACCGGCGACCAGCTGTCCCTGACCGGCACCGCTCTCTTCTTCAACAACCAGGAGGTCCACGGTATCCTCATCGGCACCCGGGCCGAGTTCGGCGCCCTCCTGGCCCTCGCCGGTCGCGCGGGGCTCCGACCGGTGATCGACCGGGTCTACGCCCTGCCCGAGGCGGTCGCCGCCCACCAGCGGCTGGAGAAGGGTGAGCACTTCGGCAAGATCGTCCTGGTCCCCTGAGCGCCGGCCCGGCCGCAGCGGTAGGTTCCTTGCCAGGCTGAGGGGGGAAGCCCTATAATCCAGGCGGACAGCAGCCGCAGACAGGGGAAAAGGGTGGGCGGTCCAGCAGACCATTTCGACTGGTGGGACCAGACCGAAGACGGCAAGGCGGCTGACACCGCCGCTCTCCCGCTCGACGCCGGCGACTCCGAAGACCCCATCCGCCAGTACCTCCACGAGATCCACCGCGTGCCGCTGCTCTCCGCCGACGAGGAGCGCCGCCTGGCCATCATCCTGGAGAACGGCCAGCTGCTGCGCCAGACCGAGGAGGCGGTCGGCAACGACCCGGTCGCCCTGAGCCTGGCCCTCTACCGCCCCGTCTTCGAAGGGGCGGCGCTCCTGCAGCGGCTGGTTGACTCTCCCGACCAGCCGCTGACCACGGCTCTTCAGGCTCCCTCCGTCCGCCAGGCGCTGGACGGCCCGCTGCACACGCCCGAACTGCTGGCCCTGGCCGCCGTGGCCGGCTTCCCCGAGTCCCAGCGTGAGGAGATCCTGCGCCGGCTCTCGGTCGCCACCCGTCTCCTGCCGCCGCTCGTGGCCGACCTGGCCGGGACGCTGGCCGACCTCTGTCCTCCCGACCGCCTGGCCGCCCGTCTGGAGCCCCACCGTGAGACGTTGCGTCAGGTGTACGCGGCGATCCGGCGCCAGGTGGAGGCGGCTCAGCGGCAACTCATCGAGGCCAACCTGCGCCTGGTGGTCAGCGTGGCCCGCAAGTACGCGGGGCGCGGCATTCCCCTGCTCGACCTCATCCAGGAGGGGAACATCGGCCTGATGCGGGCGGTGGCCAAGTTCGACTACCGGCGCGGGTTCAAGTTCTCGACCTACGCCACCTGGTGGATCCGCCAGGCCGTCAGCCGGGCTCTCTCCGAGCAGGCCCGGACGATCCGGGTGCCGGTCCACGTGGTCGAGGTCATCCACCGGCTGGGGCGGACCGAGCGCGAACTTTTGCAGATGCTGGGGCGCGATCCGCTGCCGGCCGAGATCGCCATCGCGGTGGGCCTGCTGAGCGAGGAGGACGAGATCCGGCTGGCCCAGGTCGTCGCCGGCGCCGAGGCCGCCCGCCTGCCGGCCGAAAAGCGGCGCGGCCTGATCCTGCAATCGGGGGTCGCCCAGAAAGTCGAGCAACTGCCCCCATCGCTCTGCGCGGCCCTGCTGGAGGCGGCCGCCCGGGTGGAGCAGACGCTGCACGTCGCCCAGCAGCCGGTCTCGCTGGGCGCGCCGCTGGGACCGGAGGAGGACGCAGAGCTGGGCGACTTCATCGAGGACCGCCTGGCCCAGCCGCCGCTGGAGTACGCCGCCCAGGAGACGCTGCGCGCCCAGCTGGGAGACCTTTTCCGCACCCTGACCGAGCGGGAGAGCAAAGTGCTCCAGCTCCGCTTTGGCCTGCTCGATGGCCGTCCCCGCACCCTGGAGGAGGTCGGGCGCGAGTTAGGGGTCACCCGCGAGCGCGTCCGCCAGATCGAGGCCCGCGCCCTGCGGAAACTGCGCCATCCGAGCCGCAGTCGCAAACTGCGCGAGTATCTGGACTAGAGGCTCTCCAGTTTGATCCATCCCCGACGCAGGGCGTAGACCACCGCCTGCGTCCGGTCGTTGACGTTGAGTTTGCGCAGGATCGAGGTGATATGATTCTTGACCGTCTGATCTGAGATCTTCAGCGCCCGCGCGATCTCCTTGTTGCTGTGCCCGCGCGAGATGTACTCCAGGACCTCGATCTCGCGTGGAGACAGGGGGACGAAAAGCGGCTCGATATCCTGACCGACCAGGGAGAGGTCGCGGAACTGTTTGAGGACGCGGGAGGCGACCAGCGGCCGCGTCAAAACGCTCTCGTTGATGAGGTACTCGCCGTTGGCCGTCCGGCGGATACCGTCCAGCAGCTCGGCCGGGGAGACGTCCTTGAGATAGAACGCCGAGGCGCCAACCTTGATCGCCTGGAAGAGCTGCTCTTCATCATCGTACGCGGTCAGAATGATCACGCCGGTCCGGGGGGCGTGGAGCTTGATCTGGCGCGCCACCTCAATGCCATGCCCGTTGGGCATATGGACATCGAGCAGGACCACGTCGGGGGCCAGGGTCCGGGTCAGGTGCAGGGCCTCAGCGCCATCGCTGGCCTCGCCGACCACCTCGATATCGGGCTCGGCTTCCAGCACCCCGCGCAGACCGTGGCGAACGATCGGATGGTCATCGGCGATCAGGACTCGAATCTTCTCCATCTCCACGCCCATCCTTCTCCGAGGTCAGAGCGTCAGCGGTGAGCGGCAGGCGGAGAGTCACCCGCGTGCCCTTCCCCGGCGCACTCTCGATGGTCAGCGTCGCCCGGATCAACCGGGCTCGCTCGCGCATGCTGGTCAACCCGAAATGGCGCACCGACCCTTCCGGGAACTGGGACACCTCGAAGCCCGTGCCGTTGTCGGCCACCATCACCACCAGGTCCGTGCCGTCGCGCTGGAGCGCCAGCACCACCTCCGAGGCCCGACTGTGCTTCCGGACGTTGTGCAGCGCCTCCTGGACGATGCGAAAGATGGCCAGTTCGTGGGCCAGGGACAGCCGGGGCAGGGTGCAGTCCAGGTCCAGACGCACGGCGAGGCCGAACCGCTGGGCGAACGTCTCGGCGTAGCGTCGCAGGGTCGCCGGCAATCCCAGCTCGGCCAGCGGTCCGGGGCGGAGGTCGAAGAGACAGTAGCGGATATCGGCCAGCCCCTCCCGCAGGTCGCTTTTCAGCCGCTCGAGCTCGAGCGCCGCCCGCTGGGGATCGGTGGTCAGCAGCCGCTGACAGTACTCCACCGCGAAGACGGCGTTGGCCAGCACCTGAACCGGGCCATCATGAATCTCGCGGGCGAGCCGGCGCCGCTCCTCCTCCTGCACCTCCAGGCTCCAGAGGTCGGCCAGGGCCCCGGCCTCTGCCTCGGTCTCCTCCAGCTGCCCCTGCAGGTAGGCCAGGCCGAGCGACAGCTGCCGCAGCAGCACCCGCAGCCGGCGCTGGGCGGTGCGCAACATGCGGCTGCGATGCTGCACCTGCGCCAGCTCGTGGTGGAGCGCCCAGCTGGGCGGGCGCGCCCGCGCGGCCTGCTCGAGCCCCTGCAGACGGGCCTGGAGCGCCAGCTGTTCCTGGCGGACGTTCTCCAGGACCGCCTGGATCTGCACGGCCGCGGTCTGCAGCGCCACGCGCGCCGCGGTATCCCATTCCGGTGCCTGAGCCTGCTCGAACGGCTGCACCATTTCGGTGCGATAGTATAGCCGGTTTGCGGGCAAAGAGCAAGGAGCGGAGCGAGCGAATTGGAGGTCGGTGATCCGCTATAATCCAGACGGAGGGAAAGCCGATGTCCCAGGTGATGGCCGAGCCGGTCGCCCGGCTCATCGAAGAGCTGACCAAACTGCCGACCATTGGCCCCAAAACCGCCCAGCGCCTGACATTTTATCTCCTGCGGCAGCCCAAGGAGGAGGTCCGGGCCCTGGCCGAGGCGATCCTGGCGCTCAAAGAGCAGGTGATCTTCTGCTCGGTCTGCTGCAACATCGCCGACCAGGACCCCTGCCGGGTCTGCCAGGACCCCCAGCGCGACCGCACCAAGCTCTGCGTCGTCGAGGAGCCGCTCGATGTTCTGGCCATCGAGCGGACCGGTGTGTACCGTGGGCTGTACCACGTGCTGCACGGGGCCATCTCGCCGGTCGACGGGATCACCGCCGAGGACCTGCGGATCAAAGAGCTGCTGCGCCGGCTCCAGGATGGCCAGGTCGAGGAGATCATCCTGGCCACGAACCCCAACCTGGAGGGCGAGGCCACCGCGCTGTACCTGAGCCGGCTGCTGGCCCCGCTGGGGATCCGGATCACCCGGCTGGCCCGCGGGCTGCCGGTCGGGGGCGACCTCGAATACGCCGACGAGATCACCCTGAGCCGCGCCTTTGAAGGGCGACGGGAGATGGAAAAATGAGGCCGGCGCCCCTTGCCGGGGGCGGCCGTGGTCGGCTATAATTGTGAGTGCTGTCCGCCCCACCGGTCGCGCCGGGGCGGGCGTCCGACCCGCCAGGCCGGGACGGCGATGGGGCGGAGGCCTTGACAGCCGCGAGACGGCTGCGGTAAAATAGAGAGTGCGCTCGCGGACCACCGCTTGAGCGCGGGCACCTTGACAACAGAAGAGTGGGCGCGAGACGTGCGGGAGCGGTTGTGACCGCAGTGGCGATGGATGGAGAGTTTGATCCTGGCTCAGGACGAACGCTGGCGGCGTGCCTAACACATGCA
>DAOUAE010000040.1:0-3083 GCA_034433795.1 Chloroflexota bacterium
CGCTCCTCGCTCCCGGCCAGACCGGTGGCGATGGCCAGGGCGGCGTCGTTGCCCGAGGGGAGCATCAACCCGTAGAGCAGGTCTTCGAGGCTGAGCTCATCGCCCGGCCGCAGCCCCATCAACGAACTATCTCCCAGGCTGGCCGGGTCGAACACGGCCCGGACGCGCTGGGTGAGGGGGGCCAGGTCGAGGGCGACGAGGGCGGTGGCGATCTTGGTCAGACTGGCCGGGGGCAGGCGCTCATGGCCGGCCCGCTCGTAGAGCACCGTGTTCGACTCCTCGTCCAGGACGACCACGCTCCGGGCCGCCACCGCCGGCGGGGGCGTGTCGCTCTGCCGGATCGGCTCCCCCGGCACCCGCATGGCCCGTGGGAGCGGCGTCGGGGTGGCTGTGGCCGTCGGTGTGGGCAGAGGGGTCGCGGTCGGCACCGGCGTCGCGGTCGGGGTGAGGGTCGGCGCGGCGGTCGGCGCCACCGTCGGCGTGGGGGAGACGGTCACGGTCGGAGCAACCACCGCCGCCGGCGTCGGGGTTGGCACGGCCGTGGGCACCGGGGCCGCGCCCCCACAGGAGCGAAGCCCGATCCCCAGGACCAGCAGCCAGAGGAGCGGTTGCAGTGCCAGCAGACGGGATAGCCGCACGGTTCTCTCTCAGCGCGAGGCGGGTTCGGGCCGCTGGGTCAGGGCGATGCCCCCCAGGACCAGAGCCGTGCCCAGCAGCAGGCCCGGCGTGGGCGGCTCACCCAGGGCCAGCCAGGCCAGGACCACCCCCAGCGGCGGGATGAGATACTGGAAGGGGGCGGCCCGCGTCGGGCTCAGGTGCTTGAGAGCCCAGAACCAGAGGGCGAAGTTGACCGCTGTGCAGCCGACCCCGACGTACAGCAGGAGCAGGGCGGCCGGCAGCGGCACAGCCCCCAGGGCCGCCAGCCCGCCGGTCAGCTCGGCCACCACCAGCAGCGGCGGCACGGCGAAGCCGGCCGAAAGACCGGTCATCACCAGCGGATCGCTCCCGACCATCACCCGCCGTCCCCAGACATGCGAGAGGGCGATGACCCCGCTGCCCAGCAGGGCCAGCGCCACTCCCCGGGGCGAGAGCGCCAGCGGCGTGGCCAGGAGAAAGAGCAGACTGTCGCCCAGCAGGATGACCGCCACCCCGAGAAGGGCCAGGAGCGTCCCCAGGACCGTCAGCGGCCGGGCCCGGCCCAGCAGCAGCGCCCCCAATGCCAGCCAGAGAGGGCTGGTATTGTTGAGGACGCCGTTGACCGCCGCCGGCAGATCGTGGAGGGCCAGGAGCATGATCGTCGAGCTGCCGAAGAAACTGAGCCAGCCCAGGATAAGCGGACCCAGGGGTCGCCGCAGGGCCGCGCGAAAGGCCTGGGGCCCGCTGACCAGCAGCGCCAGGGCGGTCAGGAGCAGCCAGGCGGTGACGCCCCGGACCAGCGCCACCTGGGCGGGCGTCACCATCTGGAGGAGGGGCTTGCTGGCCGGGTAGAGCGAGGCCCAGAGGACCTGGGCCAGCACCAGCCCGGCGTAGACACGCCAGGGAACCGGCCGGGCGACGCGACGGTCTGCCGGCGTGACGACCCTGGCCAGGGGGCTGGCCGGATGGGGTGAAGACCGGCGCCACATAGCCTCATGCTACACCAGCCGGCGGCCGGCCGTGAACCCCGGTCAGGCCGGGGCCGCGTCCCGGGGAAAGACCAGCCGGAAGACGCAGCCGCCCTCGGGCGGACAGCGCAGCTCGACCACGCCGCCCTGGGCCTCGACCAGCCGGCGGACGAGCGTCAGCCCCAGGCCCAGACCGCGTCCGGTGGCCCGGCCCGCCACCTCGCGTCCCCGGTAGAAGGCGTCCCAGATGCGCTCGCGCTCCTCCGGCGGGATGCCCGGGCCGCTGTCCGCCACCTCCAGCCAGACATCCCGGTCGTCGGCCCCGGCCCGCAGCCAGACCGGTCCCTCCGGCGCATAGGTCAGGGCGTTGCGCAGGAGATGGACCAGCGCCCGCTCCAGAAGCACCGGATCAGCCTGGACCACCAGACCGGCGGGCACCGCCATCCGGATCCGGCGGCTGTCCAGAGCGGCCAGCGAGGCCGTCGCCATCTGGGCCACCAGCGCGGCCACCTCGACCGGTCGGCGCTCGGGCGCCAGGGCCCGCTGGTCCAGGCGGACAAAGTCGACCAGCTCGTCCAGCAGGGTGACCAGCACCCGCGCCCCGGCCATCACCTCCTGCAGCATCCAGCGCAGGTCGTCGCGGCTCAGCTGGTCCAGGCGGGCCAGCAGCAGTTCGGTGTAGCCGTAAACCAGCGAGAGCGGGGAGCGCAGTTCGTGGGAGAGGATCACGATGAGTTCGCTGGCCAGGCGGTCGAGCACCTGCCGGGCGGCGACCTCGGCGGTGCGACGAACCTCCTCTGTCCGCTCGACCGCCTGGCGGACCAGCCGCTCGTCGAGCGCCGCGATCGTCCGCCAGCGGGCGATGAACGGGGCGATGTGGTCGGCCACCCACTCGACGGCCTGGATCTGGGCGGGGGTGAGCGGCGAACCTTCGGGCAGGGTATCGACCGAGAGGATGCCCAGGAGGAGGCCGCTGGCCCGCAGGACCACCGTGGCCCCGTTGGACGGTCCGCCCGTGAGGCGTCGGGCCTGATGGGGGGCGACCGGTCCCGGCGGGCGGACCAGCCGCCGCAGGATCACCTTCTGGCCGCTGGCGATCTGGTCGGGGGTGAGGAAACGGCCGAGCGGCATCACCAGGGTCCGTTCGTCCACCGCCTGGCCGTCCCAGTCGGTCCCCCAGGTGCCGCGGATCAGGACCGGGTTGTGGGGCTCGAGGAGCCAGATGCCAGCGCGACGGACGCCCAGACGCAGGAGACCGTCGCGCAGCACCCGCAGGCAGCTGTCCAGGTCGGGCTGGGCGCTGGCCGCCGCCACGACCTCCGCGGCCTGGGCCAGCAGGGCCTGAGCCCCGGACTCTTCGTCAGAGAGGATCGGCACGCGGTCGTTCTCCGCCATCCGTCAGCCCACACGTACACCAGGGCCGGCGGGCGCCGGCCCGGTTGTATGTCCGCTGCTTCGAGTGTGCGCCATCGGCGGGCC
>DAOUAE010000041.1:0-4583 GCA_034433795.1 Chloroflexota bacterium
CCTCGGCCTGTTCCAGGACGGCGCGGGCCTGCTGGAGAGCGGCGCGGAAGGCGGCGGCCTGCTCGGGCTGGGTCTCCAACTGGGCGATCTCGATGACCATACGCTCGGCTCCCGATGGTGGAGTGTGGTCGGCCCCCACTATACCCGAACCCGCGGGCGGCGTAAAGGGCCGGCGCTGAGGTCTGCCGGGCGGCGGGCCTGTCGGTCCCCTGTTGACTCACCCAGCCAGGTATGCTATAGTTGAATTGACTCCTACGATGTGAGGTGACGGAACATCACAAAGGATCTGCGTGTTAACGAGCGCATTCGTGTCCGCGAGGTGCGGCTGATCGACGAGAACGGTGTCCAGATCGGCATCGTTCCCACGCACGAGGCCCTGCGCCTCGCCCGGGAGCGCAACCTCGATCTGGTGGAGGTTGCGCCCAACGCCGTCCCGCCGGTCTGCCGGATCATGGACTACGGCAAATACAAGTACGAGCAGACCAAGAAAGAGCGGGAGGCCCGGAAGCACCAGAAGGTTGTGCTGTTGAAAGAGGTGCGCCTGACGCCCACGACCGACGAGCACGATCTCGAGGTCAAAGCCCGGACGATCCTCCGGTTCCTGGAGGAGGGCGACAAGGTCAAGGTCACGGTCCGGTTCCGGGGCCGCGAGATGGCCCACCCGCAGCTGGGCAAGCGGGCCCTGGACGCCATCCTGGCCCATCTCGGTGGTCGGGCGGTGGTGGAGCGTCCGCCGATGATCGAGGGACGGACGATGACCATGCTCCTGAGCCCGGCCCCGGCGCGCGCCTCCTCGACGACCGCGCCGGCCCAGCCCGCCCAGACCTGAGTCGACCAGCCAGACACGCGGTATCGAGGCCGCCCCAGGGGGGATGCTCTCTGGGGTCTTTGTGTTCAGGAGGCGGCCTCCTCGTACTCGTCGGGTGGGAGGCCCTCGACCGGTTGGGGGACGCCGGTGCGCTCTTCGCGCAGGTGCAGGGCGTAGACGCCGATGAGCACCCGGGCGTGGAGGTCGAGCGAGAGCACCAGATCAATGCGGTTCTCGCGCCAGAGCTCCTCCAGCAGGCGGGCGACCCGCGACGGCAGCCCGACGTAGATCTTCCCCTCGCGGCCGTGGATGATCCCGATCTCGTCGACGGCCTCGAGGCCGAAGCGGCGGCGGATCTCGGCGACCGGCACGAACGGCCGGCTGCGCAGGAACCAGAGCAGGCTGCTTTTGCTGAGTTTGCGTTTCTTGGCCACCGGCGTCTGGGCCTCCGGCGTTCTGGGCTGATTATAGCAGACGGCGCCGGGTCACGGTCCGGGAGTTGCCGGCGTCCCCTCTGCCCGGTACAATCACGGCAGGCCGTGACCGGGGGGAGTGCGTGATGGAACGAGCGGTCGAAGTCTTTGTCGAGATCCCGCGGGGCAGTCGCAACAAGTACGAGTACGATTTCGAGCGCCGCGTCTTCGTCCTGGACCGGGTCCTCTACGCCTCGGTCCACTATCCCACCGACTACGGCTACATCCTCGAGACCCTGGCCCGCGACGGGGACCCGCTCGACGCCCTGGTCACCGTCTACGAGCCGACCTTCCCCGGCTGCATCGTCCGGGCCCGGCCCATCGGGCTGCTCGATATGGCCGACGAGAAGGGACCCGACGAGAAGATCCTGGCCGTGCCGGTCGGCGATCCCCGTTTCGACGAGATCCGCGACCTCCACGATATCTCGCCCCACTGGCTGCGCGAGATCGAGAACTTCTTCCGCACCTACAAAACCCTGGAGGGCAAGTGGACCGAGGTCCTGGGCTGGCGCGGGGCGGACGCCGCCTGGGACGTGATCCAGGATAGCCTCCTCCGCTACCAGCAGATCCGGGCCAACCACTGAGCCATGCCTCCCACCGATGGCGATGGCCTGCCGCTTGCTCCCCTGACCCGACTCCGCTGGCAGGCGGCCTGGCAGGCCAGCGGGATCGCGCCGGAGGCTGTTCTGGGGGAGGTGGCCGGCCAGGTCGTGCGGGCTGAGGCGGTGGTTGAGGCGGCCCTGCGGGCGGGCTGTCCGCCGGCGGTCTGTCCGGTGGTGCTAGCCGCCGTCCGGGCCATGCTGCAGCCGGCGTTTGCGCTCCCGGCCCTGCTCCAGAGCCCCTGGCCCTGGGCGCCGCTGCTCATCGTCCACGGGCCGGTGGCCCGGCGGCTCGGGTTCGTGGCCGGGGCGGGGGTTCTGGGGCCGGGACCGGGGCCGAACGCGGCGGCCGGGCGGGCCCTCACGCTCTGGCTGCGGCGGGAGTGGGGGCGCCGCTGGCGGCCGCCGGTGCTGGGCACGCCGGCGGCCTTCGGGCTCTGTCTGGCCGAGGCCGAGGACCGTTTGCCGGTGGGGTGGTGGCCGCTCCACGTCGAGCGGGGGGTGCCGGCGGGACGAGGAGCGGTGACGGTGGTGGCCAGCGAGGGGCCGGTGGGGCTGGCCACGGTTCAGCCGGCCGACGGGCTGGCGGTGCTGAGCGGTCTGCTGGAGGTCTTGCGGACCACCCATTATGCCGGGGGCACCTACGTCGTGGTCCTCGCGCCGCCGCACGCCCAGGCGCTGGCCGCCCACGGGCTGGCCAAGCGGGACCTCCGGGCCTATCTGGCCGAGAACGCCTGTCGGACGCTGTGGGACCTCAAGGAGACCGCCCGGCTGGGGGGTGACCCGCGGCCGGAGGACACGGCGGCGCTGCGCTGTGTGGTCCGGCGGGCCGAGGATATTCTGGTGGTGGTGGCGGGGGGTGACGAGGCCGGTTACTCGGTGGTCGTGCCCGCCTGGGCGGGAGGGGCGGTCTCGCAGGCGGTGACCGTGCCGCTGGACTGAGCCGGGGCCGACCAGGTTTCCTCGCTCTCGACCACGAGGCCGTGGGCGCGGAGGAGCGCCGTGGTCACCCCCTCGCCAGCGACCAGGC
Source organism: Chloroflexota bacterium (assembly GCA_034433795.1). GTDB lineage: Bacteria > Chloroflexota > UBA6077 > FW602-bin22 > DAOUAE01 > DAOUAE01. The sequence continues at coordinate 2,911 of DAOUAE010000041.1, forward strand.
GGGGCTGGCCGGTGGTGGGATCCTGCTGCCAGACCTGGTGGCTGCCGCAGGAGGGGCTGCGCTCCTTGAGCACGGCCCGCTGGGCCCGGACGGCGCGGGCGAGCGCCAGGACCGCCAGGGCGCCCCGGCGGAACTCCTCGGTGACATCGCGTCCAGAGGCGGTGACGACCCTGAGGGGGCTCAGGCTGACGATGGTGGCCGGCTCGCGCGGGACCGGCAGCCCGCCGAAGACCTCCGGGCAGACCGGGAGGGCCTGGCCCTGCTGGACCAGGGCCACCACCCGCGGGTCGGTGCGGGCCTGGCCGTCGTAGCGGCAGGGCAGGCCGGCCAGGCAGGCGGAGACGAGGAGGGGAGCCTGGTCGGTGGTCATGGCTCGGCTCCGGTCGGGGCCGGGGCGGCCGGGGTGGGGGTGGTGGCCGGCGCGGTCGGCCAGTGGTACTCCTCGACCGTGGTCTGCTCGAGGGCGCGGGCGATCAGGCCTTCGATGTCCAGAGCGGCCTCGGCCGCCCGCACCTCCTCGACCGTCGAGCGGGTGGCGGGTCGGCGGGGGGTAAAGAGCTGGCAGCAGTCCTGGTCCGGCAGGATCGAGATGCGGTAGGTGCCGATGGCCTCGGCCTCGGCGATGATCTCGCGTTTATCCATGCCGATGAGCGGGCGCAGGATCGGCATGGGGGTGGCGTCCTGGATGACCACCAGGTTCTCCAGCGTCTGGGAGGCCACCTGCCCAAGGTTTTCGCCGGTGACCAGGGCCAGGGCGCCCTCCTGACGGGCGAGGCGTTCGGCGATCCGGGCCATCATCCGGCGGTAGAGCACCACCCGCAGCGGGGCGGGGGTGGCGACGACGATCTCCTGCTGGACCTCGCCGAAGGCCACCAGGTAGAGGCGCGAGTGGTACTGGTAGCGGGTCAGGAGCTGCACCAGTTCGCGGGCCTTCTCCTGGGACTCGGCGCTCAGGAAGGGATGGCTGTGGAAGTGGACGAACGTGACCCGGCAGCCGCGCTTCATCATCCGGTAGGCGGCGACCGGCGAATCGATGCCGCCCGAGAGCAGCGACACCAGCCGGCCCGAGGTGCCCACCGGCAGGCCGCCCGGGCCCGGCTCCTTGGCCAGCGAGACGTAGACCTCTTTCGGCAGCCACTCGACGTAAATGGTCAGGTCCGGGTTGGTGAGGTCCACGCGGGCGCCGGTGAGGGCGACGACGTGGGCGCCGAGCACCCGGTTGATCTGTTCGGAGGTCAGCGGGAACTGTTTATCGGCCCGGCTGGTGGTGATCCGGAAGGACGCGAAGGTCTGGCCGCGGATGACCTCGGTGATGAGCGCCTTGACCTTGTCCAGGTCGGGGTCGGTGCGGTAGGCCAGGCCGAAGTTGGCCACGCCGAAGACGTGGGCGACGCGGTCGCGGACCGTCGGCCAGTCGGCCTCAGCGGCCAGCGTCAGGCCGATGTAGCCGGGGCCCTTCCAGATCTGGCGCACGCCGGTGCCGGCGGTGGCCAGACGCAGGTTGCGGACCAGGGTGTCGAGGAAGAACGGCTTATTTTTGCCTTTGAGCGCGACCTCGTGGTAGCGGACCAGGACGTAGCGTGTCATCGCCGAAACCACCTGCCTCGTGAGAGATAAGTATATCATACCGAGGGCGGTTCGTGCCGACCGATGGGGCGCTCGGCCGGATGGTG